>NZ_CP074380.1:5400000-6028750 GCF_022695595.1 Streptomyces sp. MST-110588
GGGAGCGTCGCATGCGTGCTTGCACGTATGTCGTGACTGCGTGCCTTTTGAAGAATGAGCCTGCGAGTTTGCGGTATGTTGCGAGGTTAACCCGGGTGGGGTAGCCGTAGCGAAAGCGAGTCCGAAGAGGGCGTTGAGTAGCGTGCCCAAGACCCGAAGCGGAGTGATCTAGCCATGGGCAGGTTGAAGCGGAGGTAAGACTTCGTGGAGGACCGAACCCACCAGGGTTGAAAACCTGGGGGATGACCTGTGGTTAGGGGTGAAAGGCCAATCAAACTCCGTGATAGCTGGTTCTCCCCGAAATGCATTTAGGTGCAGCGTCGTGTGTTTCTTGCCGGAGGTAGAGCACTGGATAGGCGATGGGCCCTACCGGGTTACTGACCTTAGCCAAACTCCGAATGCCGGTAAGTGAGAGCGCGGCAGTGAGACTGTGGGGGATAAGCTCCATGGTCGAGAGGGAAACAGCCCAGAGCATCGACTAAGGCCCCTAAGCGTGTGCTAAGTGGGAAAGGATGTGGAGTCGCAGAGACAACCAGGAGGTTGGCTTAGAAGCAGCCACCCTTGAAAGAGTGCGTAATAGCTCACTGGTCAAGTGATTCCGCGCCGACAATGTAGCGGGGCTCAAGCACACCGCCGAAGTCGTGTCATTGCGGTATTACCCCTAACGGGGATCGTGATGGGTAGGGGAGCGTCGTGTGCCGGGTGAAGCAGCACTGGAAGGTAGTTGTGGACGGTTCACGAGTGAGAATGCAGGCATGAGTAGCGATACACACGTGGGAAACGTGTGCGCCGATTGACTAAGGGTTCCTGGGTCAAGCTGATCTGCCCAGGGTAAGTCGGGACCTAAGGCGAGGCCGACAGGCGTAGTCGATGGACAACCGGTTGATATTCCGGTACCCGCTTTGAAGCGCCAAACATCGAATCAGGCGATGCTAAGTCCGTGAAGCCGCCCTGAGCTCTTCGGAGTGTAGGGGAGTGGTGGAGCCGACGGACCAGACTTGTAGTAGGTGAGTGATGGGGTGACGCAGGAAGGTAGTCCAGCCCGGGCGGTGGTTGTCCCGGGGTAAGGGTGTAGGCCGTGCGGTAGGCAAATCCGTCGCACGTTAAGGCTGAGACCTGATGCCGAGCCGATTGTGGTGAAGTGGATGATCCTATGCTGTCGAGAAAAGCCTCTAGCGAGTTTCATGGCGGCCCGTACCCTAAACCGACTCAGGTGGTCAGGTAGAGAATACCGAGGCGTTCGGGTGAACTATGGTTAAGGAACTCGGCAAAATGCCCCCGTAACTTCGGGAGAAGGGGGGCCATTGCTGGTGAGGGGTCTTGCATCCTGAGCTGGTGGTGGCCGCAGAGACCAGCGAGAAGCGACTGTTTACTAAAAACACAGGTCCGTGCGAAGCCGTAAGGCGATGTATACGGACTGACGCCTGCCCGGTGCTGGAACGTTAAGGGGACCGGTTAGTGACCTTTCGGGGTTGCGAAGCTGAGAACTTAAGCGCCAGTAAACGGCGGTGGTAACTATAACCATCCTAAGGTAGCGAAATTCCTTGTCGGGTAAGTTCCGACCTGCACGAATGGCGTAACGACTTCTCGACTGTCTCAACCATAGGCCCGGTGAAATTGCACTACGAGTAAAGATGCTCGTTTCGCGCAGCAGGACGGAAAGACCCCGGGACCTTTACTATAGCTTGATATTGGTGTTCGGTTCGGCTTGTGTAGGATAGGTGGGAGACTGTGATCTCGTCACGCCAGTGGCGGGGGAGTCGTTGTTGAAATACCACTCTGGTCGTGCTGGATGTCTAACCTGGGTCCGTGATCCGGATCAGGGACAGTGTCTGGTGGGTAGTTTAACTGGGGCGGTTGCCTCCTAAAGGGTAACGGAGGCGCCCAAAGGTTCCCTCAGCCTGGTTGGCAATCAGGTGTTGAGTGTAAGTGCACAAGGGAGCTTGACTGTGAGACTGACGGGTCGAGCAGGTACGAAAGTAGGGACTAGTGATCCGGCGGTGGCTTGTGGAAGCGCCGTCGCTCAACGGATAAAAGGTACCCCGGGGATAACAGGCTGATCTTCCCCAAGAGTCCATATCGACGGGATGGTTTGGCACCTCGATGTCGGCTCGTCGCATCCTGGGGCTGGAGTCGGTCCCAAGGGTTGGGCTGTTCGCCCATTAAAGCGGTACGCGAGCTGGGTTTAGAACGTCGTGAGACAGTTCGGTCCCTATCCGCTGTGCGCGTAGGAGTCTTGAGAAGGGCTGTCCCTAGTACGAGAGGACCGGGACGGACGGACCTCTGGTGTGCCAGTTGTTCTGCCAAGGGCATGGCTGGTTGGCTACGTTCGGAAAGGATAACCGCTGAAAGCATCTAAGCGGGAAGCCTGCTTCGAGATGAGGGCTCCCACCTCCTTTGAGGGGTTAAGGCTCCCAGTAGACGACTGGGTTGATAGGCCAGATATGGAAGCGCCGTAAGGTGTGGAGTTGACTGGTACTAATAGGCCGAGGGCTTGTCCTCAGTTGCTCGCGTCCACTGTGTAGGTTCTGAAGTAACGAACTCGCCTTGCTGGCCGGAGTTGTTATCTTCATAGTGTTTCGGTGGTCATAGCGTTAGGGAAACGCCCGGTTACATTCCGAACCCGGAAGCTAAGCCTTTCAGCGCCGATGGTACTGCAGGGGGGACCCTGTGGGAGAGTAGGACACCGCCGAACAAATTTTAGAGAAAGCCCCGTAGGGAACCTGGTTCCCTACGGGGCTTTTTCGCGTTTTTGGAAGCTGTAAGCCAGTCCTGTGCATTGCTGAGCCCGGGTCATGAAGCCGGTCGGCGGCGCGGGAGATGGTAAAGGGTGTGCAGGGCTGCCAGGCGGGTGGCGCGAAGGATGCGCAACGGCGCGTAGACGTCTTTGTCGTGCCACAGAGCCGGGATGTTGTCGGTGACGCACTCGGCCTGGAGGATACGGCGGGCGGAGGTCAGGGCCTGCCGCGCGGCTCCGGTCTGCGGCGTACGGCCCAGCAGGATCCACACCGCGTACGCGGTCTCCTCCACGGTCCCGTTTGCGCCGTGGCCCCAGCGTCCACCGGGCAGACGGGTGGCCAGCGCCCAGGCCGACGCGCGGGCCAGAGCTGGATGGGCGACCGGCCCGGCGAATGCGGCCAGCGCACGGACACAGCAAGCGGTGGCGTAGTAGGGGGAGGCGTGCCACTTGTCGCTCCAGGAGCCGTCGGGATGCTGCTGGGCGAGCAGCCAGTCGATGGTCCGACGGATGACGGACCGGTAGCGCCCGCGGTCGGCGGGGTGACGCGCCACGTACAGGACAAGAGCCTCCAGGGCGTGGGCGTTGGTGCTGGAGGAGGGGGACCGTTCCTCGGGGTAGCAGCAGAAGTGGTCGTCGGTGAAGTACGGCATGAGACTGTCGGGGCGTATGTGGTCGCCGTGGTGCAGGAGGGCGTAGAGAACGGCAGCGGTGTCGTCGGCGTCGGGGGGAAGACCGGGGCTGCCGGGAGCGCCGGCCTCACCCAGCGCATCGCGCAGACCGGCGAGGAGCGCGGGCGGCGGGGTGTGCGGGACGCCGTGATGGGCGAAGAGCCCTGCGATCCAGGCGCGTTCGAAGGTGGTGATGGGGGCGGCGACGGGGACCGGGCCACCGTAGCGGCTCTGTATACGGTGCAGGTAGCGGAGGCCGGCCTGTCGCCGCTCGCTGTCGTGTGGCCGGCCCAGCCAGGCGGCGGTGGCAGCCGGGGAACAGCTCACGGCCCCCTCGTACGGACGGATGTGACGGTCGGGGTGTTCGGTGGCCGGGGCGAGGATCTCCCAGGTGTGCCAGAGCTTTTCCGGTAGTGGTTCTCCCTGGTAGACCGCAGCGCGCAGCTCGGCCAGGACCGAAGGAAGGCACCCTTTCGGCCGGGCGAGAAGTATGGAGGAGGCCCAGGGCAGAAGAAAGGGTGGCCGACTGCGTGCGCAGCGGCCCAGGTGCTGGTGGATCCGGTCGATCAGGGCGGGAACGATGAGTTCGACCGCGACGGTGTCGGGCAGCGTCGGGGGGCACTGGTGGTTGCCGAGCGAGTGACTGAGGCGGGTGACGGCGAGTGCGGTGGTGTTGACCAGTTGGGGGCGGGGGACGTGGACATCGTCGCCGCGGGCGAGGACGGTGAGCAGTGCCTCGGCCGCGCTGAGGGTCTGCAGCAGTCCGTGTTCGGCGGTGCCCCAGGTGCCGTCGGGGTTCTGACGCTCGCAAAGAAAGCGGACCCGCCGGCTGTGGCCCTCCAGCCACGGGGCGTCGGACACCAGGCGGGCGGTCTCGTACACCGATGGTGTGCTCTGCCCGAGGTCGTCGGCGGTTGCCTCGTTCAGCAGCTTGGCTGCATGCAGGTCAAAGGGAGTGTGGTTCTTCACGGTGGACTTCCGTTCCGGGCAGTTCGAAAAGCAGGCATGCGACCGAGCGGCGGAAACACGGCTCGGCACCCGGTAGCCGTGGGAGCACTCTGGTGATGCGGAGGTATTTCGCTCCGGTGCTTGTCCGGTGCCGCCTCCTGCTGTCCTATGGGGACAGCAGGAGGCGGGAAGGTTCACCGGAATCATCGGTAGAAGTGATTGGCTTCGTACCAGCCGTTGGAACTCACCAGTACTGCCATTCCCTGGGCGAAAGCCCTCAGTTGGGGGTCGGGCGAAGCCGCGAGCTCGTCCGACAGGCGGCGGACCCGGGCGATCTCTGCGTCGAGGATCGCCACGGACCGGTCGACTGCCTCGTCCAGGCCGTATGCATGGTGCGCGGCGAGTACGCCGGGCAGGGAGAACGGCAGCCCTCCGCGAACGTCGTGTTCCCTGAAGGCGGAGTAGATGTCGTTCACCCAGCCGATGTCGTTGGCCACAGCCATCCGCAGGTCGTGAACGGTCGGGGAATCGCGTACCTCGGGGGGCAGGTCGCATTCCATGGCCAGCTCGGCGAAGAGGACGCTGATGTGTCCGTAGACCACATGCCTACGGAGCACCGTGAAGTCTTCGAGTGTGACGTCGGCCGGGTCCTCCAGCAGGGCTTCACAGAGCATTGCGGCGAAGGCGGCGTGGTACGCCATCACGACGCGCTCTGTCATGCGACCACTTGCGGTGGCGCGGAGCCGGGCCACGAAAGCAGCCAGGGCCGAGGCGAAGCCGGGCTCGGTGGGACGGGCACCGGGTTCCAGCATGCGCATCATGGTGGTTATGCGTCGTGCGAAGCCCGGCATATCGGCTCGGGCGCGTTCCTCGCAGTGGACGTCGTCGAATACGGTCAGCCACCACATGCCCTCCCCGATGATCTCCGCCATGACCGGGTCGGTGACTTTCCACCACCCCAGATGGATCCCCAGGGCCAGACGTGAGCGGTATTCCCTGTCACGGACCACCGAATTTTCCATGAGGTGGTGCTCTTCCGCCCAGGCGCGGATGTGCCGTTCCACGGCATGTCCGATCCGGGTGAATTCGGGAGGCTGTGCAGCCCATACTCCCGCCAGTTGGGGAAAATGCCGCTGCAGGCTTTCGTACATCGGTGTTCGGTCGGTGCCGTCATTGACCTTGTTCCAGGCCCTGACCGGTTCGGTGGTCATCGTGGGTGCCTTTCGGAGCGGGCTGCGGCGCATGCTCTGTGCTGTCTGTTTCGGGTTTCTTGTCCGCCGTGGGTGACGGGGGCTCAGAGGGGGGAAGAGGCGTGGCAGGCCGGCAGGCAGGTGGCGTGCCGGGAGTCACGGAGGAGGCAGGCAGAGACGGAGATGGTGGGGCGGAGGAAGCAGCACGGCCCTCGTCAGGACCGGTCGGGCGAGCGGCGGACGACGCGCGTTGTGGTGTCAGCGTTGAAGAAGCCGGCGAAGACGCGGTGAGCGATCTGTTTGTGGCTGCGGCGGGTGGGGGCTGCACCGGTTGGTTGGGAGGTTGGTTGGGAGATGGCCAGGGTGACGCCATCGCGGGTGGGGGGACGATGCGTACGTCGGCGGTTATGGGGGGTGTGGTGGCGCAGGCTGCGGCGGTGAGGAGGGTGCACAGGGCGAGGGCCAGGAGCAGGGTTCGCATGGGGGAGCCTTCCGTTGGGGATTGGCTTGACTGAATGGCGAGTCAGGAGGCGCTGAGGGTTTCTACGAATTTTTTGAGGCCGGTGAAGAATTTGGTGATGCCGTGGGCCATGTCCAGGAGAGTGTGGGCGGTCTGGACGGGGGCTATGGCTACGAGAAAGAGGAAGGTGATCAGGACCAGCCAGAAGAGCAGTCCTCGGGGTTGGCTCAGCACGGCGGTGTCTCCCTCCGGTGGGGTTCGGCCGCGGGCGTGCGCGTATCAGGTGGGTGGCTGATGGTGGCGGTGGCGTCTCCACCAGGTGAGGGCGAGGAGTACGGCGAGGGAGTCGCGGAGGACTTTGTGGTTGCTGAGTGGGAGGTTTTGTAGGGCGCGGTTCATGGGGAGCTGGTTGACCTGGACGGTGAGTTCGCGATTCGACAGGTCGCGGATGATGCTGCGGGTCTGCTGGGGTGCGGTGGCGCTGCCGAGGATGAGGTCGAGGGCGGTGCGGGCGGCCTGTTTCTCGGAGAGGGCTTCGGTGGCGAGGCGGAAGGCGATGTGCCGGAATTCCTCTTCGAAGATGTCGATGAGGGACAGTTCGGGGCACAGGTTGCGGATGGAGCCTTCGAGGTTGGCGAAGGACTTGCCCAGTACGGAGATCATGGGGCTGGTTTTGATGCCGCGTTGGGTGGAGTGTTCCAGGATGGCGGTGAGGGTGACGCCGAAGTTGAGTTCTTCCAGGGTGGCGGTGGCGATCTGGGGGACGAGGGCGGCCATGTCCTCGATGAAGTCGGTGACTTCGGCCCAGGGAGTGGCGTGGCCCATCTCGATCCAGGCTTTGGCGGTGGCGGCGCCGTCGTTCTGGGCGAGGCTGAGCAGGACCAGCAGGATGCTGGTGCTCAAGGGGCGGTCGATGCGGCCGACCATGCCCCAGTCGATGAGGTGGGCGGGCTGGCCGGGGTGGACGAGGATGTTGCCGGGGTGGGGGTCGGCGTGGAAGGTGCGGGTCAGGAAGTAGGAGCGGTACATGAAGGCGAGCAGGTCCCGCCCGATGCCCGCGCGTTCCTCCAGAGAAAAGTCGTGGGGGCGGGCGTCGGCGATGGAGCAGCCCGGGGCCAGGCTCTGGATCAGGACGCGGGGGGTGGCGGAGATCGGGGTGGGGACGGTGAGGTGTTTGAAGTCCGCGGTGTGTGTGCGGGCTTGGTGCATGTTGCGGGCTTCGAGGGTGAAGTCGAGTTCGGGGCGCATGGCGTCGAAGACGACGCCGAGCATGGCGCTCACATCGATGACGGCGTTGAAGCGGGGGGACTGGCGGGCGAGGAAGCGGGCCGCCTTGGTCAGCAGGGCCATGTCGGCTTCGACCAGGGGGCGTACGCCGGGGCGCTGGATCTTCAGGGCCACCGGGGTGCCGTCGGCGAGGGTGGCGGCGTAGACCTGGGCCAGGGAGGCGGTGCCCAGGGGGCGGTCGGTGTCGATGTCGCGGAAGCCGGCTGCCCACAGTGGGCCGAGGTCGCCGGCCATGACCGGTTCGAAGTCGGCGAAGGGGGACGGGCTGACCTGGTCGTGCAGCGTCTGCAGTTCCTCGATCAGGGTGGGGGAGACCAGGTCGGGACGGGTGGAGAGGATCTGGCCGACCTTGATGTAGAAGGGGCCCAGGCTCTCCAGGGCCTCGCGCAGCGCGCGGGCCCGGTCACGTGCGGCACTCTCACCGTCGGCGTCGCGGTGCCGGGTGTGCCGGGCGAGGGTGTGCGCGCCCTCGCGGACGAGCAGGGTGCCGAACGTGGTGAGGACCAGGCGGGCACGGCCGGTTGCCATGGGCAGCTCCAATAAAGGCGCGGGAGGCCGGGGTGCGGGGCTCAGCGTCCTCCGGTGGGCGTGGCACCGCGGCGTGGCGGGTCGCCCAGCAGCGTGGCCGGATTCAGGGGGCTGTGGGCTGCCGCGGTGGGGACCCACGCCCCGAGTGCCCAGGCGATCACCTCGGCCAGTACCTGGTACGTACAGTCCTCGCCGGTCCGGTGGTCGCGTACGACGAACTGGCGGCTCGCACGCAGGTCCTGGATCAGTTCGTCGAGGGTGACGGGTTCGTGCAGCCGTACGTCGATGAGCCGGCCGCCGCCGTGCCGGTTCAGGACGCGGTCGGGCGGCGGCCCCGGCCGGTGCCGGTGCCGGCGCGGCGAACCGGCTCCGGCCGGGGGCAGGCGGCCGGGACCGCCCGGCACCGTCACGACGACGGCTGCTTGGCGCGCCCCGCGGGCTGGGCGGCGACGGTCCCCTCCTGCTGCTGGCGCAGCAGCTCCTCGATCTGCCCGAGCTTGGACCACAGGGCCGCCATCTCCAGTTGCGGGCTCCGTGCCTCGTCCGGGCCCGTACGGCGCCGCTCGGTGTCCCGCTCGGTGTCCCGTTCGCGCTCCGGGCGCAGGCTCCTGCTCAGCGAGTCGCGGGTGTCGTGCTCCAGGTCGCAGACGCTGTCGAGGGCGTCGTCGAGCATGTCCTTGATGTCGTCGACGATGTTCGAGACGGTCTTGGTGATGCCGGTACGGCGGGCCATGGTGTCTGCTCCTTCTGGTTCTCTACGGGGGTCCGGTGTGGCGCGGGTGGCGGTCGGCCGTCAGGCCAGTGGCGAGGCCGGTGGTCAGGCCGGTGCGTCCGGGGGCGGCGGCCCGGTGGTCCGGGGCACGAGGTTGCGGGGCAGGGCGAAAAGCTGGTGCTCCTCGGCCGCCCGTACCACGTCGATGCGTGTGAATCCGTACGTGGCGAGCCGGTCCAGGACGCCGTCGACGAGGAGGTCGGGAACCGAGGCGCCGGAGGTGACACCGACCGTCCGTACGCCGGTCAGCCAGCCCTCGTCGATGTCCTCGGCGGTGTCCACCAGGCGGGCCGCGCCCGCGCCGGCGTCCAGGGCGACCTCCACGAGCCGTACGGAGTTGGAGGAGTTGCGGGAGCCGACGACGAGGACCAGGTCGGCGTCGGCACCCAGCCGTTTGACCGCCGCCTGGCGGTTCTGTGTGGCGTAACAGATGTCGTCGCCGGGCGGGGAGAGCAGGTGCGGGAAGCGGGCCCGGAGGGCGGCGACCGTGGCCGTCGTCTCGTCGACGGACAGCGTGGTCTGGGACAGCCAGGCGACCTTCTCCGGGTCGCGGACCTCGACGGTCGCGGCGTCGTCGGGGCCGTCGACCACGGTGATGTGGTCGGGGGCCTGGCCGCTGGTGCCGATGACCTCCTCGTGCCCGGCGTGGCCGATCAGCAGGATGTCGTAATCCTCGCGGGCGAACCGTAGGGCCTCCTTGTGGACCTTGGTCACCAGCGGGCAGGTCGCGTCGATGGTGGTCAGACGGCGGGCGGCGGCCTCCTCATGGACGCCGGGGGCGACCCCGTGGGCGGAGAGGATGACGGTGGCGCCTTCCGGGACCTCGGTGGCCTCGTCGACGAAGACGGCGCCCCGGTGCTCCAGGGACTTCACGACGTACTTGTTGTGGACGATCTCGTGGCGTACGTAGACGGGCGCGCCGTACAGCTCCAAAGCCTTCTCGACGACGGTGACGGCGCGGGCGACGCCGGCGCAGTAGCCGCGGGGAGCCGCCAGCAGTACCCGGCGCCGGGCGGTCGGTGTGCTCATAGGGCACGCTCCGTGAGGGTGTGGGCGACCTCGCGCAGCGCGTCCCGGGCGTCGGCGGGGAAGGGCGCGCAGTCCAAGGCGCGCAGAGCGGTGTGCAGGTGGGAGTCGATGAGCGTCTCGACCCGGGCGCGGGCACCGGTGCCGGCCAGGACGGTACGCAAGGTGGCGGCCTGTTCCTCGTCCAGGTCCGGGTCGCCGACCAGGTGGCGCAGCGTCCGCGCCTGGCGGGCGTCGGCGTGGCGCAGGGCCAGGGCGAGCAGGACGGTGCGTTTGCCTTCCCGCAGGTCGTCCAGGACGGATTTGCCGGTGACGGCGGGGTCGCCGAAGACGCCCAGCAGGTCGTCGCGCAGTTGGAACGCCTCGCCCAGCGGCAGGGCGTAGGCGCTCAGCGCGGCCCGTACGGCAGGCCCCGAACCGGCCAGGGCGGCACCCAGGTGCAGCGGGTGCTGGACGGTGTACTTGGCCGTCTTGTAGCGGACGACGGCCAGCGCCCGCTCCACGTCGTCGGTCAGTTGTTCGGCGGTGTCCAGGTCCATGTACTGGCCGTAGAGCACCGCGGTGCGCATGGCGTCCAGCGTGGGCAGGGCGACGGTGAGCTGGGCCGTGCTCAGACCCGCGCCGTTGAGCATCTCCTGGGAGCAGGCCAGCGCCAGGTCGCCCAGCAGGATGGCGGCGTGCTCACCGAACTCGATGTGATGCGTACGGTGTTGATGGCGCTCGGCAAGGGTACGGTGAACGGTGGGGTGGCCGCGGCGGGTGTCGCTGCGGTCCATGATGTCGTCGTGGATCAGGGCGAAGGCGTGGAAGAGCTCCAGGGAGGCCGCCGCCCGGAGCACCGGGTCGGCCTCGCCCCGCCCGCGGGCGGCGTACCAGCCCAGGACGCACATCAGCGGGCGGATGCGCTTGCCACCGGCGAACAGGAAGTCGCGCAGGACCTCCAGCGGGAGCGCGGGCAGGTTTTCGGTGCGCGCGGCGTACGCCTTGACGGTCAGGTAGTGGTCCAGGCAGGAATCGATCCGCTTGCGCAGGAGGGGGAGGTCCAGCGGCGTTTCCAAAGCGGCGGTGGTCATGACGCCGGCTCCGGTTCCTGGTTTCCGCCCTGCCCGGCCCGGGGCTGCCCGGTCTCGGTCCGTCCGGCCTGGGCCTGTTCCACACGAGACTGTTCGGCCTGGGCCTGTTCCACACGGGCCTGTTCGGCCTGGGCTTCGCCGAGGCGCAGGGCCTCTTCGACGAGAGCCTCGACGATCTTCGATTCGGGTACGGTCTTGATGACGGCGCCCTTACGGAAGATCTGGCCCTTGCCGTTGCCGGACGCAACGCCGAGATCGGCCTCGCGGGCCTCGCCGGGGCCGTTGACCACGCAGCCCATCACCGCCACCCGCAGCGGGTGTGGGAAGCCGTCCAAAGCCGCGGCCACCCGTTCGGTGAGCCGGTAGACATCGACCTGGGCACGGCCGCAGGAGGGGCAGGAGACGATCTCCAGTTGCCGTCGGCGCAGGCCCAGGGACTGCAGGATCTGCAGGCCGGCCTTGACCTCTTCGACCGGCGGCGCGGTCAGCGAGACCCGGATGGTGTCGCCGATCCCCTCGGCCAGGAGGATGGCGAAGGCGGTGGCGGATTTGATGGTGCCCTGCGGGGGTGGTCCGGCCTCGGTCACCCCCAGGTGCAGCGGGTAGTCGCAGGCGGCGGCGAGCCGGCGGTAGGCGGCGACCGTCGTCAGCGGGTCGTGGTGCTTGACGGAGATCTTCAGGTCGGTGAAGCCGTGCTCCTCGAACAGCGAGCACTCCCACAGCGCGGATTCCACCAGGGCCTGAGGGCTGGCCTTGCCGTACTTGGCCAGCAGCCGCCGGTCCAGCGAGCCGGCGTTGACACCGATCCGGATCGGCACTTTCGCGTCGGAGGCGGCCCGGGCGATCTCCTTGACCTTGTCGTCGAACTTCTTGATGTTGCCGGGGTTGACGCGGACCGCCGCACACCCGGCGTCGATGGCGGCGAAGACGTACTGCGGCTGGAAGTGGATGTCCGCGATCACCGGGATCCTCGACTTGGCGGCGATGGCGGGCAGCGCGTCCGCGTCGTCCTGGGAGGGCACCGCCACCCGTACGATCTGGCAGCCGGCCGCGGTCAGTTCGGCGATCTGCTGCAAGGTGGCGTCGATGTCGGTGGTGGGGGTGGTGGTCATCGACTGGACGGAGACCGGGGCGCCGCCGCCCACCGGGACATCGCCGACGTGGAGCTGGCGGGAGCGGCGGCGCTCCGGGGTCTGGGGAGGTGCGGCGGCCGGGGACGGGGGCCGGGGCGGGTATGGGGGTGAGCCGGCCGGCCGGGCGCGGACCTCGGGTATGGGCAGGTTGGTGGTGGTCATCGAAGCCTCCGGGGGTGGTGCGCGTCATCAAGGGCGGGGAGCGGGACGTACGGGGCGGTGGGCGCGTACGGAGTGGCGGGCGGGTACGTACGGGACAGTGAGTGCGTATGGAGCGGTGGGTGCGTACGGAGCGGTGGGCGCGTACGGACCCTTCAGCATGTACGGACCGTTCGGCGCGTACGGGACGGCGGGTGCGTCATCGGCGCCGGTGCCGGGCGTTCCAGGCCAGGTGGACGGCGGTGGCGATGCCGCCGGCGTCCAGGCCCGTGGCAGCCAGCAGTTCGGCGCGCGAACCGTGGGTCAGAAAGGTCCGGGGCAGACCCAGACTGTGTACGGGGGCGGCGACCGCGGCGTCGGTGCAGGCCTGGGCCAGCGCGGAGCCCACCCCGCCGGTACGGGCGCAGTCCTCCACCGTGACGACCAGCGTGTGACGGGCGGCGAGCTGCACCAGCTCCGGCGGCAGCGGTAGCACCCAGCGCGGCGCGGCGACGGTGGCCTCCACACCGCGCGCGGCCAGCCGTTCCCGGGCGGCCAGGCAGGGAGCGGCCATCGCCCCCAGACCCACCAGCAGCACGTCGCGCCCGGGAGCCGAGAGCAGATCCACCTGCCCCATACGGCCCACCGCCGGTACGTCCGCGCCCACCGCTCCCTTGGGGAAACGCAGGGCGGTGGGGCCGTCCTGGTCGGCCAGCGCCTCTCCCAGCAGGGTGCGCAGCGTGGTGGCGTCCCGTGGGGCGGCCAGCCGCAGGCCGGGGACCAGGGAGAGCAGGGTGTGGTCCCACATGCCGTGATGGGAGGGGCCGTCCGGGCCGGTGATGCCGGCCCGGTCCAGGACCAGGGTGACCGGCAGCCGGTGCAGGGCGACGTCCATCAGCAACTGATCGAAGGCGCGGTTGGCGAAGGTGGCGTAGAGGGCGACGACCGGGTGCAGGCCGCCCATGGACAGCCCGGCGGCCGAGCACATCGCCTGCTGTTCGGCGATGCCCACATCGAAGACCCGCCCCGGGAAGCGGTCGGCGAACGGCCCCAGCCCGGTCGGGCGCAGCATCGCCGCGCACACCGCCACCACGTCCTCGCGGCCGGCGCCCAGCTCCGCCAGCTCGCCGGCGAAGACATCGGTCCAGGTGGGCGCAGCGGTGTCGCGGGCGGTACCGGTGGCCGGGTCCACGACGCCCACCGCGTGCAGGCAGTCCGCGTCATCGGTCTCCGCCGGTACGTAGCCCTTGCCCTTGACGGTGACGGTGTGCACCAGCACCGGGCCGCCGATTTCGCGCGCCTGCCGCAGCGCCGCCTCCACCGCGTCCAGGTCGTGGCCGTCCACCGGACCCAGATAGGTGAATCCCAGGCAGGTGAAGAGGTTGCGCGCCTCGGGCGGGCCGTCCACATAGGCGCTTACGGGGGCATCGGCCTGGGCCAACGGCCGCCTCAGGGCGCTCAGGTGATCGGCCAGTGCCCCGGTGGTGGGCGCGTAGGAACGGCCGTTGTCGTTGAGCACCACCGCGATACGGCGGCGCCCGGCCGTCCCCAGATTGTTCAGCGCCTCCCAGGCCAGCCCGCCGGTCAACGCGCCGTCCCCGATCACCGGAACGACCCACCGGTCGCCTTCGCCCCTTGCCGCGAAGGCTTTTCCCAGACCGTCCGCGTACGCCAGGCTGGTGGAGGCATGGGAGTTCTCCACCCAGTCGTGCACCGATTCGCTGCGGCTGGGATATCCGGACAACCCGCCCCGCTGCCGCAGCCGGTCGAAGCCGTGCGCACGTCCGGTGATGATTTTGTGCACGTACGCCTGGTGCCCGGTGTCGAAGATCAGGGCGTCGCGGGGCGAGTCGAAAACCCGGTGCAACGCCAGAGTCAGCTCCACCGCACCCAAATTGGGGCCGAGGTGGCCGCCGGTCCCGCAGACGTTCTCGATGAGGAAGGTTCGTATCCGTTCGGCCACCGCGACCGTTTCGCGCGGCGATAACGCCCGCAGGGCCTGCGGTGACCACCGTATGGCAGCCATGGCAGTGTCACCGTCGTCATCGGCAGCCGGTGGAAGCCGCGTCGGACTCGGGGCAAGACGCATGGATTTCCCCCTGAGCACTGGTTATCCGGGAACGGACGTCTGATGGGCGGCGGGCACCGCCCACATGCACATCCCTGCACGCAGGGAGGAACCATCCGGCGTCGAAAAGACGATTCCCCCCTGGCGTCGGCCGCCGGCCCCGCGGCCCCCGAGCGATCTCGCATCGCTCCTTCCGCGGCCCTGCCGAGCAGCCACTTCGAGCCCACCGCAAACCGCCGCCGCCGGCAACCCCGTACGGACGGCGCGCGGAGTGACGCCCTTCAGCACTTCCCGGGCGTACGCGCCGGCCCACCGAGCACACGCCATCAGGTCCGCTCACCCCAGGCGCACACCCGGACCGCGGCGGTCCGCGCCGGTGGGCGGTCGCTGTTCCGGCCCTGCCTCGTACGGTGTTCCGGCAGCTCAGGACCTGGCCGGACCACGACGGCCAGGGCATCTTCAGGCATCCCCGGAGCATCCCCGGGACACCACCCTGTTCCTCCACCCACTCCAGACACCCGCTGTCGCACATCGCCGCGCACGGTGATGCCGCGCGCTCAGCATTGCGCGCGTGCGACGACCGTCAGCAGACCGTTCACTTCTGCGCGCCCTTGGCGGAATCACGCGACCCGCCGGTGTCCCCGGGCCTTGAGGGGCCGGGGTGCTCCGGAGTGCTCGGAGGTGCTCCGGGAGAGTCGGGTAGTCCGGCGTGGTCCGGGCCAAGGGGCGTATATCAGCCACCCCTTGATCACGACCGGTTACGCCCCCTAGCATCGAGAACGGTCATGCGCGGCCGATCGCCGGCGGTGCGCTGGAGGAGTTGCCCGGCTGCCCGTACGGCCGGCCGTTCGGCCATGACCGGGCCCCGGGGACCGGTGGCGATACGAAGCCGGTCGACGCCATGCGCCGGCCCGCGTTCAGCGACACCTGGAACCCTGGCGGGCCGCCGATGCCCGCCATCAACGAGGAGGCCGTCCCATGGAATCCGTCGCGCTGATCACCGGCGGTTCGACCGGAATCGGTGCCGCCACCGCCCGCGCCCTGCTCAAGCAGGGCCACCGTGTGGCCGTCACCGGACGCGACGCCGGCCGCCTGGCTGCCTTCGCCGCCTCCGCCGGAGCGGGGGAGCAACTGCTGACGTTCACCGGTGACGCCAGTGACGCGAGCCATGTCGCCTCCGCCGTACGTCAGGTCGTCGACACCTGGGGCCGGTTGGACACCGTCATCGCCAACGCCGGGTTCTCCCTGCCCGGCACCCTGGAGGACCAGGACCCCGAGGCGATGCGTGCCATGGTCCTCACCAATGTCCTCGGCCCGTCCCTGCTGGTACGGGAGACACTGCCGCACCTCAGGGAGTCCAAGGGCCGGATCGTGATCGTCGGTTCGGTCGCCGGCGTCAGGCACACGCCCGGCAACCTGTACTCGGTCACCAAGTGGGCCGCGCACGCCCTCGCCGAGAACACCCGGCTCCTGGTCACCAAGGACGGAGTCGGCGTCACCCTCGTCGCCCCCGGGATCGTGGACACCCCGTTCTGGGACAACCGTGGCGGACGCCCCGATACGTCACCGGCGATGACCGCCGAGCAGATCGCCGAGGCCATCCTCTTCGCCGTCAACCAGCCCGAGGGCATGGACGTCAACCACATCACCATGCGACCGCTCGGCCAGGCCAACTGACCTCGCGCTCGCGCCCTGCCCACGAAAGCCGACTCGAACAAGCGGTCGAGTGCACGCGTCCGTACGCGATGGCGCGCGGTGAGTCGTACGCGATGTCGCGCGGCGAGGCCGCACCGGTCATTTGACCTGCCCATGACGATGGGCAGGTCAAGGCACTTGGTCCGTCGGCGATGTGCTCCCGGACAAAGAAGAGCCTCACCGGTGTTTTCGCTGGTGAGGCTCGGTTTGCGCCCCCGGCAGGACTCGAACCTGCGGCCAAGTGCTTAGAAGGCACCTGCTCTATCCACTGAGCTACGGGGGCCGGTGGTGGACGTGGATCACGGGCCGCGGACAAGGATAGGGGTCCGTGTGCCTCGTCCTGGTTGCTTCACCTCCGTGGCACGTTGTGGAGGTTCGGTGAAGCGGTCCCGATAATCGCAGGCAGGTGCGAATCGCGCACCGCTTTTGGCGTCTCGCGCGGCGGGTGTTGTGTACTCGTTATGCCTGAGTCTCTCCTGTCCCATGTGCCCCGTGTGTCACTGATTCCGATTTGTACGGGTTCAGACGGCGCACACGAGGGGGTATACGCTTCAAAAACCCGCCAAAATTGGGCATTCTGCACGTGTGGCGACCTCGGACGTACGACCCCGGATCATCGACGCGCTGTCCGCACTGCGCGACCGCGTCGATGCCGCACGCTTCCCACTGCCACTTCCCGGTGCCGCCCGCGCCCGACGCGGCCGGTGTGAGCTGCTCGCCCAGCTCGACGACTATGTGATGCCCCGCCTGCGCTCCCCTCAGGCGCCCTTGCTCGCGGTTGTCGGCGGATCCACCGGGGCGGGCAAGTCCACGCTCGTCAATTCGCTGGTCGGACGGCGGGTGAGTGAGGCGGGGGTGCTGCGGCCGACGACGCGTACGCCCGTATTGGTGTGCCACCCCGACGATCACCATTGGTTCGCCGGACAGCGGGTGCTGCCACAGCTTGCCAGGATCCGGACACCGGGGCAGGAGGACGCGGGGGCCGGTGCGGCGGCCGGGGCGGAGGCGCTGCGGATCGAGACGGACGAGGCGCTGCCCAGTGGGCTCGCGCTGCTGGACGCCCCCGACATCGACTCGCTGGTCGCCCGCAACCGGGAGCTGGCGGCCGAGCTGATCTGTGCCGCCGATGTGTGGGTGCTGGTCACCACCGCCGCGCGCTACGCGGACGCGGTGCCGTGGCACCTGCTGCGTACGGCGAAGGAGTACGACGTCACGCTGGTCACCGTGCTCGATCGCGTACCGCATCAGATCGCCCTGGACGTCTCGGCACGGTACGCGGCGCTGCTCGCACGGGCGGGCCTGGCCGATGTCCCCCGGTTCACCATCCCCGAGCTGCCCGAATCGGCGGGTGGCGGAAGCGGACTGCTGCCCGCGACGGCGGTGGCCGGGCTGCGCGAGTGGCTGGAACGGCATGCCCGGGACCCCATCGCCCGTACCGCCGCCGCCCACCGCACCAGCGCCGGGATCATCGCCTCCCTGCGCCGCCGTATGCCGGCGCTGGCCGGGGCCTGCGCGGCGCAGCACGCCGCCGCGCTGCGCCTGGCCGACCGGGTCGAGGAGGCGTACGAGGAGGCCGCGGAGCGGGTGCGGAAGGAGATCGCCGAGGGGGAGGTGCTCTCCGGGGACGCCCGCGCCCACTGGAGGGACCACGCGCTCGGTGGACGCCCTGATGAGCTGCTGGACGCGCTCACCCGCGGGCTCACCTCCCTGCTGCGCTGCGCTGTGGAGCAGGCGGACGAGCGGATCGCCGACGCGTGGCGCCGCGACTCGGTGGCTTTGGCCGCTCGGCCGGATACGGCGGCTGTGGGGGTGCTGGGGGAGGGATGGGTGAACGGGCCGGAGGTGAGGCCGGGGATGAGGTTGGGGGTGAGGCCAGGGATGAGGTCGGGGATGAGGTGGCGGACGGGGCGGCCGGGCGGGTGGGGGTTCTCGTACGGCGTTGGCGGCGCTGCCTTGAGGAACTGGCCGAGGACGAGGTGCGGGAGGTGCGGGAGGAACGTGGGGCGCGAGGGGCACGAGGAGCACGAGGGGCTATGGGGGTACGAGGGGTGGGCACCGGGGAGCGTGCGGGTGCGCTCGACGCGGAGGAAGCGGCGGCGCTGCTGGCCATCGCGCTGCTCGGCGGGCGGCGGGCGCGGGCGGCGGGGCAGCACCTGGCGGGACTGCTGGGGGCCCATGGCGCGCTGCGGCTGCGGGACCGGGGGGAACGGTTGCTCAGGACGTACCTGGAGCACGCGCTGGACGGTGAGCGGGAACGACGGCTGGCTCCGCTGGAGTGGTGGGGAGTGCCGACGGCCCATCAGGTCGGGCTGATCGCCGCGCTGTCCGTATTGCAGAGGGAGCAGCGCGAGAAGAGGGAGATGGTGGCGCGGTGAGTGTTTCTGCGGGGTCTTGGGAGGCGAAGGGGAGGGGTGCTTCGAGTGAGGTGGGAGGGGAGGAGGGTGGCGAGTGTGGGCTGGTCGAGGCCGGTGAGGTGGGTGAAGCGAGTGAAGGGGGTGGAGTGGGCGAAGTCAGTGAAGTCGGTGAAGTGGGTGATGTGAGAGGTGTGAGGGAGGAGGTTGAGGGGTGGGAGGGCGGGCCGGGGGGCTGGATGGGGTGCGTGGGGTGTGGGACGACGGGCTGATCGCGCGCAGGGCGCCGGAGGGAGGCCCGGCGGGGTTTGCGGCCGAGCGGCGACGGGCGCGGGCGGCGGCCGTGGCGGAGGCGCGTATGAGAGCACCGGGTTGGGTGGGGCTGGCCGGAATGGTGGATTCGGAGGGGCTGGCGGATTTGATGGGGGTGGCCGACGGGGGCGATATGTGGGGCGGCCGTGCGGGCGAGGACGCCGGTACGGACTGGAGCGCGGACCGGAACGCGGACCGGAACGTGAGCGGGTACGGACGCGCGTCGGCCGGGGAGCGGCGGGCGGCGGCCACGGACGGGCTGCGGACCAGGCTGGACGCGCTGCGGGAACTGGTCGGCCTGTCCCGTACGAGGCTGGACGGGGAGACGCTGGCCGAGGCGGGGCAGGTGCTGTTCGCGGCGGAAGAGAGGCGCCGGCTGTCCAGGAACCACACGGTGGTCGCCATCGCGGGAGCGACCGGGAGCGGCAAGTCGTCGCTGTTCAACGCGTTGGCCGGGCAGGAACGGTCCGAGGTGGGGGTACGTCGTCCGACGACTTCGGAGCCCGTGGCCTGTGTGTGGGCGGGTGGCCGGTCAGGGGCGGACGGGCTGCTGCACCGGTTGGGGATTCCGGAGGCGCGGAGGTGTGTGCCGGGGAACGGCTCGGGGACCGGGCCTGGGACCGGTTCGGGGGCCGGGGCCGGGGGCGTGGCCGGTGCGATGGGGGGAGGCGGGAGTGGGAGCGGGAGCAGGGTCGGGGGTGGATCCGGGATCTTCGGGACAGACTTCGCGTACGGCTCCGGGAGCGCCGCCGGGCTGGACGGACTCGTACTGCTGGATCTGCCCGACCACGACTCGGCGGCAGGCGGGCACCGCGAGCAGGTCGACCGGCTGCTGAAACTGGTGGACGCGGTGATCTGGGTGGTCGACCCGGAGAAGTACGCGGACGCCGTGCTGCACGAAAGGTATCTGCGGCCTTTGGCGGGCTACGCGGAGGTCACCTTCGTGGTGCTCAATCAGGTGGACCGGCTGCCCGGCGAGGCCGCCGACCAGGTGGTGGACGATCTGCGCCGGCTGCTGGACGAGGACGGGCTGGCGCTGGGGAGCACGGTGAGCCGGGTGCGGTGGTGCTCGCGCTGTCGGCGGCCACCGGCGAAGGGGTCGGTGAACTGCGCGAGCTGCTCGGGCAGTTCGTCGCGGAGCGAGGTGCCGCGGGCCGGCGGCTGACCGCTGATGTGGACGCGGTGGCGGCGCGGTTGCGGCCCGTGTACGTGGCGGAGGGGCGGATCGGCCTGACGGAGGGGGCGCGTGAGGACTTCGAGGACCAACTGGCCGAGGCGGTCGGGGCGATGGCCATGGGGCGTGCGGCGGAACGTGACTGGCTGCGGCACGAGGAATGGGCCTGCGGGACGGCGTGGGGGCGGTTCCGTGGACGTCGCGCGGCGCGGCCGGCGGCACGGCGGGTGGGGGCAGGGGGAGCGGCGCGGCGGTCTAAGGGCTGGTCAGGGGCGCGGTCGGAGGATCGGCGGGGGACGTGGTCGGAGGATCGGCTGCGGTCGGATCAACTGGCGCGCCGGTCTCGGCTCGTTCGCGTCGGGGGGCTGTGGCGCCTATGGGGAGGGCGGAAGCTGAGGCGAGCCGGTGCGGGTGCGGGTGCCGGAGTGAGTGTGGGCGCGGGTGCGGGCCCGGGGGCTTGGGGCGGTGGCGGAGTGGGGCCCGGCGTGCGGCCGTCGGCCGGCAGCGGGATCTTGGGCGGCAGTGGAATCTTGGGCGGCAGTGGTGCTGATGCTTTGGCCGGCAGCGGTGCGCTGGGCGGCAGCGGTGCTCTGGACCGGCGGGCGGCGGCTCGGCCGGTGGTGGAGCAAGCCGTACGGGCCGTGGCCGGCGAGGCGGCTCGCGGACTGCCCGTGCCCTGGGCGCAGGCGGTACGGGAGGCGGCCGAGCGGGGGGCCGAGGGGCTGCCGGAGGCGCTGGACGCCGTGGTGGCGGCTGCCGACGGCGCGCTGCGGGCCGGGCCGCCCGTGAAGCCGCGGTGGTGGACGGTGGCCGCCGCCGCACAGGGACTTCTGCTGGCCCTGCAAGTGGTCGGCGTGATGTGGCTGCTGGGAGCGGTGACGGGAGTGACGGGGGAGGTGGCCTGGCCGGTGGCGTTGTTGCTCGGCGCGGTGGGGACGGCCGGCGGGCCGGCGCTGGCGTGGGCGTGCGGGCTGATGGCACGTGGACCGGCGCGGCGGTACGGGCAGGAGGCCGAACGGCGGCTGCGCGACGCGTCGGCGGCGTGCGGGCGGGCCCGGGTCCTGGAACCCGTCGCGGCCGAACTGTTCCGCTACCGGGAGGTGCGTGAACAGTACGCGGTGGCGGCGGGGTTGTAAGCCGGAAGGCCCCCTCGCCGCCTCCCTCTTCCGCCTTTTCCCTCCTCGGAGTGACGCAGTTGTCCACAACTGCTCGGTAGCCCACAGGCTTCGGCAGGCGTCGGAAATTTTGTGCAGCATGGCGCCAACGCACGGAAAGACCGGCGGAGGGGGAGGCGGGTTCGATGTACGAAACGACGGTGACGGTGGTGGGGAACGTCGCGACGGCGGTGGAGTACCGGCAGACGACGGCGGGCGTGTCGGTGGCGCGGTTCCGGATGGCGACGACCGAGCGGCGGTGGGACAAGGCGCGCGAGCGCTGGGTCGACGGTGACACGAGTTTCTATACGGTACGGGCGTGGCGCTCCCTGGCGGACAACCTCGCCGCGTCGGTGGCGGTGGGCGAGCCGCTGGTCGTGCACGGCCGGCTGAGGATGCGGGAAGGGGAGCGGCCGGAGGACCGCGGCGGGCAGCGGTGGGTCTCCGCCGAAGTCGACGCCTTCACGATCGGGCACGACCTGTCGCGCGGCACCGCCGCCTTCCGCAGGATCTCGCGGGCCCGCCCGGACCTCGTACCGCAGCCCGGCACATCGGCCGCCACCGCGGTGGCCATGGTCGACGCGGTGGGAGCGGCACAAGCGGCGTCGAGTACGGAGGCGGCGACGAGAGCCCCAGCCGTGACGAAGGCAGAAGCCACGCCGGAGGAAGGGGCGGCGGGGCCCGGGCCGAAGGCGGCGTCCATGCCCCTGGGCGCGCCCGCACCTCCGGGCCGGCCGGGCCGGCGAAGTCCTGCGACCACCTCCGCGGGCCGCGTGCTCACGCTGCTGAGTGATTCGCCTGAGAAGGTGTCAGTGCCCTGAAACCTCCCGGAGATATGTCGATAATCCCAGGTCAGGAGGGCTCTGTACGGTAACGATTGCGATTCGGATCGCTTATAGGACGGCATTACCGGGGACCCTGGTACGCCCGCTCTCTAGGATCCGACAGGTACTCACGGGGGCTGACACATTCGGCTGTTGAGTCTGTTGGGTTCTGTTCTTTCCGGCGAGACACCTCCCCGATCCGCCCCGTCTCGCCCAGAGGGGAAATTCATGATTTCTGTGAGGAGCCGGGGCGCAGCGCGCCTTGCTGCCGCCGTCCTGGCCTCGGGCCTGGTCGCCGCGGGTGTCGTGGCTACCGCGGGTACCGCCGCGGCCGAGGAGACCGCGCCGGTGCACGCAGGCGCCACCGCCACCCTCGGGGGCTGAAGACCTTCGGACAGGCGGTCGTCCACGGCGAGGACGGAAATCAGCAGGTCGGTGCCGGTCTCTTCGAGATGGCGGTGGACAACGGCGGCACGCTCCAGACGTACTGCATCGACATCCACAACCCGACGCAGCGGCAGGCGAAGTACCAGGAGGTGCCCTGGAGCGCCTCGTCGCTGACGGGGAACAAGGACGCGGGCAAGATCCGCTGGATCCTCCAGAACTCCTACCCGCAGGTCAACGACTTCGCCGCACTGGCCAAGAAGGCCGGGGCCGGCAGGCTGACGGACAAGGCCGCCGCCGCGGGCACCCAGGTCGCGATCTGGCGCTTCTCCGACCACGCCAAGGTCGAGGCCGTCGACCCGGCCGCGGAGAAGCTCGCCGACTACCTGGAGAAGAGCGCGCAGAACCTGCCCGAGCCCAAGGCGTCGCTGACCTTGGACGACCCCGCCGTTTCCGGGAGGACCGGCGGCCGTCTGGGCCCCGTCACGGTCCGTACCAACGCCGGCAGCGTCAGCGTCGCACCGGCCGCGGACATGCCCAAGGGCGTCAAGATCGTCGGTGCGGACGGCAAGCCGGCCACCGATGTGACCGACGGCGCCAAGCTCTTCTTCGACGTGCCCAAGGGCACGGCCGACGGCACCACCTCACTGACCGCCCAGGCCGCGACGAAGGTCCCGGTCGGCCGGGCCTTCACCGGCAACGTC
This sequence comes from Streptomyces sp. MST-110588, assembly GCF_022695595.1. Taxonomy (NCBI): domain Bacteria; kingdom Bacillati; phylum Actinomycetota; class Actinomycetes; order Kitasatosporales; family Streptomycetaceae; genus Streptomyces; species Streptomyces sp. MST-110588. The sequence continues at coordinate 5,422,630 of NZ_CP074380.1, forward strand.
GGCCAGGTCAGGAGCCAGACCATGATCCTGGCCGGTTCCAGCGAGTCCACCGTCTCGGCGACGGCCACGGTCTCCTGGAAGAAGCAGGGCGCCGTCCCGGCGATATCCGCCGAGAAGAACTGCGCCAAGAACGGCGTGGATGTCACCGCCACCAACAAGGGCGACAAGGCGTTCCGGTTCCAGCTCTCCGGCAGGTCGTACGAGATCGCTCCGGGCAAGGCGCGGACGATCACCGTGCCGGTGGCCGAGGACCAGGCGTACGAGATAACGATCAAGGGCGCGGGCGGCTTCAGGAAGACCTTCACCGGAGTGCTGGACTGCAAGACCGCCGGCAGTGCCGCGCCCAGGCCCAACGCCCAGCCGGTACCCGCCTCGGCAGGCGGCACCGGGACCGGCACCGGGACCGGTAACGGGAGTGGCGCCGGTGGCTCCACCGGGACCGACCTCGCCGAGACCGGGTCCAGCAGTGCCACGCCGGTGATCGCGGGATAGCGGTCGCGCTGGTCGTGGTCGGCGGCGGCGCCGTCTTCTTCGTCCGCAGGAAGAAGACCGGTCCCGCGGAGTGACCGAGCGGTGACGTTCGATCACCTCGCGGCCCCGGAGCGCACCGCCCGCCCCGGGGCCGCGGCCGTCGGTGCGCCTGGTACCCGTTTCCTTCGGAGGGCGGCCGTGCGGCAAGATGGGTGTATCTGCCCTCGCGCGGCGGAGCCGCACATGCATCGGCCCACGCGGCGGAGCCGCATGTTGACCATGACAGATCCAGACTGCCGGACGGTTTCTCTTGGCTGAGTACATCTACACGATGCGCAAGACGCGCAAGGCCCACGGCGACAAGGTCATCCTTGACGACGTGTCGCTGAGCTTCCTGCCGGGCGCGAAGATCGGCGTCGTGGGGCCCAACGGCGCCGGTAAGTCCACGGTGCTGAAGATCATGGCCGGGCTGGAGCAGCCGTCCAACGGTGACGCCCTCCTCGCCCCCGGCTACACCGTCGGCATGCTCATGCAGGAGCCGCCGCTGGACGAGTCCAAGACGGTCCTGGAGAACGTCCAGGACGGCGCCCGCGAGATCATGGGCAAGCTCAAGCGCTTCAACGAGGTCGCCGAACTGATGGCGACCGACTACTCCGACGCGCTGATGGAGGAGATGGGCAAGCTCCAGGAGGACCTCGACCACGCCAACGCGTGGGACCTGGACACCCAGCTCGAACAGGCCATGGACGCCCTGGGCTGCCCGCCCGGCGACTGGCCCGTCACCAACCTCTCCGGTGGTGAGCGCCGCCGCGTCGCGCTGTGCAAGCTGCTGCTGGAGGCCCCCGACCTGCTGCTGCTGGACGAGCCCACCAACCACCTGGACGCCGAGTCCGTCCAGTGGCTGGAGCAGCACCTCGCCAAGTACGCCGGCACCGTCGTCGCCGTCACCCACGACCGGTACTTCCTCGACAACGTCGCCGAGTGGATCCTGGAGCTCGACCGCGGGCGTGCGATCGCCTACGAGGGCAACTACTCCACCTACCTGGACAAGAAGGCCGCCCGCCTGAAGGTCGAGGGCCAGAAGGACGCCAAACGCGCCAAGCGCCTGAAGGACGAGCTGGAGTGGGTCCGCTCCAACGCCAAGGGCCGCCAGGCGAAGTCCAAGGCGCGTCTGTCCCGCTACGAGGAGATGGCTGCCGAGGCCGAGAAGACCCGGAAGCTGGACTTCGAGGAGATCCAGATCCCGCCGGGCCCGCGTCTGGGCAACGTCGTGGTCGAGGTCGAGCACCTCTCCAAGGCGTTCGGTGAGAAGGTCCTCATCGACGACCTGTCGTTCACGCTGCCGCGCAACGGCATCGTGGGTGTCATCGGCCCCAACGGTGCCGGCAAGACCACCCTGTTCAAGATGATCCAGGGCCTGGAGACCCCCGACTCCGGCGAGATCAAGGTCGGCGAGACCGTCAAGATCTCCTACGTCGACCAGGGCCGCGCCAACATCGACCCCAAGAAGACGCTGTGGGCCGTCGTCTCCGACGAGCTGGACTACATCAACGTCGGCCAGGTCGAGATGCCCTCCCGGGCGTACGTCTCCGCCTTCGGCTTCAAGGGCCCGGACCAGCAGAAGCCGGCCGGCGTCCTGTCCGGCGGTGAGCGCAACCGCCTCAACCTGGCGCTCACCCTCAAGCAGGGCGGCAACCTGCTGCTCCTGGACGAGCCGACCAACGACCTCGACGTCGAGACCCTGTCCTCGCTGGAGAACGCGCTGCTGGAGTTCCCCGGCTGCGCCGTGGTCGTCTCCCACGACCGCTGGTTCCTGGACCGCGTCGCCACCCACATTCTGGCGTACGAGGGCGACAGCAAGTGGTTCTGGTTCGAGGGCAACTTCGAGTCGTACGAGAAGAACAAGGTCGAGCGGCTCGGCCCGGACGCGGCCCGTCCGCACCGTGCCACGTACAAGAAGCTGACCCGGGGCTGACCGGCGTGCGACACCTCTACTCCTGCCCGCTGCGCTGGTCGGACATGGACGCGTTCGGGCACGTCAACAACGCGGTCTTCATCCGCTACCTCGAAGAGGCACGGATCGACTTCATGTGGCGGCTGGCGCCGGGCGACGGCAGCCCGTCCTTCTCCGGCGGGTCCGTCGTGGCCCGCCACGAGATCGACTACGTGCGGCCCCTGGTCCACCGGCACGAGCCGGTGACCATCGAGTTGTGGGTGACGAAGATCGGCGCCGCGTCGATGACGATCGCGTACGAGATCCGGGACGCGGACACCCTCTACGTCCGGGCCTCGACCGTCGTCGTGCCCTACGACCTCGCCGAGGGACGGCCGCGCCGCATCAGCGCGGAGGAGAGGTCTTTCCTCAAGGAGTACATGGACGACGCGCGGCCGGACGCTGCCCAGCCCCAGGAGGGGGCCGTCGCCGCATGACGACGGCGCTGCGCCTGGCCGATGCCGGGGAGGCGGCGGATCTCGCCGCCTTCCTGGCCCGGCTGATCCACTACGACCGGGCCGCGGCGGTACGGCTCCAGGCCGGCGGCGGTGTGCTCGCCGTCTTCGGCCGTCCGCCGTCGTTCGAGGTCCTGGCCATCCGTACGGCCCGGCTGGCACGGGCGGGTGAGCCCGGCGCGGGCCGGACCACTGTTGGGAGTGGCAGGGCTGGTGATGCCGGTGGGGCCGACGAGACTCCGGACAACCTGGATGTCACCGTCTCGGCCGGCGAACTCCTTGAGGGCATCGGGGACGGTACGGGCCTGGTCGACGTCCCCGCTGCCGTCACCGGCCCGCCCTGGACCGGGGTGCTGCCACCGCGCGGCGGTTGGCGGCGGGTACCCGGCCTGCCCGAACCGGCGGCGCTGCGTCGGGTGCTGACCGCCGCGGTCGCCGAGTTTCGGGCCCGGGACGAGGCGCTGGCGCCGGAGCGGCGTACGCGCGTCGAGCGCGACCGCATCGGCCGGGAGATCTGGTCCCGCACCCTCGGCGACACCCACCTCCCGCTGCGCGCGGTGCACGCCGCGCAGTCCCTGGGCTTCCTACGGGGTGTGCGGGCCGAGGGCGTGAGCGTGGCGGCGGCCGTGCCGGGTGCTGCCGGCGCAGGCGGTGGCCTGGGCGCGAGCACAGGCACGGACGCGAGCGCGGGCATCGGCAGTGGTGGCGGGGCCGACGGTGGGACCGGTGACGGGCGTTCCACGGCTGTCGCCATGGAGTCGCTCACCCTGCTTGCCGCGGGGAGCTGGCTCCGCCTCCGTACGCCGTACGGCTCCATAGCCGTCCGCATCTCCGCCACCGGCCTCGCGGGCCTCACCGTCACGCCGGTCTGATCCGCCGGTGCCGACGACTCAGCCGGTGTCGACTACTCGGTCGGTGGTGAGGGCTTAGCCGGTGGTGAGCGCTCAGTCGGTGGTGAGTGCTCAGTCGGTGTTGATCAAGGAAGCCGCCGCGTACGTCATGTAGTTCCACAACTGCGTCGCGTGCTCCTCGGACAGGCCGAGCGAGTTCACCGCGTCGCGCATGTGCCGCAGCCAGGCGTCGTGGGCGGCGCGGTCGACGGTGAAGGGGGCGTGCCGCATCCGCAGGCGGGGGTGGCCGCGCCTGTCACTGTACGTACGGGGCCCGCCCCAGTACTGGACGAGGAAGAGGGCCAGCCGCTCCTCGGCCGGGCCCAGGTCCTCTTCCGGGTACATCGGCCGCAGCAGCGGGTCCTCGGCCACTCCCTGGTAGAAGCGGTGCGCCAGACGGCGGAAGGTCTCCTCGCCGCCGACCTGCTCGTAAAAGGTCTGCTCCTGAAGCGTGCCGCGCGGAATCTTGTTCACCCTTCCATGGTGTCAGACCGCCCGGCCGAGGACCTCGGTCCTAGGACAGCGGGCGCATCCGGGCGGATGCGTAGGACAGTGGAGGTATGGGCGCTACAGATCGCAGGGGCGAGGCCGACCCGCTCGCCGGGCCGGCGGCCGAGGCGCGGGCCGCGATGGTGCGGCGGATCCGCGAGGAGGGCGGGCTCGCCGATCCGCGGTGGCGGGCGGCCTTCGAGGAGGTGCCGCGGCACCTGTTCGTACCGGAGTACTTCGTGGGTGTGATCGGCGGGTACGAGCGGCTGTCGGCGGACGACCCCGATCCGCGGCGGCGGGAGCGGTGGCTGGAAGGCGTCTATGCGGACGGGGCGCTGGGGACGTGGGTGCGGGACGGCGAGATGGTGTCCTCCAGCAGCCAGCCGTCGCTGATGGCGATGATGCTGGAGGCGCTGCGGGTGGGGGAGGGGCCCGAGGACGGTCGGTCGAGGGAAGACGGGTCCGGGGCCGGCCCACCGAGGGCAGAGGACGGGCCTGAGGGCGATGTGCTCGGGGCGCCGGGCGCCGGTGACGTGCGCGGCGTACGTGAGGTGGATGGCGTACGAGATGTGCGTGACGTACGTGGCGCACATGGCGTACGAGGTGGCTGTCGGGTGCTGGAGATCGGGACCGGCACCGGGTACAACGCGGCGCTTCTCGCGCACCGGCTGGGTGACGCGCAGGTGACCACCGTCGACCTTGACGAGGAGATCACCGGTGCGGCACGTGCCCATTTGGAGGCGGCCGGCTACCGGCCCACGGTCGTGACCGGGGACGGGGCCCTGGGCTGCGCGGAACGGGCGCCCTTCGACCGGGTGATCGCCACCTGTGAGCTGCCGTCCGTACCGAGGGCATGGGTCGAACAGTGCGCGGCGGGGGCGCTGATCCTGGCGCCGCTGGCGACCGGGTTGGTCAGGTTGCGGGTGGCCCGTGGGTGGGAGCCGGAGCGGGGAGCCGGGGGTGCGCAGGCGCGCGCGGACGTGCGTGCCGAGGGGGCGTTCTTGCGTACTCCGGCGTATTTCGTTCCGCTGAGGGCGGCGGAGGGGACGGAGGGCGTGGCCGACAGCCGTGGCGGTGGTCGTCAAGGCGGCGGACTGTGGAGACGCGGCCCCGGCCGGGGGCGCCGGGGATTCGGCGGCCACGGCGGGGCCGAACTGCCGCGCGAGGCCCTACGGGACGAGCGGTTCCGGTTCCTGCTGGCCCTGAGCGGCGGGGCGCTGGGGCCGCAGGAGGCGTACGAGCTGTGGCGGCGCGAGCGCCAGCCGCCGCGCGAACGGTTCGGGATCACGGTCGAGGGAGACCGTCAGTGGGCATGGCTGGATTCCCCTGACGGGCCCCACTGCTGGCCGCTCACCGCCCACGGGGGCCTGTGAAGGCCGGTTGGGTGGACGGTGGGCGGCCCGCGCCGGCCGACGTCAGCCGCGGCGGATCGTCAGCGTCGTCCAGGCGCCGACGTGGACCCGGTCGCCCTCGTGGAGCGGCACCGGCACGTAGGGCTGGATCGGGTCCTCGGCGAGGTTGACCGTCGTGCCGTTGGTCGAGTTCTGGTCGACCACGGCCCAGCTACTGTCCGCCTGCTGGACCAGCAGGGCGTGCTGGTGCGAGACGCCCGGATCCTCCGGCGGACGGCCCAGGTCGATGTCCGGCGACTCGCCCGTGCTGTGACGGCGGCGGCCGATGCTGATCTGGGTCCCGGCGAGCGGGATCTGCTGCTCGGGGGAGTAGGCGGGCAGGTTGAGCCCGGCCGCCTCCGGTCCGCTGCGGCCCATCATCGCGAGGAAGTACTCACGGTCCGGTGCGATCGCCACGACCCAGCCGGCACCGACGACGGGCACGGGGGCGGTCTGGGCAGCCTGGCCGGTGGGAGCGGCTTGGCCGGCCGGTCCCGGAGCGCCGTTCCACGGCTGTTGTTCCTGCTGTTGTTCCTGCGGCTGCGGTGGCTGAGCCTGCTGTTGCTGTTGCTGTTGCTGTTGCTGTTGCTGGAGGTGGTGCGGGGGTTGCTGCTGCTCGTACGGAGCCTGTGGCGGCTGGTACGGCTGCTGCCCGTAGGGAGCCTGCTGGTGCGGGATCTGCTGCTGAGACTCGTACGGTGACTGCTGCTGCTGCGGTGACTGCTGCTGCTCGTACGGGCCGGGCTGCGGCGGCTGGTGTGGCGGTTGCTGCTGCTGTTGCTGAGGCGGTTGCTGCTGGGGCGGGTAACCGTAACCGCCGCCCTGGCTGACGGGCGGGTTCTGGTGCGGGGGCGCGGGCTGGCCGCCGGGCGGGGGCAGCATCCAGTCGTCACCCTGGCTCTGCGGCGGGGGCGGAGGGCCGGGGGTGCCCTGCGGGCCCGGCTGTCCCGGCGGGGGGCCGGGACGGCTGCTCGGCTCGGGGGAGAGCGGCTCGGCCGGACGGTTCACCTGTGACGGCCGGGAGCCCTGGTACTCGTACTGCTGAGCTGGCGGTGTCTGCTGCGGTGGCAGGGGTGGCGGTGTCTGGTGGGGGTGCTGGGGCGGGTAGCCGTAACCGCCGCCCGGCGGGCCCGGGGGAGCGGGCTGTGGCGGGGCGTACGGGGACGGGCCCGGGGCTGCGAAGTTGTAGCGGCACTCCTCGCAGAAGGGGGCGCCCGGCTCACGGGGCGTACGGCACTGCGGGCACAGCTCGGACTGCGCCGGCCCGCCGGGAGCACCGCCGGGGATGTTGCCGGGAGCGCCGGGGGCACCGGGAGTGCCTGGGCCACCGGAACCTGCGGGGCCGCCCGGCATGCCGGGGACTGCGGGCCCCCCGGGACCACCCGGTCCGGGGGCCGGGGGCGGGTAGCCGTAACCGCCCTGACTCGCCTGCGGACCGCCTTGGCCGCCCGGACCGCCTTGGCCGCCCGGAGTGCCCTGGCTGCCGGGGGCACCCGGGCCACCCGGGCCCCCGGAGCGCCGGAACCGCCCGGACCACTCCGACCGTCGCCGGGACCCTGACCACCGGGACCTTGACCACCGGGACCTTGGGCTGCCGGTCCGCCTGCCGGTCCGCTCCCCGGTCCCCCTCCCGGTGCGCCCCCGGGGCCACCACCCGGCGGACCGCCCGCCGGACCGCCCCCTGGCGCGGGCGGTGGCGGCGCGGGCGGACCGGGAGGCTGGGCCGGCGGTGGTGTGTTGAGGAACCCCGCGGGCAGAGAGGGCGGCGGGGGGACAGCGCCCGCCATCCGGTGGCCGCACACCTCGCACCAGTCTTCGGCCACCGACTGATGGCCGTTCGGGCAGGTCGGCATGTCGGTTCTTCCCCCTCCGTACCGTTTTCTTCCGGCAGTACGTCTCGTACGCCTGGTAGATCTTGTTTGTTACTTCTTGACGCGAACTGTCTTGGTCGAGCGCGTTTCGAGCGTCATCTCGTCCGCCTCTGTGACCTTCGCTTTCAGTCGCACAGTACCGGTCGCCGCATCGACGACGTCCACCACCTTCGCAAGCAGTTTCGCAGTCTCCTCGTTCCCGGACGCGCTCGCCAACTGGACGGCCCGTCCCAGCTTGGCCGTCGCGCCGTCCGCGTCGCCCGACTTACGGGCGTCGAGACCCTGCTGGATCACCCGCGCCAGCTCCGCCTGGCCCGTGTAGTGGGCCACCTGGGGGTTGATGGAGGTCGACGCCTCCATGTCGTCCGTCCACACGGCGCGTACGAGGCCCTGCGAGAGGATCTGTGGGGGACTGCCGCCGAAGCCGGGGAGCACGAGCGAGACGCGCGCCGCCAGCATCTCCCGGCCTACACCGGCGTTCGGGACCCGTACGCACAGGTGGTAGTCGCGGGACTCGTCCCCCCACGACCCGGTCGGGTAGTCCCCGGAGCGCGGGCCGGAATCCGTACGGCGGCCGGTCAGGTCCTCGACCGTCGGAGCCACCTGCTTGACGAAGACGATCTCCGCGCCCTGCGGTGTCCACAGCCGCAGGCTGACGTCGGCGACTTCCTTGCCCATCGCGTGTTCCATCATCTGCGTGAAGTCGGCGGCCAGCCCGTCCGGGTCGGCGACGATGTCCGCGGTGCCCAGCAGCGCGGAGGCGATGCCGGTGACCTCTTTGACTTCCCAGTCCGTGCCGACGCCGCGGGCGTCACAGGTGAAGTGGCCGGCGCAGGCATCGAGAGTGGCCCGTAGGTCCTCGGGTGATTCGTGTTCGTTGCGGCCGTCGGTGAGCAGGATGCCGTGCGCGATGGTGACGTCGGCGGAGGTCAGCAGGCGGTCGGCCAGCCGCAGCCAGGTGCCGATGGCGGTGCCGCCGCCCGCGCGCAGCTTGCGCAGCGCGTCCTTGGCCTGGGCGCGGGTGGTCGCGTCGGCCGTGGCCAGCCGCCCGCCGCCCGGGTAGACCTCGGCGGCCTGGTGGGTGCCGGCCACCACCGCGAAGGCGACCCCGTCGCGTACGGTCTCGATCGCGGCGGCCGTCGCGTTGCGCGCGTTGCGCATCTTGGCCGGCGGATAGTCCATGGAGCCGGAGCAGTCGACCATGATCACAACACCGGCGCCGCCGGGGACGGCCGGCCCGCGCGGGGCGCCCGCGCCGCCCGCGTCCGTGGTGGGGGCGAAGAGCGGCGCGCCTCCCGTGGTGCCGCCTCCGGTCGAGGTGACCGTGATGACGGCGTTCACCTCGCGTCCGCCCTCGGGGAGGTACTCGTTCTGGTACACCTCGGCGGAGAACCGCGGCACATGCGACTTGGCGAAGTTGGCCATCCGTTCCGCTCCTCAAGTCTCCATAGCGGTAAAGCGACAAACGGTCGGGCGGAGGTGACTTTGAACTTCCCCCGTTGATGCCGGACGGCGCCATGCTGCACTGCGCTGCCGTTTTTCTTTTGTTTGCCTTCGGTTGCTTTCAGATGCCGTGAGGTCTTTCAGGTGCCGTTAGATGCCATGAGCTGCCGTTGGCTGCCGTGCCGCGCCGGTGCTCGTTGGCCGCTGGTACGTGACGTCATCTGCCGGTACCGGTACGTGTGCCGATGCCTGCGCTTGTGTCGGTACCTGTGTCGGTGCCGTTGTCGCTGCCGCCGGGCCGGGTCTCAGGCCGTACCCGTCCCTTCCTGTGGTGCCGGGAACGGCACCACCGCCACCGTCACGTTGTCGTGGCCCCCGCCGTCCAGCGCATGGCCGACCAGGGTCCGCGCGCCGTGCAGCGGCCGGGCGGCGGCGTCGGCGGGCAGTACGGCGGCCAGGTCCGCGGCGGCCTCCGCGTAGTTCCACAGTCCGTCCGTGCATACCACCACTACACCCGGTCCGTCCGGCCGGAAGGAAGCCGTGTGCGGCTCCAGTTCGTACGCGTCCGCGCCGAGCCACCCCGTGATGGCGTGCGCCCGGTCGTCCGCGTACGCCTCCGCCTCGGACATCAGATTGTTGGCCACCATCTGGGCGGCCCACGAGTCGTCCTCGGTGAGCCGGGCGGCGGGAGCGGTGCGGTCGTCGGGGACCCAGTACGCACGGCTGTCACCGACCCAGCCGACGGTGAGCAGGCCGCCGCCGACGACCGCCGCGACCAGGGTGCAGGCCGGCGCGTTCTGCCGGCGGTGCGGGTCGTGCTGCTGCGGTCGGCTGCGCTCGGCGGCCAGGGAGTTGACGGCCTTCCCGGCGGTGATGATCGCGTCGTGCAGGGCCTGCTGCGGATGCGTACCCCTGGGCAGGGACGCGAGCAGTGACTCGCCCGCGGCCTCCGCGGCGGCGGCCGAGGCGTCGTCGGGGCGGGTCGCCGAGGAGACACCGTCACAGACCACGGCGATCACGGCGGGCGAGCCGTCCGCCAGCGTCGTCGTGGACACCGAGAAGAAGTCCTCGTTGCGGTGGTGGCGGTGGCCGCGGTCGCTGACCGCCGCCACGCCGTGGAGTTCGCACTCCAGGTGGTCGCGTTCCCGGGGCTGGGCGTGCCCGCAGGTCTCGCAGTAACCGTCCCTGTCGACGCCGCCGGCCCGGCAGGCGGCACAGACTGTTGTGCCCCGCGGGGGTGTGTGGTGCTCGGTGGGTGCGGAGCTGTCCGGGGAGCTTCCGGGTTCGTACGCCGAGCTTCCGGATTCGGGCGCTGTACTTCCGGATTCTTGTGCGGTGGCTTCGGAGTTGTACGGCGCGCTTCCGGATTCGTACGGAGCGGGCCGGGCGTTCTGCGCGTTCTGTGCTGCCGACTCGGCGACGAGGTCGTAGCCGACGACGCGCGGATCGGCGGCCCGGGCGGCTGAGGGCCGCGGGGCGGCGTGCCCCTGCTCGCCGGAGGACGCCTGCGGGACCGGCGCGGGGGAAGCGGGGGCCGCGGATCCGGTGCCCACCGGGTCGGGGGCGCTCGCAGGGAAGTCACCTGCCGGGCGCGCACGGTTCGGCGGTACGTAACCCGGCGCGGCGACATAACCGGACGACGACGGCGGCATATGGCTGCCGGACGACGGCGGCACAGGGCTGCCGGAGGACGGCGGTACATGGCCGGGAGACGGCGGCACATGGGGTGGCGGCACAGGGCCGGGCGCGGCGGTCGGCGGTGCCCCGTAAGCCGCTTCCGAGTCCCCGTGCCCGTACGCCGCACCCGAGGAGGCGTCGTAGGCCGCGCCCGGCGTGCCGGGGGGCGCCGTGCTCGCCTCCGCGCCCGGCACGCGGGCTTGCGGCCCCTGTGGGACGGCCGGCGGGCCCTGAGGAGCGGCCGACGGACCCTGCGCGGTGGTCGGCGGGGCCTGGGGCATCCCCGGGGGCGGCGGGGCGTGCGGGGGCGGGGCGGGGGCGGAGGCGCGTAAGGGGGCGCGGGCGGAGGATCGTACGCCGGGGAGCGGGACGCGCCACGCAGCGCGACCGTCGGCCGCTCTCCGGCCGTCAGTGCCCCGGTACCGGACAGCGCGGCACCGCACGACCCGCAGAAGTTGTCCCCCGCCTCGTGCGGCTCCTCGCACCCCGGACACCGGAACGGCCCGGTCACACCCACACCCACACCCATGTCACACCCACGTCCTGGGGCGGAAGCGGTTGGCCCGTTCCACCAGTTCGATCCTTTCCTCGCCGCGCTGCGCCAGCCGTGCGAGCAGTCTGAACGACCGCTCCAGGCCGAAGCGCAGGCCGCGTTCGTCCAGCTCGCTGCCGAGCAGCGCAGGCCGGCCGGCAGCGCCGGGCGAAGTGCTCGCACCCTGCTCCCGGGCACCTTGGCTCCCGGAGAGTACCCAGTCCAGCGCGCAGCCCAGTACCTCGGTCGACAATTGCTCACGGCGCTGAGCGTCCAGACCGGACTCCGTCAGCCGCTCCACCTCCTCGGCCGCGGCCCGCAGATCCGGCAGCAGCGGATCGCGCGCGGAACGCTGCCGTAACCGCGCCCGGACTGCGGCGATACGGGCCGCGGTGCAGTGGATCGAGGACTCCGGTACGGATTCCAGGGCGGCCACCGCACCCGCGCGGTCCCCGGCCGCCAGCCGGACGCGGGCCAGCCCGAAGGCGGCGCTGACATAACTGTGGTCGGTGCTCCATACGAGGCGGTAGTACTCCGCCGCGTTGTCCAACTGGCCCAGTTCCTCGGCGCAGACACCGAGCGCCAGCTTGGGCGCGGGCTCGCCCGGGAAGGCGTCGTAGACCGCGTCGAAGGAGAGCGCCGCCGTCGCGTGGTCCCCGGTCGTCAGGGCGACCAGGCCCCGGTACCAGACCACCCTCCAGTCCTCGGGGTGGTCCTTTTCGAGGTCGTGCAGTTCGCGCCGGGCCGCCTCGCCGTCGCCCCTCTCCAGTTGGGCCCGCAGGCCGCGCAGCCGCGTTTCGAGGGATGCGGTGGGGGCGGCGCGGAGGGCTGCGATCAGCTCCGTCGGCGCGGCGGCCATCAGACCGGCCAGGAAGCCGGCGTTGGGGTCGGCCGGGTCCACCCGGGGGACGGGCAGCGCGAGGACGGCGAGTGCGGTGTCCAGCGGGCGCAGCACGGGAACGGACCGAGCGGAGACGGGCGTGGGCTCTGTGGTGCCCGTCGCACCGGTGACGCCTTCTGCGGTCGCTGCGGTTGCTGCGGTCGCCGTGGTAGCCGTGGCTGCTGTGGTGGCCGGAGCCGCCGTAGGGGCCACCGTTGTCGCTGCAGGGGGCGCTGCTTCCGTTGCCGGCATGGTCGCCGTGGCCGACGGAGCCGGTGCGGCTGAGGGGGTACGTGCGGCCGGTGTGACCTCGTACGCGGCCTGGACCCGCGGACCTGGGGCCGCCGACCGGGCGGGCGGGCCCGCGACGGCCGACGGGGGCGCGCCGACACCGCCCGGCGCGCCGATGCCCCGGCCGGCCCCACCACCGCGGCATGCGCGACGCCCGTACCGCCGCCCGTACGACCGGCGGCGCCCGTCCCGCCGGGACCGCTCAACGGGCCGCCCGGCCCGCCGCGACCGCCCGGCCCGCCACCACCGGTCCGCCTGCCGCGACCGCCCCACCCGCCCGGAGCCGCCCGGCTTCCGCGCCACCGCCCCACGGTCCGTGCCCCCGGCGCCCGTGTCCCCGGCGCCCGCGTCCCCGCGGCCCGTGCGCCCAGGAGCGAGGTGTCCCCTGCGGCGCAGCGACCAGTTCGGTGTCCACAACCCGCAGTTCGGGGCCGAAGAGGGTGGAGAGCGAGGGCCGCTGTTCACCCGTCTGGAGCGCCACGACCTCCCGCAGCACCCCCGTGAGCTGCTCGGCCATCTCCTCCGCCGAGGCGAACCGGCGCTCGCGGTCGGGGTCGGTCGCCCGTACCAGGAGGCGGTAGAAGGACTCGTACCTACGGAAGACCTCGATGTTCTCCGGGTCGGGCAGGGAGTCCACGAAGACGTTGGTGTAGCCCTGGAAGTCGAAGGTCAGGACGGCCAGAGTGCGGGCGACCGTATACAGGTCCGAGGCGACCGACGGTCCCAGCTCGGCGACCTCGGGTGCCTGGTAGCCGACCGTCCCGTAGATGGCGCTCTCCTCGTCGTCCATCCTGCGGACCGCGCCCATGTCGATCAGCTTGAGCTGGTCGCGCTGCTGGATGGCGTTGTCGACCTTGAAGTCGCAGTACAGCAGGTTGCGGCTGTGCAGATGGCTCAGCGCCTCCAGCGCCTCGATGCCGTACGCGCACGCCTGCTCCACCGGTAACGGCTCACGGCGCCCCTGCGGCGTACGGCGTTCGTTGGCGATCTCCTTGAGTGACTTGCCGCCGACGTACTCCATGACGATGTAGCCGTCCAGGCTGCCCGTCGACTGGTCCAGGTGCTCGACGAAGTTGTAGATGCGGACGATGTTGGAGTGTTCGATCTCGGCGAGGAAGCGGCGTTCGGACACGGCCACCGCGAGGGCTTCTTCGTCGCCGGTGTCCAGCAGGCCCTTCAGGACGACCCAGCGGTCGGAGACGGCGCGGTCGACGGCCAGGTATATCCAGCCCAGTCCGCCGTGTGCCAGGCAGCCCACGATCTCGTACTGTCCGTGGACGACGTCCCCGGCCCGCAGCTTCGGAACAAAGCTGTACGGATGGCCGCACTTGGTGCAGAAGCCTTGCGTACGGCCCGGACGGTCGCCGCGCGCCCGGCCGACCGGGGCCCCGCAGTCGCTCCGGCTGCAAAAACGCTTCCGTTCGGGAACCTCCGGGTTCTTCAGCACGGCCGCGCGCGGATCGGGACGCGGCACCTGCGGCACCGTGACCAGCCCCGCGCCCAGCCGGCCGCGTACCGAGCCGGAGCCGGAAGCGGAACCGCTGCTCAGGCCCGCGCTGCGCACCGAGACCGGCGATGCCTGCGCGGAGCCGCCGGACAGGGAGCGGGACAGGCGTCCTGAGACCGAGCGCCGGGAGGTGGAGGAGCGGGCGGAGGCGCTGGTACGGGAGCCGCCGGACCCGCCCGAACGGCCTCCCGGTCCGTCCCCGAGCCACCGGAACCTGCCGAGCCACCGGAACCTGCCGGCCCCCTGAAGCCACCGGAGCCCCCCGAGCCCGCAGAACCCCGCTGGTCCGCCGAGCCCGCCGGCCCGCTTCCGGAACCGCCGGCCGCACGCTTTCCGGCCGTGATCCCCGTGGGCGCCGAGGTCACCACCCCGCCGGGCGGGACGACCGGAGCCAGCCCGCAGGTGTCGCAGTACAGTTCGCCCCGCCGACGTCCTCGTAGCGGCCCTCGCAGTCCCGCCGCTGGCACGGGACCCCCGCCCGCTGGTCCGTCATCATTCCCCCCTACGGTCCATGTGGTCCTTGAGGTTCTTGTGGTCCAGGGGACCCGTACGGCCCGGGTACCCGCCCCGTTCCATACGATTCGTCCGGCCGCTCCGCCTCGTACGGCCCGTCCCCCCGACCTGCCTCACGTGATCCATCGGCCCGGCCTGCCCCATACAGCCCTTCCACCCGGCCTGCCTCATACGGCCCGCCCGCGCGGCCGGCCCCTCCCGTCCACCCCGCCTCTCCCGACCCTCCCGTGCCCCCGAACCGCCCCGGCCGGTCGTCCGGCGGCTCGGGCGTCAACGCCTCCGCCGTCGCCCGCTGGTAGCGCAGCACCGCCTGTTCGGCCGCCCGCAGATCGCAGGGAGCGCTCCACAGCATCCGGCGGGCGGTGTCGTACCGCTCGATCAGCACCGGGTCCTCGGCCAGGCCGTGCCGGGCGACCTTCGCCCGGTAGGCGTCCAGCCGGCCGCGCAGTTCGGCCCGTACGGCCAGGGGTGCGGTGACCGCCGTCAACGACTCGCGGGCCCGGTGCAGTTCGTCGTCGGCGCGCTGCTCCAGGCTGTCCAGCAGCGGGGACAGCCGGTGCCACTGGGCGTGCCTGCGGTATTCGGCGGCGGTCGCCAACTGCTCGTGCAGCGCCGCGGACGGCCCGGAGACCGCGGGCACCTCGGACGCGGCGATCTTCGCCAGCACCTCGCCACGGGCCTGGCGCGCCTCGGTCAGCGTCCGGTCCGCGCGCGAGAGCACGTCGCGCACCCGCATCAGCCGCCGCTCGGCGTCCTGCCGTACGTCCAGGACCGCTTCGATCTCCCGCCGTACGTCCTCCAGGCTGCGCGCCGCGCGGTCGTAGCGCCCGGTGTCCGGCCGCCCGCCGCCGGGCGCGGAGCTGCCGGCGGACGCGGAGACCCAGAAGGCGAGCGGGTCGGAGACGACCTGGGTACGCAACTGCGTCAGCTCGTACGTGATCCGCTCCAGGTCGTCACCCGCGGGGTGTTCGCCGGGGCGCACCCCCACCGAATGTGCCAGCGAGCGTGTACGGCGCAGCTCGGCGGCGAGGAGGTCTATCCGGGCGGGCAGCGCGGACCACACGGCGTCGGCGGCGACGATCACGTCCAGCGCCCGCGCGTACAGGCCGTTCATCCGGGCGACCAGTTCCTCCAGGCTGAACCGCTCGCTGAGCCGGGCCCCGCCGCCCTCCGGTGCGACGCCGCCGGTGGCCGCGCCGGAGACCGTCACACCGCTGCCGCGCAGCAGTTCCGTCAGCTCGGCGAGGTCTTCCTGGGACGGCCAGCGCCGACGTCCGCGCAGCTCACGGGCGGTGTTCAGGGCGGTGGTGTACGCGTCGAAGTGCGCCCACAGGAGGGCGATGGACTGTTCGGTGGCGGCCCAGCGCTCCTTGGTGGTGCCGGTCAGGTCGGCGCCCTCCAGGAGACGCCGGCCCGCGTGGTCCTGAAGGGCCAGCAGGGAGGTCTCGATCGCCTCGTACTCGGCACCGAGCCGTCCCAGGGCGCGGTCCACCTCGTCCCGGTTCATCACCGGGCCGCTGGGCCTCCCGGCGGAGCTGGGGAAGGGTCCGGGGACCGCCATCGATCACCTCTCCAATGTGCGTGTGGCGCGCGGGGGTCGGCACGCTGCCGCGGTGCCGCCGGTCAGTCGCTGTACTCCGGTTCGGGTGCCCGGGACATGCCCGGCAGGTCGTCCTTGAGCCAGGTGCGGTAGGCCGTCATCCACGGGCTGTGCTCGCCGCCGTCGCCGCGGTAGTCCTCCAGCACCTTGTTGACCCGCCGCACCAGGTCGGTGTCGTCCTTGTTCATCGCCACTCCATACGGCTCCTTCGTGAACGGCCGTCCCTTCAGCTCGACCGTCGGGTCCTGCGCCGCCTGCGCGGCGGCCAGCGCGTTGTCCGTGACCACCGCGTCGGCCTCGCCGAGCTGGAGCCGCACCAGGCAGTCGAGCTGGTTGGGGACGGTCAGCACCGACGCGCCGTGCCGCTGCCCGGCCAGCTCCGACTCGCCGGTGGATCCGGCGGCCGTACAGATCTTTTTGCCCTTCAACGAGTCGTCGAAAGCGTCGATCCTCGACCACTTGGGTGCCAGCACCTGTTGACCGGCCTGGAAATAGGCGGTCGAGAAGGCAACCTGCTTCTTGCGCTCGCAGTTGATCGTCATCGTCCGTACGACCATGTCGACCGTACGCTTCTGCAGCGCCGGTATGCGTTGATTGGTGGGGATCGCCAGGAAGACGGGTTTCGCCTTCGGTCCCAGGATGTCCTTGGCGATGGCGTTCGCGATGTCGATGTCGAAGCCTTCCAGCTTGCCGGTGCCCGGATTGCGGTAGCCCCAGCGGTAGGTGTTCTGGTCGACGCCGACGACCAGACGGCCCTCCTTCTTGATCCTTTTCACCGCCGGTCCGTCGTCCGAAGACGGCCGCAGGCTCCGGGCGGCGGTCTCAGGGGTGCATTCGGCCGCCGCGGGCCGGGCGTACGCCGGTCCGGCGCCGGACGTACCGCCCGTGGGCGCCCCGTCCCCCGTGCCGCCCGCCAGGACGGGCACCAGCACCGCGGCGGTGGCGGCCATCACGCACACACCGGCCGCGACCGGCGCCAGCACGGCCCGCAGGTTCCGCCGCCGCCTCGCGCGCAGCCCCTTGCGCGTCTCGCCGCCCGACGGCCTCATGACCCCTTCACCCCGCCCCCTCACCGGTACTCCGACAGCCTGCGCCCGATGCCCAGCACCGCGCTCGTGGCGGCCAGTACGGCCAGCACGGCGGCGCCCACCGCCAGCCCGGACAGCGCCCCCGGCCGTCGTCCGCCGCCCGCCGGAACTCCCGCTGCTCGTGTCCCAGGGCCGTACGCAGCTCGGCGTCCACCCGGTCGAAGGACTCACCCGTGGCCTGGTTCGTGCCGATCACCTTCTCCAGCGCCTTGTCGTAGTCGCCCGCGTCGTCGGCGGCGCGGGCGACGGCGTGCCGGGCCTGCCACTGCCGTACGCCGCTCAGCGCGCGCTCCACCGGACGGCGCCCCGCGTCGTCGTCCGCGAGCGCCAGCGCCGTCCCCAGCCTGCTGTCCGCCGCCGCGGCGCCGCTGGTGCCCCGGCCCGCCAGGCCCCGCATCCCGGAGCGGTACCCGACCTCGTAGAAGTCCTGCTGGTCCTTGGTCAGCACCGCGCCGCGCGCGACCAGCGTCAGGTTCTCGTCGCCGCGGGCCTGAAGGGAGTCGATCCGCGCCTCATTGAGGACCCGCAGTGACTTCGCGCCGTGATCGTAGGAGTCCGCCAGTCCCGCCCGCGCCACGGCGTGCCCCACGGCCAGCCACAGCAGGGTGACGGCCGTGGCGGCGGTCGCGGCCACCAGCCCACGGTTGAACACCCGGTTCGTACGGCGGTAATGACGCCGCTGGGCCCACCCCAGGGCGGCCAGTGCCACTACGCCCGTGCCCAGCGCCGCCCAGGGCCAGGCCCTGGCGGAGTCGTAGTCCGCGCCCAGCCGGGCCGTCTCGGCGACGTACAGCTCACGGGCCGCGGGCAGCAGGTCCTGGCGCATCCGCTCGTTGGCGTACCGCAGATACGCGCCGCCCAGCGGCAGGCCCTGCCGGTTGTTCGTACGCGCCGTCTCCACCAGGCCCGTGTAGCGCGGCAGTTGGCCGTTGATGCGGGCTATCCGGCGGCCGGCGGTGTCCGAGCCCTGGGCGTTGGTCGCGGCCTTGACCAGCAGCCGGGAAGCGGTCGCGATGTCCCTGCGGTAGCGGTCGCGGGTGGCCTGGCTCTCCTTGTCGCCGGCCAGGAAACCGACGGCGGCCGTGGTGTCGGCGTCGGCGAGCGAGCGGTAGATGTCCGCGGCGTCCGAGCTGAGGGGCTGGCTGTGCTCCACGACGTCCCGCGCCGCCGCCGCCCGGTCCGTGACCTGCCAGGCCGTGACCGCGCCGAACACCACGACGAGAAAGGCCAGTACGGCTCCCAGGACCCGCAGCCGGCCCGGCTCGGTCGTGGCCGCCGCCCGCAGGCGGTCCCATCCCTCGGCCCACGCCGTCCGGCGCCCGGCGGCGGGCGCGGACGCGAAGCGGAAGGCAGGAGCACCGGCAGGGCCCGGGGCACCGGCAGGGCCAGGAACACCGGCAGGAGCTGCGGCAGCGGCAGGGGAGGGCGAGGAGGGCGGCGAAGGAGGCGGCGGCGCGCTGCCGGCCGGCACGTAGGACACGGAACCTCCCCCTGAGTCGCTGACGGCGGACCCGGTCACGCGCGACGGGCGCACGGGAACAGGTGCACGGTCAGCAGTATGGCCGCAGGCACTGACAACCACACCGGTATCGGCGGGATCTTGCCCGGTATCGCGTTGTTCCAGACGGATCGGGATCCATCACCCTTCCCCTGTCTCTTCTCACGCTTGCCCGGTGTGTCCGGTTCCCGAAAGTGACGCCCCGTGTACGGGAGTTGACGGATACCCTGTCCGGCCTGGGCGTCCTCCGTCACGCTCCCCGACGGGCGGGCAGGGCTTCGGGCCGCTCGTCCGGGACGGCGGACGCGGCGGGCGCGGCGGTCCGGCGTCGGTATTCCTCGCGTGCGTCCATGAGTTCGGGCAGGTGCTCCCGTGCCCAGTCGCAGGCCGCCGCCATCGGGGCGAACAGGGACCGGCCGAGCGCGGTGAGCTCGTACTCGACGCGCGGCGGATTCTCCTCGTACGCGGTGCGCGTGATGATCCCGTCCCGCTCCAGGGCGCGCAGCGACTCGGTGAGCACCTTCGGCGTGACGCGGCGCAGCGGCACCCGCAGTTCGGAGAAGCGCCGTGGGCCTTCCTCCAGACAGCGGATGATCATCCAGCCCCATTTGTCGCCGAACCGGATCGGAAGCGCACGACTGGGGCACTCCGGTGCGAACATGTCTGGTTTCAGCGGCGTGATCACACTCCGACGGTACCGGCGGCGCCGGTACCGTTGAAGTAACCGGCAGGTGGCCGCATACGGTCCGGCCATGACCGAAACCCGCACCAAAACCTCTGCTCCCCGCGTCGGGGCGGAACACCTCGGCACGGATATCGTGATCTTCGGCGCCGGTGGCAGGGCCGGCCGCGCTCTCGTGAGAGAAGCGCGCTCCCGCGGCCACCGCGTCACCGCCGTCGTCCGCGACCCCGACCAGCACGCGGACCTCGCCGGCCCCGATTTCGCCGGCCCCCACCTTCCCGGCGGCCCCGGTGTACGGCTGCTGGCAGGCGACGTCACCGACCCCCGCGCCGTCGCCGCCGCGGCCACCGGCCACGCCGTCGCCATCAGCGCCGTCTACCGCCCGGACATACCGGCCGAGTCCCTGTACGTCGGTGCGGCCCGTGCCTTGAAAGACGGCCTGACCCGGGCCGGCACCGGGCGGCTGCTCGTCATCGGCATCGCCACCCTCGCCGAGACGGCGCCCGGCGTACGCATCCTGGACGCCCCGGACTTCCCCGAACCCGCCCGGACCTTCTCCCTCGGCCATGCCGCCGGCCTGGAGGCGTTGCGCTCCGGGACCCCTGGCCCGGACTGGGTGATGGTGCTGCCGCCCATGGAGATCGACTACGCGGCGTGCGCACGTTCCGTACTGGACGAGATCGAGCACCCGGCCCACCACCGGTCGGTCCTGAACCTGGCAGCTCCGGCAGTCGGTCGGTCCTGAACCTGGCCGCTCCGGCAGCGGGCTGAGCCACTCGTCACATCACGGCACTTCAACAGCTCTCCCGGTGGAGGCGGAAGGGCCGGGCCCCTGGGGCACCGTGATCCCCAGGGGCCCGCCCGGAGGCCCGTCCCGCCCGCCCCCACGGCCGGCGGCTACGCGTACCACCCCGCAGCCGCTCGTACGCCGGTGCCGCGGCACCCGCCCGGTCCAGGGCGTGCAGGGCGGCGCCGAGCACCGGTGGCGCGGTGACCACCTGGGGAACCGCTTTCGGCGCGCGTTCCGCCAGGAGCCGTACCACTTGGTCGTTCAGCAGCGGATGGCGGGCGGCCAGCACGCTGCCGCCCAGGACGACCGGCGTCGGCTCGTCCAGCAGGTCCAGCCGTTCTAGGGCGACCGTGGCCATCACCACCACCTCCTGTGCCTGCCGGTCCACGATCGCGCGGGCCACCGCGTCGCCGTCCGCGGCCACCGCGAACAGGACCGGGGCCATCTCGTGCCGGCGCCGCTCCGGTACGTGCCCCAGGTGCAGCGCCTCGATCAGCTCGGGCATGCCGGGCAGCCCGAAGTGGGCGGGGAGCGCCCGCGCCAGCGCGGTCCTCTCGCCGCGGCCGTCGTCGGCCCGTGCCGCGTACCACAGGGCCTCGTGGGCCAGGAAGCCACCACCGCCCCAGTCCCCGGAGATCCGGCCGAGGGAGGGGAACCGGGCGGTGCTTCCGCCGTGTCCCACCCCCGCGCAGTTGATGCCCGCGCCGCAGACCACCGCCACACCGACCGGCGTGCCGAAGTCCGGCAGCCCGGCGCGCAGCAGGGCCAAGGTGTCGTTGCGGACCGTCACCGTACGGGCCCAGCCCCGGGCCGCGATGAGGTCCGTCAGACCGGCCTCCTCCGCGGGGAAGTCGGCGTTGGCGAGGCAGGCGGAGACGTGGTCCACCGGCCCGGTGGCCCCGGCACGCGCGAGGGCCGTGGCGACGGCCGGTGCCAGGTCCTCGACCGCCTGCGCGGCTCCTGCCCGTGGGGGCTGGAAACCGCCGCCGCGGGCCGATCCGAGCAGGGTCCCGTCGGTACGCACCAGGGCCACGTCCGTCTTGCTGTTGCCCGCGTCGATGGCGAGCACGGTGCCGGGTCTGCCGGGTCTGCCGGGCCTGTCGGCTCTGCCGGGTGTCGCACCGTACGCCGTGCCGGGTGTCGCACCGCGCGCCGTGCCGTGCGCCGTGCCCCCTGCCGTCCCCTGTCCCGTGCCGGACGTCGTATCGGCCAGGTCGGTGAGGTCGGTCAGGCCCACGTGAGGTATTCCCGGTTGTGCGCGATCAGGTCGTCGGTGAGGCGTTCGGCGTAAGCGATCTGCCCCACCAGAGGGTGGGCGAGCAGCGCGTCGAAGACACGCTCCCGGCCACCCTTGAGTGCCGCGTCCAAAGCGAGGTGCTCATATGCGGTGACGGCGGCGACCAGCCCGGCGTACAGCGGCTCCAGCGGCCGTACGGGCAGCGGGGCGGCCCCGGAGGCGCTCACCGTCGCCGGTACCTCGATCACCGCGTCGTCGGGCAGGAAGGGCAGGGTGCCGTTGTTCAGGACGTTGACGACCTGTACGTCCTGTACGGCCGTACGGTCGCCCGCCTGCGTACTCGTGGAGGGGGCTGCTCCGCCCTCGGCGCCCCCGTTCCCCCGGGGCCGCAGGAGCGATGACGTCAGCGCCACCGCCGCCTCCGAGTAGAAGGCGCCCCCGCGCTGCCCCAGCAGCTCCGGCTTCTCGCTCAGCGCCGGGTCGGCGTACATCTCCAGGAGCCGCCGTTCGATCGCCGCGACGTCCGCGGCCCGCGACGGCCTTCCACGCGACTCCCGTACGACCTCGTCGTGCTGGTAGTAGTAGCGCAGGTAGTACGAGGGGATCACGCCCAGCCGCTCCAGGAGCGGCAGCGGCATCCGCAGGTCCTCCGCGACGGCCCGGCCGTGTCCGGCGAGCAACTCGGGCAGGACGTCCTCGCCGTCGACCCGTACGGCCCGCTCCCACGTGAGGTGGTTCAGGCCCACGTGCTCCAGCTCCACCCGCTCCGGCGCGACGCCCAGCAGCGCGGCGAACCGCCGCTGGAAGCCGATCGCCACGTTGCACAGGCCCACCGCCCGGTGCCCGTGCGTCAGCAGCGCCCGGGTGACGATGCCGACCGGGTTGGTGAAGTCCACGATCCACGCGTCCGGGCTGCGGCGCCGTACCCGCTCGGCGATGTCCAGCACCACCGGCACCGTACGCAGCGCCTTGGCCAGCCCGCCCGCGCCGGTGGTCTCCTGGCCCACACAGCCGCACTCCAGCGGCCAGGTCTCGTCCTGCTCGCGGGCCGCCTGCCCGCCGACGCGCAGTTGCAGCAGCACCGCGTCGGCGCCGTCCACGCCGGTGTCCAGGTCATCCGTCCAGGTGATCCGGCCCGGGTGCCCCTGCGCGGCGAAGATCCGCCGGGCCAGGCCGCCCACCAGCTCCAGCCGGCCGGCCGCCGGGTCGATCAGGACCAGCTCCGTCAGCGGCAGCACATCACGCAGCCGTGCGAAACCGTCGATGAGTTCGGGGGTGTAGGTCGAGCCTCCGCCGACCACTGCGAGCTTCACGGTCAATCAGCCCTTTACTCCGGTGAGAGTGACGCCTTCGACGAAGGCTTTCTGTGCGAAGAAGAAGACGAGGACGACGGGCGCCATGACCAGCAGGGTCGCGGCCATCGTCAGGTTCCAGTCGGTGTGGTGCGCGCCCTTGAAGGATTCCAGGCCGTAACTGAGCGTCCAGGCGGCCGGGTTCTCCGAGGCGTAGATCTGTGGCCCGAAGTAGTCGTTCCAGGCGTAGAAGAACTGGTAGAGCGCGACGGCGGCGATGCCGGGCCGGGCCATCGGCAGGACCACCCGCAGCAGGGTCCGCAGCTCGCCGCAGCCGTCCACCTTCGCCGCGTCCAGGCAGGCGTCGGGGATGGTGAGCAGGAACTGCCGCAGCAGGAAGACGGAGAAGGCGTCCCCGAAGGCCATCGGGATGATCAGCGGCCAGAGGGTGCCCGACAGATGCAGTTCCTTGGCCCAGAAGAGGTACATCGGTACGACGATCACCTGCGGCGGCAGCATCATCGTGGCGATGACCAGCACCAGGGACAGACTTCGGCCGCGGAAGCGGAACTTGGCGAGCGCGTAGGCGACCGGGATCGAGGAGAGCACGGTCAATGCGGTGCCCAGCCCCGCGTACAGGAGCGTGTTGCGCCACCAGGTCACAAAGCCCGGTGCCCGGAAGACCTCGACGTAGTTCCCCCAGTTCCAGGTGTGCGGCCACAGGTCGCGGGTCAGGGCCTGCTGGTCGCTCATCACGGACGTCAGGAGGACGAAGACGAAGGGGAGGACGAAGAAGAGGGCCGCGGCGACGGCGAAGGCGTGTACGGCGATCCAGTGCAACAGGGCCTTGCGGCGGGCGGTACGGGCCGCGCGGGGCGCACCGGGACCCGTACGGGCGGTGGCGGGGGAGGAGGACGGGGTGGGCGCGGCGGAGCTGAGGACATCGGTCACCGTGGTCACGCCCCTGTCCGGATCAGGCCGCCGCGGCGGCGCATCAGCAGTGCGGTGAAGGCCATCGCCAGGGCGAAGAGCACCAGCGCGACGACACAGGCGGACCCGGTGTCGAAGCGCTGGAAACCCAGGTTGTAGATGAGCTGGGGGAGGGTGAGTGTCGACTTGTCGGGATAACCGGGCTCGAACGCCTGCCCGGAGTTGCCGATGATGCCGCTGGCCACCTTCCCGGCGACGAGCGGCTGCGTGTAGCACTGCATCGTCTGGATCACGCCGGTGACCACCGCGAACATCACGATGGGCGCGATGTTGGGCAGCGTGACGAACCGGAACCGCTGCACCGCGCCCGCGCCGTCCAGCTCCGCCGCCTCGTACTGCTCCTTCGGCACGTCCAGCAGCGCCGCCATGAAGATCACCATCAGATCGCCGACGCCCCACAGGGTCAGCAGCGTCAGCGCGGGCTTGGACCAGGCCGGGTCGTTGAACCAGCCCGGCTGCGGCAGGCCGAGAGCGCCGAGAATGCCGTTGACCGGCCCTGTCCCCGGGTTCAGGAGAAAAGCGAAGGCCATGGTGGCGGCGACCGGCGGGGCGAGGTACGGCAGATAGAAAAGCGTACGGAAAAGGCCGGTACCCGTCTTTATCTTCGTGACCAGTACACCGATGCCGAGGCCGAACACCACCCGGCAGGTCATCATGACCAGGATCAGCCACAGGGTGTTCCACAGCGCCGGCCAGAACAGCGGGTAGTCGCGGAAGACGTAGGTGAAGTTCTCCGTTCCGTTCCACTCCGGCGGTCTGAAGCCGTCGTACTTCATCAAGGAGAAGTAGACCGTCGATATCAGCGGGTAGGCGAAGAAGACGCCGAAGCCGATCAGCCAGGGAGAGAGAAAGGCGAGGGTGCGCAGCGTCGTACGCCGTCGCTTCGCGCGAAAAGCCTTGGTGCGCCGGGCGTTCACGTGCGAGGTCTGCGTGCGAGGCGTTTGCGTACGAGTCGTCTGCGCGCCGGGCGATTCTGCATGTGGCGTTTTTGCGTATGCCGATTTTGCGTACGGCGTTTGCGCGCGAGGCGTGTCCGCGTTCACGAACGCGACCTCCTTTCGGTGTCGGTCTGTGCTGCCGGGGCCGGCTGCCGCACGGGGCCGCCGGCCCGGAGCCGCCGGTCCGGGGCTGCCGTCGGGGCCGGCTCAGTGGGCCTGGACGATGTCCCGGTCGATCTGCTCGGCGGTCGCGCGCAGCGCCGCGTCCAGGTCCGGCTCGCGGCCCTCCTCGTACCGGTAACTCAGGTCCTGCAAAGTCACCTGGTAGGTACCGCCGTTGACGCTTGCCGGAGTGGTGTTGCTGTGTGGGTTCTTCGCGATGTCCAGGAACGTACGGAAGCGCGGGTCGGTCTTCAGCCGGGGTGAGGAAAGCGCCGCGAACGTCGAGGGCACGTTGTGGATGGCGTTGGCGAAGTCGACCACCGCGTCGGTGTCGGTGGTCAGGAACCGCACCAGTTCCCACGCCGCGTTCTTCTTGGCGCTGGTCGCCGCGATGCCGGTGACGGTGCCGGTCATGTACCCCTTGCCGTACGTGCCGGCCTGGTCGTCCGGTACGGGCAGCGGCGCCACCCCGATTTCGAAGCCGGGCCTGCTGTCCAGCGCCATGCCCAGCCGCCATTCGCCGTCCAGGGCCATCGCCACCTGTCCCGTGTGGAAGGGGTTCTTGGCGCCGAATTCGTCACCGTAGGAGGTCCGGGCCCGCTCCAGCTTCCGGAATCCGCCGAGCCGCTCGGCCAGGTGCTTCTGCCAGGTCAGCACCCGCCGGAACGCGCTGTCTTTCCCCACCGTGGACTTGCCGTGCCCGTCGAAATACGTCGGGGACCACTGGGCGGCGTAATGAGTGATCGTCGTCTCGTACGCGTGGAAGTTCGGCATGAAGCCCAGCCGCTCGTACGAATCCCCCGTACGCCGGGTCAGTTTCACCGCGTCCGCGTCGAACTCCGACCACGTCTTCGGCGGCGCGTCGATTCCCGCGGCCTTGAAGGCGTCCTTGTTGTAGTACAGCGCGTACGCGTCCCCCAGCAGCGGCAGCGCGCACCGTACGCCCCGGAACCGGGTGTATTCCCGCATCGGCCCGGGGAACGTCTTCGCCGGGTCGATCCCCGACTTCTTCAGGAAGGGACCGAGATCCGTGAACGCCCCCGAGGAACAGAACTTCCCCACATTGTCCGTGGTGAACGACGACACCACGTCCGGCGCGTTCGGACCGCCCGCCCGGAGCGCCTGGTTGATCTTGTCGTCGGTGATGTTGGCGACCGACTTCACATGGATGTTGGGGTGTTGTCGCTCGAACGCGGCGATGTTGTCGTCGATCGCCTTGATCTCCTTGGGATCGCTCCAGCCGTGCCAGAAGGTCAGCGTGACGTCCGCGTGGGGATCGTCGTCGGCGGCCGGGAGGCTCTGTCCCGTACACGCCGCGGCGACCAGGGACAGCAGGAGCGCCGTCGCGCCGGCGGTTGCGGCGCGGCCGGCTCTGCGACTGGTGGACATGACAGACGCCTCCGGCTATCTGTAAGGAAACTTTCCAATCACCGCCCAGGAAGGTAAGCGCCCCCTCATCCCCCCGTCAATGCTTCCGCCCACCCCACTTTCACCCGCGCCCATACGGTCTTCCCGATCCCGCCGCGCTCCCGCACCCCCCACTCGTCCGCCAGGGCCTCGACGAGCACCATCCCCCGACCGTGCTCGTCCTCCACACCCGGCGTCCGCACGACCGGCCGCCCGGCCCCCGCATCGGACACCTCCATGAGCAGCGCACCGGTGCCCGGATCGAGCGTCCAGCAGACCTCGATCTCCCGCCCGGGCCCGGTGGCCGCCAGCACGGCGTTCGACGCCAGCTCGGCGATCAGCAACTCGGCGGTACGGGCGGTGTCCTCATCCAGCCCCCAGGCCGCGGCCTGCTCCATGAACGCGTGCCGGGCCCGCCCGACGCTGCGCCGATGTCGTGGCAATCGCTGGGAAACGCGTGCGAATTGAGGTGCATCGGCCATGAGAAAACCCCCAAGGGGTTGTGAGAATGAGCCTTCAACAGGATGCTCTTGCGACGGAGAACCATGCAACGTTGAACGTAAACACGGAAGAGTGAATAGCTGTTGATCCGTGCGACGGTCGTGCCGCAGACTGACGCCCGAACAGGGGAGGTCGTCATGACCGAATACAGCTCTACCCTTCGCCCTTCCACCGTGCTGGGCCGACAACTCGGGGACGAACTGCGGCGATTCCGGGAGCTGGCAGGTCTGTCCACCGCCGCGGCGGCCGAGACCCTCGACTGCACGAAGGGCAAGATCAGCCGCATCGAGAACGGCCGGGTGCCGGTCCGCGTACCGGACCTGGTGGCTCTGTTGTATGCCTACGGGATCGACGAGCCGGGCGTTCTGGAAAGACTGACGACCTTGGCGCGTACGGCCAACCGGCGCCGCAGGGACGGCTGGTGGAACCAGTACGGTCAGGTCCTCGCGGACACCTACCGGGACTACATCGCTCTGGAGGCGATGTCCGACAGCATCAGGACGTTCCAGTGCCAACTGGTGCCGGGCCTGCTGCAGACACCGGCCTACGTACGTGCCGTCACTCTGGCCTCGAAGGCATGGCGCTCCGTCGACGAGATCGAGCAATTCGTACAAGTGCGGCTGGCGCGCCAAGAACGTCTCACCTCGGAACCGAGACTCACCATGTGGGCCGTCGTGACGGAAGGAGTCCTGCGTCAGCAAGTCGGCGGCTCCAAAGTGATGAGCATCCAGCTCCAGCACCTCGCCACCATGGCTGAAGAACCCAATATCACTGTCCAGGTACTGCCGTTCTCGCGCGGCGCGCACGCGGGTATGTTCGGTCCGTACCTGCTGCTGAGCTTTCCGCAGGTGTCGGCCCTTGATGTCGTACGGGCGGAGAACCCCACCGGGGCGGTCTGGCTCGAAAGGGAATCGGAGGTCGGTCGCTACCGAGAACTTTTCGACGACGCCCGCAAAACGGCGCTGTCACCGACGGAATCGATGACCCTTATTCGGCGCGTGGCCAAGGAGCACAGTCAATGATCCGTACACACGATTCGTCCCTGGACCGCATCCCTGCGACCTGGCGCAAGAGTTCGTACAGCGGAGGCCAGGACGAGTGCGTCGAGATAGCCGACGGCTTCCGGACCCGTGTTTGCGTGCGTGACAGCAAGCGTCCCGCCGGTCCCGTTCTCACCTTCCCCGTTGATGCCTGGCGGGTCTTTGTCCGGGATGTCGGAGGTCGGTGAGGGAACTCGTCGGGTGGGCATACGGCGCCACCCCCGGCTCTGGCGGGAGGCGGGGGCGGCGCGGTGACGGGGTGGTTCGGGGTTACTTGCCGAGTCGGGGGTGGCGGGGGGCGCGGTCAGCGGGGGGATGGGGGCGGCGGCCAGGGACTGGGGAGAGGTGGGGTTGGCCAGGGCCGAGGGGGCGGCGACGGCGGCGGTGGGGTCGGGGGCAGCCGGGTCTTCCCCGGGCGTCGCGGCGGGGGCGCCGGGAGCGGGCGCCAGGCGGATGTCGGCGGAGTCCAGGGCCTGCTTGATGCGCCAGCGCAGCTCGCGTTCGACACCCAGGGCCTTGCCGGGCATCGTCTTGGCCGAGACGCTGATGGTGACGGAATCCAGGTGGACCTCGCTCAGGCCCAGGACCTCCACCGGCTCCCACAGTTGCTCGTTCCACGGCTCGGCCCTGGACATCTCCTCGCCGGCGTGCACGATGACCCGGCGGGCGCGCTCCAGGTCCTGGTCGGAGCGGATCTGCACGTCGACCTGGGCGGTGGACCAGCCCTGGCTGAGGTTGCCGATGCGCTTGACCTCGCCGTTGCGGATGTACCAGATGGCGCCGTTGGGCCCGCGGAGCTTGGTGACCCGCAGGCCGACCTCGATGACCGTACCGGTGGCGACCCCGGCGTCGATCTCGTCACCGACGCCGTACTGGTCCTCCAGGATCATGAAGACACCCGAGAGGAAGTCGGTGACCAGGTTGCGGGCGCCGAAACCGATGGCGACACCGGCGACACCCGCGCTCGCCAGCAGCGGCGCGAGGTTGATGTTCAGGACGGACAGTACGGTCAGCGCCGCTGTGCCCATGATCACAAAGGACGCGACGCTGCGCAGCACCGATCCGATGGCCTCCGAGCGCTGACGGCGGCGCTCGGCGTTGACCAGGAGACCGCCCAGCGCGGTGCCCTGGGCGGCGGCCGTGGTGCGGTTCATGCGCTCTATGAGCTTGGTGATGGTGCGTCGGACGACCTTGCGCAGCACCACGGCGATCACGATGATCAAAACGATGCGCAGGCCCGCCGCGAGCCAGTTCGCCCAGTTCTCCTGGACCCAGCCGGCGGCGTGGCCGGCCTTCTCCGTGGCCTCGTCGAGTGAGGACGGACCGGATGCGCGCGGTGACGCGGCGGCGGCCAGGGACGTGGACCAGGGCACAGCAGGAACCTCCGTGTGGGACAGCAGACCGGTGCCGAGGCGGGCCTCGGTCCCGGCAGACCCATCAGACTAACGGGACAACGGGGGCGGTCCGCGCCGGTGTTCGAGATGTCGGTGTCGCCGACGGGCGCATCGGGCCAAGATGCCGGGGCGGCGAGGCCGGGTGCCCGCTCCGGCGCGCCCGGCGGCTCCTCCGTGCCGCGAAGTCCCCCGCAAGGTGGAGAGGTGATCAACGGGGATCACTCGTACAGGACCGGAGGGAACTGGGCCCGATTGGGGGGAAATAAAGGGGTGTGCTCGAAAACACCTCGGGCCCGTTACCCGGTCATGGTGGCGCTCCGACCAGGCACCGGGGGACACTGTGGGGAGATCGTCCCGGCGCGAGCCACGCGCCGCCGGCGTACAAGGAGGCACCCGTGCCGCATGTCCTGGTCCTCAACGCGTCGTACGAGCCGCTCGGCGTCGTACCGCTCCGCCGCGCGCTCATCCTCGTACTCAACGAAAAGGCCGTGAGTCTTGAGGAGTCCGGCGCCCTGATGCACAGCGCGACCCGCGTGATACCCGCTCCCAGCGTGGTCCGTCTGAAGCGGTTCGTACGGGTGCCCTTTCGCGGCCCCGTCCCTTTGACCCGTCGAGCGCTGTTCGCCCGTGACGGCGGACGGTGCATGTACTGCGGTGGCGTCGCAACCAGCGTCGACCACGTCATTCCGCGCAGTCGTGGCGGCCAGCACACCTGGGAGAACGTGGTCGCGGCGTGTCGCCGCTGCAATCATGTCAAGGCCGACCGCCATGTCGCCGAGATCGGCTGGCGGCTGCGGCACCAACCCGCCCCGCCGGCCGGACTGGCGTGGCGGATCATCGGCACGGGGCATCGCGACCCGCGCTGGCTGCCGTATCTGCAGCCGTACGGCGCGGATGACGCCCTGGCCCGGATCGACGCCGTATCGGCGTAGGATCCGGATTTTTTGTGTCTCTTTCCGAGGCCGCCGCGGGACCCGTACCGGTACGGGAACCGCGGCGGCCGGTTTCTGCCGCGCCGCGGCCGGTTTGTGTGCCGCGCCGCGGCCGGCTTTCCCGCGGCTTCTCCACGGGCTTGTACCGTCTTCCGCTGTCAGCGTTCCTCGCGTCCGTCCGTGACCGCGTAAGCCTCCACCGACCAGAGCGAGTAGCCGAACCGGCTCGCGCGCTTCTCACCCTGGATCCGGACGAACCGCGCGTCCTTGGCGTCCATGTGGACCGTCTCCCGGCCGCCCGCGCTCTCCCGTACGGACGCCGCCGTCCGCCAGGTGCGGCCGTCCGGTGAGACCTGGACGCGGTAGGCCGCGGCGTGCGCCTCCCAGTTCAGGACCAGCTTGCCCAGGCGCGCGGGGCGGTCCAGCTCGAACTGGAGCCAGGCACCGTCCTCGGCCTTGGAGGACCAGCGGGTCCCGGGGTCGCCGTCGGTGGCGGCCGAGGCCGGGAAGCCGGGTGTCTCCTCGCCGGAGGAGGTGGCCAGCGCGCCGCGGGCCAGGTCGGGGCCGCCGGTGCGCGGGTGGGCGCGGACGGTCAGGGTCTGCTGCTGGTCGCCGTAGGAGACGGGGATCTCATACGTACGCGCCGGGGCGTCCTTGGGGACGCTCACCTCGATCCGGGCCGTGGCCGTGCCGCCGCGCGGCGCGGTGATCCGTTCCGGCGCGTGGACCGTGAAGCCCTTGGGCGCCTTGACCGTGAGCTTGTCCCGCACGTCGCCGGGGCGGCGGGAGAAGATCCGCGCGTCCACGGCCGTGGTGGTGCCGGCCTCGGCGTCCACGTCCTTGCGGGACAGTTCCAGACCGGCCGCCGGAGTGTCCTCGAACCACGGGGTGAGGGTGTGGACGGACGGCGCGTCGGTCCCTTCGGCCCAGGTCAGACGTACGGCATCGGCATGCAGACCACGGGCCCGGGCCTGCGTCCAGCCGGTGGCGGACATCCCGCCGAGCCGCCGCCAGCCCTCGCCCGGCACCCGGGCCTCCACGGAGACCGACGGCGCCGCCGCGCCGGGCTCGCTGAGCACGGTGACCGCGGTCAGCGGGCGGGTACGGCCGAAGGGCACGGTCAGGGAGGTGGCGGTGGCGTCGGAGCCCTTGTCGGGGCGCGGGGCGGCCGAGCGCGCGCCGGTCCAGGCGTCGGACTCGGTCATGGCCCGGTCCAGGAAGGGCCACAGCACGCCCTTGCCGACCGTCACCGTGCTCTTGGAGATCTCCGTACGCAGGTTCTGGATGGCGCGCTGCGCGGCCCACGCCGCGGCGCCGTCACCGCGGGCCTGGGCCAGCAGCATGTCCACGGCCCGCTCGCCGGCCGCGCCGTAGCGCCCCAGCTTCTCCGCCCACGGGCGCACTTCCTCGGCGATGGCCGCCGGGAGGCGGTCGGGGGCGCCGCTCATCGCGTGGAACGCGGCCCGCAGGGCGTGCGCGGCCTTGGTGAAGCGCTCCTCGTCCTTGGGGTCGCCGCTGTTGGTGGCCGCGGCCCGGGCCTTCCAGAAGGCGTCGATCAAGGGGCGCAGATATCCGGACTCCTCACCGTGGAGCACGGAGGAGGCGTCGTTCGCGGCGAGGGCGTGCAGGGCCTCACGGGCCCGCCGGTCGCCGCCCGACAGGTCCTCCAGGGCCGCTTCCCAGGACTCGTCGGGCCGGTAGCCGTGCGGGTTCCAGGCATAGTCGGCGGCCGTGAACAGCGGGACGCGGGAGGCGGTGGGCTGCTGCATGGCATTGCTGAGCAGTGCGCTGGAGCCGGTGGCCACGGCCGGCTCGCGGCCGGTGTACGGGCCCAGGAAGATACGGTCCTGCGCGTAGTCGTTGACCGGGTAGTTGTCCATGGTGACCAGCGGGTGGCCGAAGACCTCGCGGGCCGTGGCCAGTTCGCCGCCGGTGATGGTCCTGGGCAGCACGCCGACGCCCGTCCAGGCCACCTCCACCCGGTCCGACAGCGCGGCGGCCAGCGCCTGGCGGTACTCCGTCGAGCCGTTCTGGAAGTACTCGGTCGGCATCACCGAAAGGGGCACGGACCCTGGGTGGCGCTCCGCCAGGTGGTCGGCGAGCGCACCGGCGACCCGGGCCTGGGCCTGCGCCGCGGCCTTGGGCCCCGTACCGAAGGTGTCCGGGTCCGCGTCGCAGTGCCACTCGCTGTAGCTGACGTCCTGGAACTGGAGCTGGAAGGCACGCACGCCCAGCGCCCACATGGCGTCCACCTTGCGCTTGAGCGCCCGGATGTCGTCCTGGGAGGACATGCACATCGCCTGGCCGGGCGTCAGGGCCCAGGCCAGCGTGACGTGGTTGGCGCGGGCCCGCTCGGCCAGCGCCCGGAAGTCGGCGCGCTGCGCGGCCGGGTAGGGCTCGCGCCAGCGGGACTGCCGGTAGGGGTCGTCGCCGGGTGCGTAGAGGAACCGGTTCTGCTTCGTACGGCCGAGGAAGTCCAGCAGGTCCAGACGCTGCTGCCGGCTCCAGGGCTCACCGTAGAACCCCTCGGTCGTGCCGCGCACCGCCGTACCCGGCCAGTCCCGCACCACCACCGAGGCGATCCGCCAGGAGCCGCCGGGTGCGCCACCGCCGTCCCGGGAGGCGCCCCGGCCGCCGACCAGGAGCTGACGCAGGGTCTGTACGGCGTGGAAGAGGCCGTCGGGCCCCACCCCGTCCAGCGCCACCGTGTCCCGCCCGGACACCTGGCCGACCGCCAGGCGGTAGCCGCCGGAGGGCAGATCGCCGCGCGCGGGGGCCCGCAGCGCCCGCAGCGCGTCCTGCGCCTGCTGCCCGCCGACGCGCAGGACGGGGCCGTCGGCGGGCAGCGGCCCGCCGGGCTGCGCCTCGCGGACCGTACGGACCCCGGCGTCGCGCAGCAGGGTGCGCAGCGCGTCCATGGCGTACGGATCGGCGTCCGGCGCGGCGACCACGGTGACCGACTCGGACAGCGGTACGGACCTGGCGAGCGAGCGCATCGACTGGGGGCGCGGCCAGACGGTGGGCAGGCCGGCGGCGTCGGTGGTGCGGTTGGCGGGGAGGGCGTGGCCGGCGGGGTGCTGACCGTCCTGGCCGCCTTGGTCGGGGGCCTGTGCGGCCGGGTCGGCGGGCTCGGACGGGGCGGTGGAGGCCGCCCGGGAACCCGGTGCGCCGACCAGCCCGCCGACGAGGGCGGCAGCCAGCGCGGTCGCTCCGGCCGCCCGTGCCTTGCCGCCGGTGCCGACGGCGGCGGCGCGGCGGGCGAGCCTGCCCAGTCCTCTGCGGCCCCGTGATCCCGTGCTGCTCCGGGGCCCTGTGTCCGTTCGGGGCCCTGTGCCCGACCGGAGTTCTGCGCCGCTTACGTACTTTTGGCCGTCCCAGGGCTCTCCGCCACCGGAAGACCCTCCGCCACGGGGAGACCCTCCGCCGTCAGGAGATCCTCCGTCGTTCCGAACGTCTCCAACGCCCCCGACTCGCACGGCCTCTCCTTGTCCCCTCGGGCCTGTCCGACGACCCGTCCCGTACTCGTTGTGCACCTTCCCGCCACTGACCGGCGGGCCGCACGGACCGGCCGGCGGCCGTGCGGCGAAGCCGTCCGGTGGGGGTCCCGCCGTCGCGGATGCCGTGGGACGCGGTGATCATGGACCGCCGTGTCACGGCGATCTCGGAGCCGGGCGGTCGTGCCCGCCCGGCAGCCCGGGGAATTCCCCCACCGGAAAAGCCTTCGGCTGCGAGCCCACCATTCGAGCGGTGAGGGTGTCAACGAGGGTTACCGAAGTGCCGGGTATGCCCGGTGTGGAGGCGGGCCATCACGGGGACGCGCCGGCCGCAGGACTTCCCTCCGCCGCCTGCCCAAGCCGCACGGTCTGTGGCCTGCGGCGCTTTTGGCAGCCGAATCGCCTGCTTGGGGGAGGGTGTGACCTGGACCACGTTGGTTCAATGGATGCGTCTGCGACCGCCGCGAGTGGGTAGGGCAGTCGTGTCCCACTACCGAAGAACGGGAGGCCCTTGTGGCCGCGTCCGCTCAGCTTCTCTTCGATGCGCTCTCCCCCGACGTCGGGGAAACCGGATCGGCCGGGTCCGGCACGGCCGGATCCGAGTCGCCCGGTTACGAGTCACCCGGGTCCGGTCCGGCCACATCCGGTCCGGCCGGGTCCGATGTCTTCGGCGGGGTGTCGGGCCCCGACTCCGTCCTGGAGGGCTCCGGGTCCTTCGGCTTCACCGAGCCGCCCCTGACGAGCGAGCCCCCGCTCGCCGACGCCGCGCCGCTGACCAGCGAGCCCCCCATCGCCCCCGAACTGCCGTTGACCAGCGAGCCCACCGCGGCCGGCCTGGGCACGGAGTCCATGGAGGTCTGATGAGCCGCTCGCGGCTCGCCCGGCTGTACGGCGTGGACACGTCCTATGAACCCGCGCCCGGCCGGATCGTCCAGGTCGGCGCCGAGACCGTCGTCAAGGTGCTCGCAGCCCTGGGTGTCGACGCCTCGACCCCGCAGGCCGTGCGTGCCTCCCTGGAGGCGTACGAGAACGGAGCCGGCCGCGCGCTGCTCCCGCCCACCGTCGTCCTGCGGCCGGGCCGCCCGCCCGATCTGAGCCGGCTGCCGGAGGGGACCACCCTGCGCGTGGTGACCGGGACCGGCGAGAGCATCGACTGGCAGCCGCCGGACCCCTCGGATCCCCCGGGCCCCCCTGACCGCGCGGGCCGTGAAGGACCTGGGAGCCGCGAGGTCCGTGCCCGTAAGGCCCGCGCCCGCGAGAGCGAGAGCCGCGCCCGCGAGAGCCGCGCCCGTAAGACCCCCGGCCGCAGTCCCGGATCTGCCTCCGACTCCGCCTCTGCCTCCGGTCCGGCGTCCGGCTCCGGCCCTGCCCCCGCCCCCGGCTCCGTACGGGCCCCCGCCGCCCCCTGCCGCTCGGCGTCCACACCCTGCACGCCCACGCCCCCGACGGCCGCCGCGCCCGCGCCCATCTGATCGTCGCCCCCGACCGGATGCCCGCGCCCCCCGACCGTACCCACGGCTTCATGGTCCAGCTCTACTCGCTGCTCTCCAGGCGCTCCTGGGGCATGGGCGACCTGGGCGACCTCGCCGACCTGGCCGCCTGGTCGGGTCGCGCGCTGGGCACCGGATTCCTACAGATCAACCCGCTGCACGCGGCCGTCCCCGGCCCGCCGACCGACCCCTCCCCCTACCGCCCTTCCTCCCGCCGCTTCCCCGATCCCGTTCACCTGCGGATCGAGGACGTCCCGGAGTTCCCCTATCTGGAGGGCGCCGACCACGACGCGGTGCAGGCGCTGCTCGCGCAGGCCCGCGCGCTGCGCGAAGCGGTGCTGGGCCAGGGCGCGCTGATCGACCGGGACGCGGTGTGGGAGCTGAAGAAACAGGCGCTGGAACGGCTGGTACGGGTGCCGCTGAGCCCCGGGCGGCGCGCCGCCTACTGCGACTTCCTCGCCGGGCAGGGCACGGCGCTGGAGGACCACGCCACCTGGTGCGCGCTGGCCGAGGTCCACGGACCCGACTGGCGTACGTGGCCGGCCGGGCTGCGCGACCCCCGCTCCGCCGAGACCGCCCGCACCCGCGGCATGCTCCTGGACCGCGTCGACCTCCACTGCCGGCTCGCCTGGCTCACCGACGAGCAGCTCGCCGCCGCCCAGCGGGCCGCCGTGGACGCGGGCATGGGCATCGGGCTGGTCCACGACCTGGCCGTCGGCGTCCACCCGTCCGGCTCGGACACCTGGGCCCAGCAGGACGCCTTCGCCGACGGCATCTCCATCGGCGCGCCGCCCGACGCCTTCAACGCCCGCGGCCAGGACTGGGGACTGCCCCCGTGGCGGCCCGACGCACTGGCCGCGGCCGGCTACGCCCCGTACCGCGATCTGCTGCACGGGCTGCTGCGGCACACCGGCGCGCTGCGCATCGACCACGTCATGGGGCTGTTCCGGCTGTGGTGGGTACCGCGCGGCAGTCCGCCGACGGACGGCGCCTATGTGCGCTACGACGCCGAGGCGATGCTGTCCGTACTGGCGCTGGAGGCCCACCGCGCGGGTACGGCCGTCATCGGCGAGGACCTGGGCACCGTCGAGCCGGGGGTGCGCACCGCGCTCACCGAACGCGGTCTGCTGGGCACCTCCGTCCTGTGGTTCGAGCGCGACTACGAGGCGGAACCGGCGCGTCCGCTGCCGCCGGAAACTTGGCGCGCGGACTGCCTGGCCACCCTCACCACCCACGACCTGCCCACCACGGCCGCCCGCCTGACCGGCGCCCACACGGCGCTGCGGCACCGCCTGGGGCTGCTGGAAGGCTCGCTCCAGGAGGAGCGGGCGGCCGAGGCGGTCGAGGTGAACGAGTGGCTGGCGCTGCTGGACCGGCTGGGGCTGTATCCGGAGGGGCCCGGCGACGAGGCGGGTGCGGTCAAGGCGCTGCACCGCTGTCTGCTGCGCACCCCGGCCCGTATGGTCGGGGTCTGGCTGCCGGACGCGGTGGGGGACCGGCGTCCGCAGAACCTCCCCGGGACATGGGATGAATACCCCAACTGGCGGCTGCCGATCGCCGGTCCCGACGAGCGCCCGCTCGGCTTCGAGGAGATCGTCGCCATGCCCCGGCTGCGGGCGCTGATGAACGAACTGGCGGCGGCGATTCCGCGGGCGGACCGGCCGGGCCGGCCGGTCCGCCCGCTGACGTGCCGGGAGGGCGGGGAGCGGCGCCCCGGTAGACGCGGGGGGCCGGAGCGGGACCGGTGCGGACCGGTGCCGAGCTGGGGGCGGGACTGGTGCGGAGCGGGAGGCGGGCCCTGTCGCGGCCCGTCCCGGCTCTTCCGGAGTGCCGCCTGTGTGCCGCGTCTTCCGGCCTGCCGCGTCTTCCGGTGTGTCGCGCCGTACGGCAGCATGCCCCGGACGCCGTCCAAGAGATCCGGTGAATCGAGGGATTCGGCCGGGGAGTTGGGG
Source organism: Streptomyces sp. MST-110588 (assembly GCF_022695595.1). Taxonomy (NCBI): domain Bacteria; kingdom Bacillati; phylum Actinomycetota; class Actinomycetes; order Kitasatosporales; family Streptomycetaceae; genus Streptomyces; species Streptomyces sp. MST-110588. The sequence goes on from NZ_CP074380.1 coordinate 5,459,520, forward strand.
GGAACCATGGCTCGATGCACCTGTGCATGTACCCATAGCCGTACCCATAGCCGTACCCGTACGCGGGGTGGGTCGGCCCTGCTCGCGGCGGCCCTGCTCGCCGCACTCGCCCCGCCTGCCGCCCTCGCTTCACCGGCCGCCTCCGACACCGTAGCCACCCCCATCACTCCTGCCACCCGTGTCACCTCCGACACTCCCGCCCCCGCCACCGCGCGGTCCGGCTCCTGCGACACGCCCGTACTCCCGGCCTCCCAGATGACCGTCGAGCCCTGCGACACCCCCGCGAGGATCATCGAGAAGGCCGCCCACATCGTGCCCACCAAAGGCCAGCTCGCCTGGCAGCAGCGGGAGGTGACGGCCTTCACCCACTTCGGGATGAACACCTTCACCGGCCGGGAGTGGGGCTCCGGCGCGGAGGACCCGAAGTGGTTCGCGCCACCGCGCCTGGACGTCGGCCAGTGGATGCGCGCCTACAAGGCGGCCGGCGCCGAGCAGGTCATGCTCACCGTCAAGCACCACGACGGCTTCGTCCTCTACCCCAGCCGCTACACCCCGCACACCGTGCGGGCCAGCCTCGGCGCGCCGGACGTCCTCGACGCGTACGTACGGGCGGCCCGCCGTGCCGGACTCAAGGTCGGCCTGTACCTCTCGCCGTCCGACGGCGCCGAACTGCCGCACGCCTGGCACGCGCGCTGGGTGGCGGAGATACGGCAGAAGCAGGCACGCGGCGAGCCGCTGACCACGCCGGAGCGGGTCGCGCTGGAGGACGGCACCCGCGCGCCGGGCGGGCTGGGGCGCTTCGGCAACGGCAGCCCGGTCACCGCGCGCACCGTTCCCACCCTCGTCCCCGGCGACGACCGGGCCGCCGCCGTACGCTCCGGCCGGCTGCCCTCCTTCACGGTCATGGCGGACGACTACGACACGTACTACCTCAACCAGATCTACGAGCTGTTCACCCAGTACGGCCCCATCGAGGAACTGTGGCTGGACGGTGCCAACCCCTGGTCCGGCTCGGGCATCACCCAGAAGTACGACGTGGCGCAGTGGTTCCGTACGATCCACCGGCTCTCCCCGGACACCGTGGTCTTCCAGGGCCCGCAGGGCGTGCGCTGGGTCGGCAACGAGAAGGGCGTCGCCCGCCGCACCGAATGGAGCGTGACGCCCTCCGCCACGGACCCCTGGACCGTGCTCTCCGGCGGCCTGCCCAACGACTCCACCGACCCCGACATCGGCTCCCGCGCCAGGCTCCTGGCGCCCACGGTCAAGTACCTTCAGTGGTACCCGGCCGAGGCGGACGTCTCGCTGCGCCCCGGCTGGTTCCACCACCCCGGCGAGCGGCCCAAGACGCCGGCGCACCTGATGGACCTGTACGAGAAGAGCGTGGGGCGCAACGCCTCGCTGCTGCTCAACGTCCCGCCGGGCCGCGACGGCCGGATCGACGCCGCCGACGTCGCCTCCCTCACCGCTTTCGGCAGGGCCGTACGGGAGACGTACGGCACCGGCCTGCCCGCCATCGGGCCCGGCGCCGGCCTGTCTGCCACCGGCCTGCCCGCCACCGGGCCCGGCACCGAGTCCGTCAGCGCGCCCGGCGCCCCGCGCACCTTCGACCGGATCGTGCTGGGCGAGGACATCCGGTACGGGCAGCGGGTGGAGCGGTTCGTGGTGCGGGCGCGGACCGGCGGGGTGTGGGCGCCGGTCGCCCACGGGAGCACGATCGGGCACCGGCGGATCCTGGCGCTGCCCGCGCCGGTGACGGCCGACGCCGTGCGGGTCGAGGTCCTGCGGGCGCGGGCCGCCGTACACCTGCTGCCGGTGACCACCCATCTGCGGCGGGCGCCGGGCGGCGCGCCCGCCCGGTCGCCCGCCGGGCCGGCCGTCCGCGCGCCCCGAAGCGCGCTCATCCGTTAGGCGACCCCGCGCGCGCGGTCCGTACGTACGTCCTATACGTTGGGCCCGTGAGCAATAAGGTCAACAAGAATGCCCTGCGCGCCGGAACCGTCACGGCCGGCACCGCGCTGATGCTGCTGCTGTCGTCCCCCGCGTTTGCGCTCACCCGCGACGATGGAGACGACCCGGGTAAGGGCCTGAGCGTCGTCCAGACGCTCGGCCTCTATGTCGCCGCGCCCATCGTCCTCTTCCTGGTCATCGCCGGTCTGGTCATGGTGGGGGACAAGTCCCGCAAGACCAAGGGCTGACCCGCTCCCGGCCGCCCGGGACACAACCGGCGCCTCAAGGGCGCCCGGTGGTTCATCCGAACCGCCGGGCGCCCTTTTGTTTTCCGTCGCGTGCACCTTTTGCTCCTTATGCCCGCCTTTCCTCCCTCCTGGTTCCGAAGGTGTTTAACAGGGCCTAACCTACGATGCCGTAACCTACGCAGGCGTAGGTAGTCGTCGTCCCCCAGGAGTTCCCGTGACCATCGCCCCCGTCGGCCCCGTCCAAGAGCGCGGCCGGACAGCATGGAGCGACGCCCAGTTGCTCTACGCGCTCGAAGAGGTCGTCGAGAAGGAGCTGGAGAGGCACCTGAAGGCCGCCAAGGAATGGATGCCCCACGAGTACGTGCCCTGGAGCGACGGCCGGAACTTCGACGGGGTGATGGGCGGGGAGCCGTGGGCGCCCGAACAGTCCAAAGTCAGCGATATCGGTCGTATCGCGCTGGTCGTCAACCTGCTGACCGAGGACAACCTCCCCAGCTACCACCACGAGATCGCCACCCTCTTCGGACGGGACGGCGCCTGGGGCACCTGGGTGCACCGCTGGACGGCGGAGGAGGGCCGGCACGGCATCGTGATGCGCGACTACCTGCTCACCAGCCGCGCCGTGGACCCGGTCGAACTGGAGCGGTTCCGCATGGCGCACATGTCGGCGGGCTTCGAGTCGGACAACGCACACAGCATGCTGCACTCCGTCGCGTACGTGGCCTTCCAGGAGCTGGCCACCCGCATCTCGCACCGCAACACCGGCCACCACTCCGGCGACCCCGTCTGCGACCGGATGCTGGCCCGCATCGCCACCGACGAGAACCTGCACATGGTCTTCTACCGGAACCTGCTGGCCGCCGCCTTCGAACTCGCCCCCGACCAGACCATGAGCGCGGTGCGGGACGTGGTCGTGGGCTTCCGGATGCCCGGCCACGGCATGCCCGGCTTCGAGCGCGCCGCCGCCCGGATGGCCATCGGCGGGATCTACAACCTGCGCATCCACCACGACGACGTGCTCCAGCCCGTACTGCGCTACCTGAAGGTCCTGGAGATCGGCGGGCTGGGACCGCTGGGGCTGCGCGCCCAGGAGGAGCTGGGGATGTACATGGGCGGACTCGACGGGCAGGCCCGCAAGTTCGACGAGCGGCTCGCCGCCCGCAACGCGCGCATCGCGGCCAGGAGCTGACGCCGTACAGGTGATGCCGGCGGTGCGTGTACGTACGCTGCCCGCATGGCCGACTGGGAGATCAAGAAGCTGCGCGTCCTGCGCACCCTCCACGAAGTGGGTACGGTCACCGCGACCGCCGAGGCGCTGCACATGACGCCCTCGGCGGTCTCCCAGCAGCTCACCGGCCTCGCCAGGCAGCTCGGGGTGACGTTGCTGGAGGCCCAGGGACGGCGGGTACGGCTCACCGGCGCCGCCCACCTGGTCCTGCGGCACGCCGACGCGCTCTTCGCGCAACTGGAGCGCGCGGACGCCGAGTTGCTCGGCTACCTCCAGGGCGAGGCGGGAGAGGTACGGGTCGGGGCGTTCTCCACCGCTATCCCGGCCCTGGTCGTGCCCGCCGTACGGGAACTGCGGCGCAGCCGCCCGGGGCTGACGGTCCGCGTACGGGAAGCGGAGGCGGCCGAGGTGTACGAGCTGCTGGCCGACGGCAGTGTGGACCTGGCACTCTCGCTCGCCGCGCACGCCCCGGGCCCGCGCGACCCGAAGTTCACCCACGTCCCGCTGCTCGCCGACCCGCTGGACGTGGCGCTGCCGGCCGGACACCCGCTGGCGGCCGAGCCGGGCCTGCGGCTGGCCGACCTCGCGGATGAGCCATGGATCTACGGCACCGACGGCCCGTGGGCCCAGATCACCACGACCGCCTGCGAGCACGCCGGATTCGTGCCCGAACGGGCGCACGCCGCCGTCGGCTGGACGGCCATCCTGTCGATGGTCGCGGCGGGAATGGGGGTGGCGCTGGTGCCGCGGATGGCCATGGCGGGGGAGCGGGGCGGCGCCGGGGTCACGGTGCGGGTGCTGCATGCCGACCAGCCGCGCCGGCATGTCGTGGCGGCGGCGCGGCGTGGCTCGGAGGGGGCCCCGGGCCCGGCCCGGGTGCTGGCCGCCCTCCAGCGGGCCGCGGCGGGTCAGCCCCGTACCCGGACCGTTCAGTCACACTGAACGAAAACCTCGAAAACTTTCGATGGACCGGTACGAAGCCCCCTGCCAAGGTCATCTCATACGCACCGCACCGCACCGCACGCACTTCGCCGCACCGCACCGCATCGCACGCACCGGATCGCACGGCCCGCGCCCCGCCGACCGAGAGGCAGAGATGACCACCACCCCGGCCACCGGCCCCGACCACTCGCGCAACGTTTACTCGCGCAGCGATGACTCACACATCGACGCCCCGCGCACCGAGGACGCACGCACCGAAGACCCGCGCGCCGACGCCACGCGCAACGATGATTCGCGCACCGACACCCCAAGCACCGAAGACCCGCGCACCAATGACGCGCGCGCTGTCGACCCCCACGCCAACGACGCCGCCCCGTACGGCGGTGGCGATCCCTACGCCGACTACCGCGCCGCGCACTTCCCCTTCACCTCGCTCGTCGACCTCGCCGACCGCCGCCTGGGCGCCGGTGTGATCGCCGCGAACGACGAGTTCTTCGCCGAGCGGGAGAACCTGCTCCGGCCCGGCCCGGCGGTCTTCGACCCCGAGCGCTTCGGCCACAAGGGCAAGATCATGGACGGCTGGGAGACCCGCCGCCGTCGCGGTGCCGACGCCGAGCACCCCTTTCCCGCCGACGAGGACCACGACTGGGCGCTGATCCGCCTGGCCACCCCCGGCGTCATACGCGGCGTCGTCGTGGACACCGCCCACTTCCGCGGCAACTACCCGCAGCAGATCACCGTCGAGGCCACCGCGCTCCCCGGCACCCCCGGCCCGCGCGACCTGCTTGCCGACGGTGTGAAGTGGCAGGAGATCGTCCCGCGCACGCCGGTGCGCGGCCACGCCGCCAACGGCTTCGAGGTCCGCACCGAGCGGCGTTTCACCCACCTGCGCCTCAAGCAGCACCCCGACGGCGGCATCGCCCGGCTGCGGGTGTACGGCGAGGTCGTTCCGGACCCCGCGTGGCTGGACGTGCTCGGCACCGTCGACCTGGCCTCCGTCCTGCACGGCGGTGCCGTCGAGGACGCCTCCGACCGCTTCTACTCCTCGCCCGCCCAGATCATCCGGCCCGACCTCTCGCGCAGGATGGACGACGGCTGGGAGAACCGCCGCCGCCGGGTCGCAAACACCCACGACTGGGTACGCTTCCGGCTCGCCGCGCAGGGTGAGATCCGTGCCGTGGAGATCGACACCGCCTACCTCAAGGGCAACGCCGCCGGCTGGGCCGCCCTCCACGCCTGCGACGCGGCCACCGGCGACCCGTCGGACGACGCCTCCTGGTTCCCGGTCCTGCCCCGGACCGCGCTCCAGCCCGACGCCCCGCACCGCTTCGTACTGCCGCACCCGGTGACCGCCACCCACGTCCGGCTGGACGTCTTCCCCGACGGCGGCGTGGCCCGTATGCGCGTACACGGCACCCTCACCGGAACCGGCCGCGCGGCCCTGGTGCGCCGCTTCGAGGAGCTGAGCGCCTAGTACGGGAAGCGGCCCACCGTCCCGGGTGACGGCGCGCGCTCGGACCGTAATATGCTCCAGTGGCTAGCACCTATTACGTGGGGAGGTCGTACGGATGGATACCGAGATCGTGCGGGCGTGGGTCGATGGCTGGGCCGTCTCGCGCGGGGCCGCGGTTCCGGTGGAAGAGCCCTGGGGATTCAGGATCGACGTCGGACTGCCCGAACATGTGACCCGGCACGTCATACCCGACGCCGACGAGGCGCTCATCGGCCGGCTCGTGGAGAAGATCACGGGGCCCGGCACCTGGCTCAAGACGTTCGTGGACCCGGAGGTCATGGCACCCTGGCTCACGCCCGCCTGGTCCTATGACGACCCCTGCTTCCTGATGACGACGACCCTGCACACCTCCGCCGTGGAGGTTCCGGCCGGTTACCACGTACGTACGTGGGACCGGGGCGGCGTCACCCGTGCCGTCGTCCTGGCCCCGAACGGGGGCTATGCCGCCCGTGGCCAGGTCGCCGGTCCCCCCGGCGCGGAGACCGTGGTGTTCGACCAGATCGAGACCGCGCCCGCGCACCGCCGCCGGGGCCTGGGCCGGGCGGTCATGCGGGCCTTGGCCAACGCGGCGGTCGCGGAAGGTGCCCGGGCCGGGGTGCTCGGCGCGACGGTCGAGGGCCAGAGCCTGTACCGGACGGTCGGCTGGACCACCCGTGCACCGCTCACCGGCGTCGTCCTGAAGGCGTCCGGCACCGGGGAATGAGCGACCGGGCGGAGTCCGGTCCCTCGGGCAACTCATCCCCGGGCAACTCATCCCCGGACAACTTCTCCGCGAGCAACTCGGAACGTGCCGGACGCCTTTGAGCGGCGTCCGGTTCGATCGGGTTGCCCGCTCCAGCCGGGTCGCATGGTCCGGTCGGGGCCTGCGCTCGGACCAGGTCGCGTGGTTCACCCGGGCGCGCGCCGGCCGCGTGGCCCGGCGAGGTCCCCGGCGTACGCGTCCCGCTTGCCTTCCCGGGCGGCGGCTTCCGGGCGCACCGGATGCACGTACGGACGGTGCCGCTGTGCCCGCCGGACGGCGAGCGGCGCCGCCAGGCCCGTCAGGGCGAACAGGGCCCCCATCACGTACCAGCCGGGGCGGCCCCAGGTGACGCACAGCGCCGTCAGCAGGGCCGGGCCGAACACGCCCAGGTACTGGCCGGTGGCGTGCCGTGGGGCGAGGGCGAAGGACACTTCGAAGCCCCCGCGGAGTGCCACAGTTCGCCGACCGTGTGGATCACCACGGCGGTCATGAGCAGGGCTGTGGCGGCCCACCCCGGCGTCCTCGCGGTCGGTGCGATCAGCGAGCAGGAGACGAGGAAGGCCACGCCCGACCGGCGGCAGGCGCCGCCGCCGGCCGCGGGCGAATCGATGCCGCGGCTGGCTCGTACCTGGAGTGCTACGACCATCACGGTGTTGACCAGCATGGTGCCCGACACCAGCCAGCGCGGGGCGCTCGTGGCCTGCGGTGTCTGTGTCTGGCTCGGGTTCTTCGGGCTCGGCTGGTACGGCCCGTGGGTCGCGTATGTGACCGAGTCGGCCCCGCCGGGCAGGACGGGATTCGCCCTGGGCCTCGCCATGTCCGTCAACCAGGTCGCCGTCGTCGTGGTGCCGTCCGCCCTGGGCCTGCTCAAGGACCGTACGGGCAGCTTCGCGCCGGGCTGGGGCCTGCTCGCCGTGCTGACCGGCGCCGCTTGGGCGGTCACGGCCCGCGGAGAACGCCGGGCGCGGGCGCGGACCACCGCGGCAGAACAGCAGGTCGCGGCCTGAGGCAACCCTGAGTCGCGTGCCGCCGGGATCTGGGGGATGTCTCAGGGGTGGTACCCGATGCCGATCAGGGATGACCCTCCGTATCTTTTTCAACTGCTGACGCGCCCTCACAAGGCGCTGGCCAGCACCGATTACGGATGGCGGCGTTCGCGTTGCACTTTCAAGTGCAACGTTTGCACTCGCCAGTTGAGTTAGCAACGCGACATGTGTACTGTCCAGCGCGCAGTGATCAACTGCCCTACTCACCCACAGAGATGACCATGACTGAGCTGAACGTCCTCGCCATATCAGGCAGCCTCAGGGAGAAGTCCTACAACACGTCCCTGCTGTACGCCGCCCAGGAGCTCGTGCCGCAGGGTATGTCCATACGGATCCACAGTGACCTGCGGGAACTTCCGCTGTACGACCAGGACCTGGACACCCCGACCCCGCCGGACTCCGTACTCGCCTGGCGCCGGGAGATCGAGCAGGCCGACGCCCTGCTGATCGCCACGCCGGAGCACAACGCCTCGGTCCCGGCCGCCTTGAAGAACGCGATCGACTGGGCCAGCACGGGAGCCGACGCCGCCCTGATCGACAAGCCGGCCGCCATCATCGGCGCCTCCCCCGGCGCCTTCGGGTCCGGCCGCGCGCAGCTCGCCCTGCGCCAGATCCTGGCCTCGATCGGCTCCGACCTCGTCGTCAAGCCCGAGGTGGCCGTCTTCCGCTGCCATGAGCGCTTCGACACGGACGGCGTCCTGACGGACCGCTTCTCCCGACAGCTCCTGACGGACCTGCTCACCGTTTTGGCGACCAAGGTCCACAACAGGAGGATGGTGGCCACCATGGCAACGTGAGCGCGCCGGGGAACCGTACGGCTTCCTGGCGCACGCGCCAGGAAGGATGCCCCAGATGCCCGATCGATCACCGACACGCTCCGGCGGCCAGCCCGACAAGCGCCGGTCGATCTCCCAGGCCGCGCGCCGGGTGTTCGGCCGCGAGGGATACGCCCGCGCCAACCTTGACGTGATCGCCGTCGAAGCGCATGTCGCCAAGCGCACCATCTACAACCACTACACCGACAAGGAAGACCTGTTCCTGTCGGCCGTGGTGGAGGGCGCCGACGCGGTCACCGAGGCCGTACGCGTCCTGATGGAACGGCACTTGCGTAAGATCGTGGATCTGGAGGAGGACCTGACGGCCTTCTGCCTGGACCGGGCCGCCCTGATGGCAGAGTTCCCCGACCACTTCGCGCTCGTCCGTACGATCCAGGCCGAGGTCACCCGGCTGCCCCCCGCCGTCCTGAGGAAGTGGATGGCCCACGGCCCGCCCTCCGCCCACCAGCGGCTCGCCCCGTATCTCCGGCGGATCGCCGACCGCGGGCTGCTGGAGTTCGACGACGCCGAGAAGGCCGCGAACCGGCTCAACGCCCTGACCATGAACGACGTAATGATCCGCTCCTTCTACGGAGCACTTCCGCTTCCCCGGCCCGTGGTCGAGGAAATCATCACCGACGGCGTCCAGGCGTTCCTGCGCCTGTACACCCCGTCAACCGCTCCCCCTGACTGACACCATCCGAGGAAAACCATGTCCTTCCTGTCGCCCGACTATCCCGAGATCCGCTACAACAAGGACGAGGGCGAGATCAACGCCTCCTACCGTCCGGCCAGTTCGCCGCCGGACTACACGGCGCCCAACGGGAACACCTTCCACTACCTGTCCACCCGGCTGACCACGGACGGGCTCTTCGGCCTCTACCAGAACCGCATGGGGCCGGCCATCGGCGGGACCAGCCCGCACTTCCACAAGACGATGTCCGAGGCGTTCTACGTCCTGTCCGGAGAGCTCCACATCTTCGACGGCGAGCGCTGGTTCGACGCCTCGCAGGGCGACTACCTCTACATCCCGCCGGGCGGTGTGCACTCCTTCGGCAACATCTCCGGCGAACCGGCCGACTTCCTGATGCTGTTCGCCCCCGGTGGCGCCCGCGAAGGCTACTTCGAGGGTCTTGAGCACGTGGCGGGCATGACCGAGCAGGAGCGGACCGAGTTCTTCCTCCGTCACGACAGCTTCTTCGCCGACATGACCAAGGGCCCGGCGGCAGACTCCTGGGAGGACCGGGCCGCCCTGCGCAAGTCCTTCAAGACCCGCTGATCACCGCCCCCGTACCGCCCCGCACACGGCCGCGGTACGGGGGCACGGACCGGTGACCGGAAGCCGCCGCGAAGCCGTTCCGCGACCGCCTCGCGACCGCCTCGCGACCGCTCGGGAATTCCCCGGACACCGCCCGGGGGTCACCGCGGATACACGGACGCCGGCCCCCGCGCTCCTGCCCGTTACGAGGCAGGGTGCGGGGGCCGGCGTCCACACGCATGGCCCGTGGTGCCTAGGCTCCCGAAGCCGCCTCGGCGTCCGCGGCCTGGGCCTTCAGGGCGCGCTCCACGCCCGCCCGGGCCTCGGTCACCAGGCGCCGCAGTGCGGGGCTGGGCTCCGTCGCGGCCAGCCAGGCGTCGGTGACCTCCAGCGTCTGGCGCGAGGCCTGGAGGGAGGGGTAGAGGCCGACCACGATCTGCTGGGCCATCTCGTGGCTGCGGGCGTCCCACACGTCCTTGACCGCGCCGAAGTACTTCTCCGTGTACGGCGCCAGCAGCTCACGCTGGTCGGTCTGCACGAAGCCGCCGATGACGGCCTCCTGCACGGCGTTGGGCAGGGTGTCCTGCTCGACGACCGACGCCCAGGCAGCGGCCTTGGCCTCGGCGGTGGGCCGGGCGGCCCGCGCCGTGGCGGCGTGCCGCTCGCCCGCCGAGGTCTTGTCGCGCTCCAGCTCCGCGGCGATGGCCTGCTCGTCGGCCCGGCCGGTGGCGGCCAGCCGCTGGAGCAGCGCCCAGCGCAGCTCGGTGTCCACGACCAGCCCGGGGACCTCCGCCGTACCGTCCAGCAGGCCCTGGAGCAGGTCCAGTTGGTCCTTGGTACGGGCCGAGGCGGCGAACGCCCGCGCCCACGCCAACTGGTGGTCGCTGCCCGCAGCCGCCGCCTTGAGGTGTTCCAGGGCCGCCTCGGTCCACTTCGCCAGGCCGCTCTCGCGCCAGTCCGGGTCCGCGTACAGGTCCAGCGCCAGCTTCACCTGCCGGTGCAGGGACTGCACGACCCCGATGTCGGTCTCCTTGCCGATGCCGGACAGCACCAGCTCCAGGTAGTCACGGGTGGCCAGCTCGCCGTCCCGGGTCATGTCCCAGGCCGAGGCCCAGCACAGCGCCCGCGGCAGCGACTCGGTGAAGTCGCCCAGATGCCGGGTGACGGCCGCCAGCGACTCGGCGTCCAGGCGCACCTTCGCGTACGACAGGTCGTCGTCGTTGAGCAGGAAGACGGCCGGCCGCTTGGTGCCCACGAACTGCGGCACCTCGGTCAGCTCGCCGTCCACGTCCAGCTCGACCCGGGCGGTGCGCACCAGCTTGCCGCCGTCCAGGTCGTAGGCGCCGATGGCGATACGGTGCGGGCGCAGCGTCGGCTCACCGGCCGCGCCGGCCGGCAGCGCCGGGGCCTCCTGCCGTACGGCGAAGGAGGTGATCACGCCGTCCGCGCCGACCTCGATCCGCGGGCGCAGCACATTGATCCCGGCGGTCTCCAGCCACGCCTTGGACCAGGTCTTCAGGTCGCGCCCGCTGGTCTCCTCCAGCGCCCCCAGCAGGTCGCTCAGCCGGGTGTTCTTGAACGCGTGGGCCTTGAAGTACGCCTGTACGCCCTTGAAGAACTCGTCCTGACCGACGTACGCGACGAGCTGCTTGAGGACGGAGGCGCCCTTGGCGTAGGTGATGCCGTCGAAGTTGACCAGGACGTCGTCCAGGTCGCGGATCTCGGCCATGATCGGGTGGGTGGAGGGCAGTTGGTCCTGCCGGTAGGCCCAGGTCTTCATGGAGTTGGCGAACGTGGTCCAGGCGTGCGGCCACTTGCTGCCGGGCGCCGCCGCCTGGCAGGCGATGGAGGTGTACGTGGCGAACGACTCGTTCAGCCACAGGTCGTTCCACCACTCCATCGTGACCAGGTCGCCGAACCACATGTGCGCCAGTTCGTGCAGGATCGTCTCGGCCCGTACCTCGTACGCCGCGTCGGTCACCTTCGAGCGGAAGACGTACTGGTCGCGGATGGTCACCGCGCCCGCGTTCTCCATCGCGCCCGAGTTGAACTCCGGCACGAAGAGCTGGTCGTACTTCGCGAAGGGGTAGGCGTAGTCGAACTTCTCCTGGAACCAGTCGAAGCCCTGCCGGGTGACCTCGAAGATCGCGTCCGCGTCGAGGTGCTCGGCCAGCGAGGGCCGGCAGTAGATGCCCAGCGGCACGCTCCGCCCGTCGGCGCCCTCCCAGGTGCTGTGCACGCTGTGGTACGGGCCGGCGATCAGCGCCGTGATGTACGTCGAGATGCGCGGCGTCGGCGCGAAGCTCCAGAGGTTGTCCACCGGCTCCGGCGTCGGGGAGTTGGAGATCACCGTCCAGCCCTCGGGCGCCTTGACGGTGAAACGGAACGTCGCCTTCAGGTCCGGCTGTTCGAAGCTGGCGAAGACCCGGCGGGCGTCCGGCACCTCGAACTGCGTGTAGAGGTACGCCTGCTGGTCCACCGGGTCGACGAACCGGTGCAGCCCCTCACCGGTGTTGGTGTACGCGCAGTCCGCCACGACCCGCAGCTCGTTGCGGCCCGCGAGCAGTCCCGGCAGTGCGATCCGGGAGTCCGCGAAGACCTCCGCCGGATCCAGCGCCGTACCGTTGAGCACCACCTCGTGCACCGCCGGCGCCACCAGGTCGATGAAGGTGTCCGCGCCCGCCTCGGCGGCATCGAACCGCACCGTGGTGACGGACCGGTAGGTGCCCCCCTCCTGCGCGCCGGAGAGGTCCAGGTCGATCTCGTAGGAGTCCACGCTCAGCAGCCGCGCCCGCTGCTGCGCCTCCTCGCGGGTCAGATTCGTGCCAGGCACCCGTTCATCTCCTTCGCATCGGACTTTCCGGCCATCCTTCCACGCCCCCCTGCGCGCTACGCAGTGTGTTTTGTGCGCCCTCAGCGCAATCGGCGCGGCCCTTTTCGCGGAGCGTCCCCGTCCGGCTACCTCTTTCGGCCCCGGGGGTGGCGGGCGCACGGGGGGCGCGCCGTAGCGGAGCGCCGTGCCGGGAACACCTCAGGGCGCATCCCCGACGCATGGCCGCGTTCACCTTGTGACGGGCCGGTGGTGCTCATCCGCCCCGATGACTCTCTTTTGCATCTTCTGCCTCAGCAGTCGCGTCCTCACAGAGGCACGACGTCAGAAGGTGAATGCATGACCGGGACAGCGGGTCTTGTGAACGCGAGAATCGATGACAGCCGCCGTTTGTGGATCCGGACGCCCGGGGACCTTCTTGGCGACGCGCACACGTACACCGTCATACGTGGGCGCGCGGCGAAATGGGGTGGGGCGTGGAGGAGACGCAATCCTGGCCGAACCGGCTCAAACAAGCCGGCCTCACGATCGGCGCGGTGTTGATCGCCTGTCTGTGCTGCGCGGCGCTGAGTGTATTGCTCGTCCATATTCCGGGGCTGCAGTCGGCGGCCAGCAGCAATGCGGGCCAGGCTTTCGGAGCGGCAGCCGCGGCGAGTTCCGCGGTGGTGCTGTTCTACATGGCACGCACGATGCGTATGCAGGAGAACGAGTCCAAGATGCAGCGGCTGGCACTGAGCTCCCAGCAGGAAGTGCTGGAAACCCAGTGCCGGGCGACGGGCGCGACCAACGGAGAACTCCACCGGACGTCGGAAGCACTGATCCGGGGGCTGCACATGTCGCTGATGAAGATGGCGATGAACGACCCGGAACTGGCAGCCACCTGGCCCCTTTATGATCCGGAGGTCTGTTTCACACGGAACAAACAGTTCTTCTACATCAATCAGGTGCTCTCGATGCATCTGCTCATGTACGAAGTGGGGTACTCCGAACGCCATCTCGGCGCCGGGCTGCGCTACCAGTTCTCCAACCCCCTGTGGCGGGAGTTCTGGGAGACGCGGCGGGCCGCTCGTGGTGAGCTGGTCCCGCCGGACACCGTCGAGGGAGAGTTCTCACAGGTCGTGGAGCGCGCCTACCAGGCGGCGCTGACGACCACCCCGCTGCGGCGGCACGGCTGAGCGGCTGGGGTCCTCGCCCCGGCGGTCCGCGGCCGGGGCGAGGACCGTACGTAGGTACGAGGTACGAGGTCCGGAGTCAGGCCGCCGGCCTCAGACCTCGGGAATGTCGCCGCGGGCCCGGGTGAAGGTCTCACGCGTCACGACGACGATCCGCTCACCCGGCCCCACCCCGGCGTCCGCGGGCAGTATTCCGCGAATCCGTTCGGTCATTTCCGTCCCGATCACGGCGAAACGGCCGTCACTGAGCTCGAAGATATCCGGGCAGTTCGAATCCGTCATGCATCCGCGTGCCCGGGGGGAATCCCCTACACGGCGATTGATCTTCATGGTCTGCAAGCACTCCAGGATGGTCACAGCGCTGCGCTGGATCGATGCTGATGTGATACGGCGGATGGCCGGCGCACGTCAGTGACGTGGCGTTGCGCCGGAAATGCCGGATAGGCCGTGCGCGGTCTTTTTGTGCGCGCGCAGGGATTTCCTCGCGGCACGGTCGACACTGATGCGGCCGTGCCACGGTAGCGTATTCCCGGCCACCCGGAGTGCGTCGCAGGACAAAACTGTTTTCTTTTGTCGCGGCAGGTGACACGAACGCAGGAGGGGCGTTCGTACGCACCGTACGAACGCCCCTCCGCAGCCCTGGGGCGGCAAGCCGTCAGCCGCGCAGCTCCGCCGCGACCAGCTCCGCGATCTGCACCGCGTTCAGCGCCGCGCCCTTGCGCAGGTTGTCGCCGGAGATGAACATCGCCAGACCGTTGTCGACCGTCTCGTCCTTACGGATGCGGCCCACGTACGAGGCGTCCTGCCCCGCGGCCTGCAGCGGCGTCGGGATGTGCGAGAGGACCACACCGGGCGCGCCGGACAGCAGCTCCTGGGCCCGCTCGACACTCAGCGGACGCTCGAACCGGGCGTTGACCTGGAGGGAGTGCCCGGTGAAGACGGGAACCCGCACGCAGGTGCCGGAGACCTTCAGCTCCGGGATCTCCAGGATCTTGCGGCTCTCGTGGCGGAGCTTCTGCTCCTCGTCGGTCTCGTGCAGCCCGTCGTCCACGATCGAGCCCGCCAACGGCAGCACGTTGAAGGCGATCGGCCGCACATAGGTGGCCGGCTCCGGGAACTGCACGGCCGCACCGTCGTGGGTGAGCCGCGTCGCGTCCTGCTCGACGGCCTTGCGGGCCTGCTCGTCCAGCTCCGCCACCCCGGCCAGCCCGCTGCCGGACACCGCCTGGTAGGTGGTGGCGATCATGGAGGTCAGCCCGGCCTCCTCGTGGAGCGGACGCAGCACCGGCATCGCGGCCATGGTCGTGCAGTTCGGGTTGGCGATGATGCCCATGGGGCGCTCGGCGATCGCATGCGGGTTGACCTCGGAGACCACCAGCGGCACCTGGGGGTCACGGCGCCAGGCGGAGGAGTTGTCGATCACGACCGGGCCCGCGTCGGCGACCTTGGGCGCCAGCGCCTTGGAGGTCGCGCCGCCCGCGGAGAAGAGCACGATGTCCAGGCCGGAGTAGTCGGCGATGGCCGCGTCCTCGACCGTGATCTCGGTGTCCTGCCAGGGGAGCGTACGTCCGGCGGAGCGGGCCGAGGCGAACAGCCGCAGTTGTTCCACGGGGAAGTTCCGCTCGGCGAGGATGCCTCGCATCACGCTGCCGACCTGCCCGGTGGCTCCGACGATTCCGATCCTCATGGCACTCCTTGGTTGGTATGTACAGCACGGGGACGGGGCCCTGGGGGCACCCGCCCCGTACTCTCCACTATCTCAGGCCGTCACGACACGGCCTTTCCCGACGGCTCGGAGCCGGGCCGCCGATCGACCCATAGGCCGTGACCTGCGGCGATGCTCCGCTACCCAGCTTCACCGGTTCGATTCGTCCCTCTTCTCGTCCCTCTTCTCGCCTCTCTTCGGCGCCTCGGTGGTGGCGGGCACGTCCTGTGCGGTGACGGTGAGCGTGTAGGGGTTGTCCAGCAGCGGCGAGGTGCGGCGCGCCTCCACCTCGATCTCCCATACGCCCGGCGCCGGGTTCCGGTACGTCCGCCGGGCCGGATCGCAGGTATTGGCCGGGTTGGGGTAGTTCGGGTAGCAGTTGGGGGTGCCCGTCGGGTCCGCCGGGACCCCCAGCGGGCTGATCGCGATCCAGCGCGTCTGGCTGCCGTCGGCCAGGCCGCTCATCGAGACCTCCAGGGACTTGGCGCCCCGGGGAACGGTGACGAAGTACGACGTGGTGCCGTTGCGCTGCGCCGTGCCGGTCAGGGTGACGGTGTGGCCGGGTGCGGCCATCGGCCGGGCGGCCACCACCGTCGCCAGGATCTTGCGGTCCACGCCCTCGGTCCGCGGGTCGTCCACGTCCAGGATCACGCTGTGCACCCCGGCCGTACGGGCCCGCGCGGTGAGCTGCACCGTCACCGGCCGGTTCAGCGGCAGCCACACCGCGCCGTCCTCGTCGGGCAGGTCGAAGGTGCCGTCGTCGTTGCTCAGGTCCAGCTCGTGACGGACGGGGCGGTCCGGACCGCTGGTACGGGTGATCGTCACGTCGTACGTACGGGACTGGCGCACCTTCAGGCCGCCCTCGCGGTCATAGACGCCGGTGCCGAAGCCCGGTGTCTTCAGCCGGTCGGCCAGCACCGTGTTCACCGGGGCCTTGACGGTGTAGTCGTGCGCGGCGGCGGCCCCGCCGTCTTCGAGTGCCTCCCACGCCTCCTCGACGTCGATCAGGCCGGCGCCCTGCTCGTACGCCTGGAAGCCCTTGATCTGCCGGGCGGTCGAGGTCAGCGCGGTCCGCAGCGCGGCGGGCGGCAGGCCGGTCCCCTCCCGGACGGCCGCGGAGAGCAGCAGCGCCGAGGCGCCGGTGGCCTGCGGGGCGGCCATCGAGGTGCCCTGGAGCATGCCGTACCCGGGCGGCAGCGCATAGCCCGCCTCGGCGACGGGAGCGCCGGGCTGCCAGGTGGGGATGGTGTTGACGGACGCGCCCGGGGCGGTCAGCGTCGGGGTGAAGCCGCCGTCCTCCCGCGGCCCGCGCGAGGAGAAGGGGAACATCGCGTACTTCTTCTTCACCGCCGAGCCGTAGTTGGCGGCCCAGGTCTCCTTGCTCACGGACGCGCCGACGCTGATGACCTTGTCGGCCAGCCCCGGGTCACCGATGGTGTTGGCGCCGGGGCCGCTGTTCCCGGCCGAGAGGACGAGCTGGACGCCGTAGGTGTCGATGAGCCGGGTGTAGAGCTCGGCACGCGCGTTGTTGCCGTCGTTGAGCGCGGGCAGCCCGCCGATCGACATGTTGACGATGTCAACCCCGCGCTTGGTGACGAGGTCGATCATGCCCTCGGTCAGCGCGATGTTGGTGCAGCCGCCGGACCAGGTGCAGGCGCGCGAGGAGACCAGCTTGGCGCCGGGCGCCGCGCCGTTCATTCTCCCGCCGAAGAGGCGGTGGGCGGCGGTGATGCCCGCGACATGCGTACCGTGCTCGGACTCGATGACACCGATGTTGACGAAGTCGGCCTTCTTGCCGGTCCAGTCGCCGCCGTAGGGGTCCATCGGGACGTCCTTGCGGATCTCCACGGTGAAGGGGATCCGTTCGGCGACCGGGGTGGCCGGGTCGTCCGTACCGAAGTGACCGACGTCGAAGCGCTCCTTGTACGGCTTCATGGGCGCGTCGTCGGTGAAGTCGCCGTCGTCGTCCAGGTCCACCCGTACGGTCCCGGCGGCCGGGTCGTACAGCACGCCCCACCGGTCCGTGGTGTCCCCGTCGCGGTTCAGGTCGCCCTTCATGTCCCCGCCGGCGGTGGCGGACTCGGCGAAGGTACTGATCCTGTACGAGCCCGCCGGCGCCTTCCAGGTCCAGCCGCCGTAGGTGAACTCCGGGCCCGCGACCGTGGTGGTCATCGCCCGCCAGGTCTGGTCGCGGTCGGATATGGGGTCGGTGGCGGTGACCCAGTCGACGATCTTGCGCTCGCCGGTGGTGGTCTTCTGGAGGGCCGGATGGTCCAGGTCGATGCCCGAGTCCAGGATGCCGATGGTCACGCCCCGGCCGTCCGCACCGGGGTGCTCCTTGACGAAGTCCACCGCGCCGGTCTCGAAGGACGGCTGATAGGGGTTCTTGGCCGGGGTGTCCTTGCCCGGCGCGGGGTAGGTGCCGGTGCGCCCGCCGCCCTTGGGGCCGTCGGCACGGGGGGTCGGGTCGGGCAGCCTGATCTCCTGCCGCAGGTCGATGGCATGCACGGAGGGGAGCCGCTGCATCCGCGCGATGGCCGCGTCGGCCCGGCCGGTGGGCACGCTGACGCGTACGTATCCGAGCTTGTCCTCCACGCGTCCCACGGAGGCGCCCTTAATGCCGTCCAGGGCCGCGGCGGGCTGCTCGGTCTGCCCGGGGGCGGTGGCGATCATCATCGAGACGTACTTGTCGCCGTCGGCCTTGGCCTCGGCGAGCAGCGCGGCATCGGCCGGGCCGAGCTTGTCGCGCAAGGGTCCGGGGCGGTCGGCGGACGGCCCGGCGGTGGTACCAGGGGTGGTACCGGCTGTGGGGCCGGTGGCGGGCGCGGTGCCGTCGGCGGCCACGGCGAGGGAGGGCCCGGCCGCGGTCGCGGCCACCACGGCCACGGCGATCGCGGTACGGGCCAGGCGTCTGGCGCGTGCGGCAGGCGGGGGAGCGGAGGTCATGGGCATCCCTCTTCGAAGAGTTGAAGGGTCCAAGGGGTCCGGATACCGGAGCCGTATGACCGCTCAATATGACGGAAGGAAAGGATGTTCGGGGAGACTTCGTGAATTTTCCGTGGGGACGGCTCCGTGTGCGGCGCAAACCCATCGGGATTTCTCACGATTCCGCCGGGGTCTCTCGTGCACGGTACGGCTGCGGTACGGCAGCGGAGCGGCAGGTGAACGGCCGCCGTCCACCAGGAAGTTGTCCGCGCGACCGGGGACCGTGTCCGGGAAGCCGACGTGCACCGTTCGCCGCCGCGTCACGCGGGCTTCCACCACTCGCCGTCCGCGGGCCGTCGGCCGCCGTGATCCCTGTGCGGTGATCGGCGGCCGGCGTTGCGGTGGCGTTCACGTACGGGTCACTCCTCGTGCCAACGCTCCCTGAAGAGCGGGCAGTCGTGCTGCCCGGTCGCTCATCGCGTCCGCACCCGGGGAGATCGCGTATGTCCCGCAGTTCCCGCAACCGGTCCGCCTCCTCCACAGCCGCAGGGGATTCCGCCTCCGCCGCCTCCTGCGCCCCCGCCGCCGCCTCCTGCGCCCCCGCCTCCCCCTCCGCCGATCCCGCCTCACCCTCCGCCGGTTCCGTGCCGGCACGTCGTACGCTCCTGCTCGCCGTCGGCGCCCTCGGCGCGGTCGGTGCGGCCACCGGAGCCGGGCTGAGCCTGCGGCCCGGCGGCTCCCCGACCGCCTCGGACATCTCGGCCGCACCCCGCCGGCCCGTCGCCCCGGCCGCAACCGCCCGCCCCACAGCGCCCTTCACCCACGGCACGACCCTCGCCTCGGTCGCCACGCCGCGCGGCGCGGGCGGCTACCGGCGCCTTGCCGACGGGCCCGGCTGGCCCAGGGTCCTGCGGCCCGAACTCGCCGCGCCCCGGCGCGGACGGGCCGGCCGCCGTACCGTCCTCGCCGCGTTCGTACAGTTCACCGATCTGCACCTGGCCGATGTGCAGAACCCGCTGCGGTGCGAGTACCTGCGTGCTTGCACCCCGTCCGCCTGGCGCCCCCAGGAGGCGCTCTCCGTCGCCGGGGCCGTCTCGCTCGTCGAGCGCGTCAACGCCCTGCCCGGTGGCCCCGCCACCGGCGCCCCGCTGTCCTTGGTGATGACCACCGGCGACAACACGGACAACAACTCCCGTATCGAGCTGGAGTGGTTCCTGACCGTGATGAGCGGCGGGCGGATCCTCCCCAACACCGGCGACCCGGGGCGCTACGAAGGCGTACAGGACAGCGGTCTGGCCCTCTACTGGCAGCCGGACAGCCCGCTGCGCGACGCCGACAAGAAGCTCGGCTTCCCGCACCTCGACGGCTTCCTCGACGCCGCGATCCGTACGGTCCACAGCCCCGGACTGCGCGTGCCCTGGTACTCCACGGCCGGCAACCACGACACGCTCCCCGGCGGCTGCCGCACCACCGGCGACTCCTTCCTCGCCGCCATCGCCACCGGCGCCCGGAAACTCCAGACGCTGCCCGCCACCGAGGCCACGCGTGCCTGGAAGGCCGTACGCGACGGACTGGACCCCAAGGGGGACGATTTCCGGCGGTTGTTGAGGGCGCACGAGCGCTCGGCGCGGCCGGTGACACCCGACGAGCGCCGGGCGCCCTTCACCCGCGCCGAGTACCTCCGCGCGCACCTCGATCCCGCATACACCGGACCGGGTCCGCACGGCCACGGCTACACCCCGGCCGACCTGGCAGAAAACAGGCTCCACTACACCTTCCGGATCGCCCCCGGGGTGCTGGGAATCAGCCTGGACACCACCGATCCCGCGGGGCACTACACCGGATCCGTCGGCACGTCCCAACTGAACTGGTTGGAACGGCAGCTCACGGACCACCGCGCGACACGCGTGCTGGTGTTCAGTCACCACACCAGTACGACGATGGACAACACCCGGCCCGACCCGCAGCGCCCCGGGGAGCGGCGGCACGGCGGCCGGGAGCTGGTCGGCGTACTGTCCCGGCACCGCAACGTGGTGGCCTGGATCAACGGGCACAGCCACCGGAACCAGATCACCGCGCACGGTGGGTTCTGGGAGGTCACCACCGCCTCGCACGTCGACTTCCCGCAGCTCGCGCGCGTCATCGAGGTCACGGACAACCACGACGGGACGCTGTCGGTGTTCACCACCCTCGTGGAGGCCGGCGCCCCCTCCCGCACCGACTTCGGCGACCTCTCCCAGACCGGTCTGGCCGCCCTCTACCGCGAGCTGTCGGCCAACGCGCCGGGCGCCTGCGGCGATCTGGCGGGAGCCGCCCGGGACCGCAACACCGAACTGCTGTGGAAATGTGGCCGGTAAGAGGACTGGCGCCCGTTAATGCGGTGACGCCGAGGGGTGACGGAGGAACTCATTCGCCTGACTGTGTTCGTCGTCGGTACAGACGGACACGAGGGGTTCCTATGACGTTGCGTACGTTACGGACCGGACTGGCGGGTGCGACCGCGATCGTGGTGTTCGGCGGCGCCGTCCTCGCCGCACCCCCGGCAGTCGCCACCGAAAAGGCCGATGCCGCCGAAAAGGCACTCGCCACCGGCACAGCACACGCCGCCGGAAAGGCGGTTATCCCCGGAAAGGCACACGCCACCGGAATTGCGCCCACCGCCGGAAAGGCGCTCGCCGCCGGAAGGGCACTCGCCGCGGGGAAGGACCACGCGAAGACCGGGGCCGCGATGGCCGCCGCCGTACGGGCCGGCGTCCCCGGCGTACTGGCGGGCACGCTGGACAGCCACGGCATCTGGAGGGCCACCGCGGGCGTCGGTGACTTGAGGACCCACAAGCCGCGCGGCACGGGTGACTCGTTCCGCATCGGCAGCGTCACCAAGTCCTTCACCTCCACCGTCCTGCTGCAACTGGAGGCGGAGGGCAGACTGAGTCTGGAGGACACCGTCGACCACTGGCTGCCCGGCCAGGTGCGCGGCCACGGCCACGACGGCCGCAAGATCACACTGCGCCAACTGCTCAACCAGACCAGCGGGATAGCCGACTTCGTGCAGTCCGCGGAGTTCACCAGGAAGTACATCGGCGCCGGCTTCCTCAAGCACCGGTACGACTCCTGGACCCCGCGGCAGGTCCTGCGGCTGGCGATGGGGCAGCGGCCGGTCTTCGCGCCCGGCACGTCCTGGGGCTACTCCAACACCAACTACATCCTGGCCGGCATGGTCATCAAGAAGGTCACCGGTCACTCCTACACCACCGAGGTCCAGCGGCGCATCCTCAGGCCCCTGGGGCTGACCTCCACCAAGCTCCCCGGGGACTCCCCCCGCATGACCGGCCGGCACGGGCACGCGTACTCCAAGCTCCTCCTGAAGGACCCGGCCGCGAAGGTCTACGACACCACCGAACTCAACCCCTCGTGGGGCTCGTCGGCCGGTGAGATGATCTCCACTACGAGGGACCTGAACCGCTTCTACCGGGCGGTCCTCGGCGGGAGGCTGCTGCCGCGACCGCAGCTCAAGGAGATGCTGACCACCGTCCCCACCAGCAAGGAAACGCCCCGTCTGCGCTACGGCCTGGGCCTCCAGCACCGTACGCTCTCCTGCGGCACCCAGGTCTACGGACACGGCGGCGGCATCCACGGCTCCGAGACCATGGCCGCCGTCACCCGCGACGGCCGGCACGCCGCTTCCTTCAACCTCAACAGCGACTGGGTGGGTGACCTCGAAGCCCTCCTGGAAGCGGAATTCTGCGGCAAGTGAGGCGCGTCCGGGGCACATCTGAGGAGCGTCCGAGGGGTGCCTGAGCCGCGTGCGAGGCGCGTTGGAGGAGCGCCGATGCACGCTGAGGCGCGCCGAGGACCTGGACCGGACTTTCAGGTACGGTGCCGGGCCGCGGGTCTACAGGGCCGCGGCCCGGCACCGCGGCCGTTCGGGGGAGCCCGGTTCCCGGCCTCCGGCCCCGGCCCTGTAGGCGGGCCCCTTGGCCGCCGCCCGGCTATCTCGGCAGCACCACGACATACGCCTCCGGCTCCCGGCAGGCCGCCGCCATCAGCGCCGTACGGATCAACGTTGCCTGCTGCGCCGGTGCCTCGCGCAACTGGCGCGGGGTGACCCGTAGCACCGTGATTCCCAGCCGCTCCAGGTGCTGGCGCTTGCGCGCGTACTGCGTTCCCGGCGCCTCCTCTTCCTGGCGTGGTGCCCGCGCGTCGACCTCCAGCGCCAGCGCCAGCGCCTGCGCCGGCCAGTACGCGTCCACCCCGCCCAGCCGCGGGCCGCCGGGCAGCCGCAGCTCCACGTTCCACAGCGGGTCCGGCAGCAGGTGATCACGCACCAGCGCGTACAGCCGGCCCTCCGCCAGGGCCCGGCCCTCGGCCAGCAGGGCGTCCACCGCGTCCACCACGTGCGGCCGGCTCAGCAACCGCGCGTCGGACAGCTCCCGTACCAGCGCCGTCGCCTCACAGTGCCCGTCCCGTACGGCCTCGATCAGCAGCCGGCGCACCGTTGTCGCGTCGCTGAGCTGCCTGACGGCGTCGGCCAGCGCCCGGGACGCCGAGGCGACCGGCACGCCGGTGATCCACTGGGCCCGCGGCAGCGCACGGACGCGCAGCACGCGGGCGAAGCCGGTGGAGCGCAGCCGCCGGGTGCGCTCCACCAGGACGTCGATCCGGTCCAGGGAGAGCAGCGGGGGAGCGGTGGCGAAGCGGTGCACGGCCAGCGCCGCGAGCCCGGTGATCACCGCCTCCTCCGGGCCGGGTACGCCGCCCGGCCCGGGCGCCGCCGGGACCGCCGGGGCCGGAGCGACCGCCGGGACCGCCGGGACCGAGGGGGCGGGGCGGCCCGCGGCGTACAGCAGCACGGCGTGCAGCCGCTCCTCACCGGTGGGCGGACCGGGGTGCAGCAGGTGCACGCCCGGCAGGATCTGCTGCCAGGGGCCGCCGGGGCGGCACCGCTCGGCGAGGTCCGCCGCCGAGACGCCGTGCTCACGCATCTGGCCCGCCGTCAGGACACGGCGCTGTACGTCGGAGAGGTGACGCAGCGGGCGGGGGGAGAGCGGGGTGGGGGACCCCCCGCCGGAGGTTGGGGAAGTGTGGTTCATGCCCCGGCCATTCCCGCCCTCATCCCGCCTCCTAACCGCTGTTACACGCTCGTCGACAAGTGCGGACAACCGCGTACTCAAGTACGGGCGTTCGACCGCCGAAAGAGGCTGGTGGGGAGGCCGGTTACGGCTTCTCCCCGGCCGCCGCGTCACAAGCCTGTGCACGCAGCGCCCGCGCCAGGTCGTCCCGCTCCTCGGAGACCAGCCGCCGCAGCGCCGGCGCCGCCTGCGGATGCTCCCGCAGCCAGGTGTCGGCCGCCTCCAGCGTCGCCCGGTCGCCCTGGAGCATCGGGAACAGCCCCTTGACCACGGCCATCCCGATCTCGATCGACCGCTCCCGCCACACCCGCTCCACCGCCTCGAAGTACCGCGGCGCGTACGGGGCCAGCAGCTCCCGCTGCCCCGACTGGTTCAGGCCCGAGATCGTCGCCTCCACCAGGGCGTTGGACAGCGCGTCGGACTCCACGACGTCCTGCCAGGCACGGGCCTTGACCACCGGCGAGGGACGGGCCGCCAGACAGCGCACGTGGTGCCGCTTGCCGGAGGCGGTGTCATCGCGCGCCAGCTCCGCGTCCAGGGCCGCCTCGTCGACGACGTCATGGGCGGCCAGCGGCTCCAGGAACGTCCAGCGCAGCTCCTGGTCCACCTCCAGGCCGTCGATCCGCGCCGTACCCTCCAGCAGCCCCTGAAGGAGCTGGAAGTCGGCGGCCGTCGAGGCCACCGAGGCGAAGAAACGCGCCCACGACAACTGGTGGCCGCTGCCCGGCTCGGCCAGCCGCAGCTCGTGCAGCGCGCCCTGCGCCAGCTCGCGCGCCCCCAGCTCGCGCCACCCGGGCTCCGTGTAATGCGTCAGCGCCGTACGGGCCTGGGCGTGCAGCGACTGGAGCACCCCGACGTCCGACTCCCGCCCGGCGAATCGCAGCACCAGGCCCAGGTAGTCCCGGGCGGGCATCAGGCCGTCGCGGGTCAGGCCCCACACCGCGGACCAGCACAGCGCGCGGGCCAGCGGGTCGGCGACGTCACCGAGCCGGGCACGCAGCGTCTCCAGCGAGCTCGCGTCGAACCGGATCTTGCAGTACGTCAGGTCGTCGTCGTTGACCAGCACCAGCTCGGGCCGCTCCGCCCCGGCCAGCTCGTCCACGACCGTACGGACCCCGGAGACGTCCACCTCGGCGCGCGCGTACCGCACCAGCGCGCCGTCCGCGTCCTGCCGCCGGTACAGCCCCACCGCCACCCGGTGCGGGCGCAGCTCGGGACGGGCCGGCGCCGCCTCCTGGAGCAGGCTCAGCTCCGTGATCCGGTCCTGCGCGTCATAGGTGACCTGCGGTGTCAGGGAGTTGACGCCAGCCGTCTCCAGCCAGGCGCGCGACCAGGCGGACAGGTCCCGGCCCGAGGTCTCCTCCAGTACCGACAGCAGGTCGGACAGCTCGGTGTTCCCGTACGCGTGCCGCTTGAAGTAACGCCGCGCCCCCTCCAGGAACGCCTCCCGCCCCACGTACGCCACCAACTGCTTGAGCACCGAGGCACCCTTGGCGTAGGTGATGCCGTCGAAGTTGAGCTTGGCGTCCTCCAGGTCACGGATGTCGGCCGTGATCGGGTGGGTCGAGGGAAGCTGGTCGGCACGGTACGCCCACGCCTTGCGCCCGTTGGCGAAGGTGATCCACCCATTGGTGAAACGGGTCGCCTCCACCAGCGACAGCGCGCCCATGAAGTCCGCGAAGGACTCCTTGAGCCACAGGTCGTCCCACCAGCGCATGGTGACCAGGTCACCGAACCACATGTGCGCCATTTCGTGCAGGATGACGTTGGCCCGGCGCTCGTAGGACGCGCTGGTCACCTTGCCGCGGAAGACGAACTCCTCCCGGAACGTCACACACCCCGGGTTCTCCATCGCCCCGATGTTGTACTCCGGCACGAACGCCTGGTCGTACTTCCCGAAGGGGTACGGGTAGTCGAAGTGGTCGTGGAAGAAGTCCAGCCCCTGCTTGGTGACGGTGAAGATGTCATCCGGGTCGAAGTGCTTGGCCAGCCCCTTGCGGCACAGCGCGCCGAGCGGGATCTCCAGCGTGGTGCCGTCCGGCAGGGTCCGGCGGTAGGTGTCGGTGACCATGTGGTACGGGCCGGCCACGACCGCGGTGATGTAGGTGGGGATGGGGCGGGTCGGGGCGAAGCGGTGGGTTCCGGCTTCGGTTTCTTCGGGTTCCGCGGTTCCTTCGGTGCCCGCGGTTTCCGTGGTTTCCGTGGTTTCCGCGGTTCCTTCGGTTCCCGTGGTTTCCGCGGTTTTTGCCGCACGCTTGCTGTTGCTGAGTACGACCCAGCCTTCGGGGGCGGTCACCGAGAAGGTGAAGGGGGCCTTGAGGTCGGGCTGCTCGAAGTTGGCGAACACCCGGCGGGCGTCGGCCGGTTCGTACTGCGTGTAGAGGTAGACCTCGCCGTCCTCGGGGTCGACGAAGCGGTGCATTCCCTCACCCGTACGGCTGTAGGCGCACTGCGCGTCGACGGTCAGGACGTTCTCGGCGTCCGGGCCCTCCAGTCCCTCCAGCGCGATCCGCGTCCCGTCGAAGACCTCGGCGGGATCCAGGTCGCGGCCGTTGAGGGAGACGGCGGTGACCGCGGGCGCGACGAGGTCCGCGAAGGTGGCGGCCCCCGGCTCGGCACAGCGGAAGCGGATGGTGGTGCGCGAGCGGAAGGTACGGGCCGCCTCGCCCTGCGCGACGGCGGACCGCAGGTCCAGCGCCACGTCGTACCCCTCGACGCTCAGCAGCCGGGCCCGTTCGCGCGCCTCTTCTCGGGACAGATTCTCACCGGGCACGACGTGACTCCCTCGTCCTCGTCTCGTATTTCGAACACTGGGAATCATGGCACGGTGTGGCTTCGTTGAAGCGTCGACCGAGCGATAGGAGACGCCCGTGCCCACCACCGACAAGACCCCGGCCGACTTCTGGTTCGACCCTCTGTGCCCCTGGGCCTGGATGACCTCCCGCTGGATGCTGGAGGTGGAACGCGTACGACCCGTCGAGGTGCGCTGGCACGTCATGAGCCTGGCCGTCCTGAACGAGCCGCGGCTCGCGGAGCTGCCGCAGGACTACCGCGAGACGATGGCCGGGCCGGCCTGGGGGCCGGCCCGCATCTGCATCGCCGCCGAGCAGCGGCACGGCGCGGAGGTTCTGGGGCGGCTGTATACGGCGCTGGGTACCCGTCTGCACAACCAGGGGCTGCCGTGGGAGCGGGCGACGTTCGTTGCGGCGCTGGAGGAGGCCGGCCTGCCCGCCGAGCTCGCCGACGCGGCGGACTCCGACGCGCATGACGAGGCGCTGCGCGTCTCGCACAAGGCGGGGATCGACCTGGTCGGCCAGGACGTCGGCACCCCGGTCATCGCCGTCCCCGGGTCCGACGGCTCGCCGATCGCCTTCTTCGGGCCGGTCGTCACCCCGGCCCCCAAGGGCGAGGAGGCCGCCCGGCTGTGGGACGGCACGCTGATGGTCGCCTCGATCCCCGGCTTCTACGAAATCAAGCGGACGCGGACGCAGGGGCCGATCTTCGACTGACCCGTTTCCGTCCGTGACGGCGCGGCGGTTTCGCCTGCGGCGGTGGCTGCGCTTGTGGGCGGCGGCTCGCCGGTGGTGGGTTGTTGTGTGTGGCGCGATGCCTGCGGCGCTGTGTTGTTTGTTTCCCTGCGGGTTGTTTGGTCTTGGGCCCGGTGCGGTTGGTGGGTGGGGTGGGGCGCGGTCGCACCGGGGCCTCTCCTCGGGCCGTGTGCGTGTCGGGTACGCCGTGAAAGGAAGCCTGCGTCTTGCACACGGCCCTGCGGGGAGTCCCCGATACGCCCACGCCCGGCCGTCCCCGAGCCGCCGGCCGTGACCACTAGCGGTTCCAAACCCGGTACGACATCCCCGTACGCCCGCCCTGTGCTGTTCCCACCAGGAGCCGCCTTCCGGGTACCGACCCGCACGGCGGGTCACCTACTAACCCTCCTCCCAGGGGTGGGCGCGCTACGGACGGGAGGGGTCGGGCCGGAGGGGGTGTGTGTCAAAGCGTAAAGCGAAGCAGCTTTGACACACACCCCCGCAGGTCCGACCCCGCCACCACCCACTCAGCAAGCGCAAAGCGCCCACCCCACCAAACCCTCCCGCCGAAGGCGGAAACGCACGGACGGAGCCCCACGAGTCACGTCCTCGTGGGGCTCCGTCTTTCTTCCGGCCTGCCCAAGTGAAGGTTGAGAAGACGATCACGAGGCAGGACGTTCACCACACCGCCACGGGGGCCACCCCGTAACGGACACACGGCGCCGTAGGCGCCTTCGGCGCCTACGGCGCCTACGGCGCCAGCAGGAGGTTGTTCGCGCGGGACTTCGCGGACGCGTACCGCTTGGAGACGTCCTGCCAGTTGACGACGCGCCACATGGCCTCGATGAAGTCGACCTTCTGGTTCTTGTACTGGAGGTAGAACGCGTGCTCCCAGGCGTCGAAGACCAGGATCGGGACCGAGCCCTGGCCGACGTTGCCCTGGTGGTCGTAGATCTGTTCGACGATGAGGCGGCCGGTGACCGGCTCGTAGGCCAGGACGCCCCAGCCGGAGCCCTGGGTCGTGGCGGCGGCCTTCGTGAGCTGGGCCTTGAACTTCGCGAAGGAGCCGAAGCTCTCGGCGATCGCGTCGGCCAGTTCGCCCACGCCGTCCTTCTCCAGCGGTTCGCCGCCGCCGTCGCCGGTCATGTTGTGCCAGTAGATGCTGTGGAGGATGTGGCCGGAGAGGTGGAACGCGAGGTTCTTCTCCAGGCCGTTGATGGCCCCCCACTGGTCCTTGTCGCGTGCCTCTTCGAGCTGTTCGAGGGTGTCGTTCGCGCCCTTGACGTACGCCGCGTGGTGCTTGTCGTGGTGCAGCTCGATGATCTCGGGGCTGATGACCGGTTCCAGCGCCGCGTAGTCGTACGGAAGTTCAGGAAGTGTGTAGATGGCCATGCCGAGCCCTCCAACTGCTTACGACTGCTTGTTGCAATTCTCTTGCAAAAGCACGCTACCAGCAAGATCAGGCTGTGGGAGCGGCCTGGGCCAAAAGACGGAGGCGGTGTGGGGCCTCGGTCCGAGGTCCCACACCGCCTCCGGTGTGCGGGGTGGTTCAGCCGCGTCGTGACTTCTGGCGCCACAGGCCGATGGCGGCGAGCACCACCGCGAAGCCGCCGGTGAACAGGAGCTGTACGCGCTGGTCCCCGTCGCGGAGCATCAGCAGGAGTACGGCGGCGACGCCGGCCAGGGCCACCCAGGTCAGGAAGGGGAACGCCCACATCTTCACCACGAGCTTCTCGGGGGCCTCGCGTTCGAGCCGGCGGCGCATCCGCAGTTGGGCGACGGCGATGAAGCCCCAGACGACCAGGACGGCTGCGCCGACCATGTTGAGCAGCCACTGGAAGACGGTGGTGGGCCACCAGTAGCTGAACAGGACGGCGAGGAAGCCGAAGGCCGAGCAGAGGATCACCGCGCGGCGCGGTACGCCGCCGCCGACCTTGGCGAGGAAGGCCGGGCCCTGGCCGCGGGCGGTGAGGGAGTAGGCCATGCGGGAGGAGCCGTAGATGTTGGCGTTCATCGCGGACAGCAGGGCGATGAGGATGACGACCTTCATGATCTGGCCGGCTGCCGGGATGTTCAGGTGGTTCAGGACGGCGATGTAGGGGCCGTCCTTGGCGACGGCGGGGTCGTTCCAGGGGATGACGGTGACGATGACCGCCATCGAGCCGACGTAGAAAAGGGCGATGCGCCACATGGCGGTCCGTACGGCGCGGGCCACGCTGCGGACCGGGTCCTTGGACTCGGCGGCGGCGATGGTCACGGTCTCCAGTCCGCCGTAGGCGAAGACGGACGCCAGCAGACCGACCATCAGGCCGTCGAAGCCCTTGGGGAGGAGACCGCCCTCGCTGGTGAGGTTGCTGGTGCCCGGTGCGGAGGTGCCGGGCAGGACGCCGAGGATCGCCAGGGCGCCCAGGACCAGGAAGATGCCGATCGCGGCGATCTTCAGGGCCGCGAACCAGAACTCGAACTCGCCGAAGTTGCTGACCGCCGCGAGGTTGGTCCCGCAGAAGACGGCCATGAACAGCAGGACCCACATCCAGGGCTGGGTGCCCGGGAACCAACTGGCCGCGATGTCCGCGGCGCCGAGCGCCTCCGCGGCCACCGCCACGCAGAGCAGGGCGGTGAACATCCAGCCCGCCGTGAAGCCGGCCCAGGGGCCGATGGAGCGTTCGGCGTGGACGGAGAAGGAGCCGGAGGCGGGGTTGGCCGCGGCCATCTCGCCCAGCATGCGCATCACCAGCATGACCAGGGCACCGGACAGTGCGTAGGCGGCCACGATGGAGGGGCCGGCCGCCGCGATGCCCTTGCCGGAGCTGACGAACAGGCCCGCACCGATCACTCCGCCCAGGGCGATCATGGAGAGATGGCGCTGCTTGAGGCCGTTGGACAGTGAGGGCCCGCCGCCGTGGCCGGCGCCCGGGACCGCGTCGGTCTGCTCGCGCTCGGGCGCGGCGGACGAAGGTGTCCGGTTCATGGTCGTACCTGTCCCAGTATGTGAGAGCGGAGCAAACGGGGCGTGAAAACGCGCTCAGTTTGAGTGCCGGTGTCCGCTCAGGGCAACAGTCGTGCAGCAGTTGTTCGGTATTCAGACGAGATCGTCACCGTGCGTGGTCGTACAGTCGTCAGAAATGACGTGAGGTGAAAGGGGAGGGGGCGATTCTCAGTCGGTGGGGAGCCTCTTGCGGGCGCGCAGCTCGCGTACGGCCGCGATGAGCAGGACCGCGCCGGTGGTGCCGGCCGACCACAGCAACTGCGGACGGGATCCCTCGTCGGTGACCATCAGGACCAGGACGGTGACCATGGCGGCCAGCACCACCCAGGTCAGCCAGGGGAAGCCCCACATGCGCAGGGTCAGCTTCTCCGGCGCCGTACGTTCGATGTGCCGGCGCAGCCGGAGCTGGGAGACGGCGATCAGGCCCCAGACGAACAGCAGCACCGCGCCGACCGCGTTGAGCATGTAGAGGAAGACCGAGTCCGGCCACTTCAGATTGAGCAGGACCGATACGAAACCGAAGGCGACCGAGGCGAATACGGCTTTGACCGGCACTCCGCCGCGCGACACCTTCAGCAGTGCACGCGGCGCCTCGCCCCTCTCGGCCAGCGAGAACACCATCCGGGAGGAACCGTAGAGGTTGGCGTTCAGTGCCGAGAGCAGGGCCACGAAGACCACGACGTTCATGATCTGGCCCGCGCCGGACACGCCGATGCGCTCCAGCACGGCCACGTACGGACTCTTGCCCGGCTGCATCGACCACCACGGCAGCAGCGTGACGATGACCAGCATCGAACCGACGTAGAAGAAGAGGATGCGCCACACCGCGTTGCGTACCGCTCGTGCAACGTTGCGCGCCGGGTCGGCGGACTCGGCGGCGGCGATCGTGACGACCTCCAGTCCGCCGAACGCGAAGACCACCGCCAGGACACCGGAGACCACACCCTCCCAGCCGTTGGGCAGGAAGCCCCCCTGGTCGGCGAGGTTGGACAGCCCGACCGGCTCGGTATCGGGAAGGACACCGAAGATGGCCAGCAGACTCAGGACGAGGAAGAGGACGATCGCGGCGACCTTCAGCGTCGCGAACCAGAACTCGAACTCGCCGAAGTTCTTCACGGCCGTCAGGTTGGCGGCGGTGAAGACCACCATGAAGATCAGCACCCAGCCCCACTGGGGGACCGACGGCAGCCAGCCATGGGCGATCCGCGCCGCACCGGTCGCCTCCACCGCCAGCACCACCACCAGCATGAACCAGTACAGCCAGCCCACGCTGAAGCCGGCCCAGCGGCCCAGCGCCCGCTCGGCGTGCACGGAGAACGCACCGGAGGCAGGCATCGCCGAGGACATCTCGCCGAGCATCCGCATGATCATCATGGCCAGCGCGCCCGCGATCAGATACGACACCACGATGCCCGGCCCGGCCACGGAGATACCCGCGCCGGAGCCCACGAACAGGCCCGCGCCGATCACCCCGCCCAGGCCCAGCATGGTCAGATGGCGCTGCTTGAGCCCCGCGGACAGAGGTTCGCGCTCGCCGGAGCCGGGGCCGGCGCCGTCCTCGGAGGAAGTCCTCCCGGCGGCCGTCGGTGCGTCATGCATGGGCTCGTACTCTCGCAAGGGGTGAGTGAGGGAACCCCACAGGTCCCCGCGTCGTGCCCTCAGTTTCCCCGTAAGCCGCGCGCTACCACAAAACGAATTCCCGCCCGAGGCGTCTGCCGTGACAAGCATCACGTGACCTGTGCGCAAGCGCGGATTCCCGGCCCCGCACGGCCCGGCTGCGGTTGTTCGGAACTCTCCAAGACGGCCGTTATGCCTTTGTCGCCGACACACGATGATCGCCGCGCCCGCTCTGCACTAACGTCGACGCGTCCCTGTCATTCACCGCCCTTCACACCTTGCGGAGTCCCGATGAGCAACGCCGCCGCAACCACCAGCCCCGGTGCGGTCCTCGCCGACCTGCTGCCCGCCGCCTCGGCCACCCGCGCCCGCGTCCGCGACGCCGCGCTGGTCGCCGGTGGCGCCGCGCTCACCGGCATCGCCGCCCAGATAGCCGTCCCCGTCCCCGGCTCCCCGGTCCCGGTCACCGGCCAGACCTTCGCCGCCCTGCTGGTCGGCGCTTCGCTCGGGGCCGGCCGCGGCTTCCTCTCCCTCGCGCTGTACGCCCTGGCCGGCATGGCGGGCCTGCCCTGGTTCGCCGGCGGCGCGTCCGGTGCCGGCGGCGCCACCTTCGGCTACGTCCTGGGCATGCTGCTCGCCGCGACCGCGGTGGGCGCGCTGGCCCGGCGCGGCGGTGACCGCGGCGCGCTGCGCACGGCCGGCACGATGGCCGTGGGCACCGTGATCATCTACGCGATCGGCGTGCCCTGCCTCGCCCTGAGCACGGGCATGTCCTTCGGCCAGGCGGTCGCGGCCGGGCTCGTCCCCTTCCTGATCGGTGACGTCCTCAAGGCCGCGCTGGCGATGGGCGCGCTGCCCACCGCCTGGAAGCTGGCCGGCCGCCGCGGCTGACCCCCCTTCCAGCAGACCGGGCTCCGTACCACCAAGCGGTGGGGCGGAGCCCGGTGCCGTACGGCAGGACGGGCCTCATCGGCGGCCCGCCCTGCGGCCCGCCAGCCACAACCCGGCGCCGCCCACGGTCAGCAGACCCGCGGCGAGCCCGGTCAGCGCGGCCAGCGGCGGCGCGCCCGTGCGGGGCAGCTTGTGGACCGGCGGCTTCTTGTGGGAGGGCGCCGAGGGGGCAGGCGTGGTCTGCGGCCCGCCGGCCGGCACGTTCGGCGTCCCCAGAGACAGCGGGGTGTCCGGGGCGTCCGCGATCGGCTGGGAAGTCCCGAAGTCGACCGGCCCCTGCTGCCACAGCAGCGTCTTGGAATGGCCCAGGGTCACCGGCAGACAGATCTGCCCCTGCCGCTTCAGATCGAATTGTGCGGTGACTTTGTACGCACGGCTCTTTCCGATCGCCAGCCCGCCGACGGAGCACGAGAAGCCGCTGTTGGAATCCTTGGGAAGCTGGTCGGTGGGAATCCGCACACAGCCCTCGACGTTCTTGACCGTCAGCCCTTTGTAGCCGACGACGGAAAGGCGCAGGTCTTCGGCGGCGACGGTTCCTTTGTTGGAGACGGTGGCGGTCAGCGAGGTGGCGCCGGAGGCGGTGGCCACGGAGATCTTCGCCGGCAGCCCGGTGGTGACCCGGTAGCCGGCCGGGACGTCCGGCCCCGCCTTGCCGCCCTGGCTGCTGCCCGGCGTGGGATCGGCGGCGAAGGCCGCGGAACCGAACGGAAGCAGCAGTGCCGCCGTCGCGGCGGCGACCGCCGCCGCCCGCGGTCCCTGTCGGATGGTGTGCATTCCTGAACCCCCCTATCTGCATCCTCTTCCGAGGTATTTGATGGGTACCACAAGATTCCGCTGGTGCTGTGGGGGCTGCGCATGGTGGGAAATCCGGGCGATGAGGGTCAGGGGCGTCTGGCGGCCGGTCGTTACCGGCTGGGGGAATTGATCGGGCGCGGCGGAATGGGACGGGTCTGGTGCGCCCGCGACGAATTGCTGGACCGCTGGGTGGCCGTCAAGGAAATACGGATCGACGAGCCGGCCGGGGAGGAGATGGTGATCCGGCGCGAACGCAGCCTGCGCGAGGCACGCGCCACCGCCCGTATCGACCATCCCAACGTGGTACGGGTCTATGACGTGGCCGAGGAAGGCGACCGGCTGTGGATCGTCATGCAGTTGATACGGGCCCGCTCGCTGGAACAGATCCTGGCCCAGGACGGGCCGCCGGCCCTCGCCCCGGTCGCCGGGATCGGCCTCGGACTGGCCCGCGCGCTGCGCCAGGTGCACGCGGTGGGAGTGCTGCACCGTGACATCAAGCCCGGCAACGTACTGATCGACGAGCGGGGCGAGGTCGTACTGACCGACTTCGGCATCGCGGCGATGCAGGACGCCACGGCCCTGACGATGGCCGGCACGCTCGTCGGCTCACCCGACTACATGGCCCCCGAACGCATCGAGGGCAGGAAACAGGGACCGCCGTCCGACCTGTGGTCCCTCGGCGCGACCCTGTGCGCCGCACTCGCCGGACAGTCACCGTTCACCCGTGCCACGACCCTGGCCACCCTGCACGCCGTCCTGCACGAGGAACCGTCCATTCCGTCCGCCGCGGGCCCACTGGCCGGCATCCTCGCCGAGCTCCTGCGCAAGGCGCCGTCGGACCGGCCCGACCTCGCGCGCGTCGAGGCGGCCCTGGCGCCGTTCGCGGCCGGTGAGGCGCCGGGGAGGGCGTACTCGCCCACCGTGGCCGACGTGGCGGCCACGCCCCCGCTCGCGTCGGCGGCTGATCCCCGCAAAGCGATGGGGGAGTCCATGGCGCCGGAAGCGACCGCGGCGGCACCCGCCACGGGCACGGCGCACGCGGCGCACGCGGCGCCCGAGGAGCCTGCGGAGCCTGTGGAGCCCGAGGAGCCTGTGGAGCTTGAGGCGTCTGAAGGGCAGGCGCCCGCGGCATCCGGCGCCGAAGCGCCGTCCGAACCCCGGGCGGCCGAGTCGGAGGCGTCCCCGCCCGAACCCGAGCCCGAGCCCGAAGCCGGACCTGAATCCGGACCCGGGCTTGCATCCGGGCACGGGCCCGAACCGGCCCGCACCGCACCCGTACGGGACGCCGTCCCGCCGCCCGCGCGCAGCCGACGGCGTACCACATGGGTGGTGGCGGCAGCGGTGGCCGCCGTGGTGGCCTCGGGGGCGGCGGTGGCGGGGCTGATCGCCTCCCAGCAGTCGGGCCGTGGCGGCGGCCCGGTGGTGACCGTCACCGGTTCCTCCACAGGTGCGGGAACCGGTACGGGGGGTGCGAGCGCCGGCACCGGCGGCCCCGCGACCGGCGCACCACGCCGCTACGAGGCGGGTTTCACCTGGGTGCCGCCGGTCGGCTGGAACCGTACCGCCGAGAGCCCCTCGGACATCACCTACAGCACCACGGACGGCGCGGTCCTGATCTCCGCCCGTCAGAACGCCTCGACCGGCGGTGACCTGCTGACGATCTGGCAGCGCTACGAGGCGCAGCAGCACGACGTACCGGGCTACCGCAAGATCGCGTTACAGCGTGCGGTCTTCCATGGGCACCCGGCCGTGACCTGGGAGTTCGCCTACACGCGGGACGGCGACAAGCCGGCCCACGGGCGGCAGCTCGGCTTCCGGGCGGCGGGCCGGACGTACCAGATCAACCTCTGGTACCTGGATTCCTCCGGGACCGCCGCCCTGCGCGCCTATGAGCGGGTCAAGGAGTCCTTCCGTACATCCTGACCGCCCTGACCGCCCTCGCCACCTTCGGCCGCGAGGCCGTCCCGGCCGCCCGCGGCGTGCCGCCGGCGCTCCAGCACCAGCCCGACGACCAGCACCAGTACGCCCACGACCACCGACATGATCATCTGCTCACGGCCGTCGGGGTTGTAGAACATGTAGCCCACGACGAAGAGGATCAGCACGATCGTCGCGTACGTCGCATACGGGTACAGCCACATCCGTACCGTCAGCCGCTCCGGCGTGTCCCGCTGGATGACCCTGCGCATCCGCAACTGCGAGAAGCAGATGACCAGCCAGACGAAGAGCGCCACCGCCCCGGAGGAGTTCAGCAGGAACTGGAAGACGGTGTCCTTCGAGGTGTAGCTGAAGATCGTGGCCACGAAGCCGAAGGCGACCGAGGCCCAGATGGCGACCGCCGGGACGCCGCCCTTGTTGACCCGGGTGAAGGACTTGGGGGCATCGCCGCGCTCGCCGAGCGAGAACGCCATGCGGGAGGCGGTGTAGAGGCCGGAGTTGAGGCAGGAGAGCACCGCGGTGAGCACGACGACGTCCATGACCGTGCCCGCGTACGGGATGTCCAGCGACTTCAGCACGGCCACGTACGGGCTCTTGCGCACCTCGGGGTCGTTCCACGGCAGCAGCGTGACGATCACCGAGATCGAACCGATGTAGAAGATCGCGATGCGCCAGATGACGCTGTTGACGGCCTTGCGGACCGCCATCACCGGGTTCGGCGACTCGCTCGCCGCCAGGGTGACGATCTCGCTGCCCATGAAGGAGAAGACCACCAGCAGCATGCCGGAGAGGATCGCGCCCGGACCGTTGGGCAGGAATCCGCCCTTCCCGGTCAGATTGCTCAGCCCCACCGCCTGGTCGCCCGGCGGCAGCCCGAAGATCGCCAGCGCGCCGACCGCGATGAAGACGACGATCGCCACGACCTTGATCCCGGCGAACCAGAACTCGAACTCGCCGAAGGAGCCGACCGAGATCAGGTTGGTGCCGGTCAGCACGATCATGACGATCAGCGCCCAGGCCCACTGCGGGACGGCCGGGACCCAGTTGGTCAGGATTCCGGCGGCGGCGGTCGCCTCCACGGCCAGTACGACCGACCAGAAGAACCAGTACAGCCAGCCGATGGTGAAGCCCGCCCAGCGGCCCAGCGCGCGGTCGGCGTACGTGGAGAAGGACCCGGAGGCCGGCGAGGCCGCGGCCATCTCGCCGAGCATCCGCATCACCAGGACGACCAGCAGGCCGGTCAGCGCGTAGGAGATCAGGATGCCCGGCCCGGCGGCCGAGATGCCGGCGCCGGAGCCGACGAAGAGGCCGGCGCCGATCACGCCACCGATGGCGATCATCGACAGATGGCGGTTCTTCAGCCCTTTTTGCAGGCCGTCCTGCGGCTGACCTCCGCCGGGGCCGCCGGGGCCGCCGGCGTTCGCGCCCTTTTGCATGGTCGGCGGATGCGCGCCCATGTGCACCGTCCTTCTGTTCTTCTGCGGTCCCTCTGTGGTTCTCGCGTTCGAGTCCCCGCATTAGAACTGCGTCAACGTCCGTTTTGGAAGGCCCGACTCCGGATCGTTGTACGAGGAGCCGGCGGAACCGCCCGGCGGGAGGGCGGCCGGTCCCCTCGGTTCCGTACGGAGCGGGGAACGGAACGGGGTACGTAACGGGTGCCAGGATCCGTACGACGTACGGGCCCCCTGCGGCGCCCGCGTCGAACGCCTCGTGCCACACTCGGAGCCATGCGCGTGTATCTCGGCTCCGACCATGCCGGTTTCGAACTCAAGAACCACCTCGTCGAGTGGCTCAAGGCCCAGGGCCACGAGCCCGTCGACTGCGGTCCGCACATCTACGACGCCCAGGACGACTACCCGCCGTTCTGTCTGCGCGCCGCGGAGAAGACCGCCGCGGACCCGGACAGCCTGGGCATCGTGATCGGCGGCTCCGGCAACGGCGAGCAGATCGCGGCGAACAAGGTCAAGGGCGTACGGGCCGCGCTGGCCTGGAGCGAGGAGACCGCCCGGCTCGGCCGCGAGCACAACAACGCCAACGTGATCTCCGTCGGCGGTCGGATGCACACCCAGGACGAGGCGACCAAGTTCATCGAGGTCTTCCTCGCCACGCCGTACTCCGGCGAGGAGCGGCACACCCGGCGCATCGACATGCTTTCGGCATACGAGACCACCGGCGACCTCCCCCCGATCCCGGCCCACCACCCCCAGGCGTAACCGGCCGCCGAGCCGCCGGCGTGACCGGACCGGCCGCCGAGCCTTCGGCAGGACCGGCCGCCGGACCGCCGGCGTGACCGGACCGGCCGCCGGCTTGGTCGGCCGTCCGGTCCGAGCGTGGTTCGGCCCCGCCCCCCTGGGTAACCCCCAGGTGGGGGTTCGGGCGCGTTCGATTTGACCTGTAGGGGGCCAGGCCGCCGCCTCTCATGGGTGCTCACGACGTCGCGTCTCGTAAGTGCTCACGCCGTCGCGTCTCCGCTGTACGGAGCGGGGCGCGTTCCTGCGTTCCCGTGTCCCGTGAAGCTGTATCGCCGGGTTCGTTCCGGGATCGCCGCGTTCACGTATCTTTTTCGGTTCCGTGGTTACGGACGTCCGCCTGCTCACCCGTCTTCGGAGGAGAAACATGCCCGAAGGGCACACGATCCACCGCCTCGCGCTGGACCACCGTGCGCTCTTCGAGGGCGAGCGGCTGCGCGTGAGCAGCCCGCAGGGCAAGTTCCAGGACGCGGCGGCTCTCCTGGACCGGCAGGTCATGACGGCCGCCGAGGCCCACGGCAAGCACCTCTTCCTCGGCTTCGCCGCGACCGGCTGGGTCCATGTGCACCTCGGCCTGTTCGGCAAGCTCGGTTTCGGTGACGCCCCCGCCCCGCCGCCCGCCGACACCGTACGGCTGCGGCTGGCGGGCGCGAAGGCGTACGCGGACCTGCGCGGCCCCACCACCTGCGCCCTGATCACCGACGCCGAGAAGCAGGCGATACACGACCGCCTCGGCCCCGACCCGCTGCGCGCCGGGGACGACGGCGAGCGCGCCTGGGCGCGGGTCTCCCGCAGCCGTACGTCCGTGGCCGCCCTGCTCATGGACCAGAAGGTCATCGCGGGCGTCGGCAACGTCTACCGGGCCGAGGTGCTCTTCCGGCACGGCATCGACCCGTACCGCCCCGGCCGCGGCCTCACCCGTACGGAATGGGACGCCATCTGGGCCGACCTGGTGGAGCTGATGCGCGAGGGCGTCCGCCACAACCGCATCGACACGGTCCGCCCCGAGCACACGCCGGAGGCCATGGGCCGGCCGCCGCGCGTGGACGACCACGGTGGCGAGGTGTACGTCTACCGCCGGGCGCACCTGCCGTGTCACATCTGCGGGGCGGAGATCCGTACGGCAGATCTCGCCGCCCGCAATCTTTTCTGGTGCCCTTCCTGCCAGCGGAGCTGACGGCTGCGGCGTCACCCACAGTGGTTGGCGGTTGCCGGTAGCCGGTAGCCGGTAGCCGGTAGCCGTCGGCCTTGGTTGTCGCCCCTGGCCGTCGTCAGCGGCCTTCGTCCGGGGCGTGCGGCTCCTCCGTCCGCGCGGTCGCCTTTCGAACTCGGTTTCCCGGAGATCACCGGGAACGGCGGGCCGTCGGCGCGCCGCCGACGGTACCCCCATGCGGAGCAAGGGGAAGGGTGGATAAGGTCCCAGAACGATGGCGAGCGGAACGGGAGCGGAGTCCCTGACGGCCCGGATGCGCAAGGCGATGCACCGGGTCCGCGTCGGCGTGCGCAAAGCCGGGGTGGACTACTTCCGCGGTGACGGCTCCGACTGGATCGCGCTGGCCGCCCTGCTGACCGCCATCCCCGCCATCGCCTGCGGCACGGTCTGGCGCCCGGACTGGATCTCCCCCACCGCCCTGGTCCTGCCGGTGATCGCGGGCGGTCTGCTGCTGCGCCCCGCCAACCTGCTCGCCCTGTACGGCACCTCGGCCGCCGCCCTGATCGTCGAGGCGTCCCTGCTGGGCCCCTACGACCAGGGGCCCGACCGGATCACCCCGGGCACGGTCCTGGTGGTGGCCGCGGTCGGCCTCTTCGGGCTGCTCATCGCGCAGTTCCGCAGCCGGGTGGGCGTGCCCTGGAGACGTGGCGGAACGATGCTCTTCGACCTGCGCGAGCGCATCCGCGTACAGAGCAAGCTACCCAGGCTGCCCAAGGGATGGCACCGGGAGATGGCGCTGCGCCCGGCCGGCGGACAGTCCTTCTCCGGCGACTTCGTCGTCGCCTCGCGCACCCACGGCGGGAACATCCTCGAAGTCGTCCTGACCGACGTGTCCGGCAAGGGCATGGACGCCGCCTCCCGCGCGCTGCTGCTCTCCGGGGCGTTCGGCGGTCTGCTGGGCTCCCTGCCACCGCACGGCTTCCTGCCCGCCGCCAACGGCTACCTGCTGCGCCAGGACTGGGACGAGGGCTTCGCGACCTCCATCCACCTCGTCCTGGACCTGGAGTCCGGCGACTACGAACTGCTCTCCGCCGGGCACCTCCCGGCCCTCCAGCTCTGCGCCGGGACCGGCCGCTGGGAGGAGAAGGCCGCGGAGGGGCCGCTGCTGGGGGTGTACGACGGGGCGCAGTTCGACCCCGTCAAGGGCACGCTGCGCCCGGGCGACGTCCTGATGCTCTTCACCGACGGCCTCGTGGAGTCGGCCGACCGCGACATCGCGGAGGGCATCGACCGGCTGACCGGCGAGGCCGACCGCTACGTGTCCTGCGGCTTCGCGGGCGCCGCCTGGCACCTCATCGAGGCGGTGGCGAAGGACGTCAACGACGACCGCGCGCTGCTGCTGATCTGCCGCGACTGAGGCCGTGGTCCCGGGGCGGGCTCGTGTGGTGGGGGATACGGGGCTCGGGAGGACGAGGGCTCCTTGTAAGAGCCCTTGCGGATGAGGGGCTCCTGTACGGGTGGGGCGGTTGCGGTGGGGTTTTCCCCACCTCCGATCCACCGGCGGGCGTCATGGTCCGAGGCCGTCCCCGGTCCGTAGGTTGCAGGTGTCGATCCACTGCGCGGAACGAGGGACGAGGGACGAAACCATGGCGATGGGCCTGCGACGAGGCGAGCACCGGGGCGAGCCGGAGCCGCCGAACCGGCCGGAGCGGTCGAACCGGCCGCAGCCGCCGTACGGGCCCGAGCCGCCGTACGGGCCCGAGCCGCCGAACCGGCCGGAGCGCCCGGACACCGGCACGTACGCCGTCGAGATGCGGGGGGTGCGCCGTCAGTACGGACGCGGCGCCGGCACGGTGCACGCGCTGCGCGGCATCGACCTCGCCCTGCCGCCCGGCAGCTTCACCGCCGTCATGGGCCCCTCGGGTTCCGGCAAGTCCACCTTCCTTCAGTGCGCGGCGGGCCTGGACCGTCCCACGGCGGGCTCCGTGCGGCTGGCCGGGACCGAGATCACCAAGATGCGCGAGACCCGGCTCACGGAGCTGCGCCGCAGCCGTCTGGGCTTCGTCTTCCAGGCGTTCAACCTGCTGCCGTCCCTCACGGTCGAGCAGAACGTCGTCCTCCCGATGCGGCTGGCCGGGCGCCGCCCCGACTCCCGGCGCGCGGCGGAGGCGCTCGCCCGGGTCGGCCTGGGCGAGCACGCCCGCCGCCGTCCCGGGCAGCTCTCCGGCGGCCAGCAGCAGCGGGTGGCCCTGGCCCGCGCGCTGATCACCGACCCCGACGTCGTCTTCGCCGACGAGCCGACCGGGGCGCTGGACACCGGTACCGCCGCCGAGATCCTCGGCCTGCTGCGCCATGCGGTCGACTCGCTGGGCGCGACGGTCGTGATGGTCACCCATGACCCGGTGGCCGCCGCCTGGGCCGACCGGGTGCTCTTCCTCGCCGACGGGGCCATGGCCGACACCCTCGTCCACGCCTCACCGCAGCAGATAGCGGCCCGTATGGCCGCCCTCACCGCCCGGCCGCATGCCGCCGTGTCCGGTTCGGCGGCCTGAGAGGTCCGGCGGTGTCTCCCCCTTTCCCCGGCAATGGCGATGATGCGTATGCGTTGCTTTCCGGGCTTTCCCGGGAATTCACCTGCCGAATAGGTGATCGCGCGGCGGTGGATGAATGAACGGTGGATGAATGAGCGTCGGAAATCAGCCGCCAAGAGGGAAATGATCCGGCCGAATCGGTAAATCCGCCCGGACCTCCGCCTTCCCTCACCCCCGGCCACCCCCGCCCGCGCCGCACGGGTCATGGGTGCCGAGGGCAGGCAAAGCCTTGGCCGATGATTCGCCACCCGCCTCCACTGGGCAGGCAGTTGGTGGCACGATGGGTGCCGAGCGGGGGTGTGCGCGGCTGCATGCTTCCGGGGCCGGCCAGGCGTACCGACCGAGGGTGTGATCAGTTGTGGCTCTGTCGCTGTCCGTGGTGGTGCTGTTGGGGATCATTCTGATCGTGCTGTTACGGGGCAAATCACTCAAAGCGTGGCCGGCGATCGTCGCCATCCTCTTCGGCTTCTTCCTCGCCTCCACCGGGATCGCCCCATCCATCAACCGGTTCCTCAACTCCGTGGCCGACACCATCAACCGCATCAGTTTCTAGCGCCGCACCTCGCGTCGCGCCCGGGAGTGCATGCACGCGTCAACCGCTCGCCTCGCCACGTCACTTGGCGGGCGGAGGGCCGTCTTCCGTATGCGCCAGGCGCCCGGTGGCCCGGGGTGTCGGGTCACCGGTGCGAGGGCCGGTGGGCAAGGTCGATGGGCAAGGCCGGCGGACAAGGGGCGGTGTACGTCATCCGGCCGTTCGGGGCGGTCCCACCGCCCCCACCGTCCCCGTTGTCCTCACGGCCCGGACGCGTTCCCGTCGCCTTATCAGGCTGTCGTACGGCCGTTCCCGTACTCACCTTTTCGGGGAATTCCGAGTGCCGTGAACCGGCCGCGGAACGAGCGCGGAAAAGCCCGGGGCCGGACGGGGAAAACCGCGCTTCCGCGCGGTGTCCCACGATCCGGCCCCGGGCCTCGTGGAGCGGGCGACGGGAATCGAACCCGCGTAGCCAGTTTGGAAGACTGGGGCTCTACCATTGAGCTACGCCCGCATGCGCTGTAGGTCTGCGACCTCGGCACGCAGTGCATCGTAGCGGGTCACGGCGGTCCGCCGCACACCCCCCTGTCCGCCCCCGTCCGTACGGGAAGAACTGGCGCGCCGTACTGCCTGCGGGCATGTACCCTACGTCTCGCACCGACGGGGTGTGGCGCAGCTTGGTAGCGCGTCCGCTTTGGGAGCGGAAGGTCGTCGGTTCGAATCCGGCCACCCCGACCAGCAGGTATCCAGTCTCCGGCGTCTTCGGCCCGGCCGCCCGGTTCACGGCCGGCCCAGGCCGCGAGCCGGCCACCGGCCGCCACCGGCTCCGGGCCATGGGCGGCTCTCCGGTCGCGCCCGGCCGCCCGGTCACCCGGCCGGACGGATTTCACGGCCCGGCCGCACGGACCCGGACCGTCCCGGTCTGCGGACCCGGCCCGCCGGCCCGGCTGTACGGGCCGGCCCCCGGTCCTGCGGACCCGGCCTGTACGGACCCGGTCCGCCCTCGCCGTACGGGCCCGCGCGCCGGCCGTCACGGGCTCCGGCCGGAGGCGTTCAAGATCACGTTGTGGGCGTCATCCCGCTTGCGGTTACTATGCAAGCTGCGTGCCCGTGTGTCTTTCTACCGGGCGCGATCGGCCGGTCCTGACCAGCAGGCGCCGGCGGATCTCAGGCAGAACCCCAGCAGTCAGCCCCAAGGAGACCGAACCGTGAAGAGCGCCGTGGAGACCCTGAACCCGACCCGGGTTCGGCTCACTGTCGAGGTGCCCTTCGAGGAGCTCAAGCCCAGCCTCGACGCGGCGTACAAGAAGATCAACCAGCAGGTCACGGTGAAGGGCTTCCGCCAGGGCAAGGTCCCGGCCCGCGTCATCGACCAGCGGTTCGGTCGCGGCGCCGTGCTTGAGG
The DNA here is from genome assembly GCF_022695595.1 of Streptomyces sp. MST-110588. Taxonomy (NCBI): domain Bacteria; kingdom Bacillati; phylum Actinomycetota; class Actinomycetes; order Kitasatosporales; family Streptomycetaceae; genus Streptomyces; species Streptomyces sp. MST-110588. The sequence continues at coordinate 5,502,766 of NZ_CP074380.1, forward strand.
AGGCCGTCAACGACGCGCTCCCGAAGTTCTACACCGAGGCGGTCAACGAGGGTGAGCTGAACGTCCTCGGCCAGCCCGAGGTCGACATCACCGAGCTGAAGGACGGCGAGCTGCTGGCCTTCACCGCCGAGGTCGACATCCGCCCGGCCCTGGAGATCCCGGACTACTCCGGCATCCAGGTCGAGGTCGACGCCGTCGAGGTCTCGGACGAGGACGTCGAGAAGTCCGTCGAGCAGCTCCGTGAGCGCTTCGCCTCCACCTCCCCGGTCGAGCGCGCCGCCGAAGAGGGCGACGTCGTGACGATCGACCTTGAGGCCAAGGTCGAGGGCAAGGTCCTGGAGGACGGCGTCGCCAAGGGCGTCAGCTACACCATCGGCTCCGGCGAGCTGCTGGACGGCATCGACGAGGCCGTCAAGGGCCTGGAGGCCGGCGGTTCGGCCACCTTCACCTCCGAGCTCAAGGGCGGCTCCGCGGCCGGCAAGGAGGCCGAGGTCAAGGTCGACGTCACCGCCGTCGCCGCCCGTGAGCTGCCCGCGCTGGACGACGACTTCGCCCAGCTCGCGAGCGAGTTCGACACCCTTGAGGAGCTCAAGGCCGACAGCCGCAAGCGCCTGGAGCGGATGAAGAAGTACGACCAGGCCACCCAGGCCCAGGAGAAGGTCCTGGACGAGCTGATCAAGCTCGTCGAGGTCCCGATGCCGGAGAAGCTGCTCGCGGACGAGATCGAGACCCGCAAGCACAACCTGGTCAACCACCAGCTCGCCCAGATGGGCCTGGACCTCGCGAAGTACCTGGAGATCCAGGGCAAGACCGAGGAAGAGTTCGACGCCGAGACCAAGGAGCAGGCGGAGAAGGGCATCCGGACCCAGTTCATCCTGGACGAGCTGGTCAGCAAGGAGAAGCTGAACGTCAGCCAGGAGGAGCTCACCGAGCACCTCATGCGCCGCGCGCAGTCCTCCGGCATGTCCCCCGACCAGTTCGCCCAGGCCGTCGTCGAGGGCGGCCAGGTGCCGATGCTCGTGGGTGAGGTCGCCCGCGGCAAGGCGCTGGCGGTCGTCGTCGAGGCCGCGACGGTCAAGGACACCAACGGCGAGGTCGTCGACCTGGACGACGACGAGGACGAGGCCGCCGACGCCGCCGAGACGGTCGAGGCCGCCACCGAGGCCGCCGACGCCGAGGTCAAGGACGCCGACGCGAAGAACGAGGGCTGAGCCCCGAAGGCCGTACGGCTCCCGTAGCCGCCGCCTGTACGGGCCCGAACACGCACGCCCGCGTGTTCGGGCCCGTCGTCGTGCGGGCCCCGTGAGCCTGCGCTCACAGCGAACAGTTATCAATGCGGGATGGCGTTGTCCTACCTGCGCGTTAGGGTCCGTAGATACGAGGGCAGGGGAGTCCCCGAAGCCGCGCCGGCGGTACGGCGCGGCGCCCGGCCCCCGCCCCAGAAGACGACGCTGAGACGGCCTCGGGCCGTCCGACAACGAGCAGGTGGACACGTGACGATCCCGATGCCTTCCGCCGCCGCCGAGCCGTCCATCGGTGGCCTCGGCGACCAGGTCTACAACCGGCTGCTCGGTGAGCGGATCATCTTCCTCGGCCAAGCGGTCGACGACGACATCGCCAACAAGATCACCGCGCAGTTGCTCCTCCTGGCCGCCGACCCGGACAAGGACATCTTCCTCTACATCAACAGCCCCGGTGGATCGGTCAACGCCGGCCTGGCGATCTACGACACCATGCAGTACATCAAGAACGACGTGGTGACCATCGCCATGGGCCTGGCGGCCTCCATGGGCCAGTTCCTGCTGAGCGCCGGCACCCCGGGCAAGCGCTTCGCGCTGCCGAACACCGAGATCCTGATGCACCAGCCGTCCGCCGGTCTGGCCGGCTCCGCCACGGACATCAAGATCCACGCCGAGCGCCTGCTGCACACCAAGCGCCGGATGGCCGAGCTCACCGCCCAGCACACCGGCCAGACCGTCGAGCAGATCACCCGCGACTCCGACCGCGACCGTTGGTTCGACCCGCAGGAGGCCAAGGAGTACGGCCTCATCGACGACGTCATGACCACCGCCGGAGGCGTTCCGGGCGGGGGCGGCACCGGGGCGGCGTGAGCCCCGTAGCACCCGCACCGCAGCCGATCCAGTCCACTTGACCGCCACCAGGACGGTGAACTCCCAGATGAACAACTTCTCCGCGAGCGGCCTGTACGAGGGCCCGACCGCCGAGTCCCGCTACATCGTGCCGCGCTTCGTCGAGCGCACCTCCCAGGGCGTCCGCGAGTACGACCCGTACGCGAAGCTCTTCGAAGAGCGCGTGATCTTCCTCGGCGTGCAGATCGACGACGCCTCGGCCAACGACGTCATGGCGCAGCTCCTGTGCCTGGAGTCGATGGACCCCGACCGCGACATCTCGATCTACATCAACTCGCCGGGCGGCTCCTTCACGGCGCTCACCGCGATCTACGACACGATGCAGTTCGTCAAGCCGGACATCCAGACGGTGTGCATGGGCCAGGCGGCCTCCGCCGCCGCCGTGCTGCTCGCCGCCGGCACGCCCGGCAAGCGGATGGCGCTGCCCAACGCGCGGGTACTGATCCACCAGCCGTACAGCGAGACCGGCCGGGGCCAGGTGTCCGACCTGGAGATCGCCGCGAACGAGATCCTGCGGATGCGGGCGCAGCTTGAGGAACTGCTGGCCAAGCACTCCTCGACGCCGATCGAGAAGATCCGCGAGGACATCGAGCGCGACAAGATCCTCACCGCGGAGGAGTCCCTGGCGTACGGTCTGGTCGACCAGATCGTCTCGACGCGGAAGACCTCCGTCTCCGCCTGACGCGCTCTGGGCCAGTTGAGCCGGAGACACGCCCCCTTGGGCCGCTCCTCGGGCCGGGCGGACCCAGTCCGTCCACCGAGTAGGTCCAAGGGGGGCCCGTACGGGGGGCCCGGCAAGGTACCGTCGATAGGCAAGCACCCGGGTCCGCGGAGCAATGCGGATCCCAGGCGAAGGGGAAGCACCTCGTGGCACGCATCGGTGACGGCGGCGACCTGCTCAAGTGCTCGTTCTGCGGGAAGAGTCAGAAGCAGGTGAAGAAGCTCATCGCGGGACCTGGTGTGTACATCTGCGACGAGTGCATCGACCTCTGCAACGAGATCATCGAGGAAGAGCTCGCGGAGACCTCCGAGGTCCGCTGGGAAGAACTGCCCAAGCCCCGGGAGATCTACGAGTTCCTGGAGAGCTACGTCGTGGGCCAGGAGCCCGCCAAGAAGGCTCTCTCGGTGGCCGTCTACAACCACTACAAGCGGGTGCAGGCGGGCGAGAACGGCGGCGGGCGCGGCGGCGACGACGGGATCGAGCTGGCCAAGTCCAACATCCTGCTGCTCGGCCCGACCGGCTCCGGCAAGACCCTGCTCGCGCAGACGCTCGCCCGGATGCTCAACGTCCCCTTCGCCTTCGCCGACGCCACGGCGCTCACGGAGGCGGGCTACGTCGGCGAGGACGTGGAGAACATCCTCCTGAAGCTGATCCAGGCCGCGGACTTCGACATCAAGAAGGCCGAGACCGGCATCATCTACATCGACGAGATCGACAAGGTCGCCCGGAAGAGCGAAAACCCGTCGATCACCCGTGACGTCTCCGGCGAGGGCGTCCAGCAGGCCCTGCTGAAGATCCTCGAAGGCACCACCGCCTCGGTCCCCCCGCAGGGCGGACGCAAGCACCCCCACCAGGAATTCATCCAGATCGACACGACGAACGTGCTGTTCATCGTCGGCGGCGCCTTCGCCGGTCTGGAGAAGATCATCGAGGCCCGGTCCGGCGCGAAGGGCATCGGCTTCGGCGCCACGATCCGCTCCAAGCGCGAGATCGAGTCCAAGGACCGGCTCCAGGAAGTCATGCCGGAGGACCTGGTGAAGTTCGGGATGATCCCCGAGTTCATCGGCCGGCTGCCCGTCCTGACCTCCGTGCACAACCTCGACCGGGAAGCGCTCCTGCAGATCCTGCTGGAGCCGCGCAACGCGCTCGTCAAGCAGTACCAGCGGCTGTTCGAACTGGACGGTGTGGAGCTGGACTTCGACCGCCCGGCGCTGGAGGCCATCGCCGACCAGGCCATCCTGCGCGGTACGGGCGCCCGCGGCCTGCGCGCCATCATGGAGGAGGTCCTCCAGTCGGTGATGTACGAGGTCCCCTCCCGCAAGGACGTGGCCCGGGTCGTGATCACCGCGGACGTGGTGCACTCCAACGTCAACCCGACGCTGGTCCCGCGGACGACGCGCGGCGGCGAGCCGGGCGAACACCACGAGAAGAGCGCCTGAGCGGCCGCAGAGGGCTCCGTACGGGCCGTACGGCCTCCAGGACCCCCAGGGACCCCCCTAGGCCCCCTCCCCACCGCCTGCCGAACGAAAAGGGCTCCCACGGTCCACAAGGAACCGGGGAGCCCTTCGCGTACCCGCCGACGCGGGCGGTGTGCGCCGGGCCGTCACATCGGCTTGCGCACCTCGTTGCGGATCACCGCGGTGGTGTCCGCGTACTGCGACAGGTTCACGTCCGAGGCCGAGCTGAACTTGGCGTTGGCGTACGCGATGATCGCCGCCGTCGAGGAGTCGGCCCACGTGCACACCGGCGCGTAACCGATCGAGGAGCTCTTGGACAGCTCGCACTCGATCTCCGTGCCCTTGGCCTCCGAGGGCCGGAAGGTACGGCGCCCGCCGATGATCTGCGTCCCGCCGCCGGAACCCTCGAAGTTCTTGAACATCGTGGAACGCGCCTTCTCCTGGTCGCCGACCAGACCGTAGGCACCCTCCAGCATCAGCACGGACGTGGCGCTGGAGGAGCCCTTGTAGCGGGCCACGACGTACTCGGCGCCCGCCTGGCTCTCCCCGACCGCGACACCCTCCTTCTTCAGGCCCTCGCGGTCCTTGTCCATCGTGTACGCGCCGCCGTCGAGGGTCTTGGGCGTGGTCAGCTTCATCTTCTGCTCACCCTCCCCCTCGTCCTTGCTCTCCTCGTCCTGCGAGGGGCTCTGCGAACTGCCGGGCGTGGCGGGGGCGGCGGTCGGACCGTTCTTGTCCCGGTCGGCCTGGGTGTTCTTGTTCTCGTCATCCCCCGAGAACAGCATCACACCGCCGGTGACGATGGCGCCGAGCAGCACCACCGAGGCCACCACGATCGCGGCTATCTTGCCGCCGTTGCTCCCACCGCCCGGAGGGGGCGGGGAGGGGGCGGCGGAAAGCCCGGCTGCCCGAAAGGCCCCGGCTGCGCCTGCTGCCCTTGCTGCGGATACCCGTACTGCCCCGCCTGCCCCGCCTGCGGCGCAGGCGCCCCGTACGCCCCCGCCGGCGGCTGCTGGGGCGCTTGCGGCGGGTAGGACTCCCCCGACTGCCCGGTGCTCCCGTACGGACCGGGCGGCGGCTGGTTGAAACTCATGCTGGGGTTCCCCCTCTGTGCGCGGACAGGCAGCCGCGCCTACTTGATCTCCTGCCGGACTTCATCCCGGATCTTCGCAGTCTTCTCGGCGAGCTGCTCAAGGGGGATGGGCTGACCACCGCGCGGTGTAGGCATCGAGACGTAACCGATGGCACTGGAGTCGCCCCACATGCACGTGCTGGCCGTCGACGTCATGGAGGTGCCCGCGATGGACAAGGTGACCTTGACGGCCTTGCACTTCATGACCGCACCGTCGAACCCGCTGGGCGAGTACTCGGTCGCGGGTGGCGATTCCACCTTTGCGCCAGAGGACCTCTGCTGCTTCTGCTCCATCTCCAAGAACGTCTTGTCGACGGCCCCCTGCGGGTCAGAGACCTTCCCGTAAATACCGGCTACACCCAGCGGTGCTTTTTGGCCATTGAGGTAGCGACCACCGACGGACTTGCCGTCCGTAATGCCCATGGCCTTTGCATCCTTGTCGTTGGCCAGGCTTTTTTCCTCGTCCGAGCCCTTGCCCTCCTGCTTCGTGTACTCACCGCCCAGCAGCGTCTTGGGCAGGGCGATCTTGTACGGTGCCACGTCGCCGCCAGGCCCGAAAGCGAAATACGCGCCCACGCCGATCGCCGCCACGACCGCCACCGCGCCGATGATCAGGGCGGTCTTCTTGCCGCCGCCCGAGGGGGCCGAGGGAGGCGGCGGCACCTGGCCGCCGTACGGGGCCTGCTGGCCGTACTGGGGCGGCGGGGGCTGCTGGCCGTACGCGGGCTGGGCGGGCTGCTGCTGCGGGTAGCCGTAGGGCTGCTGCGGGGGACCTGGCCGCCCTGCTGCGGGTAGCCGTAGCCCGGCTGGGGCTGCGGCTGTCCGTACGGTCCGGGCTGCGGCTGGCCGTACGGGCTCGGAGGCGGCTGGTTGTAACTCATGGACGGTTCCCCTCGTGGCTGCCGGTGCTGATGTGCTGATGTTGGTTGCTCCACGACATCCTGTATGACGGCACCGACAGCCCAAGCGCTGGGGCCCAAACCGATTCGAGACTGCTACATCCGCGCCCGTACACTGAGCGTCGTGACCGAGAACACTCAGCAGAGCCCCGACAGCGGGCCGAACAGCACCCCCACACAACTGCCGACCCAGTACGCGCCGGCCGAGGTAGAGGGGCCGCTGTACGAGCGCTGGGTAGAGCGCGGTTACTTCGAGGCGGACGAGAAGAGCGAGAAGCCGCCCTACGCGATCGTCATCCCGCCGCCCAACGTCACCGGCAGCCTTCACCTGGGGCACGCCTTCGAGCACACCCTCATCGACGCCCTCACGCGCCGTAAGCGCATGCAGGGCTACGAGACGCTGTGGCAGCCCGGCATGGACCACGCCGGCATCGCCACCCAGAACGTCGTCGAGCGGGAGCTGGCCAAGGAGGGCGTCTCCCGCGACGACCTGGGCCGCGAGGCGTTCGTGGAGCGGGTGTGGAAGTGGAAGGCGGAGTCCGGCGGGCAGATCTCCGGGCAGATGAAGCGCCTGGGCGACGGTGTGGCCTGGTCGCGCGAGCGGTTCACGATGGACGAGGGCCTGTCCAAGGCCGTCCAGACCATCTTCAAGCGCCTGTACGACGACGAGCTGATCTACCGCGCCGAGCGCATCATCAACTGGTGCCCGCGCTGTCTGACGGCCATCTCGGACATCGAGGTGGAGTACCAGGACGACGACGGCGAGCTGGTCTCGATCCGGTACGGCGAGGGCGATGCGTCCATCGTCGTGGCCACCACCCGCGCCGAGACGATGCTCGGTGACACCGCGGTCGCCGTCCACCCCGAGGACGAGCGCTACGCCCACCTGGTCGGTACGCAGATCGAGCTGCCGCTGACCGGCCGCCGTATCCCCGTCGTCGCCGACGAGCACGTCGACCCGGAGTTCGGCACCGGCGCGGTCAAGGTCACCCCGGCCCACGACCCCAACGACTTCGAGATCGGCCGCCGGCACGACCTGCCGAACCTGACCGTCCTGGACGAGCGCGGCATGATCACCGCGCACGGCCCCTTCGCGGGCCTGGACCGCTTCGAGGCCCGCTCGGCCATCGTGGCCGCGCTGCGCGCCGAGGGCCGGATCGTCGCCGAGAAGCGCCCGTACACCCACTCCGTCGGCCACTGCTCGCGCTGCAAGACCACCATCGAGCCCCGGCTGTCCATGCAGTGGTGGGTCAAGGTCGGCCCGCTGGCCAAGGCCGCCGGTGACGCGGTGCGCGACGGCAAGGTCGCCATCCACCCCAAGGAGATGGAGTCCCGCTACTTCGGCTGGGTCGACAACCTCCACGACTGGTGCATCTCGCGTCAGCTCTGGTGGGGTCACCGCATCCCGGTCTGGTACGGCCCGAACGGCGAGGTCGTGTGCGTCGGCCCGGACGAGGAGCCGCCGTCCGGCGAGGGCTGGACGCAGGACACCGACGTCCTGGACACCTGGTTCTCCTCGGGACTGTGGCCCTTCTCCACCCTGGGCTGGCCCGAGAAGACGCCCAGCGTCGAGAAGTTCTACCCGAACTCCGTCCTGGTCACCGGCTACGACATCCTCTTCTTCTGGGTCGCCCGGATGATGATGTTCGGCCTGTACGCGATGGACGGCACCCCGCCGTTCGGCACGATCGTCCTGCACGGCATGGTCCGGGACGAGCGCGGCAAGAAGATGTCCAAGTCCTTCGGCAACGCGGTCAACCCGCTGGACTGGATGGACGAGTACGGCTCGGACGCCGTCCGCTTCACCCTGGCCCGCGGCGCCAACCCGGGCGTGGACGTGCCCATCGGCGAGGACTGGGTCCAGGGCTCGCGCAACTTCGCCAACAAGATCTGGAACGCCACCCGCTTCGCGCTCATGAACGGCGCGACGGTCCAGGGCCCGCTGCCGGCGCCCGAGGAGATGTCGGCGGCCGACCGGTGGATCCTCTCCCGGCTCAACACGGTCGTCGCCGAGGTGGACGCGTACTACGACGACTACCAGTTCGCCAAGCTCTCGGACGCCCTCTTCCACTTCGCGTGGGACGAGGTCTTCGACTGGTACGTGGAGCTGTCCAAGACCGTCTTCACGGCGGGCGGCCCGGCCGCCGACGTCTCGCGCCGGGTGCTCGGCGAGGTCCTGGACGTCACGCTGCGGCTGCTCCACCCGATCGTGCCGTTCGTCACCGAGACCCTGTGGACCGCGCTGACCGGCGGTGAGTCCCTGGTCGTCGCCGACTGGCCGGCCGACTCCGGCTTCCGGGACGCGGCGGCCGAGCGGGAGATCGGGACGGTTCAGCAGGTCGTCACCGAGGTCCGCCGGTTCCGCTCCGACCAGGGCCTGCAGCCCGGCCAGAAGGTCCCGGCGCGCCTGGACCTGGCGGGTACGGACCTGGTGGCCCACGAGGCGGCGATGCGTTCGCTGCTGCGCCTCCAGCCGGCCGGCGAGGACTTCACCGCGACGGCCTCGCTGCCGGTCGCGGGCGCCACGGTCGCCCTGGACCTGTCCGGCGCCATCGACGTCGAGGCGGAGCGCAAGCGGCTGACGAAGGACCTGGGCGCCGCCGAGAAGGAGAAGGCGCAGGCGAGCGCGAAGCTCGGCAACGAGGCGTTCCTCGCCAAGGCGCCGGAGCCGGTCAAGGACAAGATCCGCAAGCGGCTGGAGACGGCCGAGGCGGACATCGTCCGGATCACCGCGCAGTTGGCGGCGCTGCCCAAGGCGTAGCCGGCGGCCCCTGCGGGTTCTGCGGCCTCTGCGGCCCCTAGGGGTTCAGCGGCATCTGCGGGATCCGCGGATCTTGTGGGGGAACGCCCCACGCAGGCCCCTCGTCCGTACGGGCGGGGGCCTGTGCCCTTCTTCCCGGTCTCCCCGGTCTTTCCAGTCTTGCCGGTCTTCCCGGTTCCGTTCCGCCCCTTGTCCCCGGCCCGGCCCGCGTCCGGGGCCGCGCCCGCGTTCCCGTACGGGCCACAGCAGGACGTACGCGGTCGAGACGGCCACGAAACCCAGGCGGATCAGCCCGCGGGCCGAGTCGTCGGGGACGGCGAAGACACTGCCGTACAGGATGAGCAGCGCCAGCCAGCTCCACCAGGGCACGAGCCGGCGCTGCCCGATCACGTCCCACAGCAGCGTGCCCAGCAGCACGGACGCGGTGTAGTACGTGTAGACGCTGGGGTCCAGGACGATCCGGGCGTTGGCGCCCAGCAGCACCACCGCCGCCCAGCGCCCGCGCCACACGGCCGCACAGCCCAGCGCCAGCCCCAGCGCGGCCTGCGCGGGCCGGTCCCAGCCCGGTGTCTCGGGGTCGCCGACGCCCAGCCAGCGCAGCGCGGAGGCCGGGTGGTTGGGGATGGTGAACTTCGCCGCGGCGAAGGAGTCCGGGGCGCCGACGAAGAACGGCAGCCAGGCGAGCGCGACCAGGCCCGCGCACCACAGGGCGGCGCGCAGCCACTTCTCCCTCGGGAGCGCGAGCAGCAGCGGCGTGAAGGCCAGCGCGGTCGGTTTGGAGTCCATCGCCAGGGCCAGGAAGACGCCGGTCAGCGCCGCGTTGCCGCGGGTGAGGGACCGTACCGCCAGGGCCGTGAAGAACAGCGCGAGGACGTCGTCCAGATGCCCGAAGCGGACCGAGACCTCGATCCACATGGGGATGAAGGCCAGCCCGGCTATCAGGACGCGCTGCCGCAGCCGCTGGTGGTTGAGGCCGGTGCCCAGGTAGTGCTCGGCGGCGCTGCGGCCGGCGAGCACCAGGACGACCAGGCCGAGCACCGACATCAGGGCCGCGGACAGGAACTGTCCGGTGTGCTCGGGGAAAGGGTTGAACAGGCCCGCCACCAGGAAGCTGATCGGCCCCATCTGGAGCTCGGGGTGGTGGGCGTAGAGGTTGAGCCCGCCGGTGCCGTCCCCGGAGGAGCCCTGGTAGATCAGCTCCCCGCCGGCGCGCAGATAGTGCCAGGAGAACCCGCCGTTGGGTTCCACCACGGCGAACCACAGGACGGTCCACGCGGTGAGCAGCACCAAGTGCATCCGCTGACTGATTGCCGGCACGCTGCTTCGCTCCCGCTTTTCGCATGGTCGGTTGCGCCTGATACGCCGGGAGCCCGATCGCGGAGCCCGCCATGGAAGAGGGGTAAGACCGGGGGAAAGTTGTGTGAGGGCAGTGGTTCGAGAGGGAAATCACTTCCGGTGGTGCGGTGGAGTGCCGTGCTCGTATCGCTGTGCCGCGCCGCGTTCTGATGTCGACGGCGAGGTGGACGTCCCGGTCCGCGCCGCCAAGGGTGTCTACCCCTCCCGTGTGGACAAGGCGCAGACCGCCCTGTCGGGCGTCGGCCAGTTCGACGATCGGGCGACGCCGCTCCAGATGGCGATGGCGCCTCGGTCATCGCCGACGACGGTGAGCTGATGACTCCCCGCATGGTCGACTGACTCCCCGCATGGTCGACAAAGTGACAGACGGCGGCGGCAACACCATCGAGCGCGTGGACTCCACGGCGTACGGCAGGGCCATGTCCGGGCGCACCGCCGAGCAGCTCCGGTCGGCGATGGGAACCGTGGAGGACAACGACGCAGCGCGCAACGAGATCTCCGGCAACGTTGCGGGCCGCGCCGGTCGCTCGCGCCATGATGAAGGCGGCGCTGCGCCCATGAGAAGGCCGGTGGCCGGCCGGGTCACCGGACGGGTCACTGAGCGGGTCACCGCCCGGTGCGCCTTCCGGCCACCGGGCCCGGGCCGGGGTGACGCAGCGAGGCCGCTGTCAGCGGTCCCTCGTAGACTGGTCCGCGTGAGCGAGCGCCCCCAGAACGACGAGCCCGACCCGATCTCCGACCCGGCCGACACCTTCAAGGAGATGGTCCAGGCCGAGACCAGCAGGGACCCCGACCTCGCGGTGATCGAGGCCGGCAGCCGGACGCTGCGCGCGCACGCCGGCCCGCCGCAGGGCGACGGCGTGCCCGCCCGCCCCGCCGACCCCGAGGTCGACCGCGCGCTGCGCGAGGTGGAGGCCGAGCTGGCCGGGCGCTGGGGCGAGACCAAGCTCGACCCGTCGGTGCGCCGCATCGAGAAGCTGATGGACGTCCTCGGCTCGCCGCAGCGCGCCTACCCTTCCATCCACATCACCGGTACCAACGGCAAGACCAGCACGGCCCGCATGATCGAGGCTCTGCTGACCGCCTTCGACCTGCGTACGGGCCGCTACACCAGCCCGCACGTCCAGTCCGTCACCGAGCGGATCAGCCTGGACGGCGCGCCGGTGAGCGCCGAGCGCTTCATCGAGACCTACCGGGACATCGCTCCGTACGTGGAGATGGTCGACGCCCAGGAGGAGTACCGCCTCTCCTTCTTCGAGGTGCTCACGGCCATGGCGTACGCGGCCTTCGCGGACGCGCCGGTGGACATCGCGGTCGTCGAGGTCGGCATGGGCGGCACCTGGGACGCCACGAACGTGATCGACGCGGGCGTCGCCGTGGTCACCCCGATCTCCCTGGACCACACCGACCGGCTGGGCAGCACGCCCGAGGAGATCGCCGGCGAGAAGTCCGGGATCATCAAGAAGGACGCGACGGTCGTGCTGGCCCAGCAGCCGGTGGACGCCGCCTCCGTCATGCTCAGGCGCGCCGTCGAGGTGGACGCCACGGTCGCCCGCGAGGGCATGGAGTTCGGGGTGCTGACCCGCGAGGTCGCCGTCGGCGGGCAGATGCTGACCCTGCGCGGCCTGGGCGGCGAGTACCCGGAGATCTTCCTCCCGCTGTACGGCGCCCACCAGGCGCACAACGCCGCGGTGGCGCTGGCCGCCGTCGAGGCGTTCTTCGGCATCGGCTCGCAGCACGCCCGCACCCTGGACATCGACACCGTGCGCGCCGCCTTCGCCTCCGTGGCCTCACCCGGCCGCCTGGAGGTCGTACGGCGCAGCCCCACCGTCGTCCTGGACGCGGCCCACAACCCGGCGGGGGCGCGGGCGGCGGCCGAGGCGGTCACCGAGGCGTTCGGTTTCAGCCGTCTCATCGGAGTCGTCGGCGCCAGCGGCGACAAGGACGTCCGCGGTCTGCTCGAAGCGTTCGAGCCGATTTTCGCGGAGGTCGTGGTGACCTGTAACTCCAGCCACCGCGCCATGGACGCCGACGAGCTCGCGGCGGTCGCCGTGGAGGTCTTCGGCTCCGAGCGGGTGCAGGTCGAGCCGCGCCTGGACGACGCCCTGGAGGCGGCGATCACCCTGGCCGAGGAAGAGGGCGAGTACGCGGGAGCGGGTGTCCTGGTCACCGGCTCCGTGATCACGGTCGGCGAGGCCCGGCTGCTGTTGGGGAGGGGCTGAGCCATGCGCACCCTGTGTGCCAGCACGCTGATCGGTGAGTTCTTCGTGATCGGCTTCGCCGGTCTGGTCGCCATGCAGACCTCGGACGTGCCCACCGCCACGGTCTGGACGGTGAGCGGTATCGCCATGCTGCTGTCGGTGCTGCTGTGCGGCATGCTCACCCGCCCCGGCGGCGTCCAGCTCGGCTGGGCCCTGCAGATCGCGCTGAACGCCAGTGGTTTCGTCATCCCGACGATGTTCTTCCTGGGCGCGGTCTTCGCCGGTCTGTGGTGGTGCTCGGTGCACTTCGGGCGCAAGGTCGACCAGGCGAAGGCCCGCTGGGCGGCACAGGCCGAGGCGCAGCCGCAGTCGCCCGGCGCCGGGGCCGAACCGGCGTGATCCCGCCGGGCCCGGCGCTCGGTGCCGGGCCCGCCGTCGACGCCCCGCCGGTGCCCGCAGCCGCGGGCCGGCCCGCGCGCTCCCGTCCGCCGAGCGCCACGGTCCACTCCGCGAGCCCCCGCGATCCCGCCGCGCGCCCCCGCGCCCCCGTCCGCCGGGTGCCCCGCGCGACACCGCGTACGGCCCGGTCACGACGCCCATGTAGCTTTGGTGCACCGCTGACCGTCCCAAGCACACAAGGAGCCCCTCCGTGAGCCAGCGCACGCTCGTCCTGCTCAAGCCCGACGCCGTACGCCGCGGCCTGATCGGCGAGATTCTCGGCCGCATCGAGAAGAAGGCGGGCTGGACGATCAGCGCGCTGGAACTGCGCTCCCTGGACCGCGCCATCCTGGAACAGCACTACGCCGAGCACGTCGGCCGCGACTTCTACGAGCCGCTGGTGGCCTTCATGTCCTCCGGCCCGGTCGTCTCCCTGGTCGTCGAGGGCGAGCGGGTGATCGAAGGCGTACGGGCGCTGGCCGGCCCGACCGACCCGATCAAGGCGCCCAGCGGCTCCATCCGTGGCGACTTCGGGACCATCACCCGGGAGAACCTCATCCACGCATCGGACTCCGAGGAGTCCGCCGAGCGGGAGATCAAAATTTTCTTCCCCCATTTCTCCTGACGGCCCATCGGCCCCGAACCCCCTCGTGACCAGGGGCGACCGACAAATCCTCGGTCGCCCTTCGGCATATGCGGCGCAATCAGGGGAACGCATCCACGCGACACGACGTCCCATTGAGGGGGGCGGGTAGGTCTTCCGCCGACAATGGCGGAGGAACCTCGCACCGTGTTCGAGTGGGCGCCACCGCGCGACTACGATGGAAGCTCCCGCGCCTTACAGCGCATCACACCTGCCGACCTCAAGTAAGCATTCGCTCCAGTTGGGAAGGCCAGACGTATCCTCATGGGGAACAACATGTCGTTCATCGGCCGTGACATGGCTGTCGACCTCGGGACCGCCAACACGCTGGTGTACGTCAGGGGTCGTGGGATCGTCCTCAACGAGCCGTCGGTCGTGGCCATCAACACCAACACCGGCGGCATCCTCGCGGTGGGCGCCGAGGCCAAGAAGATGATCGGCCGGACCCCCGGCAACATCGTCGCGGTCCGCCCCCTGAAGGACGGGGTGATCGCCGACTTCGAGATCACCGAGCGGATGCTCCGCTACTTCATCCTCAAGATCCACAAGCGGCGGTACCTGGCCCGTCCGCGTGTCGTGGTGTGCGTTCCCTCCGGCATCACGGGAGTCGAGCGCCGTGCCGTCATCGAGGCGTCCACCCAGGCCGGTGCCCGTCAGGTGCACATCATCGAGGAGCCGATGGCCGCCGCGATCGGCTCCGGCCTGCCGGTCCACGAGGCCACCGGCAACATGGTCGTGGACATCGGCGGCGGTACGACCGAGGTCGCCGTCATCTCGCTCGGCGGCATCGTGACGGCGCAGTCCATCCGTGTCGCGGGCGACGAACTGGACAATGCGATCATCCAGCACATCAAGAAGGAGTACAGCCTCCTGCTGGGCGAGCGCACGGCCGAGAGCATCAAGATCACCATCGGTTCGGCGTACGACCTCGAACAGGACGAGCACACCGAGATCCGCGGCCGGGACCTGGTCTCCGGTCTGCCCAAGACCGTCGTCATCTCGGCGGCCGAGGTCCGCAAGGCCATCGAGGAACCCGTCAACTCCATCGTGGACGCGGTCAAGACGACCCTGGACAAGTGCCCGCCGGAGCTCTCCGGCGACGTCATGGACCGCGGCATCGTGCTCACCGGCGGCGGCGCCCTGCTGCGCGGCCTGGACGAGCGCCTGCGCCGCGAGACCGGCATGCCCATCCACATCGCCGAGGACCCGCTGGACTCCGTCGCACTGGGTTCCGGCAAGTGCGTCGAGGAGTTCGAAGCACTCCAGCAGGTACTGGACTCCCAGCCGCGCCGCTGAGGAAACCCGGTCTGCCGTACGGGTGATTCCACCGCCGCACGGCAGATCGCTGATATACAGGCACAACGCCGAAACGAACACGCTGCGCACAGCTCACCGCCGAGCACGGCACGGCTCACCGCCGGGCACGGCACACAAGCGCCGCCCGTACGAGATCCGTCACCGGCCCGTACGAGCGGCGCACACAAAGGCACAACGAAAAAGGCACAACGCTCACTCTCCCCAGCGAGACCGGCGCGGGCCCGCGGCCGGCCGGTCCTACGAGGAAGGACACGGCCGCCGCACGTGAGGGACACACGAGAGAGCCGGCTGCTGCTGGTGCTGCTGGTCGCGATCGCGTTCGCGCTGATCACGGTGGACATCCGCGGCGGCGAGCAGTCCCCGCTCCATGGCGCCCGGCAGATCGCGGCCTCCGCCTTCGGGCCGGTCGAAAACGGTCTCGCCGGCGTCGTCGACCCGATCGGCAACGCCGTGGGCGCCGTACGCGACTCGGGTGAACGCCACACCCGCATCAGCGAACTGGAGCGGGAGAACGCCCTGCTCAAGGCGAAGCTCGGGTCCTCCGACCGCAACCGCAACCGCGCCGCCGAACTGGACAAGATGCTCAAGAGCGCCGGCGCCGGCCAGTACGGCATCAAGGGCGCCCAGGTCATCGCCATCGGCGCCGCCCAGGGCTTCTCCTGGACCGTCACCATCGACGCCGGCGCCCGCGACGGCATCACCCGCGACATGACCGTCCTGAACGGCGACGGGCTGGTCGGCCGGGTCACCACCGTCGGCCCCGGCACCTCCACCGTCCTGCTGGCCACCGACCCCGACTTCACCGTCGGCACCCGCATGGAGAAGACCAACGAGATCGGCTTCGCCAACGGCCAGGGCGACCGCTCGCTGCGCGTCCAGCTCCTCAACGGCAAGGCCGACGTCAAGAAAGGCGACCGCCTGGTCACCTTCGGCTCCAGCGCCGACAAGCCCTTCGTCCCCGGTGTCCCGGTCGGCGAGGTCGTCAAGGTCGAGCCGTCCAACGGCGACCTGACCCGCACCCTCCAGGTCCGCCCGTACGTCGGCTTCACCCAGCTCGACGTCGTCGGCGTCGTCGTCCAGCCGCCCCGCGAGAACCCCCGCGACGCCGTCCTGCCGCCCAGGCCCGCCAAGCCCAGGCCGACGCCGACGGTCACCGTCACGGCCACGCCCTCCGCGAGCGCCACCCCCAGGAGCTGACCGATGCGCATCAACCGGATCCTGCTCTCCACCGCGCTGGTCCTGGTGGCCCTGGTCGTCCAGGTCAGCGTCCTGGCGCGGCTGCAACTGCCCGGCGCCGTACCGGACCTGCTGCTCCTGGTCGTCCTGGGCCTCGCGCTCGCCTACGGGCACGTCGGCGGCGCCCTCGTCGGCTTCGGCGCCGGCCTGCTCGCCGACCTCGCGCCGCCCTCCGACCACGCCATCGGCCGCTACGCCCTGGTCCTGTGCGTCATCGGCTACCTCGCCGGCCTGACCCGGCCCGAGAACGGACACCACCGCTCGGTGGCCGTACCGCTGATGGTCGTCATCGGCTCCGCCATCGGCTCCACCCTGCTGTACGCGGTCGTCGGCTCCCTCGTCGGCGACACCGCCGCCCGCCATGTGGGCCTGGCCGGGCTGCTGTTCAGCGCCACGCTCTACGATCTGCTGCTGGCTCCCTTCGCCGTGCCGGTGGTCATGGCACTGGCCCGCCGGTCGGAGAACGATCCGCTGGCCGCGGACGGAGCCGCCCAAAAGGGTGGTCCGTCCAAGGGCCGCGACGGCGCCTACGGCTGGATCAGCCCCGGCAAGGGACTGAAGGCCAGCCGTACGATCCGTACGTCCAAGGTGGCCCGGATCGGCGGCCAGCGCGGCGGACTGCTCGGCAAGTCGGCCCGTAACAAGGCCGGCCGCATCAAGGGGGTCAAGCGACTGTGAGGCGGCAACCACCCAACGGCGACGGCGACCACGAGGGGCGGCGGTGAGCAACATCCCCGAGACCGGACGGACCTCCCGCGTCAGGATCCGCCTGATCGCCATTCAGATCCTGGTCTTCTCCCTGCTGCTCACCCTCGGCGGCCGGCTGTGGTACCTCCAGATCCGCAACGGCCAGGAGTACGCCGCCGAGGCCCGCAGCAACCACGTCCAGCAGGTCGTCCAGCCCGCCACCCGCGGCTCCATCCTGGACGCCCGCGGCGTCCCGCTGGCCGACAACCAGACCCGCCTGGTCGTCTCCGCCAGCCGCACCGAACTGCTGAAGATGAAGGACGGCGGCAAGGCCGTGCTCGGCCGGCTCTCCCAGGTCCTTGGCATGTCGCAGCAGGAGATCCGCAACAAGGTCCGGCTGTGCGACGCCAAGACCCCCCAGCCCTGCTGGAACGGCTCGCCCTACCAGCCCATCCCGATCACGGACGAGGCCACCACCCAGCAGGCCCTCCAGATCCGCGAGCGCTCCGAGGACTTCCCCGGCATCAGCGCCGAGCCCACCGCCGTACGCCGCTACCCCGCCCCCGGCAAGGCCAACACCGCACAGGTCCTGGGCTACCTCTCGCCCGTCACCGACGCCGAGATCGAAAAGGCCAAGAACACCCGCTCGCCCCTGCTGCGCGCCGACCAGATCGGCCGCTCCGGCCTTGAGCGTACGTACGACAGCGCGCTGCGCGGCAAGGCGGGCGTCACCCGCTACGAGGTCGACAACCTCGGCCGGGTCATCGGCAAGGCCAAGAGCGACCCGGCCGTCCCCGGAGCCAACGTCGTCACCAGCATCGACGCCCGCGTACAGGCCATAGCGGAACGGGAGCTGGACCAGGCCATGAAGGACGCCCGCAAGGAGTTCGACAAGAACACCGGCCGCAACTACAAGGCCGACGCGGGCGCCGTGGTGGTCATGGAGAACAAGACCGGACGCATCATCTCCATGGCCTCCAACCCCACCTACGACCCCAACGCCTGGGTCGGCGGCATCTCCGGCAAGGACTACCAGAAACTCACCGGAAAGGACTCCAACTACCCGCTGCTCAACCGCGCCATCCAGGGCCAGGCCGCCCCCGGCTCGATCTTCAAGGTCATCTCCACCTCGGCGGCCGTCAACGCCGGCTACGACTTCAACGGCAACTACGACTGCTCCAGCTCCTTCAGCATCGGCCGCCAGGTCTTCAAGAACTTCGAGTCCAAGAGCTACGGGCCGATCAGCCTGGGCCGGGCCCTGGAGGTCTCCTGCGACACCGTCTTCTACGGGCTGGCCTACCAGCAGTGGCAGAAGGACGGCGGCAACGACCCCAAGAACCCCAAGGACTGGTTCTACCGGACCGCGCACCAGTTCGGCCTGGGCAAGGAGACCGGCATCGACCTGCCCAACGAGGTCACCGGCCGGGTCCCCGACCGCCGGTGGAAGCAGGCGTTCTGGAAGGCCAACAAGGACGTCTGGTGCAAGGAGGGCAAGAAGGGCGGCGACTACGTCCAGCAGCTCTCCTACGAGAACTGCCTCGAA
The DNA here is from genome assembly GCF_022695595.1 of Streptomyces sp. MST-110588. NCBI lineage: Bacteria > Bacillati > Actinomycetota > Actinomycetes > Kitasatosporales > Streptomycetaceae > Streptomyces > Streptomyces sp. MST-110588. Next base: position 5,521,307 of record NZ_CP074380.1, read on the forward strand.
GGCAACCGGATGCGCGCCGGTGACTCCGTGAACTACTCCATCGGCCAGGGCGACACCCTCGTCACGCCGATACAGATGGCGACGATCTACTCGGCCATCGCCAACGGCGGCACCCTGTACAACCCGACCGTCGGCAAGGCCGTCATCAGCGCCGACGGCAAGAAGATCCAGCGGATCCAGCCCAAGGCACACGGCAGGCTGCCGGTGACCTCCCGCACGCTGGCCCAGATCGACAGCGCGCTGGCGGGCGTGGCCACCCGCGGTACCGCCGCCTGGCGCTTCCAGGGCTGGCCGCAGGACAAGATCCCCATGCACGCCAAGACCGGTACGGCCGAGGTCCACGGCAAGCAGACGACGTCGTGGTTCGCGACGTACACCAAGGACTACACCGTCATCATGACCATCGCCCAGGGCGGTACGGGCTCCGGCGCCTCCGGACCCGCCGTACGCAAGATCTACGACGCGCTGTACGGCGTGGACGACAAGGGCGCCATCGACCGGAAGGCGGCCCTGCTGCCGCAGCCGGAAACCAGGCTCCCCAAGATCGAGAGCGACGGCCAGATCCAGGCCCAGCCGGTCAAGCCGTACGTACGGCCCTCGCCGTCGTCCTCGGCGCAAGCGGAAAGGCCCGTCCGGTGAGCGGCACCCCCACCTCCCGTACGTACGCCATCCGCCGCTACTCCCCGGAACTGGGCACCTGGGGCAAGCTCACCGCGCGCGACTCCACCGTCCGCCGCCTGGACTGGATACTGCTCCTGGCGGCGCTGACGCTCTCGCTCATCGGCGCGGTGCTGGTCTTCTCCGCGACCCGCAACCGCACCGAGCTCAACCACGGCGACCCGTACTACTTCTTCCTCCACCACCTGCTGAACACCGGCATCGGACTGGCCCTGGCCGCCGGCACGATCTGGCTCGGCCACCGCACGCTGCGCGGCGCGATCCCGGTGCTCTACGGCCTGTCCGTGCTGCTCGCCCTGCTCGTCCTGACCCCGCTCGGCGCCACGATCAACGGCTCGCGCTCCTGGCTGGCGATCCCCGGCGGCTTCTCCCTCCAGCCCGCCGAATTCGCCAAGATCACCATCACGCTCGGCATGGCGATGATCCTGGCCGCCCGGGTCGACGCGGGTGACCGGCCGCACCCCGACCACCGCACCGTCGTCCAGTCGCTCGGCCTGGCCGCGATCCCCGTCGGCGTCATCCTCCTGATGCCCGACCTCGGCTCGGTGATGGTCCTGGGCGCCATCGTCATGGGCGTCCTGCTGGCCTCCGGCGCGTCCAACCGCTGGATCCTGGGCCTGCTGGGCACCGGCGTCGTCGGCTGTCTGGCCGTATGGCAACTGGGCCTGCTGGACGACTACCAGATCGCCCGGTTCGCCGCCTTCGCCAACCCCAGCCTGGACCCGGCGGGCGTCGGCTACAACACCAACCAGGCCCGGATCGCCATCGGCGGCGGCGGCCTGACCGGCTCGGGCCTCTTCCACGGCAGCCAGACCACCGGCCAGTTCGTCCCCGAGCAGCAGACCGACTTCATCTTCACCGTCGCCGGCGAGGAGCTGGGCTTCCTCGGCGCCGGTCTGATCATCGTCCTGCTCGGCGTGGTCCTGTGGCGTGCCTGCCGCATCGCCCGTGAGACCACCGAGCTGTACGGCACGATCGTGGCCGTCGGCATCATCGCCTGGTTCTCCTTCCAGGCGTTCGAGAACATCGGCATGACCCTGGGCATCATGCCGGTGACGGGACTTCCGCTGCCCTTCGTCTCCTACGGCGGCACGTCCATGTTCGCCGTCTGGATCGCCATAGGACTTCTGCAGTCCATCCGCGTCCAACGCCCGGTATCGGCCTGAACCGTGCGCCCGGCCCTGCCGGTCCGCGTACCCCTCCTGGGATGCGCGGACGGCATGAACCAGTAAAGTATTCGCTCATGTCGAAGCCCGATGAGCTGCTCGTCGATATCGCCTCCAGGGTGGAGTCGGAGCGCAGCAATCAGATGTCTCTCACCGTGGTGGTCCAAGGAGCCGTCATCACCGGACGGCTGGCTCCCGAGGCCGTGTGGCACCAGCGTGTGGCCGAGGTGCTGGAAGGGTCGGAGCGGCTGGGGGCGTTCTCCGCCCTCTTCAGCCACCCCGCGGGGAAAACCGGCGCGCCGGAAGGCGACGAGCCGCCCACGCACCTGCATTTCCATGTCGCGCGCATCCTCCAGGGCAGCATCGGCATTCCCGAGACCGGCGGAATGTACCGCGTCGCCATCAAGGATGTGGGGGCGTGGACGGTGGGTGATTTCAGCTACTCCGACCACTGAAGCCGGTCACTGCCGGGGGCGTCGGTGCTGTCCCGGTCGCGACCACGGAAGACAGCCGCCCGGCCGGGATGTCCCGGCCGGGCGGTTTTTCGCGTTCGGCCATCACCTTCGGCCTTTGCGTACGGCCTTTGCGTGCGGCTTTTTGCATACGGCCTTGGCGTGCGGCCGTCGCTTCGGGTACGGGCCCCGGCCCCGGCCCCGGGCAGGTCTTATGGGCCCGGGTCAGGCCGCAGGGGCCAGGCGCGCCTGGCCGAACAGCAGCGCGTACCCCTCGGGAAGCTGGTGCAGGATGCGGCGCAGCAGGCCGGGGTCGATGTGGCGGGTGAGCACGGTCAGGACGGAACCGGCGTCCCAGCGGGCCGTGGCCTCGGTGGCGCCGTCGACGCCGGACGCCTCGGCGAGGGCGCGGGTGAATTCACCGGCGGTCAGCGGCTGCGGCGAGGGAATCTGTGAGACGAACGCGACGGCGGCCTCGTCGGGGAGCAGGCGGGCGAGTTCGACGCGTTCGTCACCGACCAGTTGCCGGCCCAGTGCCGCCAGTACGTCGTGGACGACCCGCTCGGTCATCCGCTCGGTCGGGTAGCGACCCTCCTTTTTCACCGCCTTGACCAGTTCGTCATACCTCATGACAGCCTCCCGATGCGGGGCGGAGTGGCACGGATCTCTCCTTCCGGATCATGACTGCGCCCGGAACCTTAATCGAGTGGACTACAGTTGTCTACTGTGACGAGTACAGTTTTTCGCCATGCGGCACAGTAGGTGTGCTGCCCTCCTCGGCCCTGCCGTCACCGTTCGCCGTTGTGCCAGGCAAGGCGCGTTGGAGGGTCCGCACTCTTGCCGGGGCCTGGCGGGGCTTGTGGGCATCAGCGAAGGTACGGGGGCATCGCGAGGGTGCCGCGGGGGCGTCGAGAGGGCCCGCGGCGGCGAAAAATCTATCGCGACGGACGTAGACAATCGCATGCGTGGCCCCTAGGCTCGTTCCTGTAGCCAAGTGACAGCACAAGGCCGGTGTACGGCGTCGGCAGATGGTGTTGAATTTCTCGGGGCCCTGGTGCCGTACGGTGCCGGGGCCCTTGGCACGTCCGACCGACGAAGAAGAGGTGCGATGACTTCAGAGCCCCAGCCGCGCTCCACCGACAAGCTCGATGACGACGACTACCCCGCCTACACCATGGGCCGCGCCGCGGAGATGATCGGCGCCACCCCGGCCTTCCTGCGGGCCGTGGGCGAGGCCCGGCTCATCGCCCCGCTGCGCTCCGAGGGCGGCCACCGCCGCTACTCCCGCCACCAACTGCGCATCGCGGCCCGCGCCCGCGAACTCGTCGACCAGGGCACGCCCATCGACGCCGCCTGCCGCATCGTCGTCCTGGAGGACCAGCTCGCCGACGCCCGGCGGCTCAACGAGGAACTGCGGCGCCCGGGCGCCGGAACGGACCGGCCGGCCGACGCGTGAGGCGCCCGCGGCGCCCGGGCGCCGGCCCCTGGGACGCACCGAAGCACCCACGCGTCGGCCCCCGGACGCGTCCGCACGCCGGGGGCCGACAAAGCGATGAAGCGACAGGGACGCGAGGCGTCAGGCTGTCTGCTGCAGAGCGCGCAGAGAAGCGGTGAGCTGGTCCACCTCCTCGGAGGTGTTGTAGAGGGCCAGGGACGCCCGGGCCGCACTCTCCAGCCCGTAGTGGGCCAGGGCCGGCTGGGCACAGTGGTGGCCGGCGCGGACGGCGATGCCGTCCCGGTCCAGCCAGTCGGCGACGGTGGCCGGGTCGTGCCCGGCCAGGGTGAAGGTCAGTACGGCGATACGGTCCGGCGCGGTGCCCAGGACCCGCAGGCCCGGGACGGTGGCCAGGGCCTCCATCGCGTACTGCATCAACTGTGTCTCGTACGTGGCGATGGCCTGACGGTCGAAGGACGTCAGCCAGTTGAGGGCGGACAGAAGGCCGACCACGCCCGCGATGTGTCCCGTACCGGCCTCGAAGAGGTGCGGTTCGGGGCGTAGTCGGTGCGCTCGAAGGAGACCGAGTCGATCATGTTGCCGCCGCCCTGCCACGGCGGCATGGATGCCAGCACCTCCGGCTTCCCGTACAGCGCGCCGATCCCCGTGGGGCCATAGAGCTTGTGGCCGGAGAAGGCGTAGAAGTCGGCGTCCAGGGCCTGTACGTCCACCGGGAAGTGGGCGACCGCCTGGGCGCCGTCGATCAGCACCTTGGCCCCGTAACGATGGGCCAGCGCCGTCATCTCCTCGACGGGCGGCACGGTGCCCAGGACGTTGGAGGCGTGGCTGATGGCGACGAGCTGGGTGCGGCTGGACAGCCGGTCGGCGTAGGCCGCCTGGTCGATCTGACCGTCCGGCAGCAGCGGCAGCGGGACCACCCGCGCGTGCCGTTCGGCGGCGAGCATCTGCCACGGCACGATGTCGGAGTGGTGTTCGAGTACGGGGACCAGGATCTCGTCACCCGGCCCGATGTTGGCCTTGCCCCACGTCTGCGCCACGAGGTTGATGGCCTCGGTCGTACCGCGTACGAAGACGATGTTGTCGGGCGAGGCCGCGCCCAGGAAGTCGGCGGTCGCCGCCCGGCCCGCCTCGTACGCCTCGGTGGCCTCCCGGGCCATGGTGTGGGCACCGCGGTGGATGTTGGAGTTCATCGCGCCGTAGAACGCGGCGAGCGCCTCGATCACCTGACGGGGCTTTTGGGTGGTGGCCGCGTTGTCCAGCCAGACCAGCGGGCGGCCGTTCACGGTCCGGTGCAGGATCGGGAAGTCCTGGCGGGCCGCGTCGGGGGAGAAGGCCCCGGACGCCCGGGTGCCGGCGGTGGCCGGCATGCCGGAGGCGGTCGGCAGGCCGGCGGGCATGCCCGAAGCCGCGTCGGCGGGCATGCCGGTGGGAACCCCGGAGACCGTCCCGGTCGGCATGCCGGTCGGGGTGGCGGGTACGGCGGGCGCGGTGGGTACGGCGGCAGCCGCCGGCACACCCGGCACCGCGGTCATGCCCGGCACCGCGGTCATGCCCGGCACCGCGGTCATGCCCGGCACCGCGGTCATGCCCGGCACCGCGGTCATGCCCGGCACCGAGGGAACTCCCGGGACGGCGGGAACGCCCGGAACCGAGGGGGTCGTCGGCAGGCCCGGGACCGACATCATCCCCGAGACGTCGGACATGCCCGGGACGCCCGGTGCGCTTGGTGAACCCGGCACGCCCGGTACTCCCGGTACTCCCGGTACTCCTGGCACCGCCGGCACGCTCGCCGCGCCCGGAACCGACGGCATCCCCGGCATCCCTGGTATCCCCGGCATCCCCGGCATCCCTGGTAGGCCCGGGACCGCCGGAGCATCCGCCGTGCGTCCCTCCGGGCCCGTACCCGTCCCCAGGCCCGTACTCGTCCCCGGACCCGTACCCGTGCCCCTGCCCGTAACGTCAGGAGTAGTCATGGTAGTTGGACACCTCGACGTTCTGCAGTACGGCGATGGCGTCCTCGACCAGGACCGCGGTGTTGAAGTACGCCGTCACCAGGTACGAGGTGATCGCCTTCTGGTCGACGCCCATGTTCCGTATGGACAGGCCCGGTTCGGCCTCGTCGGGCACCGACGCCGGGCGCAGGCCGACCACGCCCTGCTCGGCCTCGCCGACCCGCATCAGCAGGATCTCGGTCGTACCCGCTCCGTTCGGGCCGGTGATGCCCACCTTGTCCGAAGGCAGCAGCGGCACTCCGCGCCAGGTCAGCAGCGGGCTGCCGAACCGGCTGTCCGTCACCGGGGGCACACCCCGGCGGGTACATTCGCGGCCGAACGCGGCGATCGCCCTGGGGTGCGCGAGGAAGTACGCGGGCTGCTTCCAGACCTTGGCCAGCAGCTCGTCCAGGTCATCGGGCGTCGGTGCACCGGTGCGGGTTTGCACCCGTTGCCCTGGTGCAACGTTGTTGAACAGCCCAAACTCCGGGTGGTTGAGCATCATCGCCTCTTGGCGCTCGCGCAGCGCCTGTACGGTCAGGTTGCTCTGCGCGCGGGTCTGGTCGATGGGCTGGTTGTAGAGATCGGCGACCCGGGTGTGCACCCGCAGCACGGTCTGGGCCAGGCTCATGTGGTACTCGCGCGGGGTGTCCTCGTACTCCACGTACGTACCGGGGAGGGCGGGTTCGCCGACGTGGCCGGCGGCCAGGTCGATGGGAACCTCGGCCCCGGCGGGGGGCGTCTGCCCGGAGCAGTGGGCCTCCAGCGCGCCGCGCACGCCCTCGTCGCGCTCCGTTATGCGCTGCAGTGCGCCGCGCTCGATGCACAGCGCCACGCCGGGAGTCAGGGCACGCAGGCAGTAAGGCAGCGGCTCGTTCTTCGACCAGGCGTCCAGGTCGAAGAACTGTCCGTCGCCGACGATCTCCAGCAGCGCGTCCTCGCCGTACCGGCCGGTGACACGCTTCTCCACGCGCCCGCGCACCAGGATCCACAGCCGGTCCGCGGGGTCGCCCTCCGAGGCGAGCAACTGTCCGCTCTCGAAGGTGACCTCGGTGGCGGCCTGCGCCAGTTCGCGCAGCGCTTCCTCGTCGGCCTGGCGCAGGTAAGGAACCTCGCGCAGGTCCTCGGGGACGATGCGGTGGCTGCCCTCCTCGGTGTACGTGCTGATCCGGTCGTCGCCCAGGATGAACGTACGGCGGCGGTTGACCCGGTAGACGCCGGCCTCGACGTCCACCCAGGGCAGCGCGCGCAGCAGGTAGCGCGGGGTGATGCCGCGCATCTGCGGGCTGGTCTTGGTGGCGGTGGCGAGCTGCCGTGCGGCATCGGGACTCAGCGACAGGCGATCACTCATCGTGACTCCTCATCAAGAGGCGTGGGCTCCGGCCGTCCGGGGCACACGGGTGGATGACGGCCCGATCGTCCGAGGGGCCCGTGCCCGCCACAAGACGGCCTTTGTCTGGACCAGGCCGGAAACGCACCACGCGCACGGCACGCCACACTGTGCGGTGACAAACGTTTTGTGACCCCTGGGCCCATGGCCATGCCCTGCGCCTCCGCGCCGTCTTCGCTCACCCGCTCCCCTCCCCCTCTCCAGGGGCTGCCCCCGCGCCGTACACGCGACTAGATTCGATCCATGGCGGAGACCGTGCGGGAAATCGAGCGGAAGTACGAAGCCACTGACGGGGCCGGGGTGCCCGACCTGACCGGCGTGACCAGCGTGACCGGCGTCGCGACCGTGACGGACGAGGGCACCGTGCACCTCGACGCCACCTACTACGACACGGTGGACCGGCGGCTCGCCGCCGACGGCAGCACCCTGCGGCGGCGCACCGGCGGCGCCGACGCGGGCTGGCACCTGAAACTGCCGGTGGCCCCCGGCGTACGGGACGAGGTGCGGGCACCGCTGACGGACACGCTGCCGCCGGAGCTGGCGGCGCTGGTCCGCTCCCGGGTCCGCGGCGGCGAGCTGGCGCCCGTCGTACGGCTGCGCACGCGGCGTACGGTCCGGGTGCTCAGGGACGCGCGGGGCACGCCGCTCGCCGAGGTCGCCATCGATGCCGTACGGGCGGAGCGGCTGGCCGGGGCGGACGGGGCCGCCGGGGCAGCCGCATCTGCTGGGTCCGACGGGCCTGCCGGAGGCAACGGGGCGGACGGGGCCGAAAGCACAGGCGGTGTGAATGGGGCGGTCGGCGCGTCCCGCCGAGGACGCCCGCACGCACGCTGGGTCGAGATCGAGGTCGAACTGACGGAGGGGGGCGACCCCCGGCTCCTGGACGCCATCGACACCGTCCTCACCGGCGCGGGGCTGCGCCCGGCCACCGCGGCGTCGAAACTCGCCCGGGCGCTGGCCGAGACGGCCCCGCGACCGCCCGACGGAACACCCCGAGAGCCCGGATCCGCCGAACTCGGATCCGCCGAGCCCGGGTCCGCCGAGCCCGCCTCCGGCAAGCGCGCACCCGCGAGCCGCCGCCGTCGACGCGCGGGGGCGGCGCCCCCCACCGCGGGCGACACCGTACTGATGTACGTACGCGACCAGGTGCGGGCGATCGTCGAGCTGGACCCGGCGGTACGGCGCGACCTGCCGGACTCGGTGCACCGCATGCGGGTCGCCACCCGCCGGCTGCGCAGCGCCTTCCGGTCCTACGGCACGCTGCTCGACCGTTGCGTCACCGACCCCATCGGCGACGAACTCAAATGGCTGGCGGGGGAGCTGGGAGCGGACCGGGACCGCGAGGTGCTCTGTGAACGGCTGCACGGGGCCCTGGGCGAACTCCCCCGGGAACTGCTGCTCGGCCCGGTGGAGGCCCGGCTGACCATCTGGTCCCGGCGCCGGCAACTGGGCTCCCGGTCCCGGCTGATCGAGGCACTGGACGGCGAGCGCCATCTGGCGCTGCTGGAGGAGCTGCACACCCTCCTGGAGGACCCGCCGCTGCGCCCGGCCGCCGCCCGGCCGCCGAAGAAGGTGCTGGCCAAAGCCGTACGCAAGGACTACCGGCGGCTGGCGCGGCGGATGGACGCCGTACGCCACGCCCCGCCCGGCCGGGAACGGGACGAGGCGCTGCACCGGGCCCGCAAGGCGGCCAAGCGCACGCGCTACGCGGCGGAGGCGGCCCGCCCGGCGCTGGGCGGCCCGGCGAAGAAGTTCGCCGGGCGCGCCAAACGGGTACAGCAGGTGCTGGGTGATCACCAGGACAGCGTGGTGGCGCGGGAGGCACTGCGTGAGCTGGCGACCCAGGCGCAGGCGGCCGGTGAGGGCGGCTTCGCCTTCGGGGTCCTGTACGGACGGGAGGAGGCGCGGGCGGCGGACCGGGAGCGGGAGCTGCCGGGGGTGTGGAAGAAGGTCTCCCGCCCCAAGCTGCGCGCCCGGCTCGGCCCGTAGCCGTCCGACCCGTAACCGTACGCGCGGTCGATCGTTGTATCGGTGTACGGCTGCATGGCTGACCGGCCCGCCCCGGCGGAGCCGGTCACCGAACCAGGGGGGGAAGAGATGACACGGCAGGTGCATGCCACGCGGGTGGCGCAGGGCGGCTGCGTTCGGGTGACCGGGCCCGGCCGGGCGCGGGTTACGCTTGAGAGTCGCCCCATGCCAGCTCACGAAGGTTCGAGATGTCTGCCGAGTCGGTCTTCCCACAGCTTGAGGCCCTGCTCCCGCATGTGCAGAAGCCCATCCAGTACGTCGGCGGTGAACTGAACTCCACCGTCAAGGACTGGGACTCCTGTGATGTCCGCTGGTCCCTGATGTACCCGGACGCGTACGAGGTCGGACTGCCCAACCAGGGCGTCATGATCCTCTACGAGGTGCTCAACGAGCAGGAGGGCGTGCTCGCCGAGCGTACGTACAGCGTCTGGCCGGACCTCGAAGCGCTGATGCGCGAGCACGGCGTGCCGCAGTTCACCGTCGACGCCCACCGCCCGGTCGGCGCCTTCGACGTGCTCGGCGTCTCCTTCTCCACCGAGCTGGGCTACACCAACCTGCTCACCGCCCTTGACCTCGCGGGCATCCCGATCGAGGCCAAGGACCGTACGGAGGACCACCCGCTGATCCTGGCGGGCGGCCACGCCGCCTTCAACCCCGAGCCGATCGCGGACTTCCTGGACTGCGCGGTCATCGGCGACGGCGAGCAGGCGGTCCTGGAGATCACCGAGATCATCCGCGCCTGGAAGAACGAGGGCCGGCCCGGTGGCCGCGACGAGCTGCTGTTCCGCCTCGCGAAGACCGGCAGCGTGTACGTCCCCAAGTTCTACGACGTCGAATACCTGGCCGACGGGCGCATCTCGCGCGTCGTCCCCAACCGCTCCGGCGTCCCGTGGCGGGTGTCCAAGCACACCGTCATGGACCTGGACGAGTGGCCCTACCCCAAGCAGCCGCTCGTCCCCCTGGCCGAGACCGTCCACGAACGGATGTCGGTCGAGATCTTCCGTGGCTGCACCCGCGGCTGCCGTTTCTGCCAGGCCGGCATGATCACGCGTCCCGTACGGGAGCGAAGCATCACCGGCATCGGCGAGATGGTGGACAAGGGTCTGAAGGCCACGGGATTCGAGGAGGTCGGCCTGCTGTCGCTGTCCTCCGCGGACCACACCGAGATCGGTGACATCGCCAAGGGACTCGCCGACCGGTACGAGGAAGACAAGATCGGTCTGTCGCTGCCGTCGACCCGGGTCGACGCCTTCAACATCGATCTTGCCAACGAGCTGACGCGCAACGGCCGCCGGTCCGGCCTGACCTTCGCGCCCGAGGGCGGCAGCGAACGCATCCGCAAGGTCATCAACAAGATGGTCTCGGAAGAGGACCTGATCCGTACGGTCTCCACCGCGTACGGCAACGGCTGGCGCCAGGTGAAGCTGTACTTCATGTGCGGCCTGCCGACCGAGACCGACGAGGACGTCCTCCAGATCGGCGACATGGCCGTCAACGTCATCGCCGAGGGCCGCAAGGTCTCCGGCCAGAACGACATCCGCTGCACCGTCTCCATCGGCGGCTTCGTCCCCAAGCCGCACACCCCCTTCCAGTGGGCGCCGCAGCTCAGCGCCGAGGAGACGGACGCCCGGCTGGAGAAGCTGCGCGACAAGATCCGCGGCGACAAGAAGTACGGCCGCTCCATCGGCTTCCGCTACCACGACGGCAAGCCCGGCATCGTCGAGGGCCTCCTCTCCCGCGGCGACCGCCGCGTGGGCGCCGTCATCCGCGCCGTCTACGAGGGCGGCGGACGCTTCGACGGCTGGCGCGAGCACTTCTCCTACGACCGCTGGATGAAGGCCGCCGAGGAGACCCTGCCCGCCTACGGCGTCGACGTCGCCTGGTACACCACGCGCGAACGCACCTACGAGGAAGTCCTGCCCTGGGACCACCTGGACTCCGGCCTGGACAAGGACTGGCTCTGGGAGGACTGGCAGGACGCCCTGGACGAAACCGAGGTCGAGGACTGCCGCTGGACCCCGTGCTTCGACTGCGGCGTCTGTCCTCAGATGGACACGTCCATCCAGATCGGCCCGACGGGCAAGAAGCTGCTGCCGCTGTCCGTCGTCAAGTAGCGGCCGGGCGTCCGGGGACGCCCACCGTACGCCGGGTCGGCCCGGCCACCGCCATGGTGCGGTGGCCGGGCCGATGTGCTGTGCGGACCGCCCGACCGGGCCGGTGGGGGTGCAACCACGGGGAACCGTGGGGCGTGAGCGGAAGTGGGTGGGGAGTCGGTGGATGGTTTGGGCGGGGGATGGGTTGGAACGGGGGAGCAGGGGTATGAGTGGGGCGCGCGGGGAGGTCCGGGTGGAGGACGGGGCGTACGCGGCGGGTGAGGGGTGCCTGGTCAGGGTGGTCCGCGTTCCGGTGCGGATCGTGGTGCTGGTGGTCGTGGTGCCGGTGCGTGTGGTGTGGGACGCGCTCGTGGGCTGCGGGAAGGGATTGGAGCGGGTGGTGCTGCGCCCTGTGGGGCGTGGGATCGGGTGGCTGTGGCGGACGCTGGTGGCGGCGCCCGCGCGTGCCATCGGTACGGGCCTGGGGTGGCTCGGACGGACGCTGGTGGTGGCGCCGCTGTCGTGGGTGTACCGCTCTCTGCTGACGCCGCTCGGTCGCGGGATCGCGTGGTGCCTGCGGGGGCTCGGCGCGGGAGCGGCCTGGCTGGGCAGGGCGCTGTTCGTGTGGCCGTGGGCCGCGCTGTGGCGGTATGTGATCGCGCCGGCCGGGCGGATGACGGGCGCGGGGCTGGCCTGGCTGTGGCGGCATCTGGTCGTGGTGCCGGCGGGGTGGCTGTACCGGTCGGTGCTGACGCCGGTGGGGCGGGGCATCGCGTGGGTGGCGCGGGGGACCGGGGCCGGGATCGCCTGGGTCGTGGCAGGGGTCGCGGGCGGGGCCGGGCTGCTTTTGCGGGGTGTCGGCGCGGTGCTGTTGTGGATCGTGCGCTGGACCGTGGTGGTGCCGGCCGTCGCGCTGTGGCGGTACGTGCTGCAGCCGGTGGGGCGCGCGGTGGTGGCCGCGGTGACCGTGGTCGCGCGCGAGGTCGGGGACGCGCTCGGGCACTGCTGGCGGGCGGCGGGGTTTGTCTCGCGTGCCGTCGGCCGGTTCCTGGGAGCCGTGCTGTACACCCTGCTCGTACGGCCCGCCCGGTGGGTCCACCGGACGGTGCTGACGCCGCTCGGCCACGCCGTACGCGACGGGCTGTGGCGTGTGGCGCGGCGGATCACGCGTGATGCGGCGGCGGCCGTGACGGGGGCGGTACGGGGCACCGGCCGGGCCATCCGGCAGGCGCTGACCGCCGTCCGGGACAGTGCCCGGCGCACCCGCGCGGACATCCGGCGGGCGCTGTTCGGCGCCCCGGAAAGAGCCGGGGCGGCCGGGACCGCCGGGGCCGCCGAGCGGGGCGAGCCCCTCCGGGAACCGGCCGGGCCACGGACACGTACTCTAGGTAGCAGTACGACCGCACTCACGAAGGACTGAGCGACACTGGGCAAGCGACAGCCCGAAGGCCCGCCGCCCGCACCCGCGGTGCAGCGCATCCGACTGCGCTACACCAAGCGAGGCCGCCTCCGGTTCACCAGCCACCGTGACTTCCAGCGCGCGTTCGAGCGAGCACTGCGCCGCGCCGAGGTCCCCATGGCCTACTCGGCGGGCTTCACCCCGCACCCCAAGGTGTCGTACGCCAACGCCGCACCGACGGGTACGGGCAGCGAGGCCGAGTACCTGGAGATCCAGCTCGCCGAGCGCCGCGACCCGGCCAGACTCCGCGAGCTGCTCGACGAGTCGCTCCCGGCGGGCCTGGACATCATCGACGCCGTCGAGGCGCACACCTCCGGCCTGGCCGACCGACTCCAGGCGTCGGTGTGGGAGATCCGGCTCGACGGGGTGGCGCCGAGCGCGGCGCAACGCGCCGTGGAAGCCTTCCTTGCCGCGGAAGAGGTGCAGGTCGAACGCCGTACGAAGAACGGCATCCGCACCTTCGACGCACGCGGCGCGGTGGCCCGCCTTGAGGCCGCCGGACCCCGGGGCGATAGGACCGGCGGCGATGCCTGTGCGATACTGCGGCTGGTTGTTCGGCATCTGACACCTGCCGTACGACCCGACGACGTCCTGTCCGGCCTCCGAGCTACGGCCGACCTGGCGCCGCCGGTCCCCGCAGCGGTGACCAGGCTGGCGCAGGGGCTGCTCGATGAGGAGACCGGCGCGGTGACCGACCCGCTCGCGCCCGACCGCGACGCCGCCACGGCCGCCACATCAACGGCCGCCGGCTGAGTGCCGCGATGAAGGTACCTCCCACACGCGGGGGAGCGCCGGACGGTACCGCGTAGGGACCGCCGTCGTCGCGTCGCCGATCGGCCAGGGAGCCACCCCGGTCCGGCGGACGCACTGACCAGGAGACTTTCGCCGGTCCCGGACACGGGCCCGGCGAGCGAGACGACAGCTCCCGTGCGGCGCCCGCGCCCCGGTGAGCGGAACCGCGCACATCACGCGGGCCGCGACCGGAACCAGGCGTGGCGCCCGGGAGCGTGACGGGAGAACCGCCCGCATGCTCGAACCCATTGAGCCCACAGAACCTGCCGCCCCTTCGGAGCAGCGCTCCGAAGGCGCCGGGGGGAACACCCCCAGCGACACCCTGCCGCCGCGCCGCCGGCGCCGTGCGGCCACCCGGCCCGCCGGCCCGCCGTCGGCCGCCGCCAGCGGGAGCGGTGACGCGGCGATGAACGGCACCCAGCCGACCGCCGCCGCACCTTCCACCGCCGCTGCCCCTGCCCCTTCCGCCGCTGCCGACGGGTCCCCGGCGGAGACCGGCGAGAGCGGCGCCACTGCCGAGACCGGTGCGACCGCAGCGCAGGCCGAGCCGGCCGCCCGTACGCGTCGCCGGGCGACCCGTAAGGCCACCGCTCCGGCGGGGGCGCCGCGGGTGAAGACCGACGAGGCGCCCGAGGCCGCCGAGCCGCAGCCCGCCGCGGAAGCCCCGGCCGTCGCCGAGCCGCGCGCCGAGGACGAGGCACCGGCCGCCGCGGAGGCGCCGCGCGGCCGTACCCGCCGTCGCGCCACCCGTAGGGCATCGGCCCCGGCGGGCGCCCCGGAGCAGGCCGCGCCGTCGCTCACGGCCGCTGACGACAACACGGCCGACGCCACCGACGCCACCGTCACCGACGCGGAGGAGGAGGCTGCCGAGGAAGCGGTCGCCGCTCCGGCCGAGGAGAGCAAGCCGGCCCGTACGCGCCGTCGCGCCACCCGTAAGGCCACCGCCCCGGCGGGCCCGCCGCAGACCGCGGCCGGCACGGCTGACACGGCCGGCCCGGCACCGCAGGCGCCGGCCGCCACCTCCGTCGCTTCCGAGGCCGCGTCCGCCGACGCACAGGAGGCTGCTGCCGAGGAGGCGGTCGCCGCTCCGGTCCAGGAGAGCAAGCCGGCCCGTACGCGCCGCCGTGCCACCCGTAAGGCCACCGCCCCGGCCGGTTCCCCGAAGGCCGCCGCCGAGGAGCCCGAGGACCGGTCCGCCCCGGCCGCCGCCGCTCCCGTGGAGCCCGCTGCCGTGGCCCCCGCCGAGGCGGGCACCGGCGAGCCGGACGCCGACGCGGCGCCGCGCCGCCGTACCCGCCGCCGTGCCGAGCGCGCCGCCGAACCCGTACGGCAGGACCACGCGGCCCAGGAGCCGCGGACCGCCGAGGAGCCCGCGCAGGAGACCACGGCGGCTCCGCAGGCCCCGGAAGCCCCGGCGGCCCCCGCGCGCGGCCGTCGCCGGGTGCAGAAGCCGCCGACCGCCGTCTTCCAGGCGCCGGTCTTCACCGAGCCGATGTTCCAGACGCCGGAGACCGCCGCCGCTGCCGCTGCCGCCGCCGCGCGCTCCGCGCAGGAGGAGGAAGAGGCTCCCGAGCAGGACGAGCAGCCCGTCTCCGGCAGTACTCGCCGTCGCCGCCGCCGTGCTCCGGCCGCGGTGGAGGCCGAGCAGGTGACCGCCGTCGAGCCCGCCGGCCGGCCGGTGGCCGCCGACGAGGAGACCGAGGAGGACACCGAGGCCGCCGAGGACGAGCACGGCGAGTTCGCCGACGCCGCCGAGGACGAGTCGGGCGACCGCCCCTCCCGTCGCCGCCGCCGCGGTGGCCGTCGCCGCCGCCGCGGTGAGTCCGCCGACGGCATGGACGAGCAGGGCGACCAGGAAGTCCAGGGCGCCGAGGAACCGTCCGGGGCGGAGGAGCCGGCCGAGGACCAGGACGCCGCGGAGCGCGTCGGGGCCGCACCCGTCGAGGAGGCCGAGGACCAGCAGGGCGGTGGCTCCAGCAGCAGCCGCCGTCGCCGTCGCCGCCGTCGCCGCAGCGGGGACGCGGTGGACCTGGAGACCGCTCAGGGCGATGACCCGGAGCGTACGGTCGTCAAGGTCCGTGAGCCCCGGGAACGCCGCGCCAAGGACACCGAGCCGTCCGACGAGGTGCAGTCGATCAAGGGTTCGACGCGCCTGGAGGCCAAGAAGCAGCGTCGCCGCGAGGGCCGCGAGCAGGGCCGCCGCCGGGTGCCGATCATCACCGAGGCGGAGTTCCTGGCGCGCCGCGAGGCCGTCGAGCGCGTGATGGTCGTCCGCCAGAACGGCGAGCGCACCCAGATCGGTGTCCTTGAGGACAACGTGCTCGTCGAGCACTACGTCAACAAGGAACAAGCGACCTCGTACGTAGGCAACGTTTACCTCGGCAAGGTTCAAAACGTCCTGCCGTCGATGGAGGCCGCTTTTGTCGACATCGGCAAGGGCCGCAACGCCGTCCTGTACGCGGGCGAGGTCAACTTCGAGGCACTGGGCATGGCCAACGGGCCGCGCCGTATCGAGACCGCGCTGAAGTCCGGCCAGTCCGTCCTGGTCCAGGTCACCAAGGACCCGATCGGCCACAAGGGCGCCCGGCTGACCAGCCAGGTCTCCCTCCCGGGCCGCTACCTGGTGTACGTGCCCGAGGGCTCGATGACCGGCATCAGCCGCAAGCTCCCGGACACCGAGCGGGCCCGGCTGAAGCAGATCCTCAAGAAGATCGTCCCCGAGGACGCGGGCGTCATCGTCCGTACGGCCGCGGAGGGCGCGAGCGAGGAGGAGCTGGCGCGCGACGTCACCCGGCTGCAGGCGCAGTGGGAGGAGATCCAGAAGAAGGCGAAGAGCGGCAACGCCCCGACCCTGCTGTACGGCGAGCCGGACATGACCGTCCGTGTCGTGCGTGACATCTTCAACGAGGACTTCTCCAAGGTCATCGTCAGCGGCGACCAGGCGTGGGAGACGATCCACGGATACGTCTCGCATGTCGCCCCCGACCTCACCGACCGCCTCCAGAGGTGGACCTCCGAGGTCGACGTCTTCGCGACGTACCGGATCGACGAGCAGCTCATGAAGGCGCTGGACCGCAAGGTCTGGCTGCCCAGCGGCGGTTCGCTGGTGATCGACAAGACCGAGGCCATGGTCGTGATCGACGTCAACACCGGCAAGTTCACCGGCCAGGGCGGCAACCTGGAGGAGACCGTCACCAGGAACAACCTGGAGGCGGCCGAGGAGATCGTGCGCCAACTGCGGCTGCGCGACCTCGGTGGCATCGTCGTCATCGACTTCATCGACATGGTCCTGGAGTCCAACCGCGACCTGGTGCTGCGGCGGATGCTGGAGTGCCTGGGCCGGGACCGTACGAAGCACCAGGTGGCCGAGGTCACCTCGCTGGGCCTGGTCCAGATGACCCGTAAGCGGGTCGGCCAGGGGCTGCTGGAGTCCTTCTCCGAGCCGTGTGTGCACTGCAACGGCCGCGGTGTCATCGTCCACATGGACCAGCCCTCTGCGGCCGGCGGTGGCGGCGGCAAGCGCAAGAAGAAGGGCAAGGGCACGGGGAACGGCGGTCAGCACGACCACCAGCACGCCGACCAGCACGAGCAGCAGGACCAGCACGAGCACCAGGAGCACCCGGGTGGGGAGGCGGCGTACGCCGAGGACCACACGGCGCAGGAACTGGAGCCCGCGCCGGTGACCGAGGCGGAGCTGCGGCCCGCGGTCGCGGACACCGACGAGTGGTTCGGCAGCCCGGCGGAGGCCGAGGCCGCCGCCACGGCCGGTGGTGCCCGGGGCAGGGGCCGCCGTCGCGCGAGCCGTAAGGTGTCCGCTCCGGCGGGCGCGCCCAAGGCCGCGCAGGAGGCCGCCGCGATCGTGCTGCCCTCCGGACCGGCCCGGGCGGCCGAGCCCGAGCCGCAGCCGGAAGCGGTCGTGGAACCGGCCGCGGAGCCGGTGGCGGCCGAGTCCGCGCCCGAGCCGGCGCCCGCCCGTCCGCGCCGCCGGGTGACCCGTAAGGCGACCGCTCCGGCGGGGCCGCCGCAGATCTCCGAGGAGGCCGCGCCGGCCGTCGGTACGGCTCCGGCCGCCGCGGAGAATGCCGCGCGGACCGGGTCCGAGGCTGCTTCCGAGGCCGCGGGCGAGCCCGTGGCGGAGGTGGTGACGACGGCCGGCTCCGCCGACGAGGCATCCGCCGGGAGCGCCGAGGCGGCTTTGGAGACCCCGGAGGCCGAGCCCGTGGCCAAGAAGACCGCGAAGAAGGCTGCGGCCAAGAAGACGGCCACGAAGAAGACGGCCGCCAAGAAGACCGCGGCGAAGAAGACCACGGCCAAGAAGACGGCGGCGAAGAAGACGACGACCCCCGCCGCCAAGAAGACGACCACCGCCAAGAAGGCGGCGGCCAAGAAGACCACCACGAAGAAGGCGACGACGAAGAAGGCGGCGGCCAAGAAGACCGCAGCCGCCGAGCAGAGCGCTTCGTCGGTGTCGGCTTCGACGGAGGACTGAGCGGCGGCGTGCCCCGGGCCACCGACGGCCCGGGGCACGGCCGTCCCCCGAACCGGTTCCGGCCGGTTCGCCCCCTGGACCGGCCGCGGCCGGTTCGCCCCCGGACCGGCCCGGAGCCGGTTTGACCCCCCGGTCAAGGCCCCGTAACCTTGACCGTCGGCGTCTGTAGTACGCCACACCACTGAGCAAACACCTCCCGGCCCGCCGGGAGAGGCCGCTCGTCCACTCGGATTCCACGGGCCCGCAAGAGCCTGTGAGAGCGGCTGGCATCAGAGGTCCCGTTTCTAGCGAGAGAGAGTTCCGCGTGTACGCGATCGTGCGCACCGGCGGCCGTCAGCAGAAGGTCGCTGTCGGTGACGTCATTGAGGTTGACCGCATTTCCACCAGCAAGGTCGGCGACTCCGTCGAGCTCTCCACGCTGCTGGTCGTCGACGGCGACTCGGTCACCAGCGACCCGTGGGTCCTGGCCGGCGTGAAGGTCCAGGCCGAGGTCGTGGACCACCACAAGGGCGACAAGATCCGCATCCAGAAGTACAAGAACAAGACCGGTTACAAGAAGCGGATCGGCCACCGTCAGTTGCACACCGCGCTGAAGATCACCGGCATCGACGCTCCGGCGAAGTAAGGGACTGAGGAGACATGGCACACAAGAAGGGCGCATCGTCCACTCGGAACGGTCGCGATTCCAACGCTCAGCGGCTCGGTGTGAAGCGCTTCGGCGGTCAGGCCGTCAACGCCGGTGAGATCCTGGTCCGCCAGCGCGGCACCCACTTCCACCCGGGCACGGGCGTCGGCCGCGGCGGCGACGACACCCTGTTCGCGCTGGCCGCGGGCGCGGTGCAGTTCGGCACCCACCGTGGTCGCAAGGTCGTGAACATCGTTCCGGTCGCTGAGTAATCAGCCCGGCCGGGCGATCGCCCCACCGCACCGCACCGTAGCCCGGCCGCACCGGGCGGCGGCCCGGTGAGAAGGGGCGGCAGTTCAGCAGCACCACTCCGAGGGCGGACCGCCTTTCTCGCTTCGTGCGGGAAGGCCGGTCCGCCTTCGGCGTGTTAGTACAGAGACATTCCCGTACGTATCTGGAGGCACCCACCATGACCACCTTCGTGGACCGCGTCGAGCTGCATGTCGCCGCGGGTAACGGAGGCCACGGCTGCGCCTCCGTACACCGTGAGAAGTTCAAGCCCCTGGGCGGTCCGGACGGCGGCAACGGCGGCCGTGGCGGCGATGTGATCCTGGTCGTCGACCAGGACGTCACCACGCTCCTGGACTACCACCACCACCCCACCGCAAGGCCACCAACGGCCAGCCGGGCGCGGGCGACAACCGCGAGGGCAAGAACGGCAAGGACCTGATCCTGCCGGTCCCGGACGGCACCGTCGTCATGAGCAAGAACGGGGAGGTGCTCGCCGACCTCGTCGGGCAGGGCACCACCTTCATCGCGGGCCAGGGCGGCCGTGGCGGCCTGGGCAACGCGGCGCTGGCCTCGGCCCGCCGCAAGGCCCCCGGCTTCGCGCTGCTGGGTGAGCCCGGCGAGACGCGCGACATCGTGCTGGAGCTGAAGACCGTCGCGGACGTCGCGCTGGTCGGCTACCCGAGCGCCGGCAAGTCCTCGCTGATCTCGGTGCTCTCGGCCGCCAAGCCGAAGATCGCCGACTACCCCTTCACGACCCTGGTCCCCAACCTCGGTGTCGTCACGGCCGGTTCGACCGTTTACACGATCGCCGACGTGCCCGGTCTGATTCCCGGCGCCAGCCAGGGCAAGGGCCTGGGCCTGGAGTTCCTGCGGCACGTCGAGCGCTGCGAGGTGCTCGTCCACGTCCTGGACACCGCGACCCTGGAGTCCGACCGCGACCCGGTCTCCGACCTGGACGTCATCGAGGCGGAGCTGGCCCAGTACGGCGGTCTGGAGGACCGGCCGCGGGTGGTCGTCCTGAACAAGATCGACATCCCGGACGGCCAGGACCTCGCCGACATGATCCGGCCCGACCTGGAGGAGCGCGGCTACCGCGTCTTCGAGGTCTCGGCCGTCTCCCGTACGGGCCTGAAGGAGCTGTCGTACGCGCTGGCGGACATCGTGGCCAAGGCCCGCGCCGCCAAGCCCGTACAGGAGGCCACCCGTATCGTCATCCGGCCCAAGGCCGTGGACGACGCGGGCTTCACGGTCACCCCGAGGGCGAGGACCTCTACCGCGTACGGGGCGAGAAGCCCGAGCGCTGGGTCCGCCAGACCGACTTCAACAACGACGAGGCCGTCGGCTACCTCGCCGACCGGCTCAACCGTCTGGGCGTGGAGGACGCGCTGCTCAAGCTGGGCGCGCGGGCCGGTGACGGCGTGGCGATCGGCCCCGAGGACGACGCGGTCGTCTTCGACTGGGAGCCGACGATGGCGGCGGGCGCGGAGATGCTGGGCCGGCGCGGCGAGGACCACCGTCTGGACGCGCTGCGGCCGGCCGTGCAGCGCCGCCGGGAGCGCGAGGCGGAGCGGGACGAGGCGGAGCAGGAGTTCCGGGGCTTCAGCCCGTTCTAGCGGGGCGCCGCTCACGGCGGGCGCCGGCCGTAGGCGTACGTACGGCGCCCGCACGGCCGACACGCCCGCACGGCCGACACGCCCGCACGGCCGACGCAGCGCAGTCCGTGGTCCGCCATCAACAGGCAGCAGTCAGCGGCTCGTGGCGCGTCGACAGCTCATACGTGCGGCGCCTCAACAGCTCATAGGGGAAACCCCGGGAGAGGAATCCCGGGGTTTTCCCCTATCCGGGTGAGCCGGGACCTCCGGCCGCCCCCGCGCCCCCGGCCGCCCCGGATGACCCGGCAGCCTCGGCGGATTCGGAGAACCCGGCGGCCCCGAAAGCCCCGGCGGTGGTCTGCGCCGCACCGACGTCCCTCTGGGAACGCTGGCCCGGAATCCCGTTGAGCCGGTTCTCCACCCGGGCGCGCCGCTCGTCGGCCTTGACGCACAGCGCCAGCGCGGCCCGCTGGAAGCGGACGGCCGACGGCGGTACGGACGGGCCCAGGAGGTGCTCCTTGAGCTCGGCGCGGGCCGCCGCGAACGTGTCCTTCTCCGGGTGGCGTACGGCCTCCAGCAGGCCGGTCACCCCCCGTGCCGCGGGCGTGAGGATCGTGGCGG
Source organism: Streptomyces sp. MST-110588 (assembly GCF_022695595.1). Lineage (NCBI taxonomy): Bacteria > Bacillati > Actinomycetota > Actinomycetes > Kitasatosporales > Streptomycetaceae > Streptomyces > Streptomyces sp. MST-110588. The sequence continues at coordinate 5,542,430 of NZ_CP074380.1, forward strand.
CCCGCACGGTGGGGAAGTGCGCCCGGAAGTCCTCCTCGCTCATCCCCGAGGTGTTGACGACCGCGTACGGCTTCTCGCTGGAGAGGTAGTCCGACACCACGCTGGAGACATCGCTGATCAGCACGTCCGCCTGGTTGAAGCAGCCGAACACGCCGGGGCGGGCGGTGGTGACCACCCGGTGTTCCCACTCGGGGAAAGACGCCCAGTAGGCGTCCTCCCAGGCCGCCACCGCGGCGGCCACGGCCGCGGCACGGCCCGCCGGCGCAGTGCCCTGGAGCCGCATCCGCTCCACCTCGTCCGCGCTGCCGCGGAAGTCGGAGGTGGTCAGCCGGTCCAGTTCGGCGGTACGGCGCTCCAGCTCGGCCGTGGCTGCGGGACCCGGCAGCGCACCCCCGCTCACTGTTGGCCTGCGCGATCATCGCCTGGATCCGGGCGTCGGCGGCGCCCGCGCGCGGGTCCACGGTCCCGGTCATCGGGTGCGGCTTGTAGAGCAGCCGCACCCGGCGGTCGGCGAGCAGCTCGCGGACGATGTTCTCGCCGGCCAGGACGACCGAGGTGTTGCCCGGGTTCCCGTCCCAGCCCTCCCACGTCGGCGCGTACAGGACGGTGGTGTACCGGCCGAGCGGCGCGCCCTCGTACGGCCGGACCGGCGCGAGCTGGGGCCGCCCCACCTCGACGACGTCCTTGTCCTCCACGCCGATGTCGGCGAGCTGGTAACGGTCGCGCGCCGCGGGCCCGGCGACCCACACCTCGTCGTACGCCTTCGCGTACGGGTTGCAGGAGGAGAGCTTGTCGCTCTCGCCGTGGTTGATGAAGGCGTGCTTGATGGAGGGGACGCGCAGGATCTGGGAGGTCTTGCCGGAGTTGGCCGGGTGCAGCAGCACCTTCAGCGAGGAGCGCTCCAGGCGCAGGAGGTGGGCGACCTTGGGGATGCACAGCACCGGCACGTCCGTCGCCTCGACCTTTTGCACCATGAACCGCTCGCGCAGGATGACCACCGGCCTGCCGTCCAGGCCGGCGAGGGTGCTCAGCCACATGTTGGCCTGGTAGGCGGAGGCGGAGCCGCCGGAGAAGTACATGCCGATGGTGGGCCGGTAGGCGGCGAGCCAGGAGTCCAGCCACGTCAGCGCCGTACGCTCGTCGACGACGCGCTTATGAGGCAGCAGCCAGGTGGCGAGGCGGAGCGTGCCGCCGACGGCCAGGAGCAGCGAGAGCGCCACGCCCGCACCGCCCCAGTACGCGTCCGCGGTGAGCGCGGTGACCGTCAGGCCGGCGGTGCCGGGAAGCGAGAAGCACAGCAGGCGGTGGCCGGCCCGGCGGGAGAGGAGACGCGGCGGGGCGTTCGACAGGCACAGCGCCGAGACGTCGATGTTCCGGGTGACGAACGGGAGCGTACGGTTGCGGCGCACCACCACCGCGACCGCCTGGCACACGAAGTGGGCGCCGTAGAAGAACAGCAGCGCCACGGTCAGCGGTGCCTGCTCCGTGAGCGGGTCGATGCCGCCGATGTGCAGCAGGCCCACCAGGACGAGCAGGTCACGCAACAACTGGCGCACCGTGACGTCACAGCGGATCCTGCCGAGCGCGGAGAGCAGTCCTGGCCGCGCGTACTGCAGGACGAGGTCGAGAACCAGGTTGACCAGGGAGGCGGCGGCGAACAGCGGGACGACGGGCAGCAGGGCGCCGGCCAGTTGGGCGGTGAAGGCGACCAGCAGGGAGAGCGGGGCCACGAGCTGTACGGCTCGGCGTGGGGGGAATCCGGCTGATGGCACGGGGCGGGGCTCCTGGCAGCAGGACGGTCAGGTGGGGGCCGTGGGGGAGGGTGGCCGGGGCGCGCGCTGCGACGCCGCCCGGGCGGCGGAACGGGACCGGGGAGACCCGACCGTATGACCTTGCCGGCCTTGGTGACAATCTGCTGTGGCTCTCATCGCAGCGTAATTGGACCATTCGAGGGCAACCTGAGCGGCCCGTGGATCGTCCAACGAACTTACCCTCTTGCGCTTCCCGACCGGCTCAACCGCCCGGCACCCGGCGTTGCCCGTGGCGTCGTCCGTGGCCGCTGTCCGTGATGTCGTCCGAGGTGTTGTCCGTGGTGGCGTCCGGCGCCGGCGGTCGTGCGGGCCGCTGCCGTAGATTGCGTGAAAAAGACGCCGGGTGCGCGACCACCCGTACATTTGCTCTTACGGATCGCTCGTACGGACCGTGCGACCGTGCGCCCACGGCACGGAAGCCGGGCGGCGACACGACCGGGCGGCAGATCGCGCCAGCAGATCGCGCGAACAGATCGGGCGGTCAGAATTCGACGGCGGAACTCGCCGACGAACTCGACGACGGAAGTCGCGGACGAATACGACGACGGAAGTCGCGGACGAATTCGACAACGCAACGTGGCGAGGGAACTCGCCAACAGGACTCGGCACAGGGGTACACAGGTGGCAGGCGCAAGGCAGGACGTGACGAACGCCCGCAGGATCGTGGTCAAGGTCGGCTCGTCCTCGCTGACGACGGCGAGCGGCGGACTGGACGCGGACCGCGTGGACGCGCTGGTGGACGTGCTGGCCAAGCACCAGGACAAGGAGATCGTGCTGGTCTCCTCCGGAGCCATCGCGGCCGGGCTCGCCCCCCTCGGACTGGACCGGCGCCCCCGCGACCTGGCCCGGCAGCAGGCCGCCGCCAGCGTCGGCCAGGGACTGCTGGTCGCCCGCTACACCGCGTCCTTCGCGCGGTACGGGCGCCGGGTCGGGCAGGTGCTGCTGACCACGGACGACACCAGCCGCCGCGCCCACTACCGCAACGCCTTCCGCACGCTGGAGCAGTTGCTCGCCATGGGTGCCGTACCGGTCGTCAACGAGAACGACACCGTCGCCACCGACGAGATCCGCTTCGGCGACAACGACCGGCTCGCGGCGCTGGTCGCCCATCTCGTACGGGCCGACCTCCTCGTGCTGCTCTCGGACGTGGACGGGCTCTACGACGGCGACCCGGCCACCCCGGACACCTCGCGCATCACGCAGGTCGCCGGGCCGCAGGACCTGGAAGGGATCTCGATCGGCAGCGCGGGCCGGGCCGGGGTCGGCACCGGCGGCATGGTCACCAAGGTCGAAGCGGCCCGGATCGCCGCCGCGGCCGGCATCCCGGTCGTCCTGACCTCGGCCGTGCACGCCGCCGAGGCGCTGGCCGGCGGCCCCACCGGCACCCACTTCCTGCGTACCGGGCGCCGCTTCGCCGACCGGCTGCTGTGGCTGGCGCACGCCTCCACGCCGCGCGGCGCGCTCGTCCTGGACGACGGGGCGGTACGGGCCGTGGTCGAGCGGCACTCCTCACTGCTGCCGGCCGGGATCGCGGCGGTCGAGGGGGAATTCACCGCGGGCGACCCGGTCGAACTGCGGGACGCGCGGGGGCGCGCGGTGGCCCGCGGGCTGGTCAACTTCGACTCGCGCGAAATCCCTCGACTGATCGGCCGCTCGACCCGTGACCTCGCTCGTGAGCTGGGTCCGGCGTACGAGCGCGAGGTCGTGCACCGCGACGACCTGGCCGTACTGCACCAGTGACGGCCATGTGACGCCCATCTGACGACGATGTGACGGCCGTTGCGACCGGACCAGACGTAAGCGCGGGCCTCCCGGACGCGCGGGAGCCCGCCGGGACCGAGGCGTGGACACGGGACAGGCGCGGGGGCGACCGCGACGGACAGAAGGCTCCCAAGACCGGTCTTTCAACGGGGACCTTCTCGAAAACGCCCCCGCGACGGCCCGCGGACTGGTCAACTTTCTTCTGGGGGCGCCGGCAGGGGAGCGGCGACCCAGGCGCGTGAGAACGCGCGACACCCGGGAGAGACCGCACCCAATCGGCTCCGCCGCGCGCGAGCGGAGCGATACGCATAACAGGAGGCCGCCGGTGAGACGAGGGCGCCCAGGGGCGCTGCCCCGAGGGACGGCGGAGCGCGCACTGACCAGCGTCGGAACCGGCGAGAACGACGCCGGCGCCGAACGTGACCACGGCACGGAGCGGAACACGGCGGCACGGGAGCAGCCGACGACGGCCCGGCGGGAGGCCAGTCGGCTGTGGCACATCACTCTCAGCGTCTCGGGGGCCCAGGCGCCCGTGCAGGAGGTGCGGCGGGGGCTGGAACAGCTCGCCCACGACCACCCCTTCCTGCTGACCAGCCGCTACGCCAACGATCACGCCGAGATCCGCTACTGGGAGGAGGCGCGGGACCTGCACGACGCCGCGGCGGTCGCACTGCGCCTGTGGGGCGAGCACCGCTCGTCGGCGAGGCTCCCGCCCTGGGAGATCGTCGGCCTCGAAGTCATCGACCGGGAGACCTATCACCAGCGCATCGCGGAGGGCTACGGTCCGCCGCCGGCCTCACCGGTGGGCGTCCACCCGTACTGACGGCACGGCAGCCGTTATATGTGTGCCACGGTTCAGATCCCGGTGACGTCACGTGTCGATAAATACACGTGGCGTGCGTACGCCGGCGTCCGGTCGGTGAACGACTGTCGTCGGCAATGGAAGTCGACACGGATACGTATCGACAAACAGCCTTTACGGAAAGTGACGACGGTGACCTGGGCGACCGACAACCGCCCCACAGCGACGTCGCCGCCGTCGCACGTCACCCTCATATGGCCGCACGTCACCCTCATATGCACGTGGGGCACTGTCACTGACACCGTCACTGCCACCGTCACCGATGACCACGAGACGGCCGACGTCATCCACGCCAAGCGCCGTCATTCGCGCCGCACGGGCGCCGTCCCGTCCCGCGGAGTGGAATCCGCCAGGGCCACGGTCACCCGTCGGGCTAGGCTGCGCCCATGACCAGCAGCGCCGCCACTCCGCAGTCCGACACCCCGCAGTCCACGCCCGTCCTCGACACGGCCCGCCGCGCCAAGGAGGCCGCGGCCGTCCTGGCCCCGCAGCCGCGGACGGCCCGTGACGGCGCGCTGCTCGCCATCGCCGACGCCCTGGTGGCCCGTACGGAGGAGATCGTCGCCGCCAACGAGGGGGACGTCGCCAAGGCACGCGCCGCGGGAACCCCCGAGTCGGTCGTGGACCGGCTCACGCTGACCCCGGAGCGGATCGTGGCGATCGCCGCGGACGTACGTGACGTGGTCGCGCTGCCGGACCCGCTGGGCGAGGTCGTGCGCGGCTCGACCCTGCCCAACGGTCTGGACCTGCGACAGGTCCGTGTCCCGCTCGGCGTCGTCGGCATCATCTACGAGGCGCGCCCCAATGTGACGGTCGACGCCGCGGCGCTGTGCCTGAAGTCGGGCAACGCCGTGCTGCTGCGCGGCTCCTCCTCCGCGTACGCCTCCAACAGCGCGCTGGTGGAGGTCCTGCGGGACGCCGTCGCCTCGGCCGGGCTGCCCGCCGATGTCGTTCAGTTGGTGCCCGGTGAGAGCCGCGATTCCGTACGCGAGCTGATGAGGGCGCGCGGACTGGTCGACGTGCTGATCCCGCGCGGCGGTGCCTCCCTGATCCGTACGGTCGTCCACGAGTCGGTCGTCCCGGTGATCGAGACCGGCACGGGAAACTGCCATGTGTACGTGGACGAGGCCGCCGACATCGACATGGCCGTCGACATCCTGGTCAACTCCAAGGCGCAGCGGCCGAGCGTGTGCAACGCCGCCGAGACGGTCCTGGTGCACGCGGGCATCGCGGACGCCTTCCTGCCGCGCGCACTGGCCGCCCTGACGGGGGCCGGGGTGGTGGTCCACGGTGACGAGACCTGGCAGCAGGCCGGTCCCGGCCTGGTGGCGCCCGCCACGGACGAGGACTGGGCGACGGAGTACCTCTCGTACGACATCGCGGCGGCCGTGGTGCCCGACCTGGACGCGGCGGTGGCGCACATCCGGCGCTGGAGTTCGGGTCACACCGAGGCCATCGTCACCACCTCGCAGGCCGCGGCCCGCCGCTTCACCCAGCTCGTGGACTCCACGACCGTCGCCGTCAACGCCTCGACCCGCTTCACCGACGGCGGCCAGTTCGGCTTCGGGGCCGAGATCGGCATCTCCACCCAGAAGCTGCACGCCCGCGGCCCGATGGGCCTGCCCGAGCTGACGTCCACGAAGTACATCCTCACCGGCGACGGCCACACCCGCTGACCCGGCGCACCGGCCGTCGGCCGGGCTGCGGCGGGTGCTCCGTACCGGGCACCGTACCGAGCGCTCCGTGCTGGGCGCGCCCGCCGGCGCAGCGTCCCGCCCGGCGGGGCGTACCCAGTGGTCCGGTACGAGCCGCAGGCGGCGCGCGTGGAGTTCCGCGCGCCGCGCGCCGACCGTGGGATTCCCTTACTCCCTGCCCAAATCCGGCCGCCACGGTTAACCTGGACCCGTGCCGGACGACGTGGGGGGCAAGCCGTTCCCGGACGGTCAGGAGCCCGACGAGCACGACCAGGGGAGCCACGGGGAAGCGGACGTGGGTCCCTCCTCTCCGCTGGACCGCGCTTCCTCCATGGACCGCGCCTCGCCCGTGGACCGCGTCGAGGACGTGTTCGCCTCCGTGGTCTTCGACGAGGACTTCGTACGGGCCGCGCCGGTCCATGAACCGACCGCCGTGGAACGGATGCTGGCGGCGGCCCAGGCCCGTGCCGAGGCCGAGGCGGCCCGCTCCCGGTCCGGCTACGGCCCGGACGCCAAGGAGCCCGAGGACACGGACGGCCCCGACGACCTGGCCCGCCACGCTTTCGGTCCGGTCCCCGACGAATTGCGCGGAGTGGGGCCCGGCGAGGAGTACGAGCAGTACCGGGAGTACGGCGTACACAGCCCGTACGGCCTGTACGGCGGGGCCCTGCGCCCGTACCGCGGCGGTCCGCGCTGGCACCGCCCGGTCGCCTGGGTGCTCGCCGTCCTGATGGGCATCGGACTGGTCGCCCTCGCCTTCGCCGCCGTCTACCGGGGAACCTCGGGCCGGACGCAGAGCCCGGCGCCGCCGCCCTCGACCAGTGGGGTCGACGGGGCGCGAACCGTGCACCCCGGCGCGCTGCCCTCGGTGTCGGCCGACTCCCACCCGCCGGCCGCCTCCGCCGTACCGCGGGTGAACTGAGCAGGCAGGGGCGAAGGGGGAGAAGGCGAACGGGGAGGAAAGAGAGGAAAAGCGGGCGGCTGCCGCGGGGGCTCACCGGGCGGTCCGGGGCGACGGCGTACAGGCGCTCACGCGGGGCGCGTTCGCCCTGCTCACGCGAGCCCGGAACTGATGTACGCAAAGGCCGGACGCCCTCCGGCAGATCGGCGAAAGTTGACGTGTACCAGGGCGTTTACCTACGCCTCCGCAGACCTACTCTTGTTGTATGGCCGGGCCTGGTGACCCTCCCGAAGGGACCCCCGAGGGCGCCGCGGGAGGCGGAGAGGACGAATACCGCTCCATCGTTTTCGATGAATCGTTCGTCCGGGCTGCACGCCTTCAGGAGTACTCCGCGCGCGAGCGGATGGGCGACCACGCGCGCGCCGTACGCACCCGGCACACCTGGCCCCGCGCCGGCGGACCGCGGCAGGCGTTACTGCTCGTCCTGCTGATAGCCCTGGCCTTCGGCACCGCCATCTACATGGGCGTACGACACCCCTACAAGACACCCGAGCCGGTCCGGGCAGAGCCGCTGCGCACCACGGTCCTGCCGCTCGCGCCGACCGGCGCGGTGCCCGGCGCCACGCCGGGCGACCTGTTCGCGCACAGCCCGGCCGCGGAGTTCCGCGTAGGGGCGGCCGGCATCAACCTGCCCGCCGCCGAGCGCACCGACCACTTCTCCGACGGCCAGATCATCACCGCCCTGACCATCGCCAAGGACTACATCGTCCGCTCGTCCATCGACCCGGCCACGCTGACGCACGGATCCGTGCGGCCCGTACGGCTGCTGCTCAATACCAGCCAACTCGACCAGTTCGACCGGAGCATCGCGCACCCCGCCGACGACGGGCGGCACGCGGCGACCGGCTGGCTGGTCCGTTTCGACCCGGCGCGGACCGAACTCGCGGACCCGGGCGTCCGCGTCAACGGCGTCCTGGGCGTCACCGAGACGACCTCCAACACCCTGGAGGTCACCGCCGATTACACCTTCGTCTACGCCGTACGAGCCGTCACCGGCGCCGCCGCCCACCGCGACCGGGGACCAGCCGACCAGGGCACGGCCGGCAACCACGCCGCCGACAAGAGCGCCACCGGCGACCACACGACTGACAAGAACACGACCGGCAAGCACGCGTCCGATCAGAACGCATCCGGTGACCACGCCGACAGCACAGCAGCACCCGGTACGGCCGTACGCGCGGGGGAGCAGCGCGCGCAGAAGCCCGGCGTCGCCTCGCTGTTCACCGTACGACGCGAGCTGCGCTTCCGGATCGGGCGGGACGACCTGAGCGATCACCGCCTGGAGGTGCTGCAGAGCAACCTCCAGGCGGGTCCGCTGGCGTGCTCCTCCGAGCCGGCCGACGAACTGCGTCCCCTGCTCGCCGGGCAGCGCGCCGGTGACGCCCGGCCCGCCGGCACCGACCCGTACGCCCGAGGCCGTACGAACACCGCGCTCTGCGGCGAACTGGCCGCTACCGCCCAGCCGACCCCGGCCCGTCCGGCCCGTTAGAACCGTTCGCGCCACCGGATCCCGCGGATCCGCCCGAACCACCGGAACCGCCGCGGAAGACCGTGTCACGCAGCTTGCTGCCCAGGTCACCGGCGCCGCCGGCTATGTCGCGCACCAGACCCATCAGCGGATCCTTGCTGTTGCGCACCGACTCGGCGTAATGCGCGGCGGACTCCCGGAAGGAGTCGGACACCGAGGCGTCCTTGTCCTCCTCACGGCGCGGGTAGTGACCGTCCATGATGCGCTGGTAGTCGCGGCCGGCCGCCCACTTCTTCAGCTCGGCCGCCCGCACGGTGGTGAACGGGTGGCTGCGCGGCAGCACGTTGAGGATCTTCAGGACCGAGTCGCGCAGGTCACCGCCCGCCTCGTACTCCTCGGCCTGCTTGAGGAAGGCGTCCACGTTCATCTCATGGAGGTGGTTGCCGCCGGCCAGCTTCATCAGGCCGCGCATGGAGGCCCGCAGGTCCTGCCCCACCAGAAGACCGGCGCGGTCCGCGGACAGCTCCGACTTGCGGAACCACTCACGCAGCGCCGTCACTATCGCCATGATCGCCACGTTGCCGAGCGGGATCCAGGCGACCTTGAGTGCGAGGTTCGTCAGGAAGAGCAGGATCGTGCGGTAGACGGCGTGCCCGGACAGGGCGTGCCCGACCTCGTGGCCGATGACCGCGCGCATCTCCTCCTCGTCGAGCAGCTCGACCAGACCGGTGGACAGGACGATGACCGGCTCGTCCAGACCGATGCACATCGCGTTGGGCTGCGGGTCCTGATTGACGTACATCGGCGGGACCTTCTCCAGGTCCAGGATGTAACAGGCGTCCCGCAGCATGTCGTTCAGATGCGCGAACTGCTGGTCGCTGACCCGGACCGAGTCCGAGAGGAACAGCAGTCGCAGGCTGCGCTCCGGCAACAAGCCGCTGAGCGCCTTGAAGACGGTGTCGAACCCGCTCAGCTTGCGCAGCGCGACCAGCGCGGAGCGGTCCGCCGGGTGTTCATAGGCACGGGATGAGATCCCGGGGAACCGCCTGCGGTCCCGGCTCGGTACGCGCTCGCTGCCGCCTGGGCTCTCCGTCATTGGGGCCTCCCCCTGCTCGATGCGTCTGTTCAGACTAGAGGACGCCACTGACAGGCGTTTGGATGCCCGGGCGTACGCTGGCGAGCGCATCAATGCCCGTACATGCCCGCACAAAGGGAGCACGACAGCCATGCTGAACACGAGTGTGCTGCTCGCCGCCGCGGCGGCCCAGACCTCGAAGGACGACGGCCCGGGGTGGCTCCTGCGCACCGTCATCGTCGTCGGCGTACTGGGGGCGGTCCTCCTGGCCTGGGTGCTTCTGCGGGGTTACGGCCATCAGGGCGGTGACGGGAACGAGCCGCGCAGCGGGAACCGGGCCAAGGGACAGGGGCCCGGCACAGGCTCCGGCACGGTTCAGGGATCCGGCGCCGCCAAGGGCCCGGGCACCACGAAGAGCTCAGGCACCACGAAGGGCCCGGGCACCGGCAAGGGCAGCGCCCCGGGCGGCCGTGAGGACGGGAACGGGGACGGCGGCACCAACTGATCCGGCCCCGTCCGGCGGGCCGAACCGGCCCGATCGTCTCCGATCAGGCTGCCGGCCGGTGCGTGCTGGAGGCGGGTGACGCCTGCTCCGGACGGCCCGCACCGCCCTCGCACGGACGGCCCGCACCGCCCTCGCACGGCCGTGCGCCGCACCCGTGGAGCGGAGTCGGCGTGATGTCCGCACCGGCTCGCGCTTACGATGTGGCGGAAGTCTCTGCCACCCCATCCCGGATTGGTCCTGCCGACGATGAGCCTGAACAGCACCGCACAGTCCCTGGTCGCCCTCGCCGAAGGCGGGAATGAGGGCGGCGGGCACGCCAGCCTCAGCCCCTTCGTGACGGGCGGCGGCGCCCTGATCGCCCTGCTCCTCCTGCTCTGGATCGTCACCCGCTTCAACCGGGACCGCTGAGGACGGACACCGGGCGCCCGGTGGTACGCGGCGCCCAGTAGGGTCTGCACGCATGGGAGAGCAGACGGAGCCCGTGAAGCGGCGGCTCGGAGTGATGGGCGGAACCTTCGACCCGATCCATCACGGACACCTGGTCGCCGCCAGCGAGGTGGCCAGCCAGTTCCATCTCGACGAGGTCGTCTTCGTACCCACGGGACAGCCCTGGCAGAAGAGCCACAAGAAGGTGTCCCCAGCCGAGGACCGGTACCTGATGACGGTCATCGCGACCGCGTCCAACCCCCAGTTCTCCGTCAGCCGGATCGACATCGACCGTGGCGGCAACACCTACACGATCGACACCCTCAGAGAACTGCGCGCCCTGAACCGCGACACGGATCTCTTCTTCATCACCGGTGCCGACGCGCTCAGCCAGATCCTGACGTGGCACGACGCCGAGGAACTGGTCTCCCTCGCCCACTTCATCGGAGTGACCCGGCCCGGACACGACCTCGCCGATCCCGGGCTCCCCGAAGGCGGGGTGTCCCTGATCGAGGTGCCCGCGCTGGCCATCTCCTCGTCCGACTGCCGCGCGCGCGTCGCCCAGGGGGAGCCGGTGTGGTACCTGGTGCCTGACGGTGTCGTGCGCTACATCGACAAGCGTGAGCTGTACCGCGAGGACCGCGCCGACCAACACCACCGTGGTGACCGCTGACGACGGCCGTCGCCGGCACCGCTGACGACGACCGCCGAAGGGCCTACGGAAAGGGGCACCGGTGAACGACCGACAGGACCCGTACGCGCCGCGCGACCCGTACGCCCCTGAGCAGCAGGCCCAGCAGGGGTATCCCTACGACGCGTACGACGCCTATGGGCGGCCGGTGCACCAGGAGGTGCCACGGCAGGTCTCCTACGACCAATACGGACAGCCGGTTTCCTACGACACGTCCTATGAGGGTCACGGTTCGGCCGCCTACGGTACGGGCGGCCCCGCCGCGTACGAAGGACGGCGTGAGGGGCACGACAGCCGGTACGACGCGGATGAGGGCCGCTACGACGGGCACTACGGGAGCCCGGCCGCCGGCTCGTCGTACGACCCCTACGGACAGCAGCACCACGGTGCAACACCGCAGCACCACGATCCCCATCAGGGATACGCCTACGACTACGACTCCTACGGGCGGCAGGAGCAGCAGTCCCCGTCCTCGCCGTACCCGCAGCAGTACGACCCCTACGGCCGGCCGGAGCAGCCCCGGCACACCCACGGGCAGGAGTGGATCCCGCAGCAGGCCACCCAGCCGCCGTACGAGCCGACCTCCTACGAGCCGACCTCCTACGAGCAGCAGCAGTACCCGAGCCACGACCCGGCCCAAGGCCAAGGACACGGCCAAGGGCACAGCCAGGGACAGGACCCGAGCCAGGGACAGAGCCAGGGCCAGGGGCACAGCCAGGACCGGCACGAGCACCGGGACCGGCAGCAGGACGGGGAGGCGGACCAGCGGTCCCGCTCCCACGCGTACGACGGCCCGGAGCCCTCGCACCACCGCGCCCCGGCCGACGCCCCCGCCTCAGGCCGCGCTTCCGGATCCGCCGCCACCGACCGGGACTCCTCGGCGCCCGATTACCGCACCGAACAGTTCTCGTTCATCGAAGAGCCGACCGAGGACTCCGAGGACGTCATCGACTGGCTGAAGTTCACCGAGAGCCGTACGGAGCGCCGCGAGGAGGCCAAGCGGCGTGGCCGCAGCCGCGTCATCGCCCTGGCGGTCGTCCTGGCCGTGCTGCTCGTGGGCGGCGTCGGTTACCTGTGGTGGGCGGGCAAGCTGCCCTTCGGACTGTCCGGCTCCGGCCAGGACGCGGAGAACGCCGGCGGGGCGCAGAAGCGCGACGTGCTCGTCGTCCACCTCCGGGACGGCAAGGGCGGCAAGAGCGCCACGGCGCTGCTGGTGGACAACGAGACCACTCATAAGGGCACCACGGTCCTCCTCCCCAACGACCTGGTCGTCACCAAGGACGACGGGACCCCGACCACCCTGGGCAAGTCCGTGACCCAGGAGGGCACCGAACCCACCAGGGAGTCCCTGAACACGCTGCTGGGCGCCGACGTGAAGGCGAGCTGGCGGCTGGACACCCCGTACCTGGAGAACCTCGTCGAGAGGGTCGGCGGCATCACCCTGGACACCGACGCGACCGTGCCCGGTGCGAAGAAGGGCGATGCCGCCCTGGTCACCCAGGGCACGGGACAGACCCTCAACGGACAGGCGGCGGTCGCCTACGCCACGTACCAGGCGAAGGGCGAGCCGCAGACCAAGCAGCTCCTGCGGTTCGGGCAGGTCATGCAGGCCACGCTGAAGAAGGTCTCCAGTGACGCGGACGGCGCCACGGCCACCGTGAAGTCCCTCCTCCAGGTGCTGGACCCGCCGCTCACCGAAGGCCAGCTCGGCAGTTCCCTGGCCCGGCGCGCGGAACTGGCCAAGGCCGGCGCCTACCGCACCACCGTCCTGCCGGTGCAGCCGGACGGCACGCTCAGCCGACAGACGGCCGACAGCGTGGTCAAGGACGTCCTCGGCGGCACGGTCAAGAACACCGATCCCGGCGCCACCGCGCGGGTCAGCGTCCAGAACGCCAGCGGCGACAAGGCGGCGACCGGCCGGGCACGGGTCGCGCTGCTCAACGGCGGCTACTCCTTCGTCGACGGCGGCAGCGCCGCGGCGCGGGCCGGCTCGGAGGTGACGTACGCCGACGCGGGCCACAAGGCCAAGGCCGAAGAGGTCGCCAAGACACTGGGCCTGCCGACGAGCGCCCTCAAGCAGGGCAAGGGAGCCGCGAACGCCGATGTCACGGTCGTCCTGGGACGTGACTACAAAGGGTGAGTTCCGAGGCGTCAAGGTGACGGAAGTGCCCCGCCGGGACTGAAGGTGAAGGACAAGCCTTCAGGGGACCGCGGGTGGCGAGGGTGCCCTCGCCACCCCGGCCCGCGGCACTCATATGGGCGTCGGGGCAGGTCAGCACCGGTGATCGAAAAAACACGCGGGAGTGTCGGCGGTCCGTGAGACCCTTGTTGGGTACCTGACCGCCGACCCGGCCGTGGTGTACGGGGGCCGCCCCCGCGACCCGGCGCGGGGAGGTCTGCCTCCGACCGGAAGTCCCGCTTGTGACCGCCACCGACCGTTCCATCGAGCTCATCAACGCCGCCGCCCAGGCAGCCGCCGACAAGCTCGCGCACGACATCGTCGCCTACGACGTCAGCGACGTCCTCTCGATCACCGACGCCTTCCTGCTGGCCTCGGCCCCCAACGACCGCCAGGTCAAGTCGATCGTCGACGAGATCGAAGAGCGGCTGAACAAGGACCTGGGAGCCAAGCCGGTGCGCCGCGAGGGCGACCGCGAGGCCCGCTGGGTCCTGCTGGACTACGTCGACATCGTCGTGCACGTCCAGCACAGCGAAGAGCGCGTCTTCTACGCCCTTGAGCGCCTGTGGAAGGACTGCCCCGAGCTCGACCTCCCCGAGGAGGCCAAGGCCACCCGCGGCAAGGCGGCCGAGCACGCCCGGGCCACCGCGGCACAGACCTCGGCGGACGAGCGGGACGGAGAGCTGAGCTGAACGGCACCAAAGGCGGCCGGGGCCGCCGCATCGTCCTGTGGCGGCACGGCCAGACGGCCTGGAACCTGGAGCGCCGCTTCCAGGGGTCGACGGACATCGAACTGACCTCCGTCGGCGTCGACCAGGCCCGCCGCGCCGCCCGCCTGCTGGCGGCCCTCAAACCGGACGCGATCATCGCCTCCGACCTGAAGCGGGCCGTGGCCACGGCGGCCGAGCTGGCCGCCGTGACCCGCCTGGACGTGACGTACGACGCGGCACTGCGCGAGACGTACGCGGGCGCCTGGCAGGGGCTGACCCACGAGGAAATCATCGCTCAGTACGGCGAGCAGTACGCGGCATGGAAGCGGGGCGAGCCCGTACGGCGCGGCGGCGGCGAACTGGAGACCGAGGTCGCCGACCGCGCGGCTCCGGTCGTGGAGCGCAACGCCGAGAAGCTGCCGGACGGCGGGACGCTCGTCGTCGTCAGCCACGGCGGAACGATCCGCACCACCATCGGGCGGCTGCTGGGCCTGGAGTCCCACCATTGGGAAGGGCTGGGCGGCCTGTCGAACTGCTGCTGGTCCGTCCTGGGCGAGGGCGCGCGGGGCTGGCGCCTGATGGAGCACAACGCCGGCACGCTGCCGGAGCCGGTGCTCGGCGACGACGCCTGAGGGGCCCCGGGAGCGGGCCCGTAGAGGGCCGCGACGGGCCTTCGGACGGGGGCGACCGACCGGATTTCACATTTGGCCAGGTCGCAGGCTAAAGTTCTTCTTGTTCGAGGCGCCGCCGGGAAAACCGGAGGAGCAAAGAACAAGACCCGGGGCTATAGCTCAGTTGGTAGAGCGCCTGCATGGCATGCAGGAGGTCAGGAGTTCAATTCTCCTTAGCTCCACAGCCCGGATGATCCCGTCTCCCAGTGAGGGAGGCGGGATCATCGCGTTTGCGCCTCCCCCGTCGCTCCTGACGGCGTGGCCGTGCCCCTGTCCGTTCCCGCCGGTGACGTACGTCTCATAGGGGAGACGGCCGACGGACGACGTGACCGATGCCACGCGCAGGACAGCGTAAGAGGGCGCGGAACGGGCGCGGATCTCCACACGGCTGCGGGACTGACCTGATCGACGGTCCGTGGCAGAATTCGGACGGCGTCGGCAGGGGAGGAGACAACGCGATGCCCACGAGCACCTTCGAGGAGATCGACGGCCTGCCCGTCGACGACCTGCCCGTCGCCGTCCTGCCCGATACGGCCGAGGCGCAGGACCATGAACGGCTGCGGGGACACACGCTCCGCTCCACCGGCCCGGCCTCCACCCCCGGAACCGCCGGCCGTGCCGCCCCCGGCGCCGCGGGCGCCGTACTGCGCTGCCCCGCCTGCGGCTCGGAGCATGTGGCGCAGGTGCTGGGCGACAACGGCGGGGTCTCCTTCGTCTGCACGGCCTGCGGCCACAGTTGGAGCTGACCGATGGGCGCTCACAGCAGGAAGTGCGACTGGTGCGGCAGCGGTACGCCCATCGTCCGCGACATGGAGCCGATCAACTCCGACTACCAGTACTGGTGCGAGGAATGCGCGCGGGCGCTGATCATAAAAGGCGACCCGATCGAGACCTACCGCGAACTCGACGGCGAGCCGATCTACGGCCGTCTGCTGGACGAGCACTGCACCCTCAAGCGTTTCTACTCCTTCGCCACCGCCTGACGTGCGCATTTTCACCGGCCCCAAGATTTTTTCGGAAAACGCGGAACTCCCGGCGGTTCGTGGGGCGTTGTATGTCGCAAGAGCTGCCGCCGGAAACGGCCGGCGGCACGGGGGAAGCGACACGGGGGTCGCATCTTGTCCGACACGACGATCAATCCTGTCCACGCAACGTACGAGACCGAAGGCGCCCAGGAAGCCGGCCCGGACGCCGGCAAGCGGGAAGCCGTCGCCGAGCTGACGCCCTTCCTCGACGCACTGCGCGTTCCGCCGACCCTGCGGCCCAGCCGCAAAGACGGTCTGCGCGGCATCGACGTCAACCTGACCGCCGCATGGGTGCGCCTGCACTCACAGCTCCCGCCGACCAAGGTATGGGCCTACGACGGCCACTTCCCAGGGCCGACGATCGAGGTACGGCGACATCAGATGCTGCGCATCGCCTGGACCAACCGCCTCAGTGGCGCGTACCCGGTCACGGTGGCCGAGGCGACGGCGGGCATCGACGAGCCGGGCCGCAAGGCGAGCACCCTCCTCGAAGGAGCCGATCAACTCCCGCCCTGGACGGTCACCCACCTCCACGGCGCCCGCACCAACGGCGGCAACGACGGCTGGTCGGAGAACGCCGTCTCGCCAGGTGACGCACAGCTCTCGGAATATCCCAACGACCACCGCGCCACGTGCTGGTGGTACCACGACCACGCCATGGACATCACGAGGTGGAACGTCTTCGCGGGCCTGGCGGGCATGTACCTGATCCGCGACGAGGAGGAGGACGCACTGCGCCTCCCCAGAGGCGAGCGCGAGATCCCGCTCGTCCTCATGGACCGCAACCTCGACACGGACGCCGACGGCCGGCTGACCGGCCGGCTGCTCCACAAAACCCTGATCGTGGGCAAGGACCGGGACGGGAAGAACCTCACCCTGCCCTTCACGGGCCCCTACACCCTCGTCAACGGCACGATCTGGCCGCATGCGGAGGTGGACGCGCGCTGGTACCGCTTCCGGCTGCTGAACGCCGCCAACGCCCGCATCTTCGACCTCCGCCTGGTGGACGACGAGACCGGGGCGCCCGTCACGGGAGCGATGTACCAGATCGGGACGGACGGCGGACTGCTGCCCCGGCCGGTCCCTGTGGACGCCGGGCTGTCCGTGGCGCCCGCCGAGCGGATGGACGTCCTGGTTGACTTCGGCAGGCTCCGCGGCCGTACGCTGCGGCTGGTCGACGCCGCGCCCGGCGTGACGTACCCGCAGGTCATGCAGTTCCGGGTGGGGAAGGACAAAGTACGTGACCCGTTCGTCCTGCCCGGGGTGATCTCCTCGTCCTTCGTGCGGCTCACGCACGACAACGTGCCCGATCACGAGCACCGGCTGATCGCCCTCACCCCGCCCGGCCCGGTCGGCAACGGTCACCCGGAACTGTGGGAGATGCACCAGATCGATCCGGACGGGGTGCAGATCCCCTCCGAAGGCGTCATTCAGATCCGGGGCGCCGACAAGAAGGTACGGACCTACCGGCGCGGCGCCCGGATGTTCGACGACGCACTGGGGTTCCTGGTCAAGTACGGCGACTGGGAGCAGTGGAGCTTCCTGAACCTCGGCGGCGCCGGCACCCATCCGATGCACATCCACCTCGTCGACTACCAGGTCCTCAGCCGGGACATCTACCCGGAGGACCCGAACAGCCCGTACGACAACACCATCGGGGGAACCCGCTCGCCTCTGGAGTACGGCGGCACGGCGCCGATATCACCGGGCGACCAGGGCTGGAAGGACGTCATCCAGGTCCACCCGGGCCAGATGGTGAACGTGATCGGTCAATTCCACGGTGCGCGGGGCCGGTTCATGTACCACTGCCATCTGCTGGAGCACGAGGACATGGGGATGATGCGCCCGTTCGTCGTCATGCCGCCCGAGGTCGTGAGGTTCCATCACCACCAGCCGGGCGGCCACGGCCACGGCCACGGGGGCCATTGAGCAGCCCGTACGGCCATGGAGGTCACCGACCGGCCCCTACGGACACGGAGGCTACCGACCTGCGCGTACGACCACGGAGGTCACCGACCCGCCGGGGGCCGCGAATCCGGCACGTTTCCGGTCCGCCGGAACGCCGGCCGGAACACCTGGCGGGCAGCCAGCAGGAGGAAGGCCAGCCCGGCGAGCTGATAGCCGCCGGAGAGCAGCATCTGACCGGCGTTCTGGTGGAGTTCCTCGTGCTGGTGCCAGCGGTGCGGGACCCACCACAGCGCGTACGAGCAGAAAAGGAGGGAGAAGACGCCGGCCGTCACCCACCAGCGCCGGTCCGGCCGGCCGGCCGGGGCAGCGCGCCGCCGTGCCTGGGAGCCGAGCAGGATCACCATCGGTACGCACCACACCCAGTGGTGCGACCAGGAGACGGGGCTGACCAGAAGGGCGGTTGCCGCGCAGGCGACGGACGCCCAGGCCCGCCGGCCGTGCAGCAGCGCGGTGACGGTCACGGCCAGGCCGAAGGCGGCGGCGAGGGCCGCCACCACGAGCCAGGCCAGGCCGGGGTCGTGGGTGTGCAGCAGCCGGGCGAGCGCGCCGCGCAGCGACTGGTTGGCGGTGATCTCCACCTCGCCGACCCGGTCGGCGGCGAAGACGATCTCGGTCCAGAAGCGGCGTGAGTCACCGGGCAGTGCGACGGCGGAGACCACGACGGTCGCCAGGAAGGTCAGGGTGGCCACGGTGGCCTGCCGCAGCCAGGGGTTCCACGGGCTCCCGGGGCCCCCGGACATGCGGACGCCACCGCCGGACCGGGGGCCGCCCGGGGCGGGGTCGCCCACGCCGCCGGGACCGTCCGTCCGCGGTCCACGTCCTCGGCCCGTACGCAGCCGCTGCCCGGCACGTACGAGCCCGGCCAGCGCCAGGAGGACGGCGAAGAGAGCCGGGGTGAGCTTGATGCCCGCCGCGACGCCGATACCGGCACCCGCCCACCGGTTGGTGTCCTTGCGGGTCATGTCCCACAGCACGAGTACGGCGAGAAGGAGGTTGATCTGCCCGTAGCGCAGCGTCGTCCATACGGGTTCGCACCACACCAGCACCGCGGAGAGCGCGAGCGTCGCGGCGAGCCGTGGTGTGCCGTACGTCACCCGGAGCCCGCCCCGGTCCGCCGTGCGGGGCCGGGCACGCGGAAGGCCGGCCAGGCGCAGGGAGAGATGGACGACGGCGACGAGCAGCAGCAGATTGCCCAGCGTGGCGAGTATCTGCATCTCCCGGACACCGACCAGCGTCAGCGGGGTGAACAGCAGGGCCGCGAAGGGCGGATAGGTGTTGGGGAGGTTCGCCGAGGTCGCCACCATGTCGTACAGGTCCTCGCCGTTGCGGGCGGTCCAGCCCTCGGCGCGGTAGACCATCAGATCGATCATCGTCACGTGCGCCAGGCGCTGCGCGGTCCAGAAGGCGGCGAAGGAGACCAGGCACGCCAGCGTCGCGCAGGCGACCGGACGGCGCCGCACGAACGCCCGCAGAGGGGAGGGGGCGCGGGCGTCGGCGGGCTGTTCCAGCTCCAGCGCGGTCACGGCGTACGGCTCCCCAGGAACGAATCGGGCACGGTTCGCCGACAGTACCTCGCGTCGCTCGAACACGGTGCCGGGACGGATTTGGCATAAGCCCGGGGAGCCGTGTAATGTAGGCGATGCCGCAGCGGGGAACCGAAAGGGAAACCGAAGCGGGCAGGACCTGGGGCTATAGCTCAGTTGGTAGAGCGCCTGCATGGCATGCAGGAGGTCAGGAGTTCAATTCTCCTTAGCTCCACAGGAATCAGAGCGGGCCGTCCAATCGGACGGCCCGCTCTGTCATGTTCTCCCTCCTCTCCTGCACCTCTCTCCTCTTCTCCTCTTCTCCTCTTCTTCTCTTCTTCTCTTCGATCTTCGTCCCTTTCCGTCTCGGTTCCGTCCGGCTCTGCTCGCCCTACGCCTGTTCCAGCCGCAGGGCGAGCGCGGGGCAGCGGCGTACGGCCCGTTGGGCGCGCCCTCGAAGCCGGTCGGCCAGCGCGCCGTCGGCGATCACCGGGTAGCCGTCCGCATCCAGCCGTACGGCCTCGGGAAGCAGCCCGGCACACAGACCGTGCCCCTCACACAGCGTCCAGTCCACCGCCAGCCGCTCCCGGCCGGCCGGACCGCCCGTCACTTCACCCGCCGTGCCGCCCGCCGACGGCATCGCACCGGACGGCCCGGGCAGCGGCAGCATGCCGACGGTGTCCCGGCCGCAGCCGTCGCCCAGGACATGCGCGGCCAGGTCGTCGGTGAAAGCCGTGAGCGCGGAGAGCACGAAACGCGCGGCGCCGTCCGGGTGCTTGCACGCACCGCGCCCCCGTACACCGCGCGCCGCAGCCCGCAGCGACTCCAGCGCCTCCCGCCCGCCTCCCGCCAAGGTGTCCGCCAGGATGCCGGCCAGCGCCGGCAGGCCCAGTCGGCATGGACCGCACTGGCCCGCGGACTCGGCCGCCAGCCAGTACGCGATCCGCAGCGTCTCGCCCAAGGGACAGGTGCTGTCGGGTACCGGCAGCACCGCGCCCGCGCCCAGCGCGCCCCCGCGAGCCGCGAGCGCCTCCCGCGAGACCGTCGCTTCGTACGCGGCTGGTGCATCGAGCCAGGCGCCGTGATAGCCGCCGACCAGCACGCCCCCCAACGACGGTTGTGCACCGCACATCTGGAGGACATAGGAGAGTGGCACCCCGCTCGGTGCCTCGACAACAGTCGGGGAGGGCACGGCGCCGGACACGGTGAGCAACAAGGTCCCGGGTTCTTCGGCCGTACCGGTCGTGCCGTAACGGTGGGCTCCCAAGCGGGCGGCGACGGCGAGTTGCGCGAAGGTCTCGGCATTGGAGACGAGGGTCGGCACACCGCCGAGCCCGGACTCCGCGGCCCGCGTCCGCCGCCCGGGGGGCAGTGCCGGGCCGCCCTCCGCAGCCCGGATCAGCGCCGAGGCCTCACCGGAGACCAGGCGCTCGGGGGCGCGTACGACCCGCGCGCGCAACGTCCGGCCGCGCCGGTCACTCAGCCCCCGCTCGGCCAGCGCAGCTCGCACGGACTGCTCGGTGGTGTCCTTGGTCACACCGGCCACCAGGACCCGGGCCCCCAGCGCCTCGGCGACGAGCAGCGCGCCGTCCAGAACCAGGTGTGGCGCACGGCACAACAGAACGGTGTCCTTACGGCAGGCGGGCTCACCCTCGCACCCGTTGACGACGACAGCCGGCCGGGTCCCTGTGCGCCGCGTGTGCCGTACGACAGCCTCCAGCTTCCGTACGAGCGGGAATCCCGCGCCGCCGCGCCCGCACAGGGCGATGTCACGGGCGAGTGCGGTCAGGCGGTCCTCGGAAAGGGCGGGCAGTGAGCCGTGGGCCAGGAGGTGGTCCTTGCGACCGAGCCGCTCGGCGTCCTCGAAACCAGCGGTCAACCGAGGCAGACCCAGAACCCGTACGGGTGGGGTGTCCGGAAGCGGAGCGGCGGTCATGAACGCGCACCGCTCCACCGGGCGAGGCGCGCGGGCGCGCGATGAGCGGCATGCGACTCGTCGCCATCGGAGCGTTCGGGCGCGGACACGGGCGCGGACACGGGCTCGGCTCCGAGGCAGGAGTGGGCGGATCGGAAGCGGGAGGACGGCTCGGGGTGGGCGGCGGGGACCGCAGGAAGGTCCGGGAGCGTGTCGTCGGAAAGCGGGTCGCGGGCCGGGCGGGCGCCGGCAGGCGGATGACTGTCTGGAAACACGCAGGCGTCACAGCGCATATGAGTGTCACGGTGCACGTCGATGCCGGCGTCGATGCCGGGGGGAAAGGCATCAACGCCGCGATGCGTGCCGGCTTCCTCCTCGGAAGGCGTATGCGTGTCAGGTGACTCGTACGGCAGCGCGTTGACGATCCCGTACGCCGGTGTGTGTGTCGACTCGTGCGCCACCTCATATGAGGGTGACGGCGACGGCGGCTGCGAAGACCCGTACGGCGGAGTCGGGTGAGGCTCGTATGAAGACGCGTGCTCGGTGGCGTACGGAAAGACGGGCGCCGACTCAGGTGACCGGGACGCCACGGGTGACATGAGAGGTGTCGTGGTTGACGAAGCCACGTACTGAAGGTCGTGAGGCTCATAGGAAGACCGCTGCGGGCGCAAGAAGGTCGCCTCGGCCTCGGCGACCGCCTTACGTACGCCACGGGCGCGGCGCCTCAGGATGAGGACGCGGGCCACGAGCGCGCCGAGGACCGCGATCAGGCACAGCGCATACCCGGCGGTCACCCAGGCCGAAGGACTGCGGCCGGCCTTGAGGCCGTGCAGCAGGGCCAGACACCAGGCCGGGTAGGCGCAGGCGTGCAGGGCGCGCCAGCGGCCCGACGCGCGCCCCCGCCCGGCGAAGGCACTGCGCAGTGCGCCCGTCGCCGCGGCCAGCACCATCAGGTAGCCGCTGAGCGCGCCGAGACCGATCAGGGCGGACGCGCTGAAGGGGGTGAGCGGCAGGAGCGCGTCGAGAAGGCGGGCGTGGCCCTCGCTGATCTTGACGGTGATGTGCAGCAGCAGGAAGCCGAGCGAGGCGGTGGCGACGGCCCGGTGGACGGCCTGGGCCAGAAGTCTGCTGCGTGCGGTCAGCAGCGTACGGTCCGAGGCGATCAGACCCCAGACCACCGCCGCGGTAAGAGAGACCAGGGCCAGCACACCGCCCGTACGGTCCAGGAAAGCGCGGAACGTGCCGAGGGTGGCGAGGAGAGGA
Source organism: Streptomyces sp. MST-110588 (assembly GCF_022695595.1). Lineage (NCBI taxonomy): Bacteria > Bacillati > Actinomycetota > Actinomycetes > Kitasatosporales > Streptomycetaceae > Streptomyces > Streptomyces sp. MST-110588. Next base: position 5,564,938 of record NZ_CP074380.1, read on the forward strand.
AGGACGAGCAGTGCGAGTGTCCCGGCGGTGATCGCCGGGCGGGGTAAACCGCGCGGAAGACCGGGGAAGCTCGCAAGGCGCGGGCCGGAGGGTAAGCCGGGCAGACGTGAGCCGGGGGCCGGGCGGCTCCTGCGGTGCGGATGCATATGGGGAAAGTAGGGGGTCGTGCGGGGAAGTCGGGCGGGCTTTCGACAAGCGGGACCGGGTGGGCCGGACCGCTGCTAGCGTCGGTCCGTTGACCGTCAAGATGCCCGCTGCCCCAGAGGGGCCGCCGCCGAAACCGGCGAGACGTCCGAGTCCGTGCGGCGGCTGCAGACCGCAGTACCCGCCACTATCCGGAATGGCTGGCCGGGTGTCGCTGCCGTTCGGACACGCTCGGTCATGTGGCGACGGCCGGTGTACGTATGGACGGCGGGCGTACGTATTCAGGCCAACCGATGGTCCGTACGGGTAAAGCTGAGGCCAACGCTGAGGGGAACCTCCGCGCAGCCGCCACGCCCCCTGCGGTACCCTGGCGCCATGCGTGCCGTACGCCTTCTGCTTAGCGGGCCGCGCTGATCAGTACCGACCGGTGAAAAGTACGGTCGGCATCGGCGCGGCGTCCCCTCCTGTGCGAGGGGTCTTTTTGTTTCCGCGAATTTCCGCAGTACCCACAGCAGCAGCCGCAGGCAGAGACGATCGATGGAGCTTTGAGGACGATGAGCGAGACGAACTCGGCTGCCGAGGTGGCAGCCCCGCACCGCTATACGGCCGCGCTGGCCGCCGACATCGAGGCACGCTGGCAGGACTTCTGGGACGAGCAGGGCACCTATGAGGCGCCTAACCCCACCGGTGACCTGGCCGGGGATGCCGAGCGCCTGGCCCGCCCCAAGAAGTTCGTCATGGACATGTTCCCCTACCCCTCGGGTGCGGGACTGCACGTCGGCCACCCGCTCGGCTTCATCGCCACCGACGTCTACGCCCGCCACCTGCGGATGACCGGCCACAACGTCCTGCACACCCTGGGCTTCGACGCCTTCGGCCTGCCCGCCGAGCAGTACGCGGTACAGACCGGCACCCACCCCCGTGTCTCCACCGAGGCCAACATCGAGAACATGCGGCGCCAGTTGCGCCGCCTGGGTCTGGGACACGACCGGCGCCGCTCGATCGAGACGATCGACCCGGGCTACTACAAGTGGACGCAGTGGATCTTCCTCCAGGTCTTCAACTCCTGGTACGACGAGGAGGCGAAGAAGGCCCGGCCGATCGACACGCTGATCGCGCAGTTCGAGACCGGCCGGCGGCAGACCCCCGACGGCCGTCCCTGGAGCGCGCTGAGCGCCCGCGAACAGGCCGACGTCCTGGGTGAGTACCGGCTGGCGTACGCCTCGGACGCGCCGGTCAACTGGTGCCCCGGGCTGGGAACCGTACTGGCCAACGAGGAAGTCACCGCCGACGGCCGGTCCGAGCGCGGTAATTACCCGGTCTTCAAGGCCAAGCTGCGTCAGTGGAACATGCGCATCACGGCTTACGGCGACCGGCTGCTGGAGGACCTGGACGCGCTGGACTGGCCCGAGGCCATCAAGCTGCAGCAGCGCAACTGGATCGGCCGGTCCGAGGGTGCGCGGGTCGACTTCCGGGTCGCGGTCGACGGCACGGCCGCCACGGGCACGGACAATGCCTCCGGCGACAAGAAGATCACCGTCTTCACCACCCGACAGGACACCCTGTTCGGCGCCACCTATATGGTGCTGGCCCCCGAACACGACCTGGTCTCGGGCCAGGACTCGATCGTGCCGGCGGCTTGGCCCGAGGGCACCCACGAGGTCTGGACCGGCGGGCACGCCACCCCGGCCGAGGCGGTCGCCGCCTACCGCAAGCAGGCCGCCGCCAAGTCCGACGTCGAACGCCAGGCTGACGCCAAGGAAAAGACCGGCGTCTTCACCGGTGCGTACGCGGTCAACCCGATCAGTGGCGACCGGGTGCCGGTCTTCATCGCCGACTACGTCCTGATGGGCTACGGCACCGGCGCCATCATGGCCGTCCCGGCGCACGACAGCCGCGACTTCGCCTTCGCGCGCGCCTTCGAGCTGCCCATGCGGTGCGTCGTCGAGCCGTCGGACGGCCGTGACACCGACCCCGCCACGTGGGACGACGCCTTCGACTCCTACGACGCGAAGATCATCAACTCGTCCGGCGAACATATCTCGCTGGACGGGCTGGTCGTCAACGACGCCAAGGTGAAGGCCACCGAATGGCTGGCCGCCAACGGCATCGGCGAGGCCACGGTCAACTTCCGGCTGCGTGACTGGCTGTTCAGCCGGCAGCGCTACTGGGGCGAGCCGTTCCCGATCGTGTACGACGAGGAGGGGGTCGCGCACGCGCTGCCCGAGTCGATGCTGCCCCTGGAACTGCCCGAGGTCGAGGACTACTCGCCGCGCACCTTCGACCCCGACGACGCCGACACCCAGCCCGAGACCCCGCTGTCCCGTAATGAGGACTGGGTCAACGTGGAACTGGACCTGGGCGACGGCGCCGGACGCAAGCGCTACCGGCGCGAGACCAACACCATGCCCAACTGGGCCGGCTCCTGCTGGTACGAACTGCGCTACCTGGATCCGAACAACGACCGGGCGCTGGTCGACCCGGCCAACGAGCAGTACTGGATGGGACCGCGCGAAGGACAGCCGACCGGTGGCGTCGACCTGTACGTCGGCGGCGCCGAGCACGCCGTACTGCACCTGCTGTACGCCCGTTTCTGGTCGAAGATGCTGTACGACCTGGGCCACATCTCCTCCTCCGAGCCCTTCCACAAGCTCTACAACCAGGGCATGATCCAGGCGTTCGTCTACCGGGACCAGCGGGGTATCGCGGTTCCGGCCGCCGAGGTCGAGGAGCGCGACGGCGCGTACTACTACCAGGGCGAGAAGGTCAGCCGCGTCCTGGGCAAGATGGGCAAGTCCCTGAAGAACGCCGTCACGCCGGACGAGATCTGTGCGGAGTACGGCGCGGACACGCTGCGGCTGTACGAGATGGCGATGGGCCCGCTGGACGTCTCGCGGCCGTGGGACACCCGGGCCGTCATCGGCCAGTACCGCCTGCTGCAGCGGCTGTGGCGCAACATTGTCGACGAAGCGACCGGCGAGACCACGGTCGTCGATGACGCCGAGCCGGACCAGGACACGCTGCGCGCGCTGCACAAGGCCATCGACGGCGTCAACCAGGACCTGGCGAACCTGCGCTTCAACACCGCCATCGCCAAGGTGACGGAGCTGAACAACCACCTGACCAAGGCGGGCGGCCCTCTGGCACGGTCGGTGGCGGAGCGGCTGGTGCTGCTGATCGCACCGCTGGCGCCGCACATCGCCGAGGAGCTGTGGCGCAAGCTGGGCCACACCGACTCGGTGGTGCACCAGCCCTTCCCGGTCGCCGACCCGGCGTACGTCGTGGACGAGACCGTGACGTGTGTCGTGCAGATCAAGGGCAAGGTCAAGGCGCGCCTGGAGGTCTCGCCGACCATCTCGGAGGCGGACCTGGAGGCGGCGGCGCTGGCCGACCCGGCGGTCGTGGCGGCACTGGGCGGAGCCGGCATCCGCAAGGTGATCGTGCGGGCACCGAAGCTGGTCAACATCGTGCCTGCGTAAGCGGTCCGACGCGACGGCGGGCCGGCCGTTTTCCGGCCGGTCCGCCGGTTTGCGGTCTGGCGGTCTGCCGACTTGCGGACCTGCCGGTCCAAAGGAGTAGGCGGTCTGTCGGTCTGCGGGTGTGGCCGGTCCGTCGGTCGACGGGCCGGCCGATGTGTCGATCTGTCGACAGGCCACGGCCAAGGGCAATGCTGTTTGCGGCTAAGGGATGTCCACTACGGGCAGGTTGGGGGTTCGAAAGGAACCACCGGCCTGCCCGAGGCGTTTACCGTTGAGGGGCGGGGGCAAAAGCTCCGGCCGTGTCCAGGCCCTGACCGCGTCATGGCACATCCGTCGGGATGGCTCCTCGACCGTGTCGCGGACCGACCGCCGTGGACTCGCGTCACAGAAACCTCTGAGGAGAGAGCCCATGGAAGCCGCCATCGCGATCGTCGGGCTGCTGGTCCTGCTGTTCGTCGTGGCGGGCGTCATCCTGACCGTCAAGGCCGTCAAGGCGGCCAAACGGGGTGTGGACCGTACGGTGGCGCAGGCGCGCAGGGCCGTCGAGGACACCAGCCTGCGGGCCCGGCAGTTCGCACAGCCGGGCATGGTCGGAGAGCTGGCGCAACTGCGGCTGTCGCTGCGGACCTCCATGCGGGCCACCCAAGAAGCACTGCGGGCCGGATCCTCCCAAGATCCGTCGCTCAGCGAGGCATTGGGGCTGTTCGAGCGGCTCAGCGCGCACGGCCACGAGCTCGATGACGACCTCAAGCGCCTGGAGCGCGAGCCCGACAAGGCGAGCGTCGCCTCCCGGCTGCCGGAGCTCCGCGAGCGTACGGAGCAGATCACGCAGTCCGCGGAGTCCCTGCGCTGGGCGGCGCGCGACCGGGCCCGTAAATTCGCCGACGACGACCTCGGTGCGCTGCGGGACCAGATCGACGTAGAGGCCGGCGCGCTGCGGCACTGGACCGAGGACCCGCTGGCGGACCCGTCCGGAGCGCCTGCCGGGCCGACGACGGCCTCCTCGACCCCGACGGCGCCGTCCGCGACTCCCTCCCGCCCGTCCGCGGCCCGCTCCGACGGCGCCTCCGCCGCAGGTGACTCCTGGGGGCCGGTGACGGACGAGCCGCCCGCCATAACGGCGCGGGACCCACGCGCCCAGGTCACCCACCCCTGGCAGAAGGCACCCCGCAAGAAGGAGACGAGCTGACGGGCCAAAGGCGCGTGTCCGGCACCGCGCGTCACGGCCTTCTTGAGCTGGGCCGGCCCCTTGGCGGATCCTTGGTCAAACCTGGAAGATCTTGAGAAGGGGCCCGCACTGTCGGGCATCCGGATCCCCGGATAACCTCCCAGTCATGTCCCGCCATGTCGCGATCGTCACCGATTCAACGGCCTACCTGCCGCGGGCGGCACTGGAACGCCACGGCATCACCGCCGTGCCGCTGACCGTCGTCCTGGGAGACGAAGCCCTGGAGGAGGGCACCGAGATCTCGGCGAGATCGGTTGCCCAGGCCCTGCAAAAGCGCACCTCCGTGACGACCTCGCGGCCCAGCCCGCAGACCTTCGCCGCCGCCTACGACGCGGCGGCCCGGGCGGGTGCGAACGGCATCGTCTCGCTGCACCTGTCCTCGGAGTTCTCCGGTACGTACGACGCGGCCGTGCTGGCCGCGAAGGACGCCCCGGTACCCGTACGGGTGGTGGACACCGGCATGGTCGCCATGGCGCTGGGATTCTGCGCGCTGGCCGCGGCGGAGACGGCGGACAGCGGCGGAAACCTGGATGAGGCGGTGGCCGCCGCCGAGAAACGCGCCGAGGGAACCTCCGCCTATTTCTACGTCGACACCCTGGACTACCTGCGACGAGGCGGACGGATCGGAGCAGCGCAGGCACTGCTCGGTTCGGCGCTCGCCGTCAAGCCGCTGCTCCAGCTCACGGAAGGCCGTATCGAGCTTCTGGAGAAGGTGCGTACGGCTTCCCGGGCCATCGCCCGGCTGGAGGAGATCGCCGCGGAATGTGCGAGGCAGGGGCAGGTCGACATCGCGGTACACCACCTGGATGCGGCGGAGCGAGCGGAATCACTGGCACAGCGGCTGCGGGAGCGGGTGCCGGGGCTGCGGGAACTGCATGTGAGCGAGGTGGGCGCGGTCATTGGTGCCCATACAGGGCCGGGGCTGCTGGGCGCGGTGGTCTCCCCCAGGTGAGGGGCAGGGAAGGCCGCGATCGACGCCGTGGGGCCCACGCAGTGGTCGGCGTGTGCTCGGGCCCTGGGCCGGGGCGTGCCGGACGGAACCCGAGATGCGGGCCAACGGCTCGCCCTACCTCCTTCGAGTGACGAAGTTATCCACAACTCGCGAGTTACCCCCAGGAATTGGCGCTGCTCAGCGCGCTTTTCCCATCCCGCCTAACGTCCTCGGGCATGACGCACCGACCTTCCTCCGCCACCACGGGCCCCGGCCGGACACCCGGCTCCGACCTTCGCGACCGCCACCGCAACCGCGGGCGCTCCCGCACACACCCACCGTCCTTCCCCGTCCTCCACCCGCCCCCTCTCCTCTCTTCACCCCGGCGTTCCGCCGAAGCCGTCCGGCGACCCATGCGGGGGCGGGCCGCCCGCCGCGCCGAGACCGTTGCGGCAGCGCGCGCCCGGGCCCAGGCGCTCTTTCCCGAACCACCCGGCTGGGCCGAACAAGCACCCTGCCCAACACCGGACGACAAACCACCGCCCACACCACCGGCGCGCACTCCCTCACCCACAACAAACACCGCCTCCTCCCCGTACGCCTGCAACACCTCCGCCACCGAACCCGGACGAACAGGCCCGCCCGGAACCACCACACTCGCCGGCCCCGTCACCGTCCCCCCGCCCTCCTCCACCTCCGACTGGCCGGAACCGGCTTCAGCGGATGACACGGACGACACCGCGCCGCCCTCCGCGGTACGGCGCCCAGGACGGCGGGAAAGGGCATGGGTGGCGGTACGCGAACGACTGCCCCTGTGGGTGCAGTTGAGATGCGGGACCGATCCCAAGGCGCTTCTCGGCCTGACCGTCGTGCTGGTGGCGGCGGTGGCCCTCGCCGTCCAGCATTTCTGGTCCGCGCGCCCCCAGCCCGTACGGGCCCCGGCCGCCGCACCGCCCACATCGGTGCCCGTCCCCGCGCTCCCTCCGCCCTCCACCCCGGCGGCGGCCGGTGCACCGGGCACCGCGGGCAAGCCCCTGGTCATCGATGTCACGGGAAAAGTCCGCCACCCCGGCATCCACCGACTGCCCCAGGGCTCACGGGTCGCTGACGCCCTACAGGCCGCCGGCGGCGTACTGAGGGGCGCCAGTCTCCGGAGCCTGAACCGGGCACGCCTGTTGACCGACGGCGAACAGATCATCGTCGGCGCGGCCGGCTCCAGTGGCCAGAACTCGTCGAGTACGGACTCCGGCGCCGGCCTCGGCGCCGTACCTGGGCCCGGTGACGCGAACGGGGGATCCGTGACCGGACCCGCCGTAACCGGCCCGGTGAGCCTCAACTCGGCGACCGCGCAACAACTCGACGCGCTCCCCGGCGTAGGCCCCGTCCTGGCCCAGCACATCATCGACTTCCGCACCCAGCGCGGCGGGTTCACTTCGGTGGACCAGCTTCGCGAGGTGAACGGCATCGGTGACCGACGCTTCGCCGACCTCCGACCCTTGGTGCAGCCATGAGCACTCCACGCAATCCGGTCCACGCGTCGGCAGACTCGCCGCACGGAGCCAGCGACCCCCGCCGGCAGGAGCAGGCCGACCTCCGCCTCGTAGCCCCCGCCCTGGCAGCCTGGGGCGCCTGCGCCCTGGCTCTGACAGCCCCGCCCCAGGTGGTGACGGCGGCCTGTGTCACCGCCCTGGTCCTCGCCGCTCTCGCCCTCTGCTCCGCCCTCCGCCACCCCCGCACAACTCCGAACCCCCAGAGCCCCGATACGGACGTACGTCCCGTAGCTCCCGCCCCGGACAACCGAGCCGCCACCGCCACTCCGCAGCCCCCTCCCGCACCATCCCACCCGACAGCGCCCGCACCCGCCGCACCGCATGCGAGGGCCCCGGAGCTGGGGACCCGGCCGTCAGGGACCCGTCCACCTGGGACGCGGCCGTCCGCATCACCGACGCGTACCCATCCGTCTCACCCAAGGGACGAGGACCAGCCGCTCTCACCGACCCGTAGGCGGCGGGTACCGGGGCGGACCCCGGAGCACCGCGTCACACGACACCGCGTACCGGGCGTCAAGGAGCTGGGACTCCGGGCACCGAGGCCGCACGGCCGACGAGCCGGAGCCCCGACCACACGAGCACACGGAACACCTTCACGGCATTCGACCGAACCGACGTCACGATCACAGGAACCCAAGGCCGCAACCCAAGCAACTCACGAGCCGCATATGTCTCCCGGGGTGCCGGCCCCCGCTCCATCACGGCCGCAGCAGCAGATGCCCAGCGCCCCCGTCCCCGCTCGCGCTCCCGCCCCCGCTTCCGCGGCCCGAAGCCGGGGTGCCGACGAAATCGAGATCGACGCTCCCAGCGGTCATCACTCCGCCTCTTGGCAACCGGACGGCCCCCGTGGAAACGAGCCTCAAGAGCCGCCGGGACCTCGCCCGCCTGCCGAAACGCCGGCGAAGCAGGAGCAAGGTCCGAAGTCGCGGGTCGGCGGGATGCCGCTGGTGCCTCGGACACCAACGTCCAAGGTAGTCAAGCCGACGGGTCCCAGGACGCTGACCCCCAATACGCGCACTCTCCGCATTCCTGCGTCCGTTTCCCCCAAACCCGGCACGCCGACCCCAAGCACCTCAGCGCCCGCACCACAGGCCCCAACGACACGACAGCCGAGCTCCCATCAGGTCCGCGACGACCACGGCAGCCAGGAGCCTTGCGGGTCCACGCCGACGGGAGGCAGTGACGGCCGCGGACGCCGGCGGTGGTCAGGGAATGCGGGAGCGCGGGTGGCGTTGGCGGGCGTACTGCTATGCGCGGCGGCGGGAGCCGCGTCGGCAGCGCTGCACGCAGCGGACCTGCGACGGGGACCACTGCCGGACCTGGCACGCCGGTACGCCCACGTCACGGCCGAAGTAGAAGTCACCGGCGACCCACGGACGACTCGCCCGAAAGTCCTCGGTTCCCAAAGGATGCCGCCCCTACTGACGTTCACCGCCGACGCCGTCCGCGTCATTGCGGCCAACGGTGAAGTGACCAAAACCCACACACCGGTCTTGGTCGTCGTACATCAGCACCAGCGACAGCAAGAACAACTCCACAAGCCAGCGAAGGGAAGAACCGGCGGGGCATCGGACGAGGCGCGGCAGCACGCGGCGGCCTGGCGTGGGCTGCTGCCCTCCACCCGGATCCGCGTCACGGCCCGCACAGCACCGGCTCTGACATCCTCCGACGGCATAGCCGCCGTCCTGCGAGTGTCCGGTGACGGGCCCCCGCAGGAAGTGGCTGCACCGTCCGCCCTCCAGCGGCTGGCCGGGGATCTGCGATCCGGTCTGCGCCGGGCGACCGACGGCCTCTCACTCGATGCCCGCGCCCTGTTACCCGGCCTGGTCGTAGGAGATACCTCCCGTGTACCGCCCGACCTGGACGACGCCTTCCGAGCCACCGACCTGTCCCATCTGCTGGCCGTATCCGGAAGCAACCTGACCATCGTGCTTGCGCTACTGATCGGCCCGCCCCACCTTGCCATACGTGCCGAACGGCGGGGCCTGGCGCCGCGCCTGGGACTGTCTCTGCGCCTTACCGCCCTGGTCGGCGGCACGATTGCGCTCGCCTTCGTCGTCGTCTGCCGTCCTGACCCCAGCGTGCTGCGCGCCGCGGCCTGCGGACTGATCACGCTGCTCGCCATCGGCACGGGCCGACGGCGTTCCCTGGTTCCCGCGCTCGCCGCGGCGGTCCTGCTGCTCGTTCTGTATGATCCCTGGCTCGCTCACAGTTACGGTTTCCTGCTCTCCGTCCTGGCGACCGGTGCTCTGCTCATGCTTGCCCCACGGTGGAGCGCGGCGCTCCAGCGCCGCCGGGTCCCGTCACGCCTGGCCGAGGTGCTCGCCGCGGCGGCTGCGGCCCAGGCGGTCTGCGCGCCCGTCATCGCCGTACTCGCGGCCAGGGTCGGCCTGGTGGCCGTCCCCTGCAACCTGCTGGCCGAGCCGGCTGTCGCTGCTGCCACCATCCTTGGCTTCGCCACTCTCGCCGCCGCGCCCTTACTACCGCCACTCGCCGGCGGACTCGCCTGGTGTGCCGGCTGGCCCGCCGTGTGGATCGCCGGCGTCGCCCGTACGGGGGCGGCCCTGCCAGGGGCGGAATTCGACTGGCCGGGTGGATGGACCGGGGGACTGCTGCTGGCGGCTGCGATCGTGGTCCTCGTGCTGCTTGGGCGCCGACTGCTGCGCCATCGCCTGCTGTGTGTGCTCTGCGCGTTGCTCCTGCTCGTCGTGGTCCTGCGGCCCGTCCTGTTCACCCGTGTCATCACCGGCTGGCCGCCCCCGGGCTGGCGAGCTGTCGCGTGTGACGTGGGTCAGGGGGACGGACTGGTCATCGCGGCCGGGGAGGGGACAGCCTTGGTCGTGGACACCGGACCGGAGCCGCGAGCCATCGACCGTTGTCTTACGGACTTGGGCGTCCACCGCATCCCGCTCCTGGTACTGACACACTTCCACGCCGACCATGTGGACGGGCTTCCAGGGGCGCTGCGTGGTCGCTCGGTCGGTGCGATCGAGACGACGTCGCTCGAAGAGCCGGGGTACCAGGTTGACTTCGTACGCCGCCAGGCCGCGGCGGCAGGTGCGCCGGTGATCCGCGCCGCGGCGGGCGAACGCCGTACCCTCGGCCCGCTGTCCTGGGAAGTCCTGTGGCCGCCTGTACTCCCTCCGTCCCTCCCGCCCGGGCCTCCTCTGCTCGCACCTGCAGCAAAGCTGATGAAAGGGGCGGGCGTGGGTGCGTCGACGGCCGGGAATGGCACCGCGCGGGCGACTCCGCGTCTTTTCGAGGGACCCAACGACGCGAGCGTCACCTTGTTGATCCGTACGGCCGGTTTGACGTTTCTTCTCCTTGGCGACCTTGAACCACCGGCTCAAGAAGCCCTGCTGTCCACCCATCCCACCCTGGGGGCAGTCGACGTGCTGAAGGTGGCGCACCACGGCTCCGCCTACCAGGATCCACACCTGATGCAGCGGCTCACCCCGCGCCTGGCCTTGATCTCTTGTGGTGCCGGCAACCCGTACGGGCATCCGGCACCCGGCACGATCCGCGCGTTGCGCTCGGAAGGAGCCACCGTGCTGCGGACCGATACCGAGGGCGCCATCGCGGTCGTCGGCAGCCCGGGCCGACTCGGCACTGTCGTGCAGGGCGGTGGACGTCGGCCGGCACGCTCAGCCGGCCGGCGGAGAGCCCGTGCTCGCTTCCCCGCATGAATGCCGCTGTCCTGCGCTGTTGTGCCAAGGGGCGGAGGGAGGGGGGTGTCTCCGGTCGGTGCTGGAGGTCGGCGGGTGATGAACCCGGATCTGTAGAATCCAGAATATGAGGATGAGTGAGGGCGTCGAGTGGGGCTTGCACTGCTGTGTGACGCTCGCGTGGCTCGGCGGGGACACGCCGGTGTCGACAGCCAGGCTGGCGGCCTCCTTCGAGCTTCCCCCGGCCTACCTGAACAAGCGCCTTCAAGCTCTCGTGCGAGCGGACATCCTGACCTCCACCCCGGGGGCCCGGGTGGCTTCCGTCTCGCCCGGCCTCCGGAGAAGATCTCCTTCATGGATGTCGTCGCCGCCATTGAGGGCACCGAAGACGCCTTCCGCTGCTCCGAGATCCGGCGCCGGGGCTCCGGGGCCGAAATGCCCGCACACGTCTACCGCCGCCCCTGCGGGATTTCCCAGGTCATGCACAAGGCGGAGCTTGCCTGGCGCCGTGAGCTCGCCAAACAGACCGTCGCGGACATCGTTGCCGGAACTCCGGAGTCGGTGGCCGAGCAGGTCCGGCGCTGGTTCGCCACCGAGAGGGTGGGTAGCTGATGGACCCCGAGCGTACTGACGCCTACCTGCGGCGGATCGGCGCCGACCGGCCCGCCGCCCCGGACGCCAAGGCGCTGCGTGACCTCCAGTTCCGCCATCTGCTGACCGTCCCGTTCGAGAATCTCTCCGTCCATCTCGGCGAGGACATCGTGCTGGAGGACAAGGCCCTGGTGGACAAGGTGGTACGGGCTCGGCGCGGTGGCTTCTGCTACGAACTCAACGGTGCCTTCGCGGCTCTCCTCAAAGCGCTGGGATACGACGTCCAACTGCTTGCCGCCCGTGTTTTTGGTCCCGATGGCGTCGGGATTCCGTACGACCATCTCGCCCTGCGGGTCGACACCTCCGCCGGACCGTGGCTGGTGGATGTCGGCTTCGGCCGTAACAGCCACTTTCCCCTGCGCTTCGACAGCCGTGACGATCAGCTCGATCCCGGTGGCGTCTTCCGTATCGAGGAGACGCCTGAGGGGGACCTGGACGTGTTGCGGGACGGCGCGCCGCAGTACCGCGTCGAGCCGCGCCCGCGCGCGTTGCGTGACTTCGAGGCCGGTAGCTGGTGGCATCGCACCTCACCCGCATCGCACTTCACCCGGTCCCTGGTCTGCTCGCGTCTGACGGAGACCGGCCGGGTGACGCTCTCCGGACGTACGTTGGTCACCAGCGGCCCCGATGGCGGCCGTGCGGAACGCGAGCTGTCCGAAGACGAGGTGCTTCCGGCCTACCGTGCGCACTTCGGGATCGTTCTGGACCGGGTGCCCGAGCTCCGAGCCCGCAACTGACCGGTTTGTATCGGAGTGGGCTCGGGGCGGGGCGCGTCCCGTTTCGCCTCGCTCTGCGTTGTGCGGATCGGCTCCGGGGTGTGTGGTTCGTGGACCGTCTCTATTCGGTCTCCAGCCAGCCTTCGTATGAGTCCGCCAGCTCATGGAGCCCGGCGGGGTCGTACGAGCCTGTCGGGTCTTCGAGTACCACCAGCCACTGGGCGTCCTCGGCGTCGTCCTCGCCGGCCAGCGCGTCCCGTACGAGCTGAGGTTCTTCCGCGAGACCGAAGCGTTCGGCCAGGGCTTCGGCCACTTCCTCGGCGGCGTCGCGATCGGGCAGTACCAGTACATGTCGAACATCGCTCACCGGATCATTGTCCGACAGCCCGGGGGTGAGGCGGGCGGCGGGCGTACCAGGTCGCCGGTCCACCGGCTGGTGGGTGACGGAGCGGTGTCAGTGGGCCGTGGGATGCTGGAGCGCGATGGCCAGGAAGACAGCAAACGACGACCCGCTCGCCCCCGTCACGCTCGCCGTGGGCCAGGAGGACCTGCTCCTGGACCGCGCGGTGCAGCAGGTGGTGGCAGCCGCCCGTGCCGCCGACGCGGACACCGATGTGCGTGACCTCGGTCCCGATCAGTTGCAGCCCGGCACCCTCGCCGAGCTCACCAGCCCTTCCCTCTTCGCCGAGCGGAAGGTCGTGGTGGTCCGTAACGCCCATGAACTGTCCGCCGACACGATCAAGGACGTCAAGGGCTACCTCGGCGCGCCCGCCGAGGAGATCACGCTGGTGCTGCTGCACGCCGGCGGCGCCAAGGGCAAGGGGCTGCTGGACGCGGCGCGCAAGGCCGGTGCGCGTGAGGTCGCCTGCGCCAAGATGACCAAGCCAGCAGACCGGCTGGCTTTCGTCCGTTCCGAGTTCCGTACGGTGGGGCGCTCCGCCACTCCTGAGGCGTGCCAGGCGCTCGTCGACGCCATCGGCAGCGATCTGCGGGAGCTGGCCTCGGCCTGTTCCCAGCTCGTCGCCGACATCGAGGGCGCCATCGACGAGGCCGTCGTCGCCCGCTACTACACGGGCCGGGCCGAGGCGTCGAGCTTCACCGTCGCCGACCGTGCTGTGGAGGGGCGGGCCGCCGAGGCCCTGGAAGCGCTGCGCTGGGCCATCGCGACGGGCGTCGCCCCCGTCATGATCACCAGTGCGCTCGCCCAAGGGGTACGGGCCATCGGCAAGCTCGCCTCCGCGCCGCGCGGTGCCCGGCCCGGCGATCTGGCCCGGGAGCTGGGTATGCCGCCGTGGAAGATCGACCGGGTGCGGCAGCAGATGCGTGGCTGGTCGGCGGACGGCGTGGCCACGGCCCTGCGAGCCGTGGCCGACGCCGACGCCGGCGTCAAGGGCGGCGGAGACGACCCCGAGTACGCCCTGGAGAAGGCCGTCGTCACCATTGCCCGCGCCGCCCGGTCCCGGTGAGGGAACCGGGGAGGGCGGCGTCAGCGGGTGCCGGAATCGGCCGGCTGCCGCTGTTAAGAAGCCGGGTGAAGGGTGGCCGGGTCCCGGGTGCACAGGTCGCATGGGCCCAGGGCACTGCGGCCTGCCGGGTGGGGCGGTCACGGCCGTGTGGCGGGTGTCAGTGGCGGAGTTTCTTCAGTGTTTCCGTCGTGCTGTTCTTCAGCATGTCCGCGATCTGGTCGGTGCTCGGCGGCTTGCCGGAGCTGCTGGAGGTGTAGCTGGACCAGGTCACCTGGTAGGTCATCCAGCCCTGTCGGACGCCGAGGAGCACATAGGAGCTGGTGCTGTTGCTCTCCTCGTTGCGGGTCACCAGGTACGCCTCGTCGCCGATGCCCGAGACCTGCGTGACCTTGTACGTGATCGAGGACTTCTGGCTCTCGTACGCGTGGTAGGTGTCCGCGAATTCCGGGGTCGGGTCGGCCTTCTTGTGCAAGGTGGCCGCGCTGTAGACCCACATCGAGGAGTAGTCGGTGCTGCTTCCGCTGCCCGCGCTGGACGGCTGGAGCTCGGTGTTGCACCACATGGAGTCCAGGGAGTTCTGCTGGATGCCGCTGTGCTGGGGGTTGTCCCCCTTCGAGCCCGCGCTGCCGGCGGGTTTCGTCTTGAAACCCGCGTTCTCATAGGGCGTGAGCGAAGTGATGGCGCACAGGTCGCTGGTGTACGAGTAGCCCGCGAGATCGGCGGTGGGCTGTGCGTCCTCCAAAGCGCCGGTGGCGAAGAGTACGGCGCCGCCCATCGCCAGGGCGCCGACGGCCCCGCCGAGCGCCCACAGCCAGCCGCGTGCGCCCTTCCCGGGGGCGTCGGGAGAGCCGGGTCCGCCCGGGGGCGTGCTGGGCGGCAGGCCGGTGCCGGGTGCCGGATAGCCGTACGTCCCGGCCGGGGGCTGGCCCGGGGACGGGTAGGGGGCCGACTGGGCGTACGGGTTCTGCTGCGCGGGCACCGGGCCGGCCGACTGGGCCGCCGGCCCCGTTCCTGCCGGGCCGCTCTGCCCCACCTGGCCGTACGGGCCCGGCGGTGGTGTCGGTGGCTGGGAGGGAGGCTGCGGCTGTGCGTAGGGATGGTTCTGATCCCCCGAAATGGACATGCGCCGCAGCGTAGCGGACCGGACCGCCCCCGCAGGACCAGGAAGCTTCGGTCCTCAATTACCGGTATGAGAGTCAATGTGACCAACGGCAGGGCGCCGCTCCGGCAGGCCGAGCGGCAGATGGCGGACCAGGACCTCACCTCAGGGCAGGACCCGGGTCCTGGCTGACGTCATCACGGCCCCGCCCCTGTCCGTACACGACAAACGGCCCCGCACCACCCTGGGGAAGGGTGGATGCGAGGCCGTGTGCCTGAGGCGTTGTTTCCGTTCCACGGACGGAACAGGTGCGCCGCACCCGCGTGGCGAACGCAGGCCGCGTGCGGCGCGGTGGTGCACCGGAAGGAGCGGAGAGAGGGGCCGCTGGGTCCCTGCCGGCGAAAGAAAGCTCTGAGGTCAGCCCTTGAGCGCGGCGACCTTCTTGGCCAGCGCGGACTTCTTGTTGGCGGCGGCGTTCTTGTGGATGACGCCCTTGCTGACGGCCTTGTCGAGCTTCTTGCTCGCCTCGGCGGCGGCGGTGGTGGCCTTCTGCAGGTCACCGGCCTCCACGGCCTCGCGAGTACGACGGATCGAGGTCTTCAGAGCGGACTTGACAGCCTTGTTGCGCTGACGAGCCTTCTCGTTGGTCTTGATCCGCTTCATCTGGGACTTGATGTTCGCCACGAAAGAGCCTTTTCAGGTTCGTTGGAATTTCGAGTCGCGCCTCGCACGTGAGAGGGCACAAAGCGCAGTGGACCAGGCTACCAGCAGTGGTCACGGCCTCCCAAACCGGACCGGGGCCGCCGCTCATGGGACGATAGGGGGCACACATATAACCGAGTCCCGCCTACCCGCGTTCACTGAATGGACCCTGCGTGCCCGCGACCCCTACGAACGTGCCGGAACCGAGCCGTACCGACCCGGCTCTCATCCGTAACTTTTGCATCATCGCGCACATCGACCACGGCAAGTCCACGCTCGCCGACCGGATGCTCCAGATCACCGGTGTCGTCGATCAGCGGCAGATGCGCGCGCAGTACCTCGACCGCATGGACATCGAGCGCGAGCGCGGCATCACGATCAAGTCCCAGGCGGTCCGGCTGCCCTGGGCGCCGAGCGAGGACAGTGGCAGGACCCACATCCTCAACATGATCGACACCCCGGGCCACGTCGACTTCACCTATGAGGTGTCCCGCTCCCTCGCCGCGTGTGAGGGGTGCATCCTCCTGGTCGACGCCGCACAGGGCATCGAGGCGCAGACCCTCGCCAACCTGTACCTGGCGATGGAGAACGACCTCACGATCATCCCGGTGCTCAACAAGATCGACCTGCCGGCCGCCCAGCCCGAGAAGTTCGCCGCCGAGCTGGCGAACCTCGTGGGCTGCGACCCCTCCGACGTGCTCCGTGTGTCCGCCAAGACCGGCATGGGCGTCCCCGAGCTGCTCGACAAGGTCGTCCGTGAGGTTCCGCCGCCGGTCGGCGTCAAGGACGCGCCCGCCCGTGCGATGATCTTCGACTCCGTCTACGACGCCTACCGTGGCGTGGTGACGTACGTGAAGGTCGTCGACGGTACGCTCAGCAAGCGCGAGCGCATCAAGATGATGTCCACCGGCGCCGCTCACGAGCTGCTGGAGATCGGCACCAACTCGCCCGAGATGACCGCCGCCGACGGACTGTCGGTCGGTGAGGTGGGTTATCTGATCACCGGCGTCAAGGACGTCCGCCAGTCCAAGGTGGGTGACACGATCACCCAGCTCAGTGGGGGTGCCACCGAGGCGCTGGGCGGATACAAGGACCCCAAGCCGATGGTGTTCTCGGGTCTGTACCCGCTGGACGGCTCGGACTACCCGGAGCTGCGTGAGGCGCTGGACAAGCTCCAGCTCAACGACGCCGCGCTGGTCTACGAGCCGGAGACCTCGGCGGCCCTGGGCTTCGGCTTCCGCGTCGGCTTCCTGGGCCTGCTGCACCTGGAGGTCATCCGTGAGCGTCTGGAGCGCGAGTTCGGCCTGGATCTGATCGCCACCGCGCCGAACGTGATCTACCGCGTGGACATGGAGGACGGCAGCGAGCATGTCGTCACCAACCCCAGCGAGTTCCCCACAGGCAAGATCGATCAGGTGCACGAGCCGGTCGTACGGGCCACGATCCTGGCGCCCAGCGAGTTCATCGGCGCGATCATGGAGCTGTGCCAGACCCGGCGCGGCAGCCTGCTGGGCATGGACTACCTCTCCGAGGACCGCGTGGAGATCCGTTACACGCTGCCGCTGGCCGAGGTCGTCTTCGACTTCTTCGACCAGTTGAAGTCCAAGACCCGCGGCTACGCGTCGCTGGACTACGAGCCCACCGGTGAGCAGATCTCGGACCTGGTCAAGGTCGACATCCTGCTGCACGGCGACAAGGTCGACGCGTTCTCCGCGATCACGCACAAGGACAAGGCGTACGCGTACGGTGTGCGGCTGGTCGCCAAGCTGCGCGAGCTGATCCCGCGGCAGAACTTCGAGGTGCCGATCCAGGCCGCCATCGGCAGCCGGGTCATCGCCCGTGAGACGGTCCGCGCGATCCGCAAGGACGTCCTCGCCAAGTGCTACGGCGGCGACATCTCCCGTAAGCGCAAGCTGCTGGAGAAGCAGAAGGAAGGCAAGAAGCGGATGAAGATGGTCGGCAGTGTGGAGGTTCCGCAGGAAGCCTTCATCGCCGTGCTGTCCTCCGACGACGGCGACGCCAAGGCCAAGAAGTGACCTCGCGTTGACGTCCGCGTACAGCCCGTGAACGAAAAGTCACTCTGGCGGGTGACTTTCGGGAGCCAGGATTGACTTTCTGGTGACCTCGGCGTCGTGTCGTACGACAGTGACGCCGGGCAAAGCGTCCGTCCCTCTTCGGGGCGGGCGCTTTTGTCGTACGCCGGGCATGTGGCGCAGGGAGTCGTACGCCCTGCATGTATGTGGCACCTATCGGGCTGGTCACATCCTGAACCAGTCGGCCGCAGCCCCTTACATGGCGGCGGATGGCGCTCTACCCTGATCACTGCTCGAAGGTTACTCGCGAGTCACCAGCAACGATGCGGGCCCCGGAGGATGCCGTGACGGACACCCAGACGTTGATCGAGAACCGGCCGTCCTCAGTGGCGGCCCTCTTCCTGGAACGCGTCGCGGCAACTCCTCAGGCCGAGGCGTTCCGCTACCCGGTGCCCTGCGCCTCCGGCCGGGGCCCGGACGAGTGGCGCTCGATGACCTGGGCCGAAGCCGCGCAGCGGGTGTACGCCACCGCCGCGGGCCTGATCGAGCTGGGCCTGCGCCCCGAAGAGCGGGTGGCGCTCGCGGCGAGCACCCGCGTCGAGTGGATTCTCGCCGACCTGGGGGTGCTGTGTTCCGGCGCCGCCACCACCACCGTCTACCCCAGCACCAACGCGGAGGAGACGGCGTACATCCTCTCCGACTCCGGCAGCCGGCTGCTGATCGCGGAGAACGCCGAGCAGCTCGCCAAGGCCCGCGAGAAGCGCGCCGAGCTGCCGGACCTGGCGCATGTCGTGGTCATCGACGAGGCGGACGCCAAGGCCGAGGAGGGCGACCCGCAGGACTGGGTGATCTCCCTGGCCGAGCTGGAACGGCGTGGCGCGGCCTACCTGGAGAGGAACCCGGCCTGCGTCAAGGACAGCGTGCAGTCACTGCGCGCCGACCAACTCGCGACACTCATATACACCTCCGGTACGACCGGCCGGCCCAAGGGCGTACGGCTGCCGCACGACTGCTGGTCGTACATGGCGCGCGCGATCCAGGCGACCGGGCTGGTCCTGGAGGACGACGTGCAGTACCTGTGGCTGCCGCTGGCGCACGTCTTCGGGAAGGTGCTGACCGCCGGGCAGATCGCGCTCGGTCATGTGATCGCGGTCGACGGCCGGGTGGACAAGATCATCGAGAATCTGCCGGTCGTGCGGCCGACCTATATGGCGGCCGTTCCGCGGATCTTCGAGAAGGTCTACAACGGTATCGCGGCCAAGGCGCGGGAGGGCGGCAGCGCCAAGTTCAAGATCTTCCAGTGGGCGGCCGGTGTGGCGCGCGAGTACGCCAAGGTCTCCCAGGAGAACTTCCGCCGTACGGGCAACGGCTCGGTGCCCTTCGCGCTCGCCGCCCGGCACAAAGTCGCCGACGCGCTCGTCTACAGCAAGCTGCGGGAAGCCTTCGGCGGACGGCTGCGCGCCGCGGTCTCCGGCTCCGCCGCGCTGGCGCCCGAGATCGGCTACTTCTTCGCCGGCGCCGGGATCCACATCCTGGAGGGGTACGGGCTGACCGAGTCCAGCGCCGCCAGCTTCGTCAACCCCGAGGCGTACCGCACCGGCACGGTCGGCAAGCCGCTGCCCGGTACGGAGGTACGGATCGCCGAGGACGGCGAGATCCTGATGCGCGGGCCGGGCATCATGCAGGGCTACCACGGGATGCCGGAGCAGACCGCCGAGGTGCTCGAACCGGACGGCTGGCTGCACACCGGGGACATCGGCGAGCTGTCCCCGGACGGCTATCTGCGGATCACCGACCGCAAGAAGGACCTGATCAAGACCTCCGGCGGCAAGTACATCGCGCCGGCCGAGGTCGAGGGTCAGTTCAAGGCGGTCTGCCCGTTCGTCTCCAATGTGCTGGTGCACGGCGCCAACCGGAACTTCTGCAGCGCGCTGATCGCCCTCGACGAGCCGACGATCATGGTCTGGGCCCGGGAGCACGGCATGGAGGGGAAGACCTACTCCGAGGTCGTCGCCTCCGAGGAGGCGCGGGCGCTGATCGACGGATATGTGCAGCGGGTCAACGAGGGGCTCCAGCGCTGGCAGCGGATCCGCAAGTTCCGGCTGCTGCCGCGTGACCTGGACATCGAGCACGGGGAAGTCACACCCAGCCTGAAGGTCAAGCGGCCGGTGGTGGAACGGACGTTCAAGGACCTGTTGGAGGAGATGTACGCGGGGACACGCGAAACCTGACGGGCACGCCGGGCGCGGCGGGCGTACCGGGTATCACCCCGGCCGCGCCCGCGCGCCCCCGCCTCGCTCCGCACTCCCTCCTGCGCGCCTGCTGCGTACGCGCACGCCCCATACGCGTACGCCCCATACGCGCCCGTACGCCACCCCACCCCGGCCAGGCCGATACCCCGCCCCGGCGGCACCTCCTGCTCACAGCACGCCGCGCTCACAGCACCCCCCGCTCACAGCACCCCTCTCACAGCACCCCGCGCCGCAGCGCCCGTACCGACTCCTCCATCCGTGCCACGCTCTGCGCCAGTTCGCGTACGTCCAATGTGTCGCTGTCGGCCAACTGCCGTTCCACTTCGCCGATCCGCTCCGCGAGCCGGCCGATCCGGTGGTGGTTCTGCTCGATCAGCCGCCGCAGTTGCCGGTTCTTGCGGTGCAGGTCCAGGAAGACACTGACCTTGGCGCGCAGCACCCATGGGTCGAACGGTTTGGTGAGGTAGTCCGCGGCACCGGTGGAGTAGCCGCGGAAGGCGAATCCGGAGTCGCTGTCGGTCCCGGTCAGGAAGATGATCGGGATGTCCTTGGTCTGGTCGAGGCGTTTGATGTTGGACGCGGTTTCGAAACCGTCCATGCCGGGCATCAGGATGTCCAGCAGGACGACCGCGAACTCCTGGCGCAGCAGTGCCTTCATCGCCTCCTCTCCCGAGCGCGCCCGCACGAGCGGCTCGCCCAGGGAGGCGAGGACCGCCTCCAGGGCGGCGAGATTGTCCTCCATGTCGTCGACGAGGAGGATCCCCGCCCGGTCTTCCGCGTCGGTGCAGGTTCCATTGGTCATCATGGGCCTCTGAGCCTTAAGGACCCCTACGGTGTCGCCTCGGGGTCGAGCGTGTCGGATGCGCCGTCCGCTGCCGGGGCGGCATTCTGCTGCCGGGACAGCAGCTCCACGGCCACCGTCAGCAGGCGGTCCACGTCAACGGGTTTGGGAACGTATTCGTTGGCGCCACTCTCCAGGGACTTCTCACGGTCGCCGGGCATGGCCTTGGCGGTGAGGACGATCACGGGCAGGTCGGCGAAGCGGGGGGTGCGGCGGATGGCCCGGATGGTCTCGTAGCCGTCCATTTCCGGCATCATGATGTCCATCAGGACGAGGTTGATGCCGGGGTTCTTGCCCAGCAGCTTGATGCCCTCGCGGCCGTGTTCGGCGTAGACCACCCGCATGCCCACCCGGCTGAGGACGTTGGTGAGGGCGAAGACGTTGCGGATGTCGTCATCCACGACCAGTACCTGACAGCCGGAGAGCAGGGTGCCGGCCGGGCCGGTCACCCAGTCCTCCAGACGGGAGGCGGTCGGCCACGGGGAGTCCTCCCGGCTGCCGGGCCCGCCGGTACGCGGCTGCGGAAGGGGACCGTTGAGGTACCGGGCGGTTTCGGGACGCTGGTCCTGCGGTGAGCTGTCCGGGGGCAGATCGGCGTATCCGGGGCACACGGCCGGTACGTACAGGGTGAAGACGCTGCCGTGCCCCGGCCGGCTGGAGGCGGTGATCCGGCCGCCCAGCAGGCCCGCGATCTCGCGGCTGATGGACAGGCCCAGGCCCGTACCGCCGTACTTGCGGTTGGTCGTGCCGTCCGCCTGCTGGAACGCCTCGAAGATGACCGGCAGCTTCTCGGGGGCGATGCCGATGCCGGTGTCGGTGACGGTGAAGGCGATCGAGTCGTCCTGGCCGCCGCGGTCGACCCGCAGGTCGATCTTTCCGGCGGCGGTGAACTTCACGGCGTTGGACAGCAGGTTGCGCAGCACCTGCTGGAGCCGCTGCTCGTCGGAGAACAGCTCCTTGGGGACGCTCTCGCTCACCGACACCTCGAAGGCCAGGCCGCGGTCCAGGGTCATCGGGCGGAAGGTGTCGTGCACGTAGTTCAGCAGCTTGATCAGCGGCAGCCGCTTGGGGCGTACGTCCATCCGGCCGGCCTCGATCTTGGACAGGTCCAGGATGTCGTTGATGAGCTGGAGCAGGTCGGAGCCGGAGCGGTGGATGGTCACCGCGAACTGCACCTCCTGCTCCGTCAGGTGCCCGTCGGGGTTGTCGGCCAGCAGCCGGGCCAGGATGAGCAGGGAGTTCAGCGGGTTGCGCAGCTCGTGCGACATGTTCGCCAGGAACTCGGACTTGTACTGGGAGGAGCTGGCCAGCAGCGCGGCCTTCTCCTCCAGTTCGGCGTTGGAGCGCTGGAGTTCGGCCTGCCGGCGCTGGAGTTCGTCCGTACGCTCCTGGAGCTGGCGGGCCAGCCGCTGGGACTCGCCGAGCAGGGATTCGGTACGGGAGTTGGCGACGATGGTGTTGATGGCGACGCCGATGGTGTTGACGAACTGGTCGAAGAAGGCGAGGTGGACGTCGGAGAAGCGGGAGAAGGAGGCCAGCTCGATGACGCCCAGGGTCTGGTCCTCGAAGAGGACGGGGATGATGACGACGGTCGCCGGTTTGGCCTCGCCCAGACCCGAATTGATCTTGATGTAGTCCGGCGGGGCCTCCTCCACCAGGATGCGTTTCTTCTCCAGCGCCGCCTGGCGCACCAGGCCGTGGTCCAGGGACCCGGGCGTGTCGAGGGTGGTGTCCTGTGCCGAGCCGTAGCCGGCGATGAAGGCCAGGTGGAGACTGTCGGGGTCGGTGTCGGCCAGGAAGAACGCGCCGTACTGGGCGTTCACCAGCGGCGTCAGCTCGCGCAGGATCAGATCGGCGACCTCCACCAGGTCGCGGTGGCCCTGCATCAGGCCCGCCAGCCGCGCCAGGTTCGACTCCAGCCAGTCCTTGGCGCGGGTGGTCTCGCGCAGGTTGGAGACCATCAGGTTGATGTTGTCCTTCAGTTCGGCGACCTCTCCTTGGGTCTCGACGGTGACGTTACGGGTCATGTCGCCGGCGGCCACCGCGGAGGCGACCTCGGCGATGGCCCGTACCTGCGTCGTCAGGTTGGAGGCCAGTTCGTTGACGTTCGTCGTCAGCCGCTTCCACGTGCCGTACACGCCCTCGACCCGGGCCTGGCCGCCGAGCCGGCCCTCGCTGCCCACCTCGCGGGCCACCCGGGTCACCTCGGAGGCGAAGGAGGACAGGGTGTCGACCATGGTGTTCAGGGTGGTCTTCAGCTCCAGGATCTCGCCGCGCGCGTCCACGTCGATCTTCTTGGAAAGGTCGCCCTGGGCGACGGCGGTGGCGACCAGCGCGATGTTGCGTACCTGGGTCGTGAGGTTGGAGGCCATGAAGTTGACGTTGTCGGTGAGGTCCTTCCATACGCCGGACGCGCCGCGGACCTGGGCCCGGCCGCCCAGGTTGCCTTCGGTGCCGACCTCGCGGGCCACCCGGGTGACCTCGTCGGCGAACGCCCGCAACTGCTCCACCATGCTGTTGACGGTGTCCTTCAGCTCCAGGATCTCGCCGCGCGCGTCGACCGTGATCTTCTTGGACAGGTCGCCGTCGGCCACCGCCGTGGTGACCTGGGCGATGTTGCGTACCTGGGAGGTGAGGTTGGAGGCCATGAAGTTGACGTTGTCGGTGAGGTCCTTCCAGACGCCGGACGCGCCGCGGACCTGCGCCTGACCGCCCAGGTTGCCTTCGGTGCCGACCTCGCGGGCCACCCGGGTGACCTCGTCGGCGAACGCCGAGAGCTGGTCCACCATCGTGTTGATCGTCGACTTGACCTCCAGGATCTCGCCCTTGGCCTCGACGGTGATCTTCTTGCCGAGGTCGCCCTCCGCCACGGCGGTGGCGACCAGCGCGATGTTGCGCACCTGACTGGTCAGGTTGTCGGCCATGAAGTTGACGTTGTCCGTGAGGTCCTTCCAGACCCCCGACACCCCGCGGACGTGCGCCCGGCCGCCGAGCCGGCCTTCGGTGCCGACCTCGCGGGCCACCCGGGTGACCTCGTCGGCGAACGCCGAGAGCTGGTCCACCATCGTATTGACCGTCAGCTTCAACTGAAGGATCTCGCCGCGCGCGTCGACGGTGATCTTCTGGCTGAGGTCGCCGTTGGCGACGGCGGTGGTGACCTGGGCGATGTTGCGTACCTGGGAGGTGAGGTTGGAGGCCATGAAGTTGACGTTGTCGGTGAGGTCCTTCCAGACCCCCGACACGCCCCTGACCTGCGCCCGGCCGCCGAGCTGCCCTTCGGTGCCGACCTCGCGGGCCACCCGGGTGACCTCGTCGGCGAACGCCGAGAGCTGATCGACCATCGTATTGACGGTCATCTTCAGCTCCAGCAGCTCACCCGCCGCCTCGACCGTCACCTGACGGGTCAGGTCACCGCGCGCCACCGCCGTGGTCACCAGCGCGATGTCACGCACCTGGGCCGTCAGCCGCGCCGCCATCGTGTTGACGGCCTCGGTGACATCCCGCCAGCTCCCCGACAGCCCCGCCACCTTCGCCCGGCCGCCGAGCCGGCCCTCCGTCCCGGACTCGCGGGCCACCCGGGTGACCTCGGCGGTGAACAGGGAGAGCTGGTCGACCATGCGGTTCACCGCCCGGCCCAGGCGGCGCCGGTCGCCGCGCAGCGGGCGGTTGCCGTCGTGCAGGTCCACCCGCAGCGTCAGGTCGCCGCCCGCCACCGCGTCCAGCACCTGCGTGGCCTGGGCCGTGGGGATGACCAGGGCGTCGATGATGGCGTTGGCGGCCTGTACGGAGGTGGCCCACGTCCCCGGACCGGGGCTCGCCGACATCCGTTCGTCCAGCCGCCCCTGCCGTACGACTTCCGAGCGCAGCCGCGACAGCTCGTCGGACAGGTGCTGGTTGCGGGCCGCGACCTGGTTGAAGACGGCGGACAGCTCGGCGAGCACCCCCTCGTGGGCGACCGGCAGCCGGGTACGGAAGTCCCCGGCCGACATGGACGTCAGCGCCGTCAGAAGCGGTCTGAGGTCCGCCTCACGGACCTGGTCACCACTTGACGCGCCCGACACTCGGGGAACTGCCGAATCCACTGCCATGACCGCCCACTTCAGTAACTCGGTGCTTATAGGCGCGCTCAGTCTGTCACTCTGGCAGTGGCGTGTTTGGCGCTATTGCGGAACTGCTCGGGAGTTGCTCAATGTGGACGCCGACTTCATCACCGAGGGACGTCGCCGGGGCGCGTGCGGCGGCCCGTACCGGAGCCGGTCAGCCCGCTGCCGGTACGTGCGGCGCGGGTGCGTGCGGGGAGCGGGACGGCACGGACGGCGGCCGGTCCGGCGCCGCGCCGGGCCGCGGCGCGCCCGCGTCCACCGGCCCCTTCGCCGCGGCGCCCGCGCCCGCCTCCGGGCCTGCGTCCGGGCCCGCGCCCGCCGCCGGTCTTCCCTCCGGCTCTCCTCCCGTCCTTCCTTCCGGTTCTCCTTCCGCTTGTGCCTCCGCACCGGCCGGCTCCTCTCCAGAGCAGGCCTCCGTTCCCGCCGGCGCCGGCCCGCCCACCGAGGCGGGCCGCGGTGGTTGCGAGGGCGGTTCCGGTACGGACAGCGACGCCGGCGGCAAGGCCCGCCCCGGTGCCGGGCCGGATCACGGCCCCAGGACCGAGGGCACCGCCGGTTCCGGGGACGGCAGGGGTTCCGGGCCCGGCCCCGGCCTCGGGACCGGTACAGCATCGACCGGTACGGCATCGACCGGTACGGCGTCCGTGCCCGGCCCGGGTTCCGCTTCCCGTTCCGAAAGCTCCCCCGCGAGCACTTCTTCCGTGAGCGCGTCCTCGTCCGCGGACACCGCCTCTCGCGCGAACGCTTCCGACGTCGACACCCACGGCGGTACGGGCCGCGCCCCCGACAGCGGTACGGGCCGCGCCCCCGACGGCGCGCCCGCGACGGCCCCCGGCCTCGGACCCGGAACCGGTCCGGGGTCCGGATCCGGCCCCGGCGCCGGATCCGGTATCGATGCCGCTGTCGATCCCGGTCTTGACTGCGGTGTCGGTTCCGCCGCGCCCGGCGGCGCGCACGGTGGAGGCGGCAGCACCCGCCGGGGCCGGCTGCCCGGCAATCCGAGCGCCGCCGCTGCCGCCCGCCAGTTCGTACGGGCCTCCCTCGCCGACTGGATCTCGCGGGGGCTCCCCGGCGCCGAATCCCTCGACGACCGCCTGGCCGACGAAGCGGTCCTCCTGGTCAGCGAACTGGTCACCAACGCGGTGGTGCACGCGGGCACGGCCGTGGAGCTGATGGCCCGGCTGGAAGCCGACGGGCCGCGCGCGGCGCTGGTCTTCGAGGTGTCCGACCACCACCCGGCCCGCGCCGTACGGGGCCACCACGAGACCGCGCCGACCGAGAGCAGCGGCCACGGCCTGCAACTGGTCGGCGCGCTCGCCGAGTCCTGGGGCGTGACCTACCGCCGCGACATGAAGAGCGTGTGGCTGCGGCTGATCGCCGACGAGGCGGACCGCCCGGACACCTGGAACCTGCCGTCCTCCTACGACGAGCAGGCCCTCCAGCGCGGGCTGCGCGCCGCCGAGCTGCTGGCGCCCTCACCGCAGCGTGCCGCGCTGCGCCGGGCCGACGCGGACTGGATCAACCACGGCGCGCTGTCCTTCCTCGCCGAGGCCTCCGACCTGCTCGCCGGTCAGTTGGACGTCGACCAGGCCGCCTCCGTCACGGCGCAGTTGCTCGTACCGAGACTGGCGGACTGGTGCGCGGTGTGGCTCTACGACGGGGGCGCGCCCGGCGGCGGCCCGGGGGAGGGCGGCCAGCCGCGGCTGGCCCGCGTCTGGCACTCCAACGAGGCGCGGATCGAGGCGCTGCGCATGGTGCTGGAGAAGGACCCGCCGGTGCCCGACCGGGCGGGCCGGGGCGGACAGCCCGCGGGTCCGGCCGGCCCCGCGGTGCCCTGGCCCTGGCCCCAGGAACCGTGCGGATACGGGCCGGGCGGCGCGGCGCTGGCCTGCCCGCTGGTCGCCGGCGGGCGCCGGCACGGCACGCTGCTGCTCGGCCGGGCCGGACTGATGCGCTTCCCCGACGAGGTCAGAGGGCTGATCGAGGATCTGGCGCGGCGCGCGGCCCAGGCCATCGCCACCGCCCGCGCCTACGCCCGCCAGGAGCGCATCAGCCAGGTCCTCCAGCGCAGGCTGCTGCCCGCCGGGCGGGTGACGGTGCCCGGAATCGAGTCCTCGGTGGTCTACGAGCCGCGCGAGGGCGCCTGGGCGGGCGGCGACTTCTGGGACCTGTTCGAGGCCGGTGGCGGACGCTGGTGCTTCGCGCTGGGCGATGTGTGCGGCAGCGGCCCCGAGGCGGCGGCGGTGACCGGCCTGGCCCGGCCCGTACTGCGTCTGCTGGCGCGGGACGGCTTCGGGGTCGCGGAGGTCCTGGACCGGCTCAACAAGACCATGGCGCGGGAGGCCGCCGACTCGGTGGCGGCGGTGGCGGCGGCGGTCGTCGCGGCCGGCAGCGTACTGGAGCCGGCCGTCGAATTCCGGGACGAGGGTGAGCAGGCCCGCTTCCTGTCCCTCCTGTACGGCGAGATCGTGCCCTATCCGGGGCCCGGCGGCGGCGCCCGCTGCACCCTCGCCAGCGCCGGCCACCCGCTTCCGCTGGTGCTGGGCGCCGACGGCAAGGTCCGGGTCGTGGCGGCCCCGCAGGTGCTGCTCGGCGTCATGGAGAACGCGGCGTACGAGAGCGAGTCCTTCGACCTCCTGCCGGGCGAGAGCCTGCTGTGCGTCACGGACGGGGTGACCGAGCGCCGGTCGGGCCGCCGGCTGTTCGACGACGAGGACGGGCTGGCGGCCACCCTCGCGGCCTGCACCGGCCTGAACGCCTCCGGCATCGCCGCATACCTCCGGCGCGCCGTGCACGACTTCGACTCGGCACCGCCGGACGACGATCTGGCCATGCTGGTGCTCCAGGCGGCCTGGCCCCAGTAGAAGCAGCCACCCGCCGACGCTGCCTCCGCCGGTGCCGTCCCCGTCGGTGCCGTCCCCGTTCCCCGTCGGCGCCGTCCGCCGTCGGCCCTGTCTACGGCCCATAGGCCACGTACCCCCACAGGCCCGCCCTTCCGCCCCCCCGTACACCTCCCCGCTCGGCCGGCCGGGGAACCCTCGGCATGGCGGACAATGGGAGGTATGCCTTCCGCACTGCCTGATGGTGAGCCCATGCCCGACGACGGGGCGCTGCCCCCTCATGCCCTGGCGGGAGCGGGCGGCCGGCCCCTCGGGTTCTATCTGCACGTGCCGTACTGCGCGACCCGCTGCGGCTACTGCGATTTCAACACCTACACCGCCACCGAGCTGCGCGGCTCCGGCGGCGCGCTCGCCTCGCGGGAGAACTACGCGCAGACCGTCGCCGAGGAGATCCGGCTGGCCCGCAAGGTGCTCGGGGACGACCCGCGGCCGGTGGAGACCGTCTTCGTCGGCGGCGGCACCCCGACCCTGCTGCCCGCCGCCGACCTGGGGCGGATGCTCGCCGCCATCCGGGAGGAGTTCGGCCTGGCCGAGGGCGCGGAGATCACCACGGAGGCGAACCCCGAGTCGGTGGACCCGCGCTACCTGGAGGAGCTGCGCGCGGCCGGGTTCAACCGTGTCTCCTTCGGGATGCAGAGCGCGCGGCAGCACGTACTGAAGATCCTGGACCGTACGCACACCCCCGGCCGCCCGGAGGCGTGTGTCGCCGAGGCGCGGGCGGCCGGCTTCGAACACGTCAACCTCGACCTGATCTACGGGACGCCGGGGGAGAGCGAGGAGGACTGGCGGGCGAGCCTGGACGCGGCGATCGGCGCGGGCCCCGACCATGTGTCGGCGTACGCGCTGATCGTGGAGGAGGGGACCCAGCTCGCCCGCCGCATCCGCCGCGGCGAGGTCCCGATGACCGACGACGACGTGCACGCCGACCGCTACCTGATCGCCGAGGAGGCGCTGACCGCGGCGGGCTTTGGGTGGTACGAGGTCTCGAACTGGGCGACCGGTGAGGCGGGCCGGTGCCGCCACAACGAGCTGTACTGGACCGGCGCCGACTGGTGGGGCGCGGGCCCCGGCGCGCACAGCCACGTCGGCGGCGTGCGCTGGTGGAACGTCAAGCACCCCGGCGCGTACGCCCAGGCGCTGGCGGCGGGCCGCTCACCGGGCGCGGGCCGCGAGGTCCTGCCCGAGGAGGACCGCCGCGTCGAACGCATCCTTTTGGAGCTGCGTCTCGCGGCCGGCTGCCCCCTGGACATCCTCGCCCCGGCCGGTGCCCGCGCCGCCGCCCGGGCGCTGGCCGACGGTCTGCTGGAGCCCGCCCCGTACCAGGCGGGACGCGCCGTACTGACCCTGCGCGGACGGCTGCTGGCGGACGCGGTGGTCAGGGACCTGGTGGACTGATCACTCACTTGAGTGAACTGGTTTCGCTACGCCGAGTGTCCGCCTGTGCCGTCCTTAGTCTGGCGCCGTAAATGCGGCGACAGAAAACGACAGGCCAGGGAAACGACCGCTGTGGATGAACGCCGGATGCCGGAGCTCTTGGAGAACCTTCAGGTTCCCGACGGCCTCAAGGCCGAGCTCCTCCGGGGGGAAATCGTGCTGACGGCGAGCCCGGATTGGGTCCACAACTGCATCGTTACGGATGTGATGGACCAGATCCCGCGACAGCGTTGGCGGCGCGTTCAGACGCAGGATGTCGACATCCTCGGTGAGAACAGCGAGCCGGTGCCCGACCTCGTGGTGCTGGAGCGCGGTGCCGGACCGGTGTCCGGGCGGCTGCTTCCCTCCGCCGTCCTCACGCTGCTCGTGGAAGTCGTCTCCAGGACCAGCGTCGAACGTGACTACGACATCAAGCGCTCCGTTTATGCGGCGGGCCGGGTTCCCGCCTACTTGATCATCGATCCCCTCATAGGACGGTGCGTCCTGCTCACCGAGCCCACCGGCAGCGGCGACGGCGCCGATTACGCCGTGCAACGCATCACCGAGTTCGGCGATCCGGTGCCGCTGGACCTGCTGGACGTCGGACTGGACACCCGTGCGTTCAGGACGCTTCCCCACGCTGGGCGGCACTCCCGGCCGTGACGAAGTCGATCAGTTCCTCCACCCGTCCCAGCAGCGCCGGTTCGACGTCCTTGTAGGAGCGTACGGAGGACAGGATGCGCTGCCAGGCCGCGCCGGTGTTCTGCGGCCAGCCCAGTGCCCGGCACACGCCCGTCTTCCAGTCCTGGCCGCGCGGTACGGACGGCCAGGCCGGTATGCCGACGGAGGACGGCTTCACGGCCTCCCAGACGTCGATGTACGGGTGGCCGACGATCAGGACATCGGGGTCGGTGACCGACGCCGCGATACGGGACTCCTTGGAGCCCGGAACGAGGTGGTCGACCAGGACGCCGAGGCGGGCGTCCGGGCCGGGGGAGAAGGAGCGCACGACGGCGGGCAGGTCGTCGATGCCCTCCAGGTACTCCACGACGACGCCCTCGATGCGCAGGTCGTCGCCCCACACCCGTTCGACCAGTTCGGCGTCGTGGCGGCCTTCCACGTAGATGCGTCCGGCGCGTGCCACCCGGGCGCGCGCTCCCGGGACGGCCAGTGAGCCGGATGCCGTACGGGCCGGGCGGCCGGCCGTGGCACCTCCCTGGGCGCCGCGGGGGCGTACGAGAGTGACGACCTGGCCCTCCAGCAGGAAGCCGCGCGGCTCCATGGGGAAGACCCGGTGCTTGCCGAAGCGGTCCTCCAAGGTGACCGTCGGACCCTGGGCGGATTTCTCGCACCGGACCACCGCGCCGCAAAAGCCCGTGGTGGCCTCTTCGACCACCAGGTCCACCGCCGCCTCGACCTGTGGCGCGGGCCGCTGCTTCTTCCACGGGGGCGTGAGATCGGGACCGTACTGTCTGCTGCGCATTGGACAGACGATAGGAAGCTTCGGCAGGTCAGGAGGGCGACACGCCGAAGCGGCGGCACAGCTCGGCACGCTGCGCACGGACGAAAGGGGCATCCACGACAGCGCCGTGTCCCGGGACGTAGACCGCGTCCTCGCCACCGAGGGCCAGCAGCCGGTCCAGCGCCGCCGGCCACCGGTCGGGCGCCGCGTCCGGCCCGGCCTGCGGTGCGCCGGACTCCTCGACCAGGTCGCCGCAGAAGACGACCGCGGGGGTGCCGGGCCCGGCGGGGACCAGGACCGCCAGGTCGTGGGCGGTGTGCCCGGGGCCGGCCACGGCCAGCACCACCTGCCGGCCGCCGAGATCCAGGACGTGTTCGCCGTGGACCGGGTGGCGCGGGCGGACGAGCAGATCGGTGGCCTCGGCGGCGGCGTCCGGGTCGGCCCCGTGCCGTACGGCGTCGGCGCGCAGGCCGTCCTTGTCGCGGGCCAGCAGCTCCGCCAGCCCGGCCGCGCCGAAGACCTCCACCCCGGCGAAGGCGGCCGTCCCCAGGACGTGATCGAAATGGGCGTGGGTGAGCGCTACGTGTGTCACCTCACGGCCGCCCGTCAGCCCGCGGATCTGCCGGCGCAGCCCGGCGCCGTCCGCGATCGTGGCGCCCGTATCGATGACCAGTACCCCCGCCGAGCCGATGACCAGGCCGATCGTCTCGTCCCAGCCGGGCATCCGGCGCCGTGCGACGCCCGCGCCGAGCTGTTCCCACCCGGCCTCTTCCCAACTCCTTTGCATACCAAGACGCTAGCCGTATCGCGGTAGCGTTGCCCGCCGGGCCGCGGCGGGAGCGACCCGGACGGAAGGGGGAAGGACGGCGGCGCCGGGCGGGCCGCCGTGAGAGGCGTCATGCCGACCGCCCTTGCCCTGGCCGTGTGACCCGGCCGTACACTGGCACAGGGTCTGGCACTCGGCCCCTGTGAGTGCCAGGCGGATGACCTGGAACAAGCCGAAGAAGACGGCCGGACTGGAGGTGTGCGCGATGCTCAGTGAACGCAGGCTCGAAGTGCTGCGCGCCATCGTCCAGGACTATGTCGGTACCGAGGAACCGGTCGGGTCCAAGGCGCTCACCGAGCGCCACAAGCTCGGCGTCTCCCCGGCCACAGTCCGTAACGACATGGCGGCGCTGGAGGACGAGGGTTTCATCGCCCAGCCTCATACGAGCGCCGGGCGGATCCCGACCGACAAGGGATACCGCCTCTTCGTCGACAAGCTGGCGGGCGTCAAGCCCCTGTCCACCCCGGAGCGGCGGGCCATCCAGAACTTCCTGGACGGCGCCGTCGACCTGGACGACGTGGTGGGGCGCACCGTCCGGCTGCTGGCACAGCTCACCCGGCAGGTCGCCGTCGTGCAGTACCCGTCGCTGACGCGCTCCACGGTGCGCCACGTCGAACTGCTGCTGCTGGCGCCGGCCCGGCTGATGCTCGTCCTGATCACGGACACCGGACGGGTCGAACAGCGCATGGTGGACTGCCCGGCGCCGTTCAGCGAGATGTCCCTGGCGGACCTGCGGGCACGGCTGAACAGCCGGGTCGTGGGCCGCCGGTTCACCGACGTCCCGCAACTGGTGCAGGACCTGCCGGAATCCTTCGAGCAGGAGGACCGCGGCACGGTCTCGACAGTGCTGTCGGTGTTGCTGGAGACTCTGGTCGAGGAGACCGAGGAGCGGCTGATGATCGGCGGAACCGCCAATCTCACGCGCTTCGGACATGATTTCCCACTGACCATCCGGCCGGTGCTGGAGGCCCTTGAGGAGCAGGTGGTGCTCCTCAAACTGCTCGGAGAGGCCAAGGACTCCGGCATGACCGTACGCATCGGGCACGAGAACGCCCACGAGGGCCTGACGTCCACATCGGTCGTCGCGGTCGGCTACGGTTCGGGCGACGAGGCAGTGGCCAAACTCGGCGTGGTCGGACCGACCCGCATGGACTACCCCGGAACGATGGGAGCGGTACGCGCAGTGGCACGTTACGTCGGACAGATCCTGGCGGAGTCGTAAGTGGCCACGGACTATTACGCGGTCCTGGGCGTACGGCGCGATGCCTCGCAGGACGAGATCAAGAAGGCTTTCCGGCGGCTGGCGCGCGAGCTCCACCCGGACGTGAACCCCGATCCCAAGACCCAGGAGCGGTTCAAGGAGATCAACGCCGCCTACGAGGTGCTGTCGGACCCGCAGAAGAAGCAGGTCTACGACCTCGGCGGCGACCCGCTCTCCCAGTCGGGCGGCGGCGGAGCGGGCGGCTTCGGCGCCGGCTTCGGCAACTTCTCCGACATCATGGACGCCTTCTTCGGACAGGCGTCGCAGCGCGGACCGCGCTCGCGCACCCGGCGCGGCCAGGACGCGATGATCCGGCTCGACATCGAGCTGGACGAGGCGGCCTTCGGCACGACCAAGGACATCCAGGTCGACACGGCCGTCGTCTGCACGACGTGCAGCGGCGAGGGCGCGGCGCCCGGGACTTCGGCGCAGACCTGTGACATGTGCCGCGGCCGGGGTGAGGTCTCCCAGGTCACCCGGTCCTTCCTGGGCCAGGTCATGACCTCGCGCCCGTGCCCGCAGTGCCAGGGCTTCGGTACGGTCGTGCCGACCCCGTGCCCGGAGTGCGCCGGTGACGGCCGCATCCGTTCGCGCCGTACGCTGACCGTCAAGATCCCGGCCGGTGTCGACAACGGGACGCGCATCCAGCTCGCGGGCGAGGGTGAGGTCGGCCCCGGCGGCGGCCCCGCCGGTGACCTGTACGTCGAGATCCACGAGCTGCCGCATCCGGTCTTCCAGCGGCGCGGCGATGACCTGCACTGCACGGTCACCATCCCGATGACGGCGGCGGCGCTGGGCACCAAGTGCCCGCTGGAGACGCTGGACGGGGTGGAGGAGGTCGACATCCGGCCCGGCACGCAGTCCGGCCAGTCGATCCCGCTGCACCAGCGCGGCGTGACGCATCTGCGCGGCGGCGGACGCGGTGACCTCGTCGTACACGTCGAGGTGCAGACCCCCACCAAGCTCGACCCCGAGCAGGAGGAACTGCTGCGCCGCCTCGCCAAGCTCCGCGGCGAGGAACGCCCCACGGGACAGTTCCAGCCGGGGCAGCAGGGGCTGTTCTCGCGGTTGAAGGATGCGTTCAACGGGCGGTAGGTCTGTGCCGACCGGGGGTCCGGGGGTTGCCTCCGGGTGAGAGGGGTCAGCCGGGGCAGCAGGGGCTGTTCTCGCGGTTGAAGGACGCGTTCAACGGGCGGTAGGTCTGTGTCGGCCGGGGGTCCGGGGGTTGTCCCCGGGTGAGGGGGGTCAGCCGGGGCAGCAGGGGCTGTTCTCGCGGTTGAAGGACGCGTTCAACGGGCGGCAGGCCCGGTTCAGTGGAGGGCGGTGGGCGTGACACGATGTGGTCATGCCCACCGCGCTGACCGATCTCTGCCGTCACCCGATCGTGCAGGCCCCCATGGCGGGAGGTGCCGCCTCCCCGGTGCTGGCCGCCGCCGTCTGCGAGGCCGGCGGTCTCGGCTTCCTGGCCGCCGGGTACAAGACCGCCGACGGCATGTACCAGGAGATCAAGCAGCTCCGTGGGCTGACGGGCCGGCCCTTCGGCGTGAATGTGTTCATGCCGCAGCCGCCGCTCGCCGATGTCGCCGCCGTCGAGGTCTACCGCGAACAGCTCGCGGGTGAATCGTCCTGGTATCAGACGCCGCTGGAGGAGATCGACCCGTGCGGCGGCGTGGACGACGGCTACGAGGCCAAGCTCGCCATCCTGCGTGAGGACCCGGTACCGGTGGTCTCCTTCACCTTCGGCTGCCCCTCCCGCGCCGTCTTCGACGCGTTCGCCAGGATCGGCACGTACACGGTCGTCACCGCCACCACCGCGGCCGAGGCACAGGCGGCCCAGTGGTCCGGCGCGGACGCGGTCTGTGTGCAGGGCATCGAGGCGGGCGGCCATCAGGGCACCCACCGCGACGACCCGCACGCCGACGCCACCGGCGCCGGCATGGGGCTGCTCTCGCTCGTCGCGCAGGTGCGCGAGGCCGTACAGATTCCCGTCATCGCCACGGGCGGGCTGATGCGCGGCTCGCAGATCGCCGCGGTGCTCGCGGCGGGCGCGTCGATGGCGCAGCTCGGTACGGCGTTCCTGGCCACCCCGGAGTCGGGCGCCCACGTGCTGCACAAGCAGGCGCTGACCAACCCCCTGTTCACCCGTACGGAACTGACCCGGGCCTTCTCCGGGCGTCCGGCCCGCGGCCTGGTCAACCGCTTCATGCGCGAGCACGGCCCGTACGCCCCGGCCGCCTATCCCGCCGTCCACCACCTCACCTCCGGCCTGCGCAAGGCCGCGGCCAAGGCGGGTGACGCACAGGGCATGGCGCTGTGGGCCGGGCAGGGGCACCGGATGGCGCGCGAGCTGCCCGCCGGGGAACTGATCGAGGTGCTGATGGCCGAACTGGAGGCCACCCGGCAGTCGTTGCGCGCGGGTGACGTCATGAGCGGCGGCATC
This sequence comes from Streptomyces sp. MST-110588, assembly GCF_022695595.1. Classification (NCBI taxonomy): domain Bacteria; kingdom Bacillati; phylum Actinomycetota; class Actinomycetes; order Kitasatosporales; family Streptomycetaceae; genus Streptomyces; species Streptomyces sp. MST-110588. The sequence continues at coordinate 5,600,100 of NZ_CP074380.1, forward strand.
GGCGGTGAGGTGAGCGGTGACAGGAACGGCGGCGTGAGTGGCGCGATGAGCGGCGAGATCAGTGGTGGCACGGGCGGCGACATCAGTGGTGGCACGGGCGGTGGCATGAGTGGCGGCATGAGCGGTGACATGAGTGGCGGCATGGGCGGCAATCCGGGAAGCGCGTCATGACGGCGCCGGTCTTCCTCGTGGAGAAGGTGCCGGGGCCCGGCGAGACCGTGCTGGACGGGCCCGAGGGCCGGCACGCGGTGTCCGTACGGCGGCTGCGCGCCGGTGAGGACGTGGTGTTGACCGACGGGCGCGGCAGGGCGGCCGAGGGCGAGGTGGTGGCGACCGAGGGCAAGGACCGCCTCGTGGTGCGGGTGACCGCCGGACGGACCGAGCCGGAACCCGTCCCGCACATCACGGTCGTCCAGGCTCTCCCCAAGGGCGACCGCGGCGAACTGGCCGTGGAGACCATGACGGAGACCGGCGTGGACGCCATCGTCCCGTGGCCGGCGGCGCGCTGCATCACCCAGTGGAAGGGGGAGCGGGCCGCCAAGGCGCTGGCCAAGTGGCGTGCCACGGCGCGCGAGGCGGGCAAGCAGTCGCGCCGGCTGCGTTTCCCCGAGGTCACCGACGCGATGACGACCAAGCAGGTGGCCGAGCTGCTGGCCGGGGCCGATCTCGCGGCCGTCCTGCACGAGGACCGGGTGGCGGACAGCGTGCCGCTGGCCACCGCCGAACTGCCCGCCGAGGGCCGGATCGTCCTGGTCGTGGGACCCGAAGGCGGTGTGTCGCCCGAAGAGTTGACGGTTTTCGCCGCGGCGGGGGCGCGGCCGTACCGGCTGGGTACGAGCGTGCTGCGTACCTCCACCGCCGGTACGGCCGCGACCGCGCTGCTGCTGGGGCGCACCGGGCGCTGGAGCTGAGCTACCGGCCGTGACGGGGCGCCGGCCGGCCGGTGGGCCGTTGCCCCGGCGCCCGGTGGACGGTCGGTGGCCGCCCGGTGGGCGCACGCCCTTTCAGGTGCCCCTCGGCCCGCCCGTCAGGCGCCCTGCGGGCGGGCCGGGCCCTCCGTCCCGGCCGGCCCGCGGGCGCCGAAGGCCCTCAGACCAACTGCGCGTCGAGGGTGATGTTCTTGACCCCGGCCAGCGCCTGGCTCACCGGGCAGTTGGCCTTGGCGTCCTGTGCCGCGGCCTGGAAGTCCTCCTCCGAGAGGCCGGGCACGCTCGCCCGCACGGTCAGCGTGATGCCCGTGATGCCCTCGCCCGGCTGGAAGGTGACATCGGCCTTGGTGTCGACCGACGCGACGGTGTAGCCCTTGCCCGCCAGGCCGTGGGAGAAGGCCATGGAGTAGCAGGAGGAGTGGGCGGCGGCGATCAGCTCCTCGGGGCTGGTGCGCCCGTTGGGCTGCTCGGCGCGGGAGGGCCAGCTCACCTCGTACGAGCCGACGTTGGAGGACGTCAGGGCGACGGTGCCCTTGCCCTCCATCAGGTTGCCTTCCCAGTGGGTCTGGGCGGTGCGCGTGGTTGCCATGGTGGACAGCTCCCGGTTCGTGGGCGAAAGGCCCGGTTCATGGGCGAAAGCCTTCTGTGGTGGATCAGCTTAGTGACCGGGGGCCGCCCGTTCGGTGCCGCCGCAGCCGGTTGGCCGGTTCTTCGCCCGCCCGCCGGTCAGGGGCCGCCCGACGAACCACGTACGCGTGCCCGTCCGGGGGTTCGTACAGGGGGAGGCCGGGGGCGGCCGGCGCGTGGCACTCTGGCCGAGCCGTGGCTGTCGGTCCGCGTACGGCGATGGCAAGCTGCCTGTCATGGGCGCTATACGGCGCGTAGGAGACCTACGGAATCCACGGAACCCAAGAATCCCGCGCATCCAGCGGATCCGCCGGATCCGGCGCACCCCGTCGCTCCCGCGGCACCTGCGCCCCAGGCGGCTGCTGGCGGCGGTCGGGGCGGCGGGCGCGGCGGTCGCCGCGGTGACGGCTTGTGAGCCGGCGGGCGGACTGAACACCGCGTCCGTGGCGTACACCACCGACCAGACCGGCACCAGGGCGCTGGAGCACGCGGGCGTCCAGGTGCGCTGGCTGAGCTGTACGGCCACGATCCCGGGTGACGGATGGGCCACCGCCAACCCCACCCACACGCCCCGTACGCGACCGGTGGCCGTCGTCGACTGCCAGGGCGAGTCCGCCGGGGGAGAGAAGATCACCATCAAGGGGCTGGTGACACAGGAGATCGACAGCCGGTGCGTACGGGGACGGCTGACGGCCCGGGTCGGCAACCGTCTCGTCTTCCGGGTGTCCGTCCTCGGCGACTGCAGCGGCGACCAGCCGACGGCCAATCCGCCGCGGCCGACCGTGACCCATACGGTCTGGCCGCCGAGCCGCCCCCCGACCGTACGGCCGCCGTACACGCCGCCGGTGACGGTGACCGTCACGGCGAGCCCCGACCCGCCGCCGCCTTCACCGGACCCGGACCCGTCCCCCAGCGACACCTGCTCGGACGACCCACAGGGCAATGACGGTCACGACGACCCCGGCCAGAACAACGGCAACAACGGAAACAACAACAACGGGAACAACAACGACGGAAGCAACGGTGACGGAAGCAACAACGACGGAAACAACAACGACGGAAACAACAACGACCACCCCGATCCCGGCAAGACCTGGGCCGCGTACCACTAGCCGGTAACCGGGCGCTGCGCCACCGGGCCCGGACGGGCCGGTACCATCCGGAGTCGTACGCGCGATCGGCCCGTACGCGAGACGCGCGCGGGCCGTAGACCCGGGAGGAGCCCACTGGTGGCCGGAGAACCGCAGGCCGACTGCTTGTTCTGCAAGATCGCGGCGGGGGACGTGCCCGCGACGATCGTGCGGGAGACCGAGACGACCCTCGCCTTCCGCGACATCAGCCCGCAGGCCCCGACCCACGTCCTGGTCATCCCCAAGGTCCACTACTCCGACGCCGCGGAGCTGGCCGCCGCCGAACCGGTGATCGCCGGGGACGTGCTGCGCGAGGCGGGCCAGGTGGCGGCCGACGAGAAGGTGGACGGAACGGGCTACCGCATCGTCTTCAACACCGGCCCCGGCGCGGGCCAGACCGTCTTCCACGCCCACGCGCACGTCCTGGGTGGCCGCGACCTGCAGCGCCTGGTCTGACGGGGACGGGGCCGGCTCCTTTGTCCGTACGCGAGTTCGTCGTCCTGGGGACCGCCAGCCAGGTCCCCACCCGGCACCGCAACCACAACGGTTATCTGCTGCGCTGGGACGGCGAGGGCATCCTCTTCGACCCGGGGGAGGGCACCCAGCGGCAGATGCTGCGGGCCGGGGTCGCCGCCCACGACCTGAACCGGATCTGCGTCACCCACTTCCACGGCGACCACAGTCTCGGGCTCGCCGGGGTCATCCAGCGCATCAATCTGGACCGGGTGCCGCATCCGGTCACCGCCCACTACCCGGCGAGCGGCCGGCGCTTCTTCGAGCGGCTGCGGTACGCCACCGCCTACCGCGAGACGGTCGAGCTGTGCGAGCAGCCGGTCCGCGCCGACGGCGACCTGGCCGTGACCCCTTCGTACGTCCTTCAGGCGCGCAGGCTCTCCCATCCGGTGGAGTCCTTCGGCTACCGCCTGGTCGAGCCCGACGGGCGGCGGATGCTGCCCGAACGGCTGGCGGCACACGGCATCGCCGGGCCGGAGGTGGGGCGGCTGCAGCGCGAGGGGACGGTGCGCGGTGTGACGCTGGAGGAGGTCAGCGAGGTACGGGCCGGCCAGCGCTTCGCCTTCGTCATGGACACCCGGCTGTGCGAGGGCGTACGGGAGCTGGCCGAGGACTGCGACCTGCTGGTCATCGAGTCGACCTTCCTCGACGAGGACACCGGCCTGGCCGAGGAACACGGTCACCTGACGGCCGGTCAGGCCGCGCGGGTGGCCGCCGGCGCCAACGTACGCCATCTGGTCCTCACCCATTTCTCGCAGCGCTACCCCGACCCCTCGGAGTTCGAGCGCCAGGCGTGCGCGGCGGGGTTCACGGGGGAGCTGACCGTCGCACAGGACCTGATGCGCGTCCCGGTCCCCAAGCGCCGCTGAGCCGACCGTCACCGAATCCGGCCGCCACTGGTCCGGCCGTCACCGAATCCGGCTGTCACCGAATCCGGCCGCCGGAGGCCGGCGGCCGGACCACCGTCCGCTACGGCAGGTAGTACATCGGGTTGGGCAGCTTGAAGGTACGGTCCCCGTAACCGCCCTTCAGGTCGCTGTACTGGTCGCCGAAGTTGGCGACGATGTCGTAGCCCAGCGACTCGATGTGCTTGCGGGTGCCGGACTTGAACTGCACCGTGGTGCAGTTGGCGCCGCACGGCAGGTAGGCGGGCGGGTTCTTCTTGTCCTTGAGGTAGACGTGCTTGCGGTCCAGCGGCACGTTGTACCCGACGTTCTTCAGGTTCCGTACGCTCCAGGCGCGCTGCGCCTCCTTGCGGCCGGTGAGGAAGAAGACCTCGTACCCGGCCTTGTGCGCCTTGTTGACGAGCTGGTTCATGCCGAAGACGGCGGCCATGTCGGTGCTCGCCAGGTACTTGTCCTGGGCCTCGGGGTGTGGTGGAAGCCGACCTGGAGCTCGTAGTTGTAGGTGAGCAGGGTGGTGTCGTCCATGTCCAGGACGATGGCGGGCTTGGCCGGCTTGTGCCCGTGCCCGTGGTCGGAGGCCGCCACGTGCTGCCCGCCGCTCTTGGGACGGCTCTTGTCGAGGGCGTCGGTCAGATAGCGCTCGGCCTTGGCCTCGATGCCGCGGACCTGCTTGGCGTAGTTGCTCTTGTCCGAGGCGTAGTGCTGCCCGTCAGAGGTGACGGTGTCGCCGTAGTACGCCTTGATCTGGTCCTGGACCAGGGTGAGGTTGGGGATCTCCTTGTCCGTACGCGGTACGGCGTGGTCGGCGGTGGCCTGGCCGATGCCGAAGGCGGCGGTGCCGACGGCGAGGGCGGTGGCGACGGCGGCGGCGCCCAGGCGGGTGCGGTGGTGCACGGTGCTGCTCCTTGAGGGGGTGTGGGGGGTGAGGACGTAGTAGATCTAGCAGGCGGGGCAGCGCCGATCTACGCGCGAAGATTCAACGGTTGGCAAAGGCTGGAGCCGATGGGGTGAATATGAGGGCCGGGAATGGACGCCGGTGGCCCGGTCCCGGCAGGAAGTCGTCTGTGCGCCGCCGCCCGGCCCGCGTACGGTATTGCTCCCGTACATGATCTTCGGAAGGGGCTGTCCCGATGGCACAAGAAGTCCGTGGCGTCATCGCGCCGGGCAAGAACGAGCCGGTCCGGGTGGAGACGATCGTCGTGCCGGACCCGGGGCCGGGCGAGGCCGTGGTGAAGGTGCAGGCGTGCGGGGTGTGCCACACCGACCTGCACTACAAGCAGGGCGGGATCAACGACGACTTCCCCTTCCTGCTCGGCCACGAGGCGGCGGGCGTCGTGGAATCCGTCGGCGCGGGGGTCCAGGACGTCGCACCCGGCGACTTCGTGATCCTCAACTGGCGCGCGGTGTGCGGCCGGTGCCGCGCGTGCCGGCGCGGGCGCCCCCAGTACTGCTTCGACACCCACAACGCCCGGCAGAAGATGACGCTGAAGGACGGCACCGAGCTGAGCCCCGCGCTGGGCATCGGCGCCTTCGCCGACAAGACGCTGGTGGCCGCCGGGCAGTGCACCAAGGTCGACCCGGGCGTCTCCCCGGCCGTGGCCGGACTGCTGGGCTGCGGTGTGATGGCCGGCATCGGGGCCGCGATCAACACCGGCGCGGTGGGCCGCGGCGACCGGGTCGCGGTCATCGGCTGCGGCGGCGTGGGGAACGCGGCGGTCCTCGGCGCCCGGCTGGCGGGCGCGGCCCGCGTCATCGCGGTGGACATCGACGACCGGAAGCTGGAGACGGCCAAGACCGTGGGCGCCACCCACACCGTCAACTCCCGCCGCCACGACCCGGTGGAGGCGATCCGCGAGCTGACCGACGGCTTCGGCGCGGACGTGGTGATCGACGCCGTGGGCCGCCCCGAGACCTACCGGCAGGCGTTCTACGCCCGGGACCTGGCCGGGACGGTCGTCCTGGTCGGCGTACCGACCCCGGAAATGCAGCTCGAACTCCCGCTGCTGGACGTCTTCGGCCGCGGCGGCGCGCTGAAGTCCTCCTGGTACGGCGACTGCCTGCCCTCCCGCGACTTCCCGATGCTGATCGACCTGCACCAGCAGGGGCGGATCGACCTCGGCGCGTTCGTCACCGAGACCATCGGCATCGGGGATGTGGAGCAGGCGTTCACGCGGATGCACGCGGGTGACGTCCTGCGCTCGGTGGTGACGTTCTGATGGCGGCACGCGTCGACCACCTCGTCACCTCCGGCACCTTCTCCCTGGACGGCGGCACCTGGGAGGTGGAGAACAACGTCTGGATCGTCGGCGACGACCAGGAGGCGATCGTCATCGACGCCGCCCACGACGCCGAGGCCATCCTCACCGCCCTCGGCGGCCGTACGCTGCGCGCCATTGTCTGCACCCACGCCCACAACGACCACATCGACGCCGCCCCGGCGCTGGCCGCCCGCACCGGCGCCATGATCCACCTCCACCCGGACGACCTGCCGCTGTGGAAACTCACCCACCCGGACCGGGCGCCGGAGGCCACGCTGACCGACGGCCAGGTGCTGACCATCGCCGGTACGGACCTGACGGTGCTGCACACCCCCGGCCACGCCCCGGGCGCGGTCTGCCTCCACGCCCCCGCGCTGGACACCGTCTTCACCGGCGACACCCTCTTCCAGGGCGGACCGGGCGCCACCGGGCGCTCCTTCTCGGACTTCCCGACGATCGTCCGCTCGATCCGCGAACGGCTGCTGACCCTGCCGCCGCACACCGTGGTCCGCACGGGCCACGGCGACTCCACCACCATCGCCGCCGAGGCCGCCCATCAGGAGGAGTGGCAGCCCTAGGGCGCTTCTGACGGATCTCCGCGGCCTCGCGTCGCCCGGCACGCACCCTCGCCGCACGGCGCAAAGGGACAGGTGGCTCCGCCACATGACCCTTCACACCGCACGCCGAGCGCACGCACCGAACACCGCTCCGTCTTCCACGGAGATCCATCAGAAACGCCCTAGGAATCCGCCGACCGGAGCGGTCACCGAAGGCGCCGCCGGGCACGAGGAGTCCGGAGGTCTCAGGCCGTGGCCGCCCGCTCCAGGATGCGGGCGGCGACCGCCGGGGAGTCCACCAGGGGGTGGAGGGCCAAGGCGCGCAGTGCCGCGTGGCGGTCCTTGAAGGTCGCGGCTTCCACCGTCGCCCGCTCCACCGCCTTGACCTGGAGCATCAGCCCCAACTGGTCTTCCCGCAGGGGGGCGCACGGCAGCGGGCGCGGGCCGTGCGCGGAGACCTCGCACACCGTTTCGATGATGGCGTCGGGGGCGAGCTGCGGAACCGTCGCCCCGTTGCGTACGTTGAGGATGAGCCGGCCGCGCCGGTCCTGCGCGATGGCGTGCATCAGGGCGAGCGCGACCCGGTCGTAACCGCCGCCCTCCAGGTCGCATTCCTCACGCTGCCAGCCGCCGCCGGCCTCCCGGGCGTCGGCCATGTACGTCTCCTCGCGCTCCCGCCGGGTGCGCTCCCACAGTTCCAGCGCCTGGTCCGGCGCGGCGGCGGCCTCGGTGAAGAACGCCCCCTGCTGCCGGTCCAGGAACGCGCCCCGGGTCTGCCGCGCCTCCTGTACGGCGCGCAGCGTCTCGCGGCGGAAGTAGTAGTAGTGCAGATACTCGTTCGGGATCGCGCCCAGGGCGCGCAGCCAGTCCGCGCCGAAGAGCCGGCCCGCCTCGAAGGAGGCCAGGGCCCGGTCGTCGGCGAGCAGGCCCGGCAGCAGGTCACGGCCGTCCAGGGTGAACGACCGCAGCCAGCCGAGGTGGTTGAGCCCCACGTAGTCGTACGTGACGGTGCCGGGCGCGGGCCGCCCGCCCGGGCCCGTACCGCCTGCCGCCGGCCCGTCGGACAGGTCCGCAGAACCGGCCCCGGCCGCCCGCGCCACGTGCCGCACCAGTCCCGCCGGCGAGTCGCAGATCCCGATGACCCGCTCGCCCAGCACCTGCGCCATCGCCTCCGTCACCATCCCCGCCGGATTGGTGAAGTTGATGACCCAGGCGTCCGGCGCCAGCGCCGCGACACGCTCGGCGATCTCCAGCGCCACGGGGATCGTCCGCAGCCCGTACAGCACACCGCCCGCGCCCACCGTCTCCTGGCCCAGCACGCCCTCGTCCAGGGGGATCCGCTCGTCACGCACCCGGCCTGCCGTACCGCCGACCCGGATCGCGCAGAAGACGAAGCCGGCGCCGCGCAGCGCCTCGTCGAGTCCGTCGGCGACCCGTACGGGTACCGGGTCGGTGCGTCCTTGGGCCAGCCGTTCCAGGACCGCGGCGATCACCCCCGCCCGCCGGGCGTCGGTGTCGTACAGCGTCACCTCGGACACGGTCCTGGCGGGATCGTCCAGCACGGCGCGGTAGACCAGCGGCACGCGGAACCCGCCGCCACCGAGAATCGTGAGCCTCATGGGCCGGAACGTACCGCAGCATCGGGCACACTGGCGTCAGGGGCGAAAGGACCGGCCACCGCGCACGCGCGCGGGAGGAGACGAGCAGGGGCAGGCACGGTGAGCACACAGGACCGCCGACAGGCCGCGCACACGGCGCCCACGGGACCCTCGGCGCCCGTCCTGGACCCGCTCGCCGCCGTACGGGCCGAAGGCGACCCGCCCACCGACGTCTACCTCACCGGAACGGTCTTCTTGGACATCATCTTCACCGGCCTGGACTCCGCCCCCGTACGCGGCACGGAGTCCTGGGCCCGCGGCATGGGCTCCAGCCCCGGCGGCGTCGCCAACATGGCCACCGCGCTGGCCCGCCTGGGCCTGCGCACCTCCCTGGCCGCGGCCTTCGGCGACGACAAGTACGGCGAGTACTGCTGGGAGGCGCTCGAACAGGGCGAGGGCATCGACCTGACGCTCTCCCGCACGGTCGCCGGCTGGCACTCCCCGGTCACCGTCTCCATGGCGTACGAAGGCGAGCGCACGATGGTCTCCCACGGTCACGAGGCGCCGCCCACCGAGCCCCCGGAGCGCGCCGCAAGCGCCGGGAGCGCAGGCGCCGGGGGCCCCGGGGGCTTCGGGAGTGCCGTCCCGGGCCCCTTCGACGGCAAGCACGCCCCCGGCTGTCCGCCGCCGACCCGTGCCTGCGTCGCCTCCCTGGTCCCCGGCCGCAGCGAGGGCTGGCTCGGCTGCGCGGCGGGCCGCGGCAGCCGGATCTTCGCCGACGTGAGCTGGGACGACACCGGCCGCTGGGACCCCGCCGACCTCGCCGACCTGGAGCACTGCGAGGCGTTCTTGCCCAACGCCGAGGAGGCGATGCGCTACACCCGCACCGACTGCCCGCGCGCCGCCGCCCGCAAGCTCGCCGACCTGGTCCCGCTCGCCGTCGTCACCATGGGCGCCCAGGGCGCCTACGCCGTCGACAGCCGTACGGGCGCCGTCGCCGAGGTCCCGGCCATCGCCGTCGAGGCCCTGGACCCGACCGGCGCCGGGGACGTCTTCGTGGCGGGGTTCGTCACCGGGACACTGGCCGGCTGGCCGCTGGCCGACCGGCTCGCCTTCGCGGCACTGACCGCCGCCCTGTCGGTGCAGGAGTTCGGCGGCTCGCTCTCGGCGCCCGGCTGGGTCGAGATCGCCGCCTGGTGGCAGCACGTACGGTCCTACGACGACCAGGACCCGGCCGCGCTGCGCCGCTACGCCTTCCTCGACGCGGTCCTGCCGGCCCACGGCCGCGCCTGGCCACTGGCCCGCGCCGTCCCCACGCTCGGCTTCCGCCACCCGGCATGACCGCCCCTCACGCAGCGTGACCGCCCGCCCTCACGTCCCGGTCCGGGAACGCCTGACGGAAATACCCTCGGGCATGTCAGTGCACCGTCGTACCCTTGGTATCCCGAGGGGCCGGGTCGCCGGCACCTTCCTCACCAGCAAGGAATGGGGGTTGAGCAGGCCACCAGGGCCGGCCCATGACTCAGACACCCACGCGACCGCAGGCGCACGCCCAGTTCACCGTCCCGGCCAAGCACCCCATGGTCACGGTCCTGGGATCCGGCGACTCGCTCCTGCGCGTGATCGAGAAGGCGTTCCCGGCGACCGACATCCACGTTCGGGGCAACGAAGTCAGCGCTGTCGGCGACGCCGCGGAAGTCGCCCTCATCCAGCGCCTGTTCGACGAGATGATGCTGGTGCTCCGCACCGGACAACCGATGACGGAGGACGCAGTGGAACGCTCCATCGCCATGCTGCGCGCGGCGGAGAACGGCGAGGGGGCCGGCGAGACGCCCGCCGAGGTGCTCACCCAGAACATCCTGTCCAACCGCGGCCGGACGATCCGCCCCAAGACGCTCAACCAGAAGCGCTACGTCGACGCCATCGACCGGCACACCATCGTCTTCGGCATCGGCCCGGCCGGTACCGGCAAGACGTACCTGGCCATGGCCAAGGCCGTCCAGGCACTTCAGTCCAAGCAGGTCAACCGCATCATCCTGACCCGCCCCGCGGTCGAGGCCGGCGAACGCCTGGGCTTCCTGCCCGGCACCCTCTACGAGAAGATCGACCCGTACCTGCGCCCCCTGTACGACGCGCTGCACGACATGCTCGACCCCGACTCCATCCCGCGCCTGATGGCGGCGGGAACGATCGAGGTCGCGCCGCTCGCGTATATGCGGGGACGGGCGCAACCGGTGTTCACGAACGTCTTGACTCCGGACGGCTGGCGTCCCATCGGCGACCTCCAGGTGGGCGATCTGGTCATCGGGTCGAACGGTGAGCCCACCCCGGTCCTCGGTGTCTACCCGCAGGGTGAGAAGGACATCTACCGCGTCACCGCGCAGGACGGTTCCTGGACCCTGTGCTGCGGGGAACACCTGTGGACGGTCCGTACCGCGGCCGGCAAGCGCCGCGACGAGCCGTGGCGGGTCCTGGAAACCAAGGAGATGATCGGCAACCTCCGCACGGCGCACGCCCGTCGGTACGAGCTGCCGCTGCTCACCGCGCCGGTGTGCTTCCCGGAGCGGGCGGTGCCCATGGACCCGTACGCGCTGGGTCTGCTGCTCGGGGACGGCTGCCTGACCGGCCGCACCACGCCGTCGTTCTGCACCGATGACCAAGAGCCGGCCTTCGCTGTGGAGGCGGCACTTCCCGGTGCGGAAGTACGGCGGAAGAACCGCGTCGATGACACGCTGAACCCCGTGAAGGCACCGGGCGATGTCGTCACTGTGGAGAACCCGGTCACGGGCGCTCTGCGCGCCCTTGACCTGCTCGGCACCGGGTCGTACACGAAGTTCGTGCCGGACGCCTATCTCCAGAACTCCGCGGAGGTCCGTCTGGCCGTCCTGCAGGGGCTGCTCGACTCCGACGGCGCACCGGTGACCCAGGCCGACCGGACGTGCCGGATCCAGTACACGACGGCATCGGACCTCCTCCGGGACGACGTCATCGCGCTGGTCCAGTCGCTGGGCGGCGTGGCCTGCACCCGCCGCAGGGCAGCCGAGGGCAGGAAGCCGGGGAGGGCAGGGGACCGTGATGTCGTCCACCACCGGGACGCGCACATCGTCGACATCCGTCTTCCCGAAGGAATCGAGCCGTTCCGTCTCGCCCGCAAGGCCGAGACGTACCGTGCGGCCGGGGGCGGCGGACGTCCGAGGCGGTTCATCGACTCCATCGAACCCGCGGGGCGTGAGGAAGCCGTGTGCATCCAGGTCGCGGCCGAGGATTCGCTGTACGTGACACAGGACTACCTGCTCACGCACAACACCCTGAACGACGCCTTCATCATTCTCGACGAGGCGCAGAACACCAACCCCGAGCAGATGAAGATGTTCCTCACCCGCCTGGGGTTCGACTCGAAGATCGTCATCACCGGTGACGTCACGCAGATCGACCTCCCCGGCGGTACGAAGAGCGGTCTGCGGCAGGTCCAGTCGATCCTGGACGGGGTGGAGGACGTGCACTTCTCGCGGCTCACCAGTCAGGACGTCGTACGGCACAAGCTCGTCGGCCGTATTGTCGACGCGTACGAGAAGTACGACAGCCGCAACGGCCAGTGACCCTGAGAAACGAGAAACAGCACTTCATGTCGATCGACGTCAACAACGAGTCCGGAACGGACATCGACGAGCAGGCCGTCCTGGATGTGGCGCGCTACGCCCTGGCCCGGATGCGTATCCACCCGCTCTCCGAGCTGTCGGTGATCGTCGTGGACGCCGACGCCATGGAGCAGCTCCACATCCAGTGGATGGACCTGCCCGGTCCCACCGATGTGATGTCCTTCCCGATGGACGAGCTGCGCCCGCCGGCCAAGGACGACGAGGAGCCCCCGCAGGGGCTCCTGGGGGACATCGTGCTGTGCCCGGAGGTCGCCGAGAAGCAGGGGCGCCAGGCGCCGACGGGGCACTCGATGGACGAGGAGCTGCAGCTCCTGACCGTCCACGGCGTGCTGCACCTGCTCGGTTACGACCACGAGGAGCCGGACGAGAAGGCCGAGATGTTCGGCCTCCAGGCGGCGATCATCGACGGCTGGCGTGCCGAGCGGGGCCTGACCGGTCCCTCCCCGGCCCCCACCATCACCTGACCGGGTGACGATGACCACTCAGCTCATAGCGGTCGCCGTCCTCCTGGTCGTCATCGCCTGGCTCGCGGCCTGCGCGGAAGCCGGTCTGGCCCGTACGACCAGCTTCCGCGCGGAGGAGGCCGTACGGTCCGGGCGGCGCGGCAGCGCGAAACTGGCCGCCGTGGCCGCCGACCCCACCCGCTACCTCAACGTCGCGCTGCTGGTGCGGGTCGGCTGCGAGATGGCGGCCGGGGTGCTGGTCACCTATGCCTGTCTGCGTTCCTTCCAGGAGACCTGGCAGGCGCTGACCGTCGCCATCGCCGTCATGGTGCTCGTCTCCTACGTCGCCGTCGGCGTCTCCCCGCGCACCATCGGCCGCCAGCACCCTTTGAACACGGCCACGGCCGCCGCGTACGTCCTGCTGCCGCTGGCCCGGATCATGGGGCCGATCCCGCCGCTGCTGATCCTCCTCGGCAACGCGCTGACCCCCGGCAAGGGGTTCCGCCAGGGCCCGTTCGCCTCGGAGGCCGAGCTGCGCTCGCTGGTGGACCTGGCGGAGAAGGAGTCGCTCATCGAGGACGAGGAGCGCCGTATGGTGCACTCCGTCTTCCAGCTCGGTGACACCCTCGTGCGCGAGGTCATGGTGCCGCGTACGGACCTGATCTCCGTCGAGCGCTACAAGACCATCCGTCAGGCCCTCACCCTGGCGCTGCGCTCCGGTTTCTCCCGCATCCCGGTGACCGGTGAGAACGAGGACGACATCGTGGGCGTGGTCTACCTCAAGGACCTCGCCCGCAAGGTGCACATCAGCCGGGACGCCGAGAGCGAGCTGGTCTCCACGGCCATGCGCCCGGCCGTCTTCGTCCCCGACACCAAGAACGCCGGTGACCTGCTGCGCGAGATGCAGCGCGACCGCAATCACGTGGCGGTGGTCATCGACGAGTACGGCGGCACGGCCGGCATCGTGACGATCGAGGACATCCTGGAGGAGATCGTCGGGGAGATCACCGACGAGTACGACCGTGAGCTGCCGCCCGTGGAGGACCTCGGCGAGGGCCGCTACCGGGTCACCGCCCGGCTGGACATCGGTGACCTCGGTGAGCTGTACGGGGTGGCGGAGCTGGACGACGAGGACGTCGAGACGGTCGGCGGGCTGCTGGCCAAGCATCTGGGGCGGGTGCCGATCGCGGGCGCCACGGCCGAGGTCGATCTTCGCGACCACCCGGCCGATCCGTCCCTGAAGGCGCTGCGGCTGACCGCGGAGGCACCGGCGGGGCGCCGCAACAAGATCATTACGGTGCTGTGCGAGCCGGTCCGCGAGCGGGAGCCGGCCGATGAGGGGACGGGCGGGGGCGCGGGCGGCTGAGGCCGCACGTTCTTTCACGTTCTTTCGCCCTTCTTCCACGTTCTTCACGGACACCTTGCAGGACACCCCACCGCTGCCCGGCGCGTTCTTCGATCGCGCCGGGCAGCGGTGTCAGGAAGGCGGTGGCAGGAGGGTGGTGTGAGGAAGGTGGTGTCAGGAGGGCAGTGGCGTGACGTCGGCGGTGGCGTGAGCGCGGTTGCCACAGCGGCTCGTGCTCATGCCGCGGGCGGGGTGCCGCGTCGCGTACGGGTCCGGCGCAGGCCCACCGCGACGAGGAGGGCGACGACCGCGACGAGGGCGGCGTCCAGGCCCAGGCCGAGCTTGATGCCGCCGAGCGTGGCGTCCGCGAAGCCCGTACCGCTCTCGCGCAGCGCCGCGATGCGCGCCGAGGCCACGGCGCTCAGCAGCGGGATGCCGACGGTGATCCCGACCTGCTGGGAGCTGCTGACCAGGCCGGTGGCCAGTCCCTGCTGGTCGTCGGGCACGCCGGAGGTGGCCGTCACGCCGTAGGAGATGATCGCCCACAGGTGGCCGAGGCTGCCGATGCTCACGCCGGCCAGGGCCAGCCAGACACCGGCGCCGTCGCCGGGTCCGGAGCCCACAGCGAGCAGCGCGGCGGTGAAGACGGCCTGGACCAGCAGGCCGAGGACCAGGGTGCGGTGGGCGCCGATACGTCCGATGACCTTGGGCGCGAGGATGCCGGCCAGTGCCGAGACCACGCCCTGTACGCCGAAGACCAGCCCGGTCCGGAAGGCCGTCAGCCCCAGCACCTCCTGGAGGTAGAGCGTCAGGAGGAAGACGACCGTACTCATCATCGCGAAGGTGATCAGGCCCGCCAGGTTGCCCCAGGCGACCGTGGGGCGGCGCAGCATCGGCAGCGAGACCAGCGGCTGGTCGGTCCGCGACTCCACGACGGCGAAGGTGATGAGCAGGACCACGCCCACGACCAGGGTGCTCAGGACGTCCGGGCGGCCGAAGCCGGCTTCGGCGGCGGTCGACAGGGCGTAGATCAGGGCGAGCAGACCGCCGGTGACGGTGACCGCGCCGGGGACGTCGATCCGCGGGCGCAGCGGGTTGCGGGATTCCGGGAGCAGCAGCGGGGCCGCCACCAGTACGGCCACACCGGCCGCGCTCAGCAGGCCCATGGTCGAGCGCCAGCCCAGCGAGTCGGTCATCACGCCGCCCAGCACCATGCCGACGGTGAATCCCGTGGAGAGCACGCTGCCGCTGATGCCCAGGGCGCGTTCGCGCCGTGGGCCCTCGGTGAAGGTGGTGGTCAGCAGGGACATGCCGGTCGGCACGATGATTGCCGCGCCCAGGCCCTGGACGGCGCGTCCGGCCAGGAAGGTGGCCGGGTCCCAGGCGAGGGCGGCCAGTACGGAGGCCACGGTGAACAGGGCGAGCCCGGCGAGGAAGAGCCGGCGCCGCCCGTACAGGTCGGCGATGCGGCCGGACAGCAGCAGGAAGCCGCCGGAGGGGAGGGCGAAGGCGGTGACCGCCCACTGGAGGTCGGCCTGGCCCATGCCCAGGTCCTTGCCGAGGACGGGCAGCGCCACGTTCAGGATGGTGAAGTCCAGCGCGATGATGAACTGCGCGGCGCACAGCACCATGAGGATGAGCTTGTCGCGGGTGGTCATCCGCTCGGGCGCGGCGGGGGGTGCGGGAGCTGCGGGCGTTGCGGACGCCGTCTGCGCGGTCTGTGCGGTTGGCGCGGTCTGTGTGGTCTGGGCGGTCGGCGCGGTGCCGGGGAGCAGGGACGTATCGGTTGGCATATGAGGAGCTTGGAGCCGCGGAATATCCGGTGGGGAGCGGCAACTTATCGTGGTGTCCGTACCACCAGCCTGGGATGACAGGGGGAACAGGTGACCAGGGGGAGCAATGCGGCGGGTGCCACCGCCGGCGCGGCCGTCACAGCCGCCACCGGTCCGGGGCCGGCGGCCGGTCCGGGGCCGGCCACCGGAGCGGGAGCCGCCGGTTCCGGTGCCGCTGCCGGTATCGGTGCCGGTGCCGATGTGCGCCGGCGGCAGGAACTGCGCGACTTCCTGATGAGCCGCCGGGCGCGGGTCAGCCCGGCCGAGGCGGGGCTGCCGGACGGCGGCCGGCGCCGTACGCCGGGGCTGCGCCGCGAGGAGGTCGCGGTGCTCGCCGGTGTCGGTGCCTCGTGGTACCAGTGGCTGGAGCAGGGGCGGAACATCACCGTCTCGCCGCAGGTCCTCGACTCCGTGGCGCGGGTGCTCAGGCTGGACGGCGCCGAGCGGCGTCATCTGTACGTCCTGGCGGGTCTGAACCCGCCGCTGCCGCAGGGGCCGGACAGCGGCACCGGTGTCGGTGACGGCCTTCAGCGGCTGATCGACGCGTGGATGCCCTTCCCGGCGCACATCATGGACCCCTACTGGAACACCATCGCCTACAACGACGCCTCGCACCTGGTCCTGGGGCACGGTCAGGAGGGGGTCTCGCTCAACTGCATGATCGCCTTCTTCACCGACCGGGTCTACCGTGCCCGGGCCAGGAACTGGGCCCGCAACGCCCCGGCCGTCGTCGCGCAGTTCCGCGCGGCGTGTTCGGAGCGGCCCGGTGACGAGGGGTACGAGGAGGTCGTACGGGCGGCGTCGCAGGCCAGTCAGGAGTTCGCGGAGCTGTGGGCGCTGGGTGACGTACAAGACGGCGGGCAGATCCAGAAGGAGATCGAGCATCCGCTGGTCGGGGCGCTGTACTTCGAGAGCACGCAACTGCGGGTGCCGGCGCGTCCGGATCTGACCGTGGTGCTGCACAATCCGCAGCCGGCGACGGATACCGCCGCGAAGCTGGAGTGGCTCACCTCGCCGGAGGGCCGGCGGGGCGGGATGTACTCGGTCGCGCTGTCGGGATGAGGCCCGCATATGCTCGCCCGTATGAGCGAAGCCGCACCGCTGGACCCGGAAGACCGGAAGATCATCACCCTCGCCCGCTCCGCGCGCGCCCGTAACGGCGTGCCCGAGGGCGCGGCCGTACGCGACGAGACCGGACGTACCTACGTCGCCGGTACCGTCGCGCTGGACTCGCTGAAGCTCAGCGCCCTGCAGACCGCCGTCGCGATGGCCGTGGCCAGTGGTGCGCGGTCCCTGGAGGCGGCGGCCGTGGTGACCGGGGCCGAGGAGGTGTCCGGGGCGGACCGCGCGGCCGTGGGCGACCTCGGGGGCCCGGGGACGCCGGTCCTGCTGGCCGGTCCCGACGGGACGCTGCGTGCCACCGTCCGGGCGGGCGCGGACGCATAGCGGTCCCCCAGGCGAGTCGCCCCGTGGGCGCCGGCCCTGGTCGGGTGATCCGGTGCTCACGGGGCGTTCATGGTTCGCCGTGTCGCTTTGTCGCTGAAGCGACAGGCGCTACAGCGCGGCGGCTGTTGCCTCGGATGTGACATCGAGTGCTGTCACGTCGCCTGCCGCTGCATCGGCGGTCGCTATGTCGCTACAGCGACACACGTCACCGTACGTCGACGAAGTCCTCCTTGCCGACGCCCACGAAGTGCTTGCCGTCGGGGTAGAAGAAGACCGGCAGCCAGGTGCCGTCCACGTCGGCCGTGAAGCTCTTGCGGAACGTGCCGTTGGCGCCGGTCCGCACCTCACCGCGCAGGTACCACTTGCGGTCGCCCTTGGGGCGGAAGAGGATCTGCACCTTCTGCTTGCCGTACGCCTTCCAGCCGGCGGTCTTGTGCTGGAGGGTGCCGGTGACCGTGAGCTTGTGGCCCCTGCGGACCGGTTCGGGCCCGGCGTCGAAGCCGGAGATGCGGGTCTCGGTGCGCTGCTCCTTGAGGATCTTGCTCACCGAGCCGCGGATCTTGGAGGTGCCCTGGTAGACCGCGGCGTAGAAGCCCTTGGCCGGCGCGTTGAAGCTCGTGGAGAAGTGGCCGCCGCGGACGGCGACCGTCTTGGCCCGGTACCAGTTGTTACGGCCGTTCGCCGACCAGGCGATGATCACCTTGGGCGCGCGGTCCTTGGTGCCGCGGAACTTCAGGTCGCCCTTGGCGGTCAGTACCGCGAACTTGTTCAGCGAGGTGTCGAAGCGGCTGATGGAGCTGGTGCCGGTGAAACGGGCGGCAGCCGCGGCCCGTACGGCGACGGGCCTGCCGGCCTCGGCGGCCTTGATCGCCTGGTCCGCCGAGGCGTTGCCGGCGAGCGGGTCGGCCGTGGCGGCGGCGGTCCGCTCGACGGCCGGCGCGGACACGGTGACCGCCGCCGGGCCGGACCCGGCCGCCTGCGCCGCGGTGGCGGGCACAGCCATGACGCCCAGTGCGACTGGGGTGCACAGGGCGAGGGAAAGGATGCGCTTCAAGATCGTCCCCCCGGACGTGAATAAGGGGCGCGCGGAAAGCGCCGCGCGCCGATGTCCGCATCATATGGTGCGGCAGTGACAGAGATGACGTGAGTTGTTCCTGAGTGGTCGGTGTCGTCCCGGGGATCGGGGACAATGGGCGCCATGAGCGTTCGTACAGACTCCTCCGCCCCGCACCGCGCCGGCTTCGCGTGCTTCGTCGGCCGCCCGAACGCGGGCAAGTCCACCCTGACGAACGCTCTCGTCGGCACGAAGGTGGCCATCACCTCCAACCGCCCGCAGACCACCCGCCACACCGTGCGCGGCATCGTCCACCGCCCCGACGCCCAGCTCGTCCTGGTCGACACGCCGGGTCTGCACAAGCCCCGTACGCTGCTCGGTGAGCGCCTCAACGACGTCGTACGGACCACCTGGTCCGAGGTCGACGTCATCGGCTTCTGCCTGCCCGCCGACCAGAAGCTCGGCCCCGGCGACCGCTTCATCGCCACCGAACTGGCCGGCATCAAGAAGACCCCCAAGGTCGCCGTCGTCACCAAGACCGACCTGGTCGACTCCAAGACGCTGGCCGCCCAGCTCATCGCCGTGGACCAGCTCGGCAAGGACCTGGGCATCGAATGGGCCCAGATCGTCCCGGTCTCGGCCGTCGGCGACCGCCAGGTCTCGCTCCTGGCCGATCTGCTCGTGCCGCTGCTGCCCGAGAGCCCGCCGCTGTACCCGGAGGGCGACCTCACCGACGAGCCCGAGCAGGTCATGGTCGCCGAGCTGATCCGTGAGGCCGCGCTCGAAGGCGTACGGGACGAGCTGCCGCACTCCATCGCCGTGGTCGTCGAGGAGATGCTGCCGCGCGAGGACCGCCCGGCCGACAAGCCGCTGCTGGACATCCACGCCAACGTCTACATCGAGCGCCCCAGCCAGAAGGGCATCATCATCGGCCCCAAGGGCAAGCGCCTGAAGGACGTCGGAATGAAGTCCCGCAAGCAGATCGAGGCGCTGCTCGGCACGCCGGTCTTCCTGGACCTGCACGTCAAGGTCGCCAAGGACTGGCAGCGCGACCCCAAGCAGCTCCGCAAGCTGGGGTTCTAGGAAGCTCCTGAGCTGTCTCCGCCTGTGATCAGCCGGCTTGCCGAAGGCTGCCGGCTGCTGGTCCAGATGGCCGCTGCGCGCGGACGGGGTCCGGCGAGGCAGCTCTCGCGGAGTGCTGCGAGGTGGCTCCCGGGCGTCTTGCCGTAGCGCATGGCGATGCGCCTCCAGTCCTTCACCCTCCAGTCCTTCATCCTGTTGATGGCCCGCTCTGCCGTGGCGTGATCACGGGAGAGACATGGTGCGATCACGGGAGGGACCGCATCGCGTATGACAGGCGACAGGCGACAGGCCGACTGCCCCGGCCGCCTTTCTTCCTGCGGCTGGCGGCCCGGTCCTTCTTCCGCGCAATGACCGCCTGGTCCAGCAGGGCCAGAAGGGCGCCCGCGACATGCCATCGCCATCTTCGGCCTTGGTCCCGGCGAAGTCGGCCCTCTTGGTGAAACGTACGGAGAGGTGGTGGTCCGGTCCGCATCCGAGAGTTGCAAGGACCCCTTGCAAACGCCCTTTGCAACTTATAGCCTTCCGGCATGGCCGACCAACCGCCCGCTCAAGAGATCACCGATGTCGAGGCGCTGCGCGCTTTCGCGCACCCGATGCGGCAGAAGATCGAGCAGTGCCTGCGCCGAGGGCCGGCCAACTCCGCCGCACTGGCACGCGAGTTGGGTGAAAGCACGGGGCTGGTCAGCTACCACCTGCGGCAGTTGGCCAAGCACGGCTTCGTCGAGGAGGTCCCGGAGCTGGCGAAGGGGCGGGAGCGGTGGTGGCGGACGGTGCCGGGGGACCGGCGGATCCCGCCGTACAGCCGGCAGCCGCCGCAGTTGCGCGAGGCACTGACCGAGATGCACCGGCTCAGCCTGGCCGAACTGATCGACTCCGCCCGGCGGTTCGAGGAGGCGCGCGACACCCTTGGGCCCTGGGCCGACGCGGCGCTCTTTTCGCGCGCCACGCTGCGGGTCGAGCCCGCCCGGCTCCGTGCGTTCTTCGAGGAATACATCGAACTCCTGCACCGGTACTCGGCCCCGGAGTCGGAGGACGCGCCCGAGGCGCGGCCCGTACTCATCCGACTGCTCGCCATTCCCGACACCGACTGACCGTGCGGTCCGACCGACAACGAAGGGGAACGCACGCCGTGCTGCTCTCGGCTACGTCCGCATCACTGATACGCGCCACAGTGGCTGTTCTGTCCGGGTTGCTGACCGGCG
This sequence comes from Streptomyces sp. MST-110588, assembly GCF_022695595.1. Classification (NCBI taxonomy): domain Bacteria; kingdom Bacillati; phylum Actinomycetota; class Actinomycetes; order Kitasatosporales; family Streptomycetaceae; genus Streptomyces; species Streptomyces sp. MST-110588. The sequence continues at coordinate 5,620,681 of NZ_CP074380.1, forward strand.
CCCTCCTCCTGCTGACCGCGCCGATGGCGCACGCCGAGGGGGACGGGCTGGTTCGCCAGGAGGTCACCTTCCGGGGCGGCCGGGGACTCGTCCTGCACGGCACCGTCCTGAGCAACAACGGACCGCCCGGCGCGAAACCCGGCATCGTACTCGTCGGCGGCTCAGGCTCCGGTCCCCGGGAGGAGTACCGGCAGGAGGCCGAGGCGTTCGCCCGGGCCGGGATCACCACGCTCGTCTACGACAAGCGGACCATCGGCTACTCCCTGCTCCACCGGGACTTCGGCCTGCTGGCCGACGACGCGGTTGCCGGGGTACGGCTGTTGCAGTCCAGGAGCGGGGTGAACCCACGTCAGGTCGGGCTGTGGGGGTTCAGCGAGGGCGGCTGGGTGGCGCCGCTGGCCGCAGCGCGCTCCACCGACGTCGCGTTCGTCGTCACCATCGGCGGCTCCGGCTACGACCCGCTGCGTACGCAGACCTGGAACCTCGCCACGCATCTGCGCCACCAAGGGGTGGGCGCACCGTTCCGTCGCACCGTGGCCGGCCCCGCCGCCCAGTTCGTGGCCTCCACCGGCCGGTTCCCCGCGGCCGGCTACGACCCCTTGCCGGCGCTGGAGCGGCTCCACCGGACGCCGGTGCTGGCGCTGTGGGGCGATCACGACACGCAGGTGCCGCCGCAGGAGAGCGCACAGGTCTTCCGCGAGGCCCTGGCCCGTGCGGGCAACCGGCACGCCGTCATCGGCTTCGTCGCCGGCGGTGCGCACAACGGGCACCGCACCTCGGACGGGTTCGACCGGATCGGCGGCCCGCCCTTCCACGGCAAGAAGCTGGGGGAGCTGGCCCCAGGCTATGCGCAGACCATGACCTCATGGGTACGGGCGGTGGCCGCCGGCCACCCACCGGCGTCGAGCGCCGCCGCCGCCCCCGGGCAGGCCCTTGCCACCACCCCCGTACCGGGCCACACCTGGTATGCCTGGCTCGCCCCCGCGCTGCTGCTCCTGGGCTTCGCCGCCTATCCGGTGAGTGCCCTCCTGCGCCGGGGCCCCGTCCTGCGCCCGGTGCGGTGGCTGGCCGGGCTCGGCCTGCTGGCGGTCGTGGCGACGGTGGCCTGCTCGATCGCCGTCTTCGTGGCGGGAGACGGTGTGGCGGCGCCCGTTGTGTGGGGCCGTCCGGCTCTGTGGCTGGTGGCGCAGGGGCTTGCCGTCGCCGTGCTGGTGTCCGCCTGTCTCTCGGCAGTCGCACTCCGGCGCCGACCGCTGACCTGGAACCGGGCGGCCTGGCTGCGCCTGGCCCCGGTCGGGCTGGCCGCGGTCGGGTTCCTTCCGTGGGCGGTGTGGTGGGGTCTCGCCGCGTGAGGACCATCGTCCTGCTGCGGCTGACTCCAGCAGCCCGCTGAATCGTTGATTGCGGCTGAAGACAGCCCCTTGGGGCTTGACGGTACCCGGTCACCGCCGCGCGCGGGTTACGCCACCGAGCGGATCCGCCGCACCAGCAGCGCCCCCGCCAGCCCCACTCCCGCCGCGACCAGGTAGAGCACCGGATAGCCGCCCAGGTACGTCACGACCGGGGCGGCCAGCGCCGGGGCGGCCACCTGGGGCAGCGAGTTGGCGATGTTGATGACGCCGAGGTCCCTGCCCCGGTGGGCGGCGGCCGGCAGTACGTCCGTCATCAGCGCGAAGTCCACGGACGTGAAGACGCCGAAGCCGATGCCCAGCAGTGCCGCCGCGACCAGGGCCCCGGCCCAGGTCTGCCATACGGCGAGCAGCGCGGTGGCCACCGCCATGATCACCCCCGCCGCCAGCACGAACGGCTTGCGGCGGCCGGTGCGGTCCGACCAGATCCCGCCGATCACGACGGTGGTGAGCAGCATGACGCCGTTGACGGCGGTGAGCACCAGCACGCCGTCCTGCGGACGCGGCCGGTGCAGCGCGTCGCGCAGGTAATACAGCAGGTACAGCAGGGCGATCGCGTTGCCGAGGTTGACCAGGAAGCGGGTCAGCCAGGCCCATCCGAGGTCGGGGTGGCGGCGCGGGCTGATCCAGAACCCGGCGAGGAAGGACCGCCAGGCGAACGGCGGCCGGTCACCGCGTCCGGTCTTCAGGTCGCGGTGCAGCACGACGTACGGAAGCGAGCCCAGCACCGTGAAGACGGCACAGGCCGCGTAGCCCGCCGCGATGCCGCCGGCCGCCGACGCCAGGCCCGTACCGGCGGCCACGCCCAGGAACTGCGCCGCGCCCAGCCAGCCGCCGACCGCGCCGCGCTGGAGGTGCGGCACGCGGTCGGGAACGGCCGCGGTGATCGCGGCGAACGCGGCGTTCAGGCACAGTTGCACCAGGCACCAGCAAGCCGCCATGGCCAGGACGCCACGGGCGGCGGCCAGCAGGCACAGCGCCGCGCCGCCGCCCAGGACACCGGCCGCGATCCACGGCGTACGGCGCCCCCAGCGCGACGCCGTACGGTCCGACAGCGCGCCGAAGAGCGGGTTGGCGAGGAGGGAGACCACGGCGCCCAGCCCGGTGACCCAGGCCAGCACCGACTCCTTGGAGACGCCGGGCGGCGCCAGCTCGGCGGCCTGGAGCGCCAGCAGGATCTGGAGCGGCCCGTACCAGCCGGCCCATATGGCCCCGTTCGCCAGACAGAGCGAGGCGATCCAGCCGCGGCCGGCCCGCTCGGCCGGCTCGGTGAGGGCCCCGGGCGTCTCCGCGGCCCCCGCGGTGGTCACCGCTGGGCCCGCAGTACGTCCCGCAGCCAGTGGTACGAAGCCTTCGGCGTCCGCGCCAGCGTCCCGTAGTCGACGTGCACCAGCCCGAACCGCCGGGCGTAGCCCTCGGCCCACTCGAAGTTGTCCAGCAGCGACCAGACGAAATAGCCGCGTACGTCCACCCCGGCGCCGATCGCCTCGTGCAGGGCCCGCAGGTGCGCGTCCAGGAAGTCGATCCGCTCCTGGTCCTGGATGCCGTCGTACGCGCAGCCGTTCTCGGTGATGACCAGCGGCGGCAGGCCGGCGCCGTACCGGTCGCGAAAGCCGGTGAGCAGCTCGGTCAGTGCCGCCGGGACCACCGGCCAGCCGAAGTCCGTGCGCGGATATCCCTCGATCTCCCGGGGGGCGAACGGCAGGCCCGGCGGCAGTTCGATTCCCGCGAAGCCGGCCGGCCCGTCCGCCTGCGGGTCCGGCGCGCCGACCATCGTCGGCTGGTAGTAGTTGATCCCGTACCAGTCCAGGGGCTCGCTGATCACCTTCAGGTCCTCGGCGACCGCCGCCGGGTCCGGGAGCAGCGCCGCGAGGTCCTCCGGGTAGCGGCCGAGCAGCAGCGGATCTGCGAAGAATCGATTCAGCAGCAGATCGTAGAGATCCGCGGCCCTCCGGTCGGCCTCGGAGTCCGACGCGGCCCACGTCGGCCCGTGCGAATTGGCGATACCGATCTCACGCGCCCCGCCCGCCCGCAGTGCCTGTACGGCCAGCCCGTGCCCCAGCAACTGGTGGTGCGCCGCCGCCAGCGCCTCGAACCCCAGCCGCTTCCCGGGCGCGTGCTGCCCCAGCCCGTACCCCAGCAGCGTCAGTTCCGCGGGCTCGTTGAGCGTGATCCACCGCTTCACCCGGTCCCCGATCCGGTCCGCCACCACCTCCGCGTACGCCGCGAAGCGCCGGGCGGTCTCCCGTACGAGCCAGCCGCCCGCCTCCTCGACCCGCGCCGGGGTGTCCCAGTGGAAGAGCGTCGGCACGGGCCGTACGCCCGCCGCGCACAACTCGTCCACCAGCCGGTCGTAGAAATCCAGCCCCGCCGTGTTGACCCGCGGACCACCGTCCGGCATCACCCGCGGCCAGGCGACGGAGAATCGATACGCCCCGACGCCCAGCTCCTTGATCAGCGCCACGTCCTGCCGGTAGCGGTGATAGTGACCGGTCGCCACCCGGGCGTCCGACCCGTCCTTGACCCGCCCCTCCTCCTCCACGAACACGTCCCATGAGGACCGCCCCCGCCCGTCCTCCTCCACCGCCCCCTCGATCTGGAACGCGGAGGTCGACACCCCCCACAGGAACCCTTGGGGAAAACGCGGCAACGGACGCGAGGAGGACCCGGACGACACGAACGAGGAGTTCATGCGCCGGATCCTGGGACCGCCACGTACCGGTGTCAAGAGACGTGCGGCGTGGTGCTGTTGCCGCGCGTCTCAGGTTCCATGTCTCTCAGGTCTCTTGTCTATCAGGTCCCTTTTGTCGCAGTCGCTTCTGGCGAAGACTCTTTTGCCTCAGGTTCCTTCTTTCAGTACGCGGGTGATCAGCTTGCGCTGTTCGTCGGTGAGGCGGGGGTCGGAGCAGTAGACGGTGCGGCCGTCGATGGTGAGCTGGTAGCTGAAGCCGTCGGGTACGCCTATGGGCGGGGTGCCCCGGCCGGCGGCCAGCGCCTGCTCGGCCAGGGCGTTCCACTCCTGGGCGTCGGGGCGCCCCGAGGTGTCCACCTCGGCATAGCGCTCGATGCCGGCGAAGCCGCCCGTGCGTCGAACCTGGATTCGCATAAGAGGCTTCCTACCCCGGGAAGGCGGGGTTACGTAACCGGAGGGCGGTGGATCGGTGCGCCCGGCCCGGTCCACCGGTCCGGTCCGCCTGTCCGGTTCACTTGGTGGGGACGCCGACCTGGGACCAAGACTTGAGCAGGGACTGGTGCTCGTCGCCGTCGCCGTAGCGGGTGTGCGCGGCGGCGACAGTGAGCTTGGCGAAGTCGGCGAACTGGGCGTCGGAGGCCAGGTTCCCGCCGGTCAGGACGTCGTACCAGATCTGGCCCGCGCGCTCCCACGCGTTGCCGCCCAGGGCGTCGGCGAACAGGTAGAAGGCGTGGTTGGGGATGCCCGAGTTGATGTGCACGCCGCCGTTGTCGCGGGAGGTCTTGACGTAGTCGTCCATCGTCGCGGGCTGCGGGTCCTTGCCCAGGACGTCGTCGTCGTACGCGGTTCCCGGGGCCTTCATGGAGCGCAGGGCCTCGCCGGTGACGTTGGGTCCCAGCAGGCCGGCGCCGATGAGCCAGTCGGCCTGGGAGGTGGACTGGCTCAGCGCGTACTGCTTGATCAGCGAGCCGAAGACGTCCGACATGGACTCGTTGAGCGCGCCGGACTGGCCGAAGTACTCCAGGTTGGCGGTGTACTGGGTCACGCCGTGGGTCAGTTCGTGGCCGATGACGTCGACGGGGATGGTGAAGTCCAGGAACAGGTCGTTGTCGCCGTCGCCGAAGACCATCTGCTGTCCGTCCCAGAAGGCGTTGTCGTACTTCTCGCCGTAGTGGACGGTGGCGTTCAGCGCGAGGCCGGAGTCGTCGATGGAGTGCCGGCCGTAGATCTTCAGGTACAGCTCGAAGGTCGCCCCGAGGCCGGCGTGCGCGCGGTTGACCGACGCGTCCTTGGAGGGCTTGTCGGCCTCGGAGTGCACCTTCTTGCCCGGCAGGGTCTCCTGGTGGCGGGCGTCGTAGATGGTGCGGTCGGGCTTGTCCGACGGGGCGCCGGGCGCGGCGGGGGCGATGCCGCGGACGGTGGTGATACGGCGCCGGGTGCGCTGGAGGGCGTCGTGCTCCAGGGTGCGGCGGGCGTTGTCGGACAGGCGGGGGTCCTCGGCGCGGGCGAGCTTGTCGAGGACGTGCGGAGGCACGATGGTGCAGAAGACCGGGTTGACCGGATTGGCGTTGGCGTCCATGCACGGCAATGTGGCACTGGGTCACCGTCATGTCACTCCCTGGCGTCAAGATTCCTGAAATCGTGTGGTTGCCCGCGCTTCGTCCTGACGGCCAGGCGATCCCGCATACTGATACGGGACCGCCGATCGTCGTACACCTCGGCTAGGGTGCTGTGCATCATGCGTTACGGGCTGCTTCTCCTTAGCTGCCGCGGCGAGGGTCTGTAAGTCGACAGGCCGACCCCTCCCCGCGGAGTTCGGTGTTGCGGTGATTCCGCCCCGTCGGCCTTCCCCGAGCTCTCATGGAGCAGGGGATCCCTTGCGGACACACGAGGAGCACCGCGTCCCATGACGAATCCGCCGAATCCCTCGAACGCGTCTAAGCCCCACCAGTCCCCGCAGTCGCAGCAGCCTCCGCAGTTCACCCTGAGCCCGCCGGAGCACTCGGTGGGCCGTCCCACCCCGCTCACCAACGCCACGGTCACCCAGAAGCCCTCCGGGATGCCCGTCCACAAGTACGGCCCGTACGAAGCCGTGCACCTGCCCGACCGGACCTGGCCCGAGCGGCGCATCACCAAGGCCCCGCGCTGGCTGTCCACCGACCTGCGCGACGGCAACCAGGCCCTGATCGACCCCATGTCGCCCGCCCGCAAGCGCGAGATGTTCGACCTGCTGGTGAAGATGGGCTACAAGGAGATCGAGGTCGGCTTCCCCTCCTCCGGCGCCACCGACTTCGACTTCGTACGGTCCATCATCGAACAGGGCGCGATCCCTGAGGACGTGACGATCTCCGTCCTGACCCAGGCGCGCGAGGAGCTGATAGAGCGCACCGTGGAGTCGCTGGTCGGCGCCCACAAGGCCACCGTCCACCTCTACAACGCCACCGCCCCGGTCTTCCGGCGCGTGGTCTTCCGCGGCTCACGCGAACAGGTCCGGCAGATCGCCGTGGACGGCACCCGGCTGGTGATGGAGTACGCGGACAAGCTGCTGGGCCCCGAGACCGTCTTCGGCTACCAGTACAGCCCCGAGATCTTCACCGACACCGAGCTGGACTTCGCGCTGGAGGTCTGCGAGAGCGTGATGGACGTCTGGCAGCCGGAGGACGGCCGCGAGATCATCCTGAACCTGCCCGCCACCGTCGAGCGCTCCACGCCCTCCACCCACGCCGACCGCTTCGAGTGGATGTCGCGCAACCTGTCCCGCCGCGAGCACATCTGCCTGTCCGTACACCCGCACAACGACCGCGGTACCGCGGTGGCCGCCGCCGAGCTGGCGCTGATGGCCGGCGCCGACCGTATCGAGGGCTGTCTGTTCGGCCAGGGCGAGCGGACCGGCAACGTCGACCTGGTGACGCTGGGCATGAACCTGTTCTCCCAGGGAGTGGACCCGCAGATCGACTTCTCGCAGATCGACGAGATCCGCCGTACGAGCGAGTACTGCAACCAGATGGAGGTCCACCCGCGCCACCCCTACGCGGGCGACCTGGTCTACACCGCCTTCTCCGGCTCCCACCAGGACGCCATCAAGAAGGGCTTCGACGCCATGGAGGCCGCGGCGGCAGCGGCCGGCAAGACCGTGGACGAGATCGAGTGGGCGGTGCCGTACCTGCCCATCGACCCCAAGGACGTCGGCCGCTCCTACGAGGCCGTCATCCGGGTCAACTCCCAGTCCGGCAAGGGCGGCATCGCCTACGTCCTGAAGAACGACCACAAGCTGGACCTGCCGCGCCGGATGCAGATCGAGTTCTCCCGCACCATCCAGGAGAAGACCGACGCCGAGGGCGGCGAGGTCACCCCGGCCGACATCTGGGCCGTCTTCCAGGACGAGTACCTGCCCACCCCGAGAACGCCTGGGGCCGGATCGCGCTGCGCACCGCCCAGACCTCGACCACCAGCCAGGGCATGGACGCGCTCACCGTCGAGGCGGTCGTGGACGGCGTGGACACGGTCCTGACGGGCAGCGGAAACGGTCCTCTGGCGGCGTTCATCGACTCGCTGGCCGCGGTGGACGTGGACGTACGGGTGCTGGACTACAGCGAGCACACCCTGAGCGAGGGCGCCGGCGCGCAGGCCGCCGCGTACGTCGAGTGCGCGGTGGGGGACCGGGTGATGTGGGGCGTGGGCATCGACGCGAACATCGTCCGCGCCTCCATCAAGGCCGTCGTCTCCGCGGTCAACCGCGCCGGCCGCTGAGCCGGCTCAGGCGTCGGGGATCCGGCATCCGGATGCCGGTCAGCCGCCCGGCCACGGCCGCCGGCTGCTGTTTCGCGACCGCCGACCGCCGACCGCCGGCCCGGCCCCGGATACCGGTCCGGGCGTCGGCCGGGGCCGGCCGGGCGTCCGTTCGGGTGTTCTCCGCGTCCCGCCCGTCAGCCCCGGACGGGCGGGACGCCCGTGCGCGCGGCGGCCTCCCACGGCCCTCCCGTCCGTCCCGGGCTACTGACGCCGCGTCGAGGATGTGGCTAACATCACGTCAACGCGGCTGGGAGGGCGCGGGGGTGCCTCCCGTCCCCGAAGGGCTACGCGGGAGTTACGGAGGTTCGACGTGATGCACAAGCTGGCCGTGATGGGTGTGCGTACGTCATGGCGCACCGTCGCCGACGGCGAGTTCTTCTGCCCCGCATGCGGTGGTGACCGCAACTATCAGCGCCGCACCGGCCGCCGCCGCCTCGCCGTCCTCGGTGTCCCGCTGCTGCCGCGCGGCACCGCCGGGCCGGTCGTGGAATGCTCCGCCTGCCGCGGGCACTTCGGCCTGGACGCGCTGGACCACCCCACCACCACCCGTTTCTCCGCGATGCTGCGGGACGCCGTGCACACCGTCACCCTCGCCGTCCTGGCCGCGGGCGGCACCTCCTCCCGCGCGGTCCGTGACGCCGCCGTCCGTGCCGTCCGCGCGGCCGGCTTCACCGAGTGCACCGAAGAGCAGCTCCTGACGCTGCTCGCCGCGCTGGCCGCCGACACCGGCCGGCTGCACGGCACGTACGAGACGGGCGTCTCCCGTACGGCCCCGGGAGGCGCCCGGGACGGCGTAGAGCCCCCGCTGGCCTTCGGCATGGCGGGCCCCAGCGGCACCGCCCTGGCCATAGAGCTGCACGAGGCCCTGGAGCCGCTGGCCCCGCACCTCGCCCCGGTCGGCCGCGAGTCCCTGCTCCTCCAGGGGGCGCGGATCGCGCTCGCCGACGGCCCGTACAGCCCCGCCGAGCGCGAGGCGCTGACAACGGTCGGCGCGGCGCTGCTGCTGTGTCCGGACGACACCGCCCGGCTGCTGGCGGCGGCCCGCACGCCGTCCTGAAGACCCGCGTTCCGGCGTGAAAAGTCCCTGAAAGTGCCTGAAAGCCCCAGGAAGCTCTAGAAAGTCGCTGAACGCCCCGGGAGGCCGGAGGCGTACGCCGGCCAGGGGGTCGACCCGGGACCCGTGCCGTGTCTGTGCCGTACCCGTGCCAGGACCGGTCCCGCGGCGGCCCCGCTGCGGATCCGCGTCCGGCCCGGCGCCGGGTTCGGCGGTGGCGTGGGCGAGAATGGGGCCATGAGTCTGTTCCGTGATGACGGCATCGTGCTGCGCACCCAGAAGCTGGGCGAGGCCGACCGGATCATCACGCTGCTCACCCGCGGGCACGGACGGGTCCGCGCCGTGGCGCGCGGCGTCCGGCGGACCAAATCGAAGTTCGGCGCGCGGCTGGAACCTTTCTCACACGTGGACGTGCAGTTCTTCGCGCGCGGCAGCGAATTGATCGGGCGCGGACTGCCGCTGTGTACGCAAAGTGAGAGCATTGCCGCTTACGGTGGCGGAATCGTCTCCGATTACGCACGGTACACGGCCGGTACGGCCATGCTGGAAACCGCCGAGCGTTTCACCGACCACGAGGGCGAACCCGCCGTACAGCAATATCTGCTGCTGGTCGGCGGACTGCGGACGCTGGCCCGTGGTGAACACGAACCGCATCTGGTCCTGGACGCCTTTCTCTTGCGCTCGCTCGCCGTCAACGGTTATGCCCCGAGTTTCGACGACTGCGCCAAATGCGGCCTGCCCGGGCCCCACCGGTTCTTCTCCGTGGGTTCGGGCGGCGTGGTGTGCGGTGACTGCAGGGTGCCCGGAAGCGTCGTACCCTCCTGTGAGGCCATCGGGCTGCTGGCGGCGCTGCTCTCGGGGGACTGGGCCACGGCCGACGCCTGCGAGGCCCGCCATGTCCGGGAGGGCAGCGGGCTGGTGGCGGCCTATCTGCACTGGCATCTGGAGCGCGGCCTGCGCTCGCTGCGCTATGTAGAGAAGTAGCGAAGTAGACAAATAGAGAAGCAGTGGAACAGGCCGTCTCATAGGACGCCGGGTAGAACCAACCGCTTCATACGACGAGGAGACGTGACCGCATGGCACGACGCGGGATTCTGGGCCGTAACCGGCGTACCTATGAGACGCCCGAGCCGCACCCCTCCGGTGCCCGCCCGCCGAAGATCCCCGGCGAGCTCGTCCCCAACCATGTGGCGGTCGTCATGGACGGCAACGGCCGGTGGGCCAAGGAGCGCGGGCTGCCGCGTACCGAAGGCCACAAGGTCGGTGAGGGCGTCGTCCTGGACGTCCTCAAGGGCTGTATCGAAATGGGCGTCAAAAACCTGTCGCTGTACGCCTTTTCCACCGAGAACTGGAAGCGTTCCCCGGACGAGGTGCGCTTCTTGATGAACTTCAACCGGGATGTCATCCGGCGCCGCCGGGACGAGATGGACGCGCTGGGCATTCGTATCCGCTGGGTCGGCCGGATGCCCAAGCTGTGGAAGTCCGTCGTCCAGGAACTCCAGGTCGCCCAGGAGCAGACCAAGGACAACGACGTCATGACGCTGTATTTCTGCGTCAATTACGGTGGCCGGGCGGAAATCGCGGACGCGGCGGCGGCCATCGCCGCGGACGTACGGGCCGGGAAACTCGACCCGTCGAAGGTGAACGAGAAGACCGTCGCCAAGTACATGTACTACCCGGACATGCCGGACGTGGACCTGTTCGTGCGGCCGTCCGGCGAGCAGCGCACGTCCAACTACCTGATCTGGCAGAGCGCTTACGCCGAGATGGTCTTCCAGGACATCCTGTGGCCGGACTTCGACCGGCGGAACCTGTGGGACGCCTGCTTCGAGTACGCCAAGCGCGACCGCCGCTTCGGCGCCGCGCCGGAAGCCGGCACGGGTACGGGTACGGGAACCGGAAGCGAGAAGTAGGCGCGTGGGGCCGCCCGGCGGCAACGCGCCGGGACCTGCCCAGGAGCACCGAGAAGCACCGCCGGCCGCAGCGCCCGGCGGCCCGACAGCGGAAGAGAGCAACCATGGGGGAGCGTGCCGGGACGGCGGGCCACGGCGGCACGGGCGGACCAGCAGATGAATTGGCCGACCGGTCACCGGGCTGGTCACCGGGCCGGTCACCAGGCGGGACAACGGGCGGGTCACCGGGGGATCAACGGCCGGCGCAGTGGCCGGCGCAACGGCCGGGGTGGCAGCCGCACGGTACCGGGCGCATGGCCTCCCAGAAAACGCCGCCGCGCCCGCGAGCGGCCCCGGCGGGCGCTCCTGGGCGGTGCGCCTGAGCGCGGTCACCAAGATCCACGGCCGGGGCCGGAGCGCGGTGACCGCACTGGACGAGGTCAGCGTCGAGCTCCCGTACGGCACGTTCACCGCCGTCATGGGGCCCTCCGGCTCGGGCAAGAGCACCTTCCTGCACTGCGCCTCCGGCCTGGAGCGCCCCGACCGCGGCATCGTCGAGATCGGCGGCCGGGAACTGGCCGGCCTGAGCGAGACCGCGCTGACCAAGCTGCGCCGGGAGCGCGTCGGCTTCGTCTTCCAGGGCTTCAACCTGCTGCCCGCGCTGACCGCCGAGCAGAACATCACCCTGCCGGTACGGCTGGCGGGCCGCCGGATGCGGCTGGACCGGCCCTGGCTGGACCACCTGATCGACCGTACGGGCCTGGCCGACCGCCGCGGGCACCGGCCCGGCGAACTCTCCGGCGGCCAGCAGCAGCGGGTCGCCATCGCCCGCGCGCTGGTCACCCGCCCCGAGGTGGTCTTCGCCGACGAGCCGACCGGCGCGCTGGACACCACCTCCGGCCGGCGGGTGCTGGAGCTGCTGCGCGGCCTGGTGGACGAGATGGGGCAGACGGTCCTGATGGTCACCCACGACCCGGTGGCCGCCTCCTACGCGGACGCCGTACTGCTGCTCGCCGACGGGCGGATCATCCAGGCGCTCCCGAGGTCCTCCGCCGAGGTCATCGCCGAGCGCATGACCGGACTGGGGGCGTAGAAGCCGTGCTCTTCCCTTTGGCCTGGCAGACCATCAGGGCCCGCCGGGTGACCTTCGCGGGCTCCTTCGTCGCCATGACGTGCGCGCAGACGCTGGTGACCGCCTGCGCGGTGCTGGTGGACGCCGGCGCCCGGGCGAGGCCCGAGCAGGGCGGGGCGGCCCTGCTGAGCTTCATCGTGCCCTTCGGGTTCATCTGTTTGTGCGTGGCGCCCTTCGCCATCGCCGGGACCTTCTCGCTCGCCGTCCAGCAGCGGGTCCGCGAGATCGCGCTGCTGCGGGCGGTGGCCGCCACCCCGGCCAGGTGCGCCGGCTGATCGCGTACGAGGTCCTGGTGGTCACCGTGGTCGCGGCGGTGCCCGGCGCCGGCCTGGGGGCGCTGCTGGCCTTCGGCCTGCTGACCTGGCTGTCCGGCCAAGGTTTCGTCCCCGGTTCGCTGCCGCTGGTTTTTGGACCGGTCAGTGTGCTGATCGCGGTGGCGGTCTGCTGGGTGACCGCCGAGGCCGCGGTGTGGTCCAGCGGCCGGCGGGCGTCGCGGGTACGGGCCCTGCAGGCGCTGGGCGAGGCGGCGGTACCGCGCCGCGCGGTCGGCGTGGTCCGTACGGGCCTGGGCCTGGCGGTGCTGGCCGGTGGCGTCTGGGGACTGGCGGCCCTCAGTGAGGCGCCGGTCGCCGATGCCGCCGGCACGGCAGGGGGCATGGTCATGGTGCTGATGGTGGCCGTGGGCCTGCTCGCCCCCTGGGTCGGGAAGCTGGCGGGCGGCGTCTTCGGAGCGCTGTGCCGGGTGCTGTTCCCGGTGGTGGGCCTGCTGGTGCACACCAACCTCGGCTCCCGGCACCGCCGGCTGGGCGCGGCGGCCACCCCGCTCGCGCTCACCGTCGCCTTCGCCGCCGTCGCCCTGTTCGTCCCGCAGATGAAGTGGGAGGCGCAGCACGGGGACGACCAGCGGCGGGTGGTCGCCGACCGGCTGGTGTGGTCCGCGCGGGACCAGTTGCCGGTCTCCGCCACCCGTACGCTGCGCGGTGTCCCGGGCGCCGGCGCGGCCGTCGGCACGCTGGACACGTACGCCACCGTGTACGCCAAGGGAGCCGGCCCCGACGACCGCAAGGCCACCCCCGTCAACGGGAAGGGCAGGGCCGTGGCGGTCACGGACGGGCCGCTGTCCCAGGTCCTGGACCTGGCGCCGCGCCCCCGGCCGATCGAACGGCTGGGCCGTGACGAGGTGGCGCTGAGCGAGAACGCGGCCCGCCTGGGACACCTGCGGGTCGGCGACAAGGTGTGGCTGCGGATGGAGGACGACCGCGTGGTGAGCGCGCGCCTGGCCGCCGTCTACGCCCGCGCCGCGGGCTTCACGGACCTGCTCCTGCCCCACCGGCTGGCCACCGCCCACACCATGGACGAGCGCCCCGGCCTGGACACGGTGTACGTACGCGCCCGCTTCGGGCAGGAGAAGCGGCTGGCCGAGGGCCTGGCGGCGCTGGCGGCCCGGCACCCGGACTGGCAGGTGCAGGACCGGGCCGGCTACCGGGCGCAGGAGCTGCGGCAGCACCAGGCGTCCATGGCCGCCACCTACCTGCTGCTGGCGGTGATCACCGTCTTCACCTCGATCTCGGTGGTCAACACGCTGGTGATGACGACGATGGAGCGCACCGGCGAGTTCGCCCTTCTCCGGCTGGTCGGCGCCACCCGCCGGCAGGTGGCGCGCATGATGCGGTTGGAGAACGCGGTGACGGTGCTGGCCGCCCTGTTGGTGGGGGCGGCGGTGGGCGGGTCGGTGTTGGCGGTCTTCAGCCGGGCGCTGACCGGCTCGCCGTGGCCGCACCTGCCGGGGGCCGCCACGGCGGTCATCCTGGGCGGCGCGGGCCTGCTCGCGGTGGCGACGGGCGTGCTGACCACGCGTATCGCGCTGCGGCAGCGGCCGACGGGGGCGCTGCGGAGCCCGGAGCAGCACGGTTGAGGGAGCCGGGCCGGTTCGGTCCGGACGTTCCCGTTCCGGGTGGGCGGTACGCGCCGAGGGGGCCGGTCACCCGGCCCCCTCATACGGTGCGCACGGCCTCATGCGGCGCGTACGGCCTCATACAACGCGTACGGCCCCGTGCGATCCCTACGGCGTCCCGCGCGATGCGTCCGGCTCTGCGCGCGATGCATCCGCGCACGGCTGTCCCGCGGCGCCGCCCTCAGCCCGTCGCGTTCGCGGCCCCGGCACAGTCACCGCAGGTCCCGAAGATCTCGACCGTGTGGCCGACATCCTTGAACCCGTGCTCGGCGGCGACCTGCTCCGCCCACTTCTCCACGGCGGGGCCCTCCACCTCCACGGCCTTGCCGCAGGTCCGGCACACCAGATGGTGGTGGTGGTCGTCGGTGCTGCACCGGCGGTAGACCGCCTCGCCCTCGTTCGTACGCAGCACATCGACCTCGCCGGCGTCGGCGAGCGACTGCAGCGTCCGGTAGACGGTGGTCAGCCCGACCGAGTCCCCCGGTGTTTGAGCATGTCGTGCAGCTCCTGCGCGCTGCGGAACTCGTCCACTTCGTCGAGTGCCGCGGCCACGGCGGCGCGCTGCCGCGTCGAACGGCCGCGCACCGGAGATCCCGGGCTCGTCGCCACAGTTGCCTCCCTAGGAATCAGGACTTCCCCCTGCACATGCGTCCGGCCATTGTGCCAGGTGATGACCGGATCCCAGGTTGGCCGCTTACACGTACCTCTGGTTCCTTACACGTACCTCTGGTTCCGGAACGCGGGCCCGTCCGGTTCACGACGCCGGCGTCTGCTCCACGACCGCGACGTCGTCCGCGGCGGTGCGGCTGCGGGGAACCTCCAGGGTGCACCGCCGGGCGGCCTCGGCGGCGGCTTTCGCGCGTTTGCGGGCCAGCGGGGCGGCCAGCACGGTCATCGCCCCGAAGATCACGATGGCGAGCAGGACGATGCTGGCGCCGGGCGGGACGTCCACGTAGAAGGAGAAGACCGTACCGGAGAGGGTGACGGTCACGCCGATGGCGACGGCCAGCGCGAGGGTCGCCGCGAACCCGCGGGTGGCCTGCTGGGCGGCGGCCACCGGCACCACCAGCAGCGCGCTCACCAGCAGCAGGCCCACCGCCCGCATGGCGACGGTGACGGTGACGGCCGCGGTGACGGCGAGCAGCAGGTTCAGGGCCCGTACGGGAAGCCCGGTGACCCGCGCGAACTCCTCGTCCTGGCAGATGGCGAAGAGCTGCCGGCGCAGCCCCAGCGTGATCGCGATCACGAAGGCGGCCAGGACGCAGGTCATGGTGACGTCCTGCGCGGAGACGCTGTTCAGGGAGCCGAAGAGATAACTGGTCAGGTTGGCGGTGGAGCCGCCGGGCGCCAGGTTGATGATCAGTACGCCGCCGGCCATGCCGCCGTAGAAGAGCATCGCCAGCGCGATGTCCCCGCGCGCCTTGCCGTAGGAGCGGACCAGTTCCATGACGACGGAGCCGAGGGCCGCGACGATCACAGCCGTCCATACGGGCGAGGTGCGCAGCAGGAAGCCCAGCGCGACACCGGTCAGGGCGATGTGCCCGATGCCGTCGCCCATGATCGCCTGGCGGCGCTGCACGAGGTAGATACCGACGGCGGGCGCGGTCACGCCGACCAGGACGGCGGCGAGCAGCGCCCGCTGCATGAAGGCGTAATTGAGGAGGTCCATCTCAGCTCAGCAGTCCTGTCCGGACCGGCTGCGCCGCCTGGTCCGCGTGGGGGTGTACGTGGTCGTGGCCCGGCAGGCCGTGCTGGCCCACGGCCTGCGGGGGAGGGCCGTCGTGGACGACGCAGCCGTCGCGCAGCACCACCGCGCGGTCGATCAGCGGCTCCAGGGGGCCCAGCTCGTGCAGCACCAGCAGGACGGTCACCCCGGCCTCCACCTGTGCGCGCAGGGTCTTGGCCAGGACTTCCTGGCTGGCCAGGTCCACCCCGGCCATCGGCTCGTCCATGATCAGCAGTTCCGGCTCGCCGACCAGCGCGCGGGCTATCAGGACGCGCTGGTGCTGGCCTCCGGAGAGCGCGTCGACCGGGTCCTTGGCCCGGTCCGCCATGCCGACCAGCTCCAGCGCCCGGCGGACGGCCTCCCGGTCGGCCCGGCCGGGCCACTTCAGCTTCGTACGGGCCAGCCGGCCGGAGGCGACGACCTCGCGGACGGTGGCGGGGACCCCGCCGGCCGCGGTGGTGCGCTGCGGTACGTACCCGATGCGCGCCCACTCCTTGAAGCGGCGCCGGGGGGTGCCGAACAGCTCCAGTTCGCCGCCGCTGAGCGGGACCCGGCCGACCACGGCCCGTACGGCGGTGGACTTGCCGGAGCCGTTGGCGCCGAGGAGGGCGACGACCTCGCCGCGGCGTACGGTCAGGTCGATGCCGTGCAGGACGGGGCGCGCGCCCAGGGCCGCGCTCGCCGCACGCAGGGCTATGACGGTGTCGGTGCCGGTGCCGGCACCCGTGTCGGTCGTGGTGCCAGGACCCGTGTCGGTCGTGGTGCCGGTCTTGGCGTCCTCGGCGACGGCAGCGGCCGTTGTCGCCGGATGGTTCGTGGTCATCTCCGGTGCCTCCGTCGTCACTTGGCGCCGAGCGCCTTCTGCAGGGCCGTGAGGTTGGCCTCCATGACCTCGATGTAGTCCTTGCCCCGGGACTTGTCGGTGATCCCTTCGACGGGGTCCAGGACGTCGGTCTTCAAGTTGAGGTCCCTGGCGAGCGTCCTGGCCGTATCGGGGCTGGTCAGGGTCTCGAAGAAGACCGTGCCGACGTGGTGCTCCCCGGCCAGCCCGTGCAGCTCCTTGATGCGGCTGCCGCTGACGTCGCCGGACTCCGGGTCGATGCCGCTGATGGCCTCTTCGGTCAGGCCGTAGCGCTCGGCGAGGTAGCCGAAGGCGGCGTGGGTGGTGATGAAGGTGTCCGACTTCCTGTTCTTGAGCCCGTCCGCGTACTTCTTGTTCAGGTCGGCGAGCTTTTTGACCAGGTTGTCGGTGTTACGGGCGTAGTCGGCCTGGTGGGCCGGGTCGGCGGCGGCCAGGGTCTTGCCGACGCCCTTGGCGACCTGCGCGTACTTCACGGGGTCCAGCCAGATGTGCGGGTCCGCCCCGTCCGCTCCGTGATCGTGGCCGTCCTCGCCCTCTGCCTCGTGCTCCCCGCCTTCCCCGTGTTCTCCGTCCTCCCCGCGCGAGTGCCCGCCCACCTCCGCGCCGTGCTTCTTCAGCGGGGTCAGGGCGGCGGCGTCGACGATGTGCTCGACCTCGGTCTGCTGTACCGCCGCGTCCACGGCGGGCTGTACGCCCTTGAGGTAGACGATCACGTCCGACTCGGCGAGGTCCGCGGTCTCCCGGGCGCCGAGCTCCAGGTCGTGCGGCTCGGTGCCGGGGCCGGTCAGGTCCTTGACCCGGACGTGCTCGCCGCCGATCTCCTTGGCGAGGAATTCCATCGGGTAGAAGGACGCCGTCACGGCGAGCCGGTCGCCCTTCTTGCCCGCAGCGCCGGAGGAGGAGCAGGCGGTCGTAGCCGTCAGGCCGAGGGCGAGCGCTCCGGCGAGGGCCGCGGCGCGGAGGGGGCGACGTATGTTCATGACAGTCATTTTCAACAAAGATGGAAACGATTGTCAACAAGGAGGGGAAGGGAGGGATCGGAACCAAACCGATTTGATCCGGGGGGTACGCCCGCCGGTACCCTGAGTCATTCACCTGCCCGCCTCGTGACCACCCCCTCATCGAGGCGCTCAGCGCCGCACCTGTCCATCGTTTCGTCGTCGTAATGAAGAGAGCACCGTGGCCGCCGACAAGATCGACACCATCGTCAGCCTGAGCAAGCGCCGTGGCTTCGTATACCCCTGTAGTGAGATCTACGGCGGCCAGCGTGCCGCTTGGGACTACGGACCCCTGGGCGTCGAACTCAAGGAGAACATCAAGCGCCAGTGGTGGCGCTCCATGGTCACCTCGCGCGACGACGTGGTCGGTATCGACTCGTCGGTGATCCTGGCGCCCGAGGTCTGGGTGGCCTCCGGTCACGTCGCCACCTTCACCGACCCGCTCACCGAGTGCACCTCCTGCCACAAGCGCTTCCGCGCGGACCACCTCGAAGAGGCGTACGAGGCCAAGCACGGCAAGCTGCCCGAGAACGGCCTGGCCGACGTCAACTGCCCGCACTGCGGCAACAAGGGCGGCTTCACCGAGCCCAAGCAGTTCTCCGGCCTGCTCTCCACCCACCTCGGCCCGACCCAGGACTCCGGCTCGGTCGCCTACCTGCGCCCCGAGACCGCCCAGGGCATCTTCACCAACTTCGCCCAGGTCCAGCAGACCTCGCGCAAGAAGCCGCCGTTCGGCATCGCGCAGATGGGCAAGTCCTTCCGGAACGAGATCACTCCGGGCAACTTCATCTTCCGCACCCGCGAGTTCGAGCAGATGGAGATGGAGTTCTTCGTCAAGCCGGGCGAGGACGAGCAGTGGCAGGAGTACTGGATGGAGCAGCGCTGG
The DNA here is from genome assembly GCF_022695595.1 of Streptomyces sp. MST-110588. Taxonomy (NCBI): domain Bacteria; kingdom Bacillati; phylum Actinomycetota; class Actinomycetes; order Kitasatosporales; family Streptomycetaceae; genus Streptomyces; species Streptomyces sp. MST-110588. The sequence goes on from NZ_CP074380.1 coordinate 5,639,078, forward strand.
AACTGGTACCGCGACCTGGGCCTGCGCGAGGAGAACATCCGCTGGTACGAGCACCCGGCCGAGAAGCTCTCCCACTACTCCAAGCGCACCGCAGACATCGAGTACCGCTTCCAGTTCGGCGGTTCGGAGTGGGGTGAGCTGGAGGGCGTGGCCAACCGTACGGACTACGACCTGTCCTCGCACTCCAAGGCGTCCGGCCAGGACCTGTCCTACTTCGACCAGGAGGCCGGCGAGCGCTACACCCCGTACGTCATCGAGCCGGCGGCCGGTGTCGGCCGCGCGATGCTCGCCTTCATGCTCGACGCGTACAACGAGGACGAGGCGCCCAACGCCAAGGGCAAGATGGAAAAGCGCACCGTGCTGCGCCTGGACCCGCGCCTGTCGCCGGTCAAGGTCGCCGTCCTGCCGCTGTCCCGCAACCCGCAGCTCTCCCCGAAGGCCAAGGGCCTGGCGGCGGACCTGCGCAAGCACTGGAACATCGAGTTCGACGACGCGGGTGCCATCGGCCGCCGCTACCGCCGCCAGGACGAGATCGGCACGCCGTTCTGCGTCACCGTCGACTTCGACACCCTGGAGGACAACGCGGTGACCGTGCGCGAGCGCGACACCATGAAGCAGGAGCGGGTCTCCCTGGACCAGATCCAGTCCTACCTCGGCGGTCGTCTGCTGGGCTGCTGACCTGGCGGCCTTCCAAGCCGTACAGGCCGTACGGGGTCTTCAGGGCCCGGACGCCGGCCGGGTGTGAGCGCTCATCGAGTCCTCACGCCCGGCCGGCGTCGCCGTGTCCGGCATGGCTCCGTGTGGCGTGGCTCTCCGTCCGGTGTGGCTCCGTCCGGTGTGGCTCTTTCCGGCGGCCCGTACGGCGAGCGCCGCGCACAGGGCCGCCAGCGGCAGCTCCGCGGCCACCGCCATCGCCAGCGCCGTCAGTAACTCCGCGCCCGGCCCGGCGGTGGCCACGTCCACGCAGGCGTCCACGGTCAGCAGGACCGCGGCCAGGCCCGCGCCCGTCCCGTGCCCCGGCTCGCCGCGCAGCAGCCGGCCCCCGGCGCTGAGCAGGCAGGCCGCCTCCATGGTGTCCAGGGCCACCCACGCCGCCGCCTGGGCCGGCGGCAGCGTCGCGGCCAGGTAGCCCATCCACGGCAGCAGCGCCAGCCCGGCCCCCGTCAGCAGCCGCCCCTGCCACCGGTTCCGCGCCACCGGCGACAGCCGGCGGGACCGGTAACGGGAGTGGTAAGGGGAGTTGAGGGCGATCAGTGCCATGACGAAAGCGCCTTCCGACGTCGCGAACCCGGCCGTCGGGCTCACGGTCAACACTTCCGGCCACGGCGCCGGAAGTCGGTAACGCGGCTTTCTGTTCCGGGGTGGCACTACTTGCACCCCCGAAGCGGGCAGTGGGTTCATCGCACCGGCACCCCGTGGCTGCCTATCGTCGGATCATGAACATCCCGCCCTGGCTGCGCCCCGGCCTGGTCCGGCTCCGCCGCGCGCTGCCACGACTGCGGCGCGACCTCCTCTTCGCCGCCGTCGGTGTGCCGCTGCACGCCCTCCCGCCACTGCTGGCCCTGTGGGCGCTGACCCAACTGGCCGGTCTGCTGGAGGGGACCTCCGACGCGGCTCCGGTGCTCCTGCCCGTCGCGCTCGGGGGCATGGTGGCCACCGCCTTCACGCTCACCGAAGGGCAGCGGTGGCGGCTGCGCAGGCTGTGCGGGGTGGATCTGCCGCGGCTGCGGTTCACCCAGGCACGGCGGCAGTTCGGCTACCACTTCCTCGCCGGGCCCTTGCTCGGCGTGCTCGAAGCGGCCCTGCTCGCCCTGCTGCTGGCGGGTCTGGCGGCGGCGTCGGTCTTCCTGTGGATCTGGGCGCTGCCGGCGGAGTGGCGGCTGGCCAACATGGGTTACGCGACCGAGGCCGGGTACGCCACCGCCCTGGGTCTGGCTGCGGTGGCCGTGGTGCCGCCCCTGGCCGCGCAACTCCTGCGGCTGGAGAACCTCCTGCTGACCTCGCTGCTGGGCGTCGGCCGGGCCGAGGAGCTGGCGCGCCGGGTCGAGGACCTGACGCGAAGCCGGGCCGGGGCCGTGGACGCGGCGGACGCCGAACGCCGCCGTATCGAACGCGACCTGCACGACGGCGCCCAGCAGCGGCTGGTCTCCCTCGCCCTGAACCTGGGGCTGGCCAAGGCCACGCTGACCGACCTGCCTCCCCAGGCCCGCCAGGTCATCGAGGAGGCCCACCGCGAGGCCAAGGAGGCCATCGAGGAACTGGGCAGCCTGGTCCGCGGACTGCACCCCGCCGTCCTGGACGAACTGGGGCTGGACGCGGCGCTGTCGGGCCTGGCGGCCCGGGCCCCGCTGCCCGTACGCCTGCGGGTGGAGATGGACCGGCGGGCCGCCCCCGCCGTCGAGGCCGTCGCCTACTTCGTCGTCTCCGAGGCACTGACCAACATCGCCAAGCACGCCCGGGCGACCCGGGGCGAGGTGACGGTGACCTTGCTGGGGGAGATACTGCGGGTGGTCATCGCCGACGACGGGGTGGGCGGGGCCGATCCGTCGGGGGGCAGCGGGCTCAAGGGCCTGGCGCAGCGCGTACGTTCCGTGGACGGAGCCTTCCGTGTGAGCAGCCCCGTGGGGGGCCCGACCGTGATGACCGTGGAGCTGCCGTGCACGCCGTGAAGCGCGCTGTGATCGCCGAGGATTCCGTCCTGCTGAGGATCGGCCTGGTCAAGGTCCTGGAGACGGCCGGGTTCGAGGTGGCGGCCGAGGCCGGGGACGCGCCGGGGCTGCTGGAGGCGGTCCGGGAGCACCGCCCGGACATCGCCGTGGTGGACGTCCGTATGCCGCCCGGCTTCGCCGACGAGGGCGTACGGGCCGCGCTGGAGATCCGGCGGCAGTGGCCGGACACCGCCGTCCTGCTGCTCTCCCAGTACGTGGAGGAACGCTACGCCGCCGACCTGCTGTCCGCGAACACCCGGGGCATCGGCTACCTCCTCAAGCAACGTGTCGCCGACGTCGAGGAGTTCATCGAGGCGCTGCGCCGGGTCGCCGACGGCGGCACCGCCCTGGATCCGCAGGTCGTGGCGCAGTTGCTGGTACGCCGCCCCAGCGACCCGCTGGAGCGGCTGACCGCGCGCGAGCGCGAGGTGCTCACCTTGATGGCGGAGGGCCGCTCCAACGCCGGCATCGCCGGACAGCTCGTGGTCAGCGAGAGCGCGGTGGCCAAGCACATCAACAGCATCCTGGCCAAGCTGGACCTTCCCCGGGCGGACGCGGACCACCGCCGGGTGCTGGCCGTCCTGCACTTCCTGGGTGTGGCCTGACGCCCCCCACCCTCCTGGCCGCAACTCATCGGCCACCGGTGACTCCCCGTCACCGGCCGTCACGGTAAGGGCATGATCGAGATGCGGAATCCGGTCTGCCGGTTCTACGATCTAACTGCGCGGGACGCGCGCTGTGAGCGGTTCCGGCAGAGCGGCGCGGAGGTCGCGATGGAGTACCCCGAGTTCGTGGAGCTCGTCTTCCAGGCGGCGGCGGAGGACGACACCGTCACCGTCCGGCGCACCGAGCGGTCCGGGGCCGGCGGCCATCCGGTGTACGAGGACGAGAGCGGCATCGTCCGCGCGGAGATCAGCGACCGGGGCGAGGTACGGATGCTCGCCACCGGCGGCCACCAGGCGCCCCATACGCCGGTGCTGGTCCGGCCGCTGGTGCACTGATCGCCCGGATGGATGGCCCCCGGGTCGCCCGGACGGCCCCCAGGGTTGCCCGGACGGCCCCCGGGTCCGCGGTCATCAGGCGCGCAGGCTCCGCAGAACCAGGCCGCACACGGCGGCGAAGGCCCGGTCGATGTCCGGGGCGGACCACTCCTTCGCGTAGCAGGGGTCGTGGAAGCGGCCCGTGGCGTCGAAGACCGCGCGGGCCGTCACGGCGGTGGAGGAGGCCGTGGGGGAGGCCGTGGCGGGGACAGCGGAAGGAGCGGCGGCGAAGACGCCCTGCCGTATGCCGTCCTCGATGATCGCGGTGAGCTGGCCGGTGAGGTCGGCGATGTGCCGCTCCACCACGCCGCCGCTCTCGCCGATCAGCGTCATGTAGGTGGCGAAGAGTTCGGGGTCGTCGCCCGCCTTGTGGCGCTTGGCCGCGAAGAGGGCGGACAGCCAGCGTTCCAGCCGCGCATCGGCCGGGCCGTCCTGCGCGACGATGTCCCGCAGTCGTTCGCTCGTGCGCTCCAGCCAGCGTTCCGTGACGGCCTCGCGCAGCGCCGTCTTCGTACGGAAGTGGCGGTAGACGCTGCCGTGGCTGACGCCCAGCGCGCGGGCGACGTCGACGACCGTGGCCTTGGCCGGGCCGTAGCGGCGCAGCACTTCCTCGGTGGCTTCGAGGATGCGTTCGGGGGTCAGGGTCTCGGCTGCCATCGGGGCGTTCGGCCTTTCGGGTCGGGAGCGCCGTACGGGGCGCCCTGATACGGACGCCGTGCGCGGGCGCCTTGGTCCGGACGCCGCGCGGGCGTCCTCCTACGGACCGTACCCGGGCGCCCCGCGGCGTGCGCGGGTGGTCAGCGCTCGCTGTCCAGGTGGGCCATCTGGTCGGCGGGGTAGCGCTCGCCGGCGGCGGCGCCGGGCGGGACGGCGGCCTCGATCGCGGCCAGATCGGCGGCCTCCAGCGTCACCTCGGCCGCGCCCAGCGCCTCGGCCAGCCGGTCCCGGCGGCGGGCGCCGACCAGCGGCACGATGTCCTGGCCGCGGGAGAGCACCCAGGCGATCGCGATCTGCGCGACCGAGACGCCCTTGCTCTCGGCGATCTTGCGCAGCGCGTCGGCCAGGCCCAGGTTGCGTTCCAGGTTCTCGCCCTGGAAGCGCGGGCTCATGCCCCGGAAGTCGTTCGCGGCCAGCTTCCGGTCCCGGCTCCAGTGACCGCTGATCAGGCCGCGCGCCAGGACGCCGTACGCGCTCACGCCGATGCCCAGCTCGCGGGCGGTGGGCAGAATCTGGGCCTCGATGCCGCGGGAGATCAGCGAGTACTCGATCTGGAGGTCGCTGATCGGGGCGACGGCGGCGGCCCGGCGCAGGGTGGCGGCGCCGACCTCCGAGAGGCCGATGTGCCGTACGTGCCCGGCCTGGACCAGTTCGGCGATGGCGCCGACCGTCTCCTCGATGGGGACGGCGGGGTCGACGCGGGCGATCCGGTAGATGTCGATGTGGTCGGTGCCCAGGCGCTGGAGCGAGTAGGCGGCGAAGTTCTTCACGGCCTGCGGGCGGCCGTCGTACCCGGTGAAGGCGCCCTCGACGGTGCGCAGCGCACCGAACTTCACGCTGATCTGCGCCGCTTCACGGCGGGCCGCGGGGGCGGTGCGCAGGGCCTCGTTGATGAGCAGCTCGTTGTGGCCCATGCCGTAGAAGTCGCCGGTGTCCAGCAGGGTGATGCCCGCTTCGAGCGCGGCGTGGATGGTGGCGACCGACTCGGCGCGGTCGCTGTCGCCGTACAGGGCGGACATGCCCATGCAGCCGAGGCCGAGGGCGGAGGTGCGCGGGCCGGTGGTGCCGAGGGTGCGGGTCTGCACGAGGGGGCTCCTTCGAGGGCGGGGTGGGGTGGCATCTCCACCATGACACGTGGACTGACAGGTTTCAATATCTGTCAGTCCACGCACGTCGATCCTCTCCGCGTCCCGGGTCAGCGCACGGTGCGGGGCAGCCGCAGGCCCAGTGCCGTGGTCACCGCCACCACCGCGAACTGCGTCAGCACGGCGATGAGCAGCGCGTCCCGCATGCCCAGCGACGGCAGCAGCGACAGGAAGAGCGTGCCGAGGGTGGCCACGCCCAGCGCCATGCCCGACTGCTGGGTGGTGACCATGACGCCGCCGCCCACCCCGGCCTGGGCGGCCGGCAGCTCACTGAGCACGACGCGCAGCAGTACGGGCAGCAGCAGGCCCTGGCCCATGCCGAGCACCGCCATGCTGGGCGCCAGCCCCGCCACCGAGATGTCCGGCCAGCCCGCGCGGACGGTCAGCGCCAGGGCGAGGAGGCCGGTGGCCTGGATCAGCGAGCCGGTGATCACCACCCGCCGTCCGAAGCGGGCGACCAGCCGCGGACCGGCCAGCGAGGCGGCGAAGAACGCCACACACAGCGGCGCCAGCGCCACACCCGCCGCCATCGGCCCGTACCGCAGCCCGTCCTGAAGGGCGATGGCCACCACGAACATGAAGCCGCCGAAGCCCAGCGTGAACGGAAGGATCATGGTCAGCCCGCTGCGTACGGACGCGATGCGCAGCAGCGACGGCGGCACCAGCGGGGTACCGCCGCGCCGTTCCGCGCGCCGCTCCACCACCAGGAACGCCACCGCCGTGAACGGGAAGACGGCGAGCATCACCCAGGACCACAGCGGCCAGCCCGCGGCCCGGCCCTCCGTCAGCGGCAGCAGCAGGGTGATCAGGGTGACCGCCAGCAGCACGGTGCCGGGGCCGTCCACCCGCGCCGGCTGCGGCGAGCGGGTCTCGGGGACCGTACGCAGCGCCAGCAGCAGTGCGACCACGGCGACCGGCACGTTCACCAGGAACACCGAGCGCCAGCCCGAGCCGGCCAGGTCGGCGGCGACCAGCGCCCCGCCGAGCACCTGACCCACGGCGCTGGCGACCCCGGCCGTGCCGCCGTACAGGCTCACCGCCTTGGCCCGGCGCTGTCCGCTGGTGGCCGCCTGGATCGTGGCCAGCACCTGTGGCAGCAGCAGCGCCGCGGCGGCGCCCTGCCCGGCCCGGGCCGCCACCAGCGTCCAGGGGCCGGGCGCCACACCGCAGGCCAGCGAGGTGACACCGAAGGCGGCCAGGCCCCACAGGAACAGGCGGCGCCGGCCGACCATGTCACCGAGCCGCCCGCCCAGGACCAGCAGCACCGCGAACGCCACGCCGTAACCCGCCACCACCATCTCCAGCAGGGCGGGCCCCGCGTGCAGATCGCGGTCGATGGTGGGCAGTGCGACATTGACGATGAAGAAGTCGACCATCGGGAGCGCGGCGCCCAGCAGGACGGTGCCCAGCCCCAGCGGCGTCAGCCGGGGCGGCGCGGGCGTGGGGGCGGTGGTCCGAGGGGGAGAAGCGGTTGCCGGTACAGGGACGGTGGTTCGTACTCGCGTGTCACTCACGAGAACGACGATCGCCGTCCGCTCAAAGTGGTACCAGAGTCTTCTTATCCTGGTACCGGCGCTACCTGGCAACAGGCTGGGCGTTCGGGCACTCTGGGATCATGACGACGACCGCGACGGAGGCACGCAGCACACCGAGGACCGATCCGCGCTTCGGTGCGCAGGTGGCACAGCGGGCAGTACAGCAGGCGGTACAGCAGGAGGCACCGCAGGCAGGGTCACCGGCCGGGCCGCGGTCCGACGCCCGGACCCGGCGGCAGGAACTCGCCGCGTTCCTGCGCAGCCGCCGGGAGCGGATCACACCGGAACAGGTCGGTCTGCCACGCGGGACGCGGCGGCGGACCCCCGGACTGCGGCGCGAAGAGGTCGCCCATCTCTCCGCGGTCGGTGTCACCTGGTACACGTGGCTGGAGCAGGCCCGCGACATCCATGTCTCCGCGCAGGTGCTGGACGCGGTGGCGGGCGCGCTGCTGCTGGACCGGGCCGAGCGCAGCCATCTGTTCGCGCTGGCCGGGGAGGTGGACCCGGCGCTGCCCGGCAAGGAGTGCACGGGGCCGCCGGAGGCGCTGCGGCTGATGATGGCGCAACTGGAGCCGTATCCGGCCGTCGTCCAGAACAGCCGGTTCGACATCGTCGCCTACAACCGTCCGTACGGGCGGCTGCTGTGCGACCTGGACGCGGTGCCCGAAGAGGACCGCAACTGCATGTGGCTGGCGTTCACCCATCCCCAGTGGCGGGCCGCTCTGGTGGACTACGACGAGACGGTCCGTACGATGGCCGCCAAGTTCCGGGCCGGGATGGCCGGGCATGTCGCGGAGCCCGCGTGGCGGTGCCTGGTCGACCGGCTGACGGCGGCCTCCCCGGAGTTCCGCGAGATCTGGGCGCGGCATGAAGTCCTGCGGCCGGAGTACCAGGCCAGGACCTTCCGGCAGGCGCGGGTGGGCATCGTACGGCTGACCGCGACCGTACTGTGGACGGGCCGTGGCGCCGGCTCGAAAATGATCGCCTACACGCCCGCGGACGACGAGACGCGTGAACGGCTGGAGCGGCTTCAGGAACTGGTGCTCGCGGAGGACTGACCCGGCTCCCGGCCGGGCGGATCCGGGTCCGCTGCGGGCCCGGGCGCGTTCCGGCCGGGTACGGGCTGCCCGGGCGGCTGCTCCCAGCGCGCCGCCGCACGCAGCGCGCCGGCCTGCGCCCGGTGGCCGGTGGTCAGCGCCCCCAGCAGCAGCACGGCCGCGCCGCAACCGGTGATGATCCACCAGGCGGACCGGCTCGCGCCGGCGAAGCCGGAGGTGCCGGCCGCGTGCACCCCGCCCGCCAGGACCGCGCCGATCACCGCGACACCCAGCGACTGCCCTACCTGCCGGCTGGTGGAGGCCACCGCCGCGGCGACCCCGGCCTGCGCCCGTGGCATCCCGGAGACGGCGGTGTTGGTGATGGGCGCGTTGACCAGCCCGAAGCCGATGCCGAACAGGACGTACCCGGTGAACAGCAGCGGGGTGCTCCCCTGGGCGTCCAGAGCCGCGAACAGCAGCCCGCTCGCGCTCATCGCCGTCCCGGCCGCGAGCAGCGGCAGCCGGGGCCCGCGGGCGCCGACCACCCGTCCGGACAGCGGCGCGCAGACCAGCGTCATCGACGCCATCGGCAGCATGTGCAGCCCGGCGTCCAGCGCGCTCATGCCGCGTACGTTCTGGAGGTAGAGGGTGTTGACGAAGAGGAAGCCGCCGAGCGCGGCGAAGGCGCACACCGCCACGACGGTGGCCCCGCTGAACGGCACACTGCGGAAGAACCGCAACTCGATCAGCGGCTCGGCGCGCCGGCGCTCGTAGGACAGCAGCGCGGCCAGGGCGGCGACGGCGACCGCGGCGCAGGAGAGGATCAGCGGCGAGGTCCAGCCGGCCTCCGGTGCCTCGATGATCGCGTACGTCACCGAGCCCAGGAGCACGATCACCAGCACCTGGCCGAGGGGATCCAGGCGGCGCGGACGGGGGGCGCGTGACTCGGGTACGTACCGGAGGGTGAGGAAGAGCGCCAGCGCTCCGATGGGGACGTTGATCCAGAAGATCGAACGCCAGCCGACGGACTCCACCAGCAGCCCGCCCACGATCGGCCCGGCCGCCATGCTGATGCCCACGACACCGCCCCACACCCCAATCGCGCGGGCCCGTTCGCGCGGCTCGGTGAAGGTGTTGGTGATGATCGACATGGCGACGGGGTTGAGCATCGAGCCGCCGACGGCCTGCACCATACGGAAGACGACCAGCCACCCCAGCGTGGGCGCCAGGCCGCACAGCAGGGAGCCGAGCGAGAAGACCGTCAGCCCGGCCATGAAGACGCGGCGGCGCCCGAGCCGGTCGGCGGTGGAGCCGGCCAGCATCAGGAGCGAGGCCAGGACCAGGGTGTAGGCGTCGATCGTCCACTGCATGCCGGAGACGGAGGCACCCAGCTCCTTCTGCATGGAGGGCAGCGCGACGTTCAGGACGGTGTTGTCGAGGCTGACGATCAGCAGGCTCAGACAGCAGATCATCAGGACGAGCAGACGCCGCCGGTGGCTGGGCTCGGACATACTTGAACGCTACAACGAGTTTGCGCCCGGGGGCACAAGGTGTGCCGCGGAGTGCGGGACAATGGGAGGTCGTTCCTGCCCGTGGGCCCGTGACGGGGCCCTCAGCCCGGGGCGGGGCGCCCATGAGCCCGCGAAGCCCGCGAGCTCGTGAACCCGCGGGCCCGCAAAGCGCGCGGGCCCGCGACGAGGCGCCCGACGTCCCGACGAACCGCCGAAGGAAAACCGCTCCCCATGACTTTGCTGAAGATCGGCCCGCACGCGGTGCAGCCGCCGGTGGTGCTCGCACCGATGGCCGGGATCACCAACGCCCCCTTCCGGACGCTGTGCCGGGAGTTTTCCGGCGGCAAGGGGCTGTTCGTCAGCGAGATGATCACCACCCGGGCGCTGGTCGAGCGCAACGAGAAGACCATGCAGCTCATCCACTTCGACGAGACCGAGAAACCGCGCTCGATCCAGCTCTACGGCGTGGACCCGGACACCGTCGGCAAGGCGGTCCGCATGATCGCCGAGGAGGACCTCGCCGACCACATCGACCTGAACTTCGGCTGCCCGGTCCCCAAGGTCACCCGTCGCGGCGGCGGCTCGGCGCTCCCGTACAAGCGGCACCTGCTGCGCGCGATCCTGCGCGAGGCCGTGGCCAACGCCGGTGACCTGCCGGTGACCATGAAGATGCGCAAGGGCATCGACGACGATCACATCACCTACCTGGACGCGGGCCGGATCGCGGTGGAGGAGGGCGTCACGGCGATCGCGCTGCACGGGCGGACGGCGGCGCAGCACTACGGCGGTACGGCCGACTGGGAGGCCATCGCCCGCCTCAAGGAGCACGTCCCGGAGATCCCGGTGCTGGGCAACGGCGACATCTGGTCCGCGCACGACGCGGTGCGGATGATGCGCGAGACCGGCTGCGACGGGGTGGTCGTGGGGCGCGGCTGCCTGGGGCGGCCGTGGCTCTTCGGGGACCTGGTGGCGGCGTTCGAGAGCGGTGGTACGGGAGCCACCGGCGCCGACGACAGCCCGGCCCGGGCGGAGGACGGCTCGGTTCCGGCGGAGGACGGCTTCGCGCGGCCGACGCTCAAGGAGGTCGCACGGGTGATGCGGCGGCACGCCCAGCTCCTGGGCGAGTGGCTGGGGGACGAGGCGCGGGGCGTCATCGACTTCCGTAAGCACGTCGCCTGGTACACCAAGGGCTTCTCCATCGGCTCCGAACTCCGTAAGAAGCTGGCGATCACCTCTTCTCTGGATGAACTGGACGCTCTGATGAGCGAGCTGGATCTGGACCAGCCCTGGCCGGTGGGCGCGGACGGGCCGCGCGGCCGTACGTCCGGACGCAACCGTGTCGTGCTGCCGGACGGGTGGCTGGATGATCCGTACGACTGCGCGGGGGTCGGGGCCGAGGCGGAACTGGACACCTCGGGGGGCTGAGAGCGGCGTGATTCTCGCCACCCTTGATAGGGGTTGCGCTCAGATGAGCACCTAGCGAGGGGCTCTATCTCTCCAAAGTGTGGCACTGGGTGCCATGCTCACCGAGTTCAGTTGATCACCACTTCGATCACCCTTCGTGATCGAAGTGGCGTTTCTCCTTGCGCACAGGAGTTATGCCTTCATTTCTTGAAGATGGGGCTTGGCAGGGTGTGACTTTCGATCTGCTGGCGGACGGCTGGTTAAGGGCGCATGTCGACCGAGTGGACGTACCCAGACACCTTCGATCTGGGTATGTTCCTCGCCGTCAGGGCAGCCGTCCGGAGGAGTCCAGTCCCGTGCCGGAAACACAAGATCCCCAGGTAACCCAGCCTGAGTCCACGAAGTTCGTCTACGACTTCACCGAGGGCAACAAGGACCTCAAGGACCTTCTCGGCGGCAAGGGTGCCAACCTCGCCGAGATGACCAACCTGGGCCTTCCCGTCCCGCCCGGCTTCACGATCACCACGGAGGCCTGCAAGGTCTACCTGGAGAGCGGCGAAGAACCGGTGGCACTGCGTGCCGAGGTCTCCCAGCACCTCGAAGCGCTGGAGACGACGATGGGCAAGCGGCTCGGGCAGGCCGACAACCCCCTCCTCGTATCGGTGCGTTCGGGTGCGAAGTTCTCCATGCCCGGCATGATGGACACCGTTTTGAACATCGGCCTCTCCGACGCCTCGGTCGCCGGGCTCGCGGCCCAGGCCGGTGACGAGCGCTTCGCGTGGGACTCCTACCGGCGCCTCATCCAGATGTTCGGCAAGACCGTGCTGGGCGTGGACGGCGAGCTGTTCGAGGACGCGCTGGAGGAGGCCAAGAAGGCCAAGGGCGTACGCGTCGACGTGGACCTGGACGCCGCCGACCTCAAGGCGCTCGTCGGCCGCTTCAAGGACATCGTCGCCAAGGAGACCGGGCGCGGCTTCCCGCAGGAGCCGCGCGAGCAGATGGACCTGGCCGTCCGGGCGGTCTTCGACTCCTGGAACACCGACCGCGCTAAGCTCTACCGCCGCCAGGAGCGCATCCCCGGTGACCTCGGCACCGCCGTCAACATCTGCTCGATGGTCTTCGGCAACCTCGGCCCCGACTCGGGCACCGGTGTCGCCTTCACCCGCGACCCGGCCAGCGGCCACCAGGGCGTCTACGGCGACTACCTGCAAAACGCCCAGGGCGAGGACGTCGTCGCCGGCATCCGCAACACGGTGCCGCTCGCCGACCTCGAAAGCATCGACAAGGCGTCCTACGACGAGCTGATGCGCATCATGGAGACGCTCGAAACGCACTACAAGGACCTGTGCGACATCGAGTTCACCATCGAGCGCGGCAAGCTGTGGATGCTCCAGACCCGCGTCGGCAAGCGCACCGCGGGCGCCGCGTTCCGTATCGCCACCCAGCTCGTGGACCAGGGCCTGATCGACGAGGCCGAGGCGCTCCAGCGCGTCAACGGCGCGCAGCTCGCCCAGCTCATGTTCCCGCGCTTCGATGAGAACGCCGAAGCCGACCTGCTCGGCCGGGGCATCGCCGCCTCGCCCGGTGCCGCCGTCGGCAAGGCCGTCTTCGACTCCTACACCGCCGTGAAGTGGTCCCGTTCCGGCGAGAAGGTCATCCTGATCCGCCGGGAGACCAACCCCGACGACCTCAACGGCATGATCGCCGCCGAGGGCATCCTGACCTCGCGCGGCGGCAAGACCTCGCACGCCGCCGTGGTCGCCCGCGGCATGGGCAAGACCTGTGTCTGCGGCGCCGAGGAGCTGGAGGTCGACACCAAGCGCCGGTGCCTGACCGCGCCGGGCGGCGTGGTCGTCGAGGAGGGCGACACCGTCTCCATCGACGGCTCCACCGGCAAGATCTACCTGGGTGAGGTGCCGGTCGTGCCCTCCCCGGTCGTGGAGTACTTCGAGGGCCGGATGCACGCCGGCGCCGACGACGCGGACGAGCTGGTCAAGGCCGTGCACCGGATCATGGCGTACGCCGACCGGGTGCGCCGGCTGCGCGTGCGGGCCAACGCCGACAACGCCGAGGACGCCGCCCGCGCCCGCCGCTTCGGTGCCCAGGGCATCGGCCTGTGCCGTACCGAGCACATGTTCCTCGGCGAGCGCCGCGAGATGGTCGAGCGCCTGATCCTCGCCGACACCGACGCCGACCGGGACGCGGCCCTGGAGGAGCTGCTGCCGCTCCAGAAGGCCGACTTCATCGAGCTGTTCGAGGCGATGGACGGGCTGCCGGTCACCGTACGGCTGCTGGACCCGCCGCTGCACGAGTTCCTGCCCGACATCACCGAACTGTCGGTACGCGTCGCCCTCGCCGAGGCCCGCAAGGACGCCAACGAGAACGACCTGCGCCTCCTGCAGGCCGTCCACAAACTGCACGAGCAGAACCCGATGCTGGGTCTGCGCGGCGTACGGCTCGGCCTGGTCATCCCCGGACTGTTCGCGATGCAGGTACGGGCCATCGCCGAGGCCGCGGCCGAGCGCAAGAACGCCAAGGGCGACCCGCGCGCGGAAATCATGATCCCGCTCGTCGGCACGGTCCAGGAGCTGGAGATCGTCCGCGAGGAGGCGACCGCGGTCATCGCCGAGGTCGAGCAGGCCCGCGGCGTGGAACTGGGGCTCACCCTCGGGACCATGATCGAACTGCCTCGGGCCGCCCTGACCGCCGGTCAGATCGCCGAGTCCGCCGACTTCTTCTCCTTCGGCACCAACGACCTCACCCAGACGGTCTGGGGCTTCTCCCGGGACGACGTGGAGGCCAGCTTCTTCACCGCGTACCTGGAGAAAGGCATCTTCGGCGTCAGCCCGTTCGAGACGATCGACAAGGACGGCGTGGGCTCACTGGTCCGCAGCGCCGTCCAGGCCGGCCGCCGTACCCGCCCCGACCTGAAGCTGGGCGTGTGCGGTGAGCACGGTGGCGATCCGGAGTCGGTGCACTTCTTCCACGAGGCGGGTCTGGACTACGTCTCCTGCTCGCCCTTCCGCATTCCGGTCGCCCGCCTGGAGGCGGGCCGGGCGGCGGCCGAGTCCCAGGGCAGCGACAGCCGCTGACCCACGGAAACCGGAAGCCATACCGGAGCCGGTGGCCGGGCGCCTTGTGTGACCCTCAGCCTCGCCACCGGCACTCCATGAGGGCGGCACCTTGTGCGGAGGTGCCGCCCTCGCTTTTGTCCCACGGCTTTGTCGCACGACCTCACAGAAGCAAACCTGCTGGAACACCGTCCGACCAGCAGCTTCCCTGCTGTGAAGTCCGCCCGCCCCAGGGCGACTTGCTCAGCAGCCAACCTGCTGGGTACATGGCTCCTCAGCAGCTTCCCTGCTGAGTAGCCGACTGCTCAGCAGCAGCCTGCCTGCTCGCGAGCCGCCTGTTCAGCAACCCGTCGGCGGCAGGAGGTGATCCAGCCCCGCCGCACACTCCTTGGCGTGAGTGCCCGAGCGCGGCAGCATGACGTTCTCGTACGCGCGCACGGCGGCGTCGACGTCGGGCTCGGCAACCAGGGCGGCGGCGAGTTCCGCGCCGTCGAGCATGGCGAGGTTGGCGCCCAGGCCGAGCGGCGGCATCAGGTGGGCCGCGTCGCCCAGCAGGGTGACGCCGGGGACGTGCTCCCACAGGTGCGGGGCGGGCAGCGCGAACAGCCGCCGGTGGACGAACCCGCTGTCACTGTGGCGCAGGACGTAGCGCAGGCTCTCGTCCCAGCTCTCGTACCGCTTCAGCAGGTACTCGCGTACGGCCTCGGTGTCCGCGAAGTTCAGGCCGGCGCTCTCCTGCCAGTCCCGCGGAGCGCGCAGGGCGAGGTGCACACGGATGTGGCCGTTGCTGTTGCGCTGGGCGAACAGCGCCGTGCCGTTGTCCTTGGCGACCATGGTGCCGCTGCCGACCAACCGCGCGAGAGTGGGGTGGCGGGTGTCGCAGTCGTCGAGGCCGGTCTCGATGAAGGTGACGCCGGTGTAGCCGGGTACGCCGTCCGAGACGGCCGGGCGGACCCGTGACCAGGCCCCGTCGGCACCGACGACCAGATCGAAGTCCTCCCTGCCGCCGTCCTCGAAGCGCAGTCCGCAGGTGCCTTCCTCGCCGTTCGGTATGGCCTCGCGCACCGCGCGGCCCCATCGGACGGTGCCCGGCGCCAGGGAATCCAGCAGTAGACCGCGCAACTGGCCGCGGTCGATCTCCGGCCGCTCCTCGCCGTCGTCGTCGGGCATGTCCAGGGGGACGGGGATGGCGGTGGCGGGATCCACGGCCCGCCAGTCCTGCCCCTCCGGGCGGCACAGCGTACGGAACCCTTCGTACAGCCCCGCCGCGCGCAGAGCGGTCTGGCCGGTGCCGGGATGCATGTCGAGCGAGCCGCCCTGAGGGCGGTCGTCGGGGGAGGTCTCGCGTTCGAAGACGGTGACGGAGCGGCCATGGAGCTGGAGGACGCGGGCGCAAGTGAGGCCGCCGAGGCCGGCGCCGACGATCGCCACACGGGTGTCAGAAGCGGCGGAGTGCATGGTGCAGTCCCTTCGGAAGGAGCGGCAGGAGAGGAAGGAGCGGGAAATGGGCGAGGCGCGGGAGACGGGGGAGGGGAAGTGGAAGGCGCCGGGAGCCCGGCCCGTGACCAAGAAAGCACACCGACTAAGAAAGTGCAACGACTAAACCTTATGGCTCGCTACACGTTCGTAGTGAGTGTGCTTTGAGGTACGGTGAGCCGGTGACCGAACCGATGGGGCGCCGCGAGCGCAAGAAGGCCCAGACGCGCCAGGCGCTGGCCGACGCCGCACTGCGGCTCTTCCTCGACCGTGGCTATGACCAGGTCGGCGTCAAGGAGGTCGCGGACGCCGCCGACGTCTCGGTGACGACCTTGTTCAAGCACTTCCCCAGCAAAGAGGCGCTCGTCTTCGACCTGGACGACGACCGCGAGAGGGAACTGGTCGCCGCGGTGCGCGACCGCGCGCCGGGGCAGACGATCCCCCAGGCCCTGCGGGACTTCGCCCTACGGACCCAGTCCCACATGGAGGACCCGCAGACGGCCGCTTTCTTCCGCATGGTGCGCGACGCCCCAGCTCTGCGCGATTACGCCCGCCGCATATGGCTGCGCCACGAAGTGGCCGTGGCCCGCGCCATCGCCGAGGAGGTCGGCGCCCCCGAAGACGACGCCGCCTGCGCCGCACTGGCCCACTTCGCCATCGAGGCCCACGACCTCATCCAGCGGCACCCGGACCCCCGGCGTGCCATTGAGGAGATCTTCGCCCTCCTCGAACGCGGCTGGTCATCCGTCCACCCGGACAACTGATCCACCTCGGCCCGGCGACTGGCCGCCCGGCCCGGCAACTGACCGCCCGGCCCGGCAACTGACCGCCCGGCCCGGCGGCCGGTGCTCCGGACCCGGCGCCGGCCGGCTTCCGTACGCACGTCAGGACGCAGCACGAAACGAGGGCGGCACCTGTGCGGAGGTGCCGCCCTCGCTTTTCTCCGGACTCCCCCCTCGGGAGTTGCCGCCTCCCATGTCGGCCTGGCAGGCGGCCTTCGGCGGCGAATGCTGAGCGGTCGGTTATTGGCTCGTCACCCCCCACGGGATCGAGCAAGCCGGTCCATTCGCACCGCCGTCGAATTGAGTACCAGCTTTCCCGGTACGCGGGCGTGGCGCGACCCCTTTCAAGTGTGGCCAAAAGGGCGTGGTGACAGCGCGTGTCTGCGTGCATACTCGGATGGCCGGGGGCCGACTACGGATGCCATTGGTGGGGGTAGGTTCGGTGTTACGTGTCCATTTCAGTGGACTCGATCTGGCCCGGGTGCGCATTGCCGCGCGCCCTGACGTGCTATGGGAGACCATTTTAAGTTTCCACCGACTGCGCGACAGGCGAGCCGG
The DNA here is from genome assembly GCF_022695595.1 of Streptomyces sp. MST-110588. Taxonomy (NCBI): domain Bacteria; kingdom Bacillati; phylum Actinomycetota; class Actinomycetes; order Kitasatosporales; family Streptomycetaceae; genus Streptomyces; species Streptomyces sp. MST-110588. The sequence continues at coordinate 5,656,062 of NZ_CP074380.1, forward strand.
CCTGGCCTTCGGCAATTGGCGCTCCGAAACACGCTGCCGGTTGAACGGTGAAACACGGCTGCTCGCGCCGCTCGTTCCCACCCGGGGCTATTTCCCCGATTTCCTGACGCCGCCCGAAGGGCTGCACGGCATCGGCGAGGCGCTGGAAGCGGTGCGCGCGACCCCGGTCGAGCGACTTCACGCCGAACTTTCCCGGCTGCCCAGTGCCCGGCCGCTTCCGGCATGGATACAGGCGATGCGGGAAGGCGAATCCCGTCCGCTGGGACGGCTGGCCGGGGTGCTGCACAGTTATTACGAGGCGGCCGTCGCCCCGTACTGGCCACGGGTCCGGGCCCGCGTCGAGGCGGACCGTGCCAGCCGCGGCCGGGCCCTGGTGGACGGCGGCGCCGACCAACTGCTCGGCTCGCTGCCGCCGACGATGCGCTGGCGCTCCCCGGTGCTGGAGGTCGACTATCCCGTCGACCGCGATCTGCACCTGCACGGCCGGGGGTTGCTGCTGCTGCCGTCCTTCTTCTGCCGTGGCGCTCCCGTGACGTTCCACAACCCGGACCTCACCCCGGTCCTGGTCTATCCCATCGAGCGCACCGCCCCGCGCGTGGTGCCGCCGCCGGTCCCCGCGCACTCCCTGGGCCGGCTCGTGGGACGTACCCGTTCGGCGATCCTGCACGGCATCGGCGGCGGCTGCACCACCAGCGAACTGGCCCGCCGGGTGGATGTCTCCCTCGCCTCCGCCAGCCAGCACGCGACCGTACTGCGCGAGGCCGGCCTGCTGCTGACGCTGCGCCAGGGCAACGCGGTGCTGCACACGCTCACCCCGCTGGGCGCCGCCCTGCTGCGCGGCGCCGAGCCCGAGGAGTACGAACGCCCGGCGTGAAGAACGCGGACAGGCTTCACGTCGTGGCGGGAACGGGGCGGGGGCGGAGACATCTGGCCCGGGGCCCGGGCACACCGGCATCGTCCCTCAGTCATCGATGCCGGTGCGCTCGACCCCTGCCACGATGTAACGCTGGAACGCAGCGAACACCACCACCAGCGGCACGATCGAGACGGCCGCCGCGATGAACAGTTCGTGCAGGTTGACGCTCTGGGCGGTGGTGAAGGTGGACAGCGCCACCTGCACCGTCCACGCCTGGCGGTCCTGTCCGATGACCAGCGGCCACAGGAACGCGTTCCAGGCGCCGATGAAGACGATCGTGCCGACGGCCGCGAAGACGGGCCGCGAGTTGGGCACGACCACCTTCCAGTACGTACGCCAGTAGCCCAGGCCGTCCACCCGTGCCGCGTCCTCCAGTTCCCTGGGGAAACCCAGGAAGTACTGCCGGAAGATGAAGCAGGCGAACGCGCTGAAGAGGGTCGGGATGATCAGCCCGCGCAGGGTGGAGATCCAGCCGAGCGAGGAGACCAGGACGAAGCTCGGTACGAAGGTGACGGCGGCCGGGACCATGAGCGTGCCCAGGATCGCGTAGAAGACGGCGTTGGCGTGCCGGTAGGGGATGCGGGCCAGCCCGTACCCGGCGAGGGAGGCCAGCAGGACCGTACCGAGTGTGGTGAAGACGGCGATCAGCGTGGAGTTCAGCAGCGCCCGGGCCATCGGCAGGTTCGGGTCGTCGAAGACCTCGGTGAGGTTGGACCACTGCACCTCGCGCGGGAAGAACGTCCAGTGGGGCGAGGTGATGTCCTGCTCGGTGGCCAGCCCGTTGCGTACCAGGAGGTAGAAGGGGATCAGGAACAGCAGCGCCAGCGCGATCAGCAGTACTACGCGCAGCGCCCGCCCCACCCGCGCCGACGCGTCGTACCGGTCGTACGCGTCATGCTTCCGTGGCAACCGTGTCATGGTCATTCCTCCCTGCGCCCCAGGCCGAACCAGCGGGCCTGCGCCACGGTCGCCACCGCGATGATCAGCGCCAGGACCACCGCGCCCGCGCTGCCCAGCCCCAGGTTCTGTTCCTTCCCCAACGCCGTGTAGTACAGGTAGACCAGCGGCGGCCGGGCGTAGGGCGGGTAACCGCGGGCGTCCGACAGCAGGTTGTAGAACTCGTCGAACGCCTGGAACGCGTTGATCACCAGCAGCAGTACGACGGCGACCGAGGTCGCGCGCAACTGCGGAAAGGTGATGTACCGGAAGACCTGCCAGCCCGGCCGGGCGCCGTCCACCGCTGCCGCCTCGTACAGCCGCGGGGAGATCCGCTGGAGCCCGGCCAGGAAGAGGATCATGTAGAAACCGGCCTGGAGCCAGAGCCGTACCGTCACGATCACCAGCCAGTACCAGGGCGGGTCGGTGGTCGACAGCCAGGCCGTCTGGTCGGAGCCGAACCACCCCAGGACCGTGTTGGCCAGCCCGAACCGTACCCCGTTGAAGATCGACAGCTTCCAGATCAGCGCCGCGACGACATACGAGCAGGCGGTCGGCAGGAAGAAGACGGAACGGAAGAACGCCTGGGCGACGCGCAGCCGGTTGACCATCAGGGCCAGCGCCAGCGACAGCGCGAACGTTGCCGGAACGATGAAGAGCGTGAAGAGCACGAACGTGCCCAGACTGCTCAAGAACGCGTCGTCGCCCAGAATCGCCGTGTAGTTGCCCAGTCCCACGAAGTCCGTCGGGCTGACGGTGTTGTGCGCGTCGAAGAAACTGAGGTACACGCTCCACAGCAGCGGTACGTACGTGAACAGCCCCAGTCCGGCCGCGAACGGCCCGACGAACACCCAGAACCACAACGTACGGTTCCGCCGCCCGGCCGTCCCCGGCTCCCGCCCCGGACGCGGTTTCGGTCCTGGCCTCCGTTCCGGCCCCGGTCCCGGCCCCGACTCCGGTCCTGGCCCCGCTCCCGGACGGCCGCGACGCGCCCTCGCTGCTTCTCTCACTTCTTCTTGACCCGCCGGAGCTCGGCCTCGGTCACCCGCACCACGGCCTTCAGTTCACGCTCCGGGTCGGCCCCGTCCTTGATGATGCGGCTGAGCGCGTCCTGGTAGGCGGTACGGCTCGGGTTGGTCCACAGCAGCGGCTCGGCGTAGCCGTGCTCGGTCGCGTACGTGACCGCGTCGGCCGCCGGCCCCTCCTTGAGCTGCCCGGCCTGCTTGGCGAGCGAGGTGCGGGCCGGGATGTGGAACCCGTACGACAGCGCGAAGTCCCGTTGATAGTCGGTCCGCTCCACCCACAGCCACTTCACATACGCCTTGGCTTCCTTCTGGTGCTTGGACCGCGCACTCACAGCCGCCCCATAGGCACCGACCGGCACGGAAGGTTTGCCCGACGCCCCGTCCTCGGGGAACGGCAGTACGCCGAAATCGTCCCCCAGCGCCTTTTTCACCTGCGGCAGCGCCCACAGCCCCGACCACTGCATCGCGGTCAGTCCCTGGATGAACGCGGCCGGATCCGACCAGTCGGCAGGCGCCCCCAGCAAAAGCGACTTGTCGACGTACATCTGCCGGACCTTGGCGAGCGCCCGGGCAGCGGCCGGATCGTCGAACCCGGCCTTTCCGTCCTCGGTGATCAGACTCAGCCCCGCCGCGTACAACGGCGTCCCGCCCAGCACCCCCACCCCGCCGTCGTTCCCGAGGAACAGCCCCTTGACCCGGTCCCCCCGGTTCTTCTCGGCCAGCGTCCTGGCCGCGTCAACCAACTCGTCCAACGTCTGCGGCGGTCGCACCCCGGCGGCCTTCAGCAAACTCTTCCGATAGAACAGAAGCTGCGTGTCAATGGTCTGCGGAATCGCCCAGACCTTCCCGTCCCACACCTTGGGCGTCAACACGGCTTGATTGAAGTCACTCCTGGCCGACGCGATCTCGTCGGTCAGATCCACCACCTGCCCGCGCTGGATCTGGTCCAGCGTCGGCCCGTTCACCTCAAATACATCCGGCCCCGAGTCCGTCAGCAGCGCCGCCGCCGTCTGCCGGTCGTAATCCCCCGGCCGCCACTGCACCGTCACCCGCGCCTTGTCGTACGCGGCGGCGTACCGCTTGACGGCCTGCTCGGTCCCGGCCTCCCCGTACTGGTGATACCACTGACTGATCCCGGTCCCCGACCCCCCGCCCCCGCCCCGCCCGGTGTTCGACCCGCACCCCGCCAGCGCCCCCGCCACCACCATCCCGCCGGCCATGCCGAGCAGCCGCCGTCTCCCGATGTCCGCCATACCTCGTCGCTCCCTGAGCCGGTCGTTCCAAGGATCACCGCGTCGTGCGATCAACCACTTTGCCCCACCGCTGTGAAAAACGCATGACACCTGTACGAATCCACGCGCCGACCGGACGCCGTGCGCGCACGCGGCTGGGACCGTGTACGTAACCGTAGGAGGCCGTATGAGCACCCGACCCCCGGACCCGGAGCGGTACCCGCCCAACGGCATACCGCTGGGCCGAAGCGCGGATGACATCCGGTTCGGCAGCGGCTACTCGACCGAAACCCCACGTATCCGAAAGCTGTGGTGGCGCATCAGGGACGCCCTGCGCCGACCGGTGAGGAACGGCGGTCAGAGGTAACGGGTAACGGGGTACCAGGTCCTGCCTCTTCAGCGGAGCGGCACGAGCGTGCCCTCCGTGACGGCGACCCGGAACGCCGTCCAAGCGGCCGGGCTGAGCTGGAGTATCGAGCCGTCGGGGTCTTTCGAGTCGCGTACGGCGACGGCGCCAGGGACGGTGACAGCGACCTCGACGCACCCGCGTTCCTGATTGCTGTAGCTGGACTTGCGGTAGACGAACTCGGGCATGCTCACAGCCCTTTGCTGAGGTTTGTGACGAAGTTGCATGACTCTTCCTCGGTCAGGGAGTGCTCAGCGATTCTCTCGAACAGAGCGTCATGGCCGGAAGCCTCCTCTCCGCCTTCGAGCCAGAACTCGGTTCGAAGGGCTCCACGAAGATCAGCTCGACTACACACCGCATCCCAAGAGCATCGCGCTCGCCCGGCACCGGGCCGCGCGGCTCGTCGGGGAGTGGGGGCATATCCGGCTTGCGGGGGACGCGGCGCTGTTGTTGTCCGAGCCGGCCTCGAACGCGCTGCTGCACGGGGGCGTTGCGGGGCGGCTCATTCGCGTACGGATCACGCTGACCCCGGATGTGCTGCGGACCGCGGTGGGGACGCGCGAGGTGACGTACGGCCGTGTGTGCGGGAGGCGGGGGCGGAAGGCGAGGACGGCTGGGGGCTGGCGCTGGTGGGGGCGTTGGCGGCGCGGTGGGGGTGGGGGAAGGAGGCGAGGGGGAGGCCGGGAAGGTGGTGTGGTGTGAGATCGATGTCAAGGAGTCAAGGAGATAAGGGTCAAGGAGCGGTGGCGGGCTTCGTGTTCGCTGAGGGGCCGGTCAGGGTGATGTTCCAGCGGTAGCCGAGGGAGTTGTCCGGGCGGTTGAGGGCCGGGTCGTATGTGGCGATCAGGCGGTGGCGGGTGGGGGCGTCGGGGATGGCGTGGAGGATGGGGTCGTAGGGGAGGAGCGGGTCGCCCGGGAAGTACATCTGGGTGACCAGGCGCTGGGTGAAGGCGTTGCCGAAGATGGAGAAGTGCAGGTGGGCGGGGCGCCAGGTGGTGGCGCTCTCATCGAGGGGGTAGGCGCCCGGCTTGATGGTGGTGAAGGTGTAGGCGCCGTTGTCGTCCGTCAGGGTGCGGCCCACGCCGGTGAAGTTGGGGTCCAAGGGGGCGTTGTGGCGGTCGCCCCGGTGGGCGTAGCGGCCGGCGGAGTTGGCCTGCCAGAGTTCGATGAGCTGGTGGCGTACGGGGCGGCCGTCGCCGTCGACGACCCGGCCGGAGACGGTGATGCGCTCGCCCAGCGGGTCGCCGGGGTGCTGCCGGGTGAGGTCGTGGTCGAGGGCGGTGATGTCGCTGTGGCCGAAGACGGGGGTGTGGAGTCCGGCGGCTTCGGGATCGGTGGGGAGGACGGTGACTCTTACCGGCTTTTGGGTGGGGTGGCGGAGTAAGGCCCCTGCGTACGGGGTGACGGTGGGCGGGCTCCCCGGATATGCGGGTGAGGTGGGCATGGCCCAGTTTCGGGGGCGGGGGCCAGGAGCGGCAAGATGGTGGGGCGGGGGCCGAGGGTGACACCTCCACTCGGCCGCCCGCCCCGTACGGCCTGCGTCAGGCGCCTGAGGTCAGGCGGAAGCGCAGGCGGCAGATGGCGGCATTCGTGTCGCGGCGGACCGCGTGGGCGACGACCGCGCCGCGCTGGTTCTGAAGGAGCCGCTGCCACAGGTGGGCGGGTTCGACCTCGGGGATCAGCACGGTGACACGGGTGCCGGGGTGGCGGTCGGTGAGTTCGCGTACGTACGCGGCGACCGGGCGGCCGACGGTGCGCGTGGCGGAGGGGAGCTCCAGCAGGTCCACGCCCGGGTTCCACAACTCCCAGTCGCGGCGCAGGGACTCGGCGGCCTGGCGGTCCTCGGGGGCGGAGTGGGTGACGGTGACGGCCACGACCTCGTCGCCGAGGGAGACCGCCGCGTTCAGGGCCTCGCAGGTCAGCTTGGAGAGGTGGGAGACGGGGACGACGACCAGGGAGTGGTCGCGGTGCGGGGTCTCGGGGACGCGGCCGAGGCCGAGGCGGTCGCCGATGCGTGCGTACGCCCGGTGGACGGACTCGAAGGCCAGGACGACCAGCGGCAGCGCGATGACGATCAGCCAGGCGCCCTCGGTGAACTTGGTGGCGGTGACGACGACGGCCGAGACGCCGGTCAGCAGCGCGCCGAAACCGTTCAGCGCGATCTTTCCGCGGTAGCCGGGGGAACGTTCCAGCAGCCAGTGCCGGACCATGCCCACCTGGCAGATGGTGAAGCCGACGAACACACCGATCGCGAAGAGCGGGACGAGGGTGTTGACGTCGCCGCCGGAGAAGACGAGCAGGGCCGCGGCGACGGCGGCCAGCGCCAGCACGCCGTGCCGGTGGACCTGGCGGTCGGCCTTGAGGCCGAAGACGTGCGGGAGGTAGTTGTCGCGGGCCAGCAGGGCCATCAGTACGGGCAGGCCGCCGAAGGAGGTGTTCGCGGCCAGTGCCAGCAGAATCATTGTTGCGAACTGGACCACGTAGAAGCCCCAGTTATGGCCGAGCGAGGCGTCGGCGAGCTGGGCCAGGACGGTGACACCTTCGACCGGCTGGAGGTGGAAGCGCCCGATCAGGACCGACAGGCCGATCAGCATGACGCCCAGCAGCGCGCCGAGCGCGACCTCGGTGCGCTGGGCGCGCTTGGCGGCCGGGGCGCGGAAGGACGGGACGGCGTTGGCGACCGCCTCCACGCCGGTCAGTGCCGAGCAGCCGGCGGCGAACGCCTTGAGGAGGAGCAGCGCTCCCACGGCGGTGGCGTTGCCGGCCAGTACGGAGGCGTGCCCGTCGGCGGTGACGGTCGAGACGGGCGCGTCCCGGAACAGGCCGACGACGACCACGGCGAGGATCGAGGCGATGAAGACGGCCGTGGGCACGATGAACGCCTTGGCCGACTCCACGATGCCACGGAGGTTGACGCCGGTGACCAGCACCAGCACCGCCAGGCACAGCCACACCCGGTCCCCGTACAGGGAGGGGAAGGCGGAGGTGAGGGCGGCGACGCCGGCCGTCACGGACACGGCGACGTTCAGGACGTAGTCCAGGATGAGGGAGGCCGCGGCGACCAGGGCGGTACGACGGCCCAGATGGGCCTTGGCGACCGCGTACGAGCCGCCGCCGTTGGGGAAGGCCGCGATCACCTGGCGGTAGGAGGCCACCAGGACCGCGAGCAGGGCGGCGATGGCCAGGGTGACGGGGAGGGTGAAGCCGAGGCCGTACGCGCCCGCTGCCGCCAGGACCAGGACGACGGACTCGGGACCGTAAGCCACCGAGGCCATGGCGTCGAGGGAGAGGGCGGCGAGGCCCTGCACGGCGGTCAGCCGGTGGCGCGCGTCGGAAGCGGAAGCGGAGGCGGCGTCGGAAACGGTTGCCGGAGCGGTGCCGGAAGTGGTTCCCCGAGCGGTTCCCGAAACGGTGCCGGAAGCGGCCCTGGCGCCGGCCGCGGCCCCCGCCCCGGTATCGGGCGGCTCCTCGGACCGGCTCGCGGGCTTGGACACCATCGACATCTCTCGTCATACCTCCGTGCGGCGCGTCAGGGACAGCACGGTGACCGGTGAAGGTTGATGACCCGTGCAGGCCCAGCGTGAGTGCCGCTCCGCGCGCCCGCGCACGTCATTGGCGCCGCCTTTGCGCCCTTCACCACCTTCTTCACGCGTTCTTGACGTCCGTACGTGTTCCCGGGCGGGCGGGACGTGCGACGGTGGGGCGGTGGACGCCGCTGGAAGGCCAGGCCGGTGAAAGCCGGTTAAGGCCGGTTAAGGCCGGTTAAGGCCGGTTAAGGCCGGTGAAAGCCGGTGAGAGTCCGGTCGAGGCGTCTGCGACATGTCAGCGGGGCGTCAAGGTTCGCCGCATTCCCGTCAGTGCCGTGTCAACACCGTGACCGGGTCCGTGGCACCGTCCTAGCGTCCCGGCCATGGGACGGCGACGGGGCCCGGGGCCCGCATCGACACGGGGCGAGGGTGACGGCGAGCGGAACGATCGGCGCTGCCGTGACGATCGGAACGAGCGGAACGATCACAACGACCGGGATGACCGGGACGATCGGGACGATCGGGACGGCGCGAAGAGGGGTGGTGAGGCGGATGTGCGAGATGAGGTACGGGCCGCAGCGCTGCCACCCCCGGTGCGCGGCGGGCCGGCCCGCGACCGGCGCTGGGCGGCCGAACTGCGGTCCGCGATCCGCTGTGCGGCAGGACTGCTCGTCCTCATGCTCCTGGTCGACCTCACGGCCGGAACCCTGTCGGCGTTACGCGCGGCCTGCTGGACCGCCCTGGCGCTGGTGCTCTTCGGCGCGCTCTTCCCGGCACGGGTGACGGCCGGCCCCGGCTGGCTCGCCTGCCGGGGGCTGCTGCGCGAGCGCCGCGTACGGACCGATCTGCTGGTCCTGGTGCACCGCAGCGACGGTGTGGCGCCCCGGATCGTCCTGCGTGACGCGCTCGGTGGCCGGGTCGAACTGGACCCCAAGGTCCTGACCGCCAACCCCCTCCTGTGGCACCAGTTGGACACCGGCGCCCGCCACTCCCGCGCATCCGGACTGCTGCGCAGCGGCGCGGCACCGCTGACGACCCTGGCCCAGCACGTCGACCGGACCGGCGCCCGGGAGATCTTCCGTGCCTCGGGGCTGGACTGTGAGGGACCGGGAGACTGAGGGACCGGGAGATTGAGGCGCTGGGGGACTGATGCGCCGGGGGACCGGGGAACCGGCGGCGTCGCCGCGCGCCTGTCCGGAGGGTTTCATACGGCGGCCGGCGGCGCCGATCGCAGATCGCGGAGGCGGACCATGCGCACGCCGCACATGTCCTCGGGCTCGTCCTCCATGTCGAACACGGAGGCGATTATCCACAGGATCAGGAAGAGATAGCCGCCCAGCCAGCGTTTGAACAGGCGCGGCAGATGCGGGCGGGTGCCGGTCTTCTCCAGGATCACTCGGGTGCGGCACAGGTACTTGCCGACGCTGGCTCCCAGGACGCGGGTGAGCAGGACGTGGTTGACGAAGGACACGCCGAAGCCGCAGCCCGCCATCACCAGCCACGCCTTGGGGAAGTCCATGTGCACGCCGACCCGGGTGCCGATGACGGACACGCCGAGACACAGCGCGAGCAGGAAGCTGTCGACGGTGATCGCGCCGAAACGGCGCAGCAGGCCGGCCGGGCCCGGCACCCGTACGGATCCGGGGGCGGCGGACGCCGACGGTGCGGGCTGCTGCTGCCAGTGGGCTGCTTGCTGGGGGTGCTGTGGCTGCTGAGGTGACGGCGGCTGGTGAAACTGCTGCGGGTGTTGCGGCTGCTGGAACTGCTGGGGTGGCGGCTGGGGCGCGTATGCCTGCTGTGGGTATGGCTGGGCGGCGTACGGCTGCTGGGGCTCCTGCTGACCGTACGGCTGTTGCGGGTGGCCGTACGTCTGCGGAGGGCCGTACGGCTGTGCCTGCGGTGGCGGAGCGCCGTACGGCTGCTGCGGCGGCTGGGCGTACGGGTTGCCGGGGTCCGGTGAACTGTGCATGACCGAGGATTTTTCCACGGCGGGCGGCGAAGGGGACAGGACGGTCAGCCGGTGGGCGAAAGAGGGTCGGCGGGCGGGGTGAAGTCGTACGCGATGCCCGTCAGCTTCACCGAGGCCGACCACAGCCGCTCGGATGTGGTGTCGTCGGTGGTCCACGGGGCGCGGAAGGAGGGGGCGGGGGCGCCGCGCATCCCGCCACGGGGACCGACGAAGGCGTCGGGCTTCATATGAGGGGCGGTGGCGGCACACAGGACGGGCAGGGCGCCGCCCTCGGCGGACTGCCCCAGCACACGGTTGGCCAGCTCCACGATCCGCTGTACGGTCCCGCGCCCCTCCATCTTCGGGCCGGCCGTCTGGAGGTTGGTGGCCGCGTACCCGGGGTGTGCCGAGACGGCGACGGTGGAGGAGCCGGCGTCCGTGAGGCGGCGGGCGAGTTCGTGGGTGAAGAGCAGGTTGGCGCTCTTGGAACGCGCGTAGGCGCGCCAGCGGTGATAACCGCGCTCGCTGTTGAGGTCGTCCAGGTCGACACCGGCCAGGGCGTGGAAGCCGCTGGAGACGGTGACGACCCGCGAACCGGGGGTGGCGAGCAGCCGGGACAGCAGCAGACCGGTCAGGGCGAAATGGCCGAGGTGGTTGGTGCCGAACTGCATCTCGAAGCCGTCGGCGGTCCGGCGGTGGGGCAGGGCCATGACGCCGGCGTTGTTGATCAGGAGGTCGAGCCGGCCGCCGTCGAAGTCGGCCAGCTCCGCCGCGAAGGCACGTACGGACGTCAGGTCGGCCAGATCCAGCAGCCGCAACTGTACGTCCGCGTGCGGGACTTCGGCCCGCAGCCGGTCCACGGCGGCCCGCCCCCTGGTCTCGCTGCGGCAGGCCAGAACGGTCCGCGCGCCGCGACGGGCCAGCTCCCGGGCGGTGATGTAACCGATGCCGCTGTTGGCTCCGGTGACGACCGCGGAGCGGCCCGTCTGGTCGGGTATGTGGCGGATGTTCCAGCCGGTCACGCGGGGTCTCCTCCGTCGGTTCCGTCGGGAAGACCAGCGTACGCCGCGCGGGCACGCGCCTCCTGCCGAGTCGGTGGAGCGGGTGGCCGGCGGCCGGTGGGGCGGCGGTCACCGGGACAGCGGATCGGTGGATCGGCGGATCGGCGGAATGGCGGATCGATGGAACGGCGGATCGGTGGGCTGCCGGACCGGCATCGCGTCCCGGGCGCCCCGGGCGCCCCGGGCGTCCGTGCCCCTACCGGCTCGGTCGCGTACGGACCGGGTAGGTGGCCACCGAGACCCCGGCGTCGTCCAGGCAGCCGCCCGTCTCCAGGTCGAAGCGCTGCTTGAGGAGGGGCGAGGCGACGAAGGGTCGGCCGGCCGCCGTGCCCGTCAGCCCGCGGGAGAGGACGTAGGCGCCGGTGAAGGGGTCGCGGTTGGCGATCGCGTACAGATGTCCCGCGCGGTCCAGGAAGACGGCGGCCTGCGCGCCGCCGGGCAGTAGGGCGGCGACACCCCGGCCGGGCGTGAGGGCGGCGGTGGAGCACACCGGGAACCAGCCGTCGCCGGTGCGGATTTCGACGGTGGCCCCGGTGGTCCCGGTGGTCGCGGTGGCCGCGGCCACCGCGCCGGCCGTCACCGGCACCTGCGTGGCCGTTGCGGCTGCTGTGTCTGCCGTGACTGCCGTGTCTGCCGTAGCCGCCATATCTGCCGTAGCCGTCGTGTCTGCCGTGGTCGCCGTCATCGTCGTGGTCGTCATCAGGCGGTGCTTCCTTCCAGGGTGCGTACGGGCAGGACGGGCCCCGCCAGCAGGTCCGTGTCCGGCTTGATCTGGTCCCGCTCGGGCACGAAGCGCACGGCCGGGTCAGGGGTGTCCGGGGCGTTGACGAAGGACACGAAGCGCGCCAGCCGCTCGGGGTCGGCCAGGGTCTGCGCCCATTCGTCCCGGTAGTGCGCGACATGCGCGGCCATCAGCGACTCCAGTTCCTCACACAGCCCCAGGGAGTCGTGGACGACGACGTCACGTACGTGGTCCAGGCCGCCCTCGATGCGCTCCAGCCAGGCCGCCGTGCGCTCCAGGCGGTCCGCGGTGCGGATGTAGAACATCAGGAAGCGGTCGATCAGCCGGATCAGTTCCGCGTCGGAGAGGTCCTGGGCGAGCAGGTCGGCGTGGCGCGGGTCGGCGCCGCCGTTGCCGCCGACGTACAGGTTCCAGCCCTGGGCGGTGGCGATCACCCCGAAGTCCTTTCCGCGCGCCTCCGCGCATTCACGGGCGCAGCCGGAGACGGCCGCCTTGAGTTTGTGCGGCGAGCGCAGCCCTCTGTAACGCAGTTCCAGATCGATGGCCATACGGACCGAGTCCTGCACGCCGTAGCGGCACCAGGTCTGTCCCACGCAGGACTTCACGGTGCGCAGCGCCTTGCCGTACGCGTGCCCGGACTCGAAGCCCGCCTCCACCAGCCTCGCCCAGATCCGCGGCAGTTGGTCGACGCGGGCGCCGAACAGGTCGATGCGCTGACCCCCGGTGATCTTCGTGTAGAGGCCGAAGTCACGGGCGACCTCGCCGAGGACGATCAGCTTCTCCGGAGTGATCTCGCCGCCGGGAACGCGCGGCACCACCGAGTAGGAGCCGTTCTTCTGGAGGTTGGCCAGGAAGTGGTCGTTGGTGTCCTGGAGGGCGGACTGCTCGCCGTCCAGGACGTAGCCGCTGGCACCGAGCGCGGGAGCGAGGGAGGCGATGATCGAGGCGACGGCCGGTTTGCAGATGTCACAGCCGTCGCCGTCCCGGGCCTGGGGACGGCCGTGGGATTCCAGGAGCGCGGCGAAGGAGGTCAGCCGCCGGGTCAGCACGATCTCGTACAGCTCGGCGCGGGTGTGCGGGAAGCAGCCGCACAGGCCGGGGTCCACGGTCACGCCGCCGGCCGCCAGCTCGTCGTTGACCAGGGTGGTCAGGACCTTGACGCAACTGCCGCAGCCGGTACCGGCCTTGGTGCACTTCTTCACCTCGGGAACGGTGGTGCAGGAGTGCTCGGACACGGCGGCACGGATGGTGCCCTTGGTGACGTTGTGGCAGTTGCATACGACCGCGTCGTCGGGGAGCGCGGACGGGCCCAGGGCGGCGGGCGCGCCCACCCCGGCGGGCAGGACGAGCTGCCCGGGGCCAGGGGCGGGACGGTGCCGGTCAGCGGGCGAAGGGTGCCGTAGGACTCCGCGTCCCCGACCAGGACACCGCCGAGCAGCTCGCCCGCGGCGCCGATGACCAGCTTCTTGTAGACGCCGGAACGCGAGTCGGAGTAGACGACGTCCAGGCAGCCGGGGGTGGTGCCGTGCGCGTCCCCGAAGGAGGCCACGTCCACGCCCAGCAGCTTGAGTTTGGTGGAGGTGTCGGCGCCGGTGAAGGGGGCGGCCGTGGTGTCGCCGGCGATGGCGCCGGCGGCGGTCCGGGCCATCTCGTACCCGGGCGCCACCAGGCCGTAGACCATGCCGTCCGACGCCAGCGCGCACTCGCCGATCGCGTAGACCGCCGGGTCGGCCGTACGGCAGCGCTCGTCGACGACGATGCCGCCGCGCTCGCCGACGTCAAGGCCGCACTCGCGGGCGAGCTGGTCACGGGGCCGCACGCCCGCCGAAAAGATCACCAGGTCGGTGTCGATCCGGGACCCGTCCGACAGCTCCATGGCGGTCACCGCGCCGCCCTCGTCCGCGACGATCTTTTTGCCGCCGACGCCGGTGTGGACGATCAGCCCCATCTCCTGGACCGTACGGCGCAGCGCACCACCGCCGCCCTCGTCCACCTGGATGGCCATCAGCCGCGAGTTGAACTCCACGATATGGGTTCGCAGCCCCAGCCCCTTAAGGGCGCCGGCCGCCTCCAGACCGAGCAGGCCGCCGCCGACGACCGTGCCGGTGCGGGCGTTCTTCGCGTACGACTCGATGGCCAGGAGGTCCTCGACCGTACGGTAGACGAAGCAGCCCGCGCTGTCCTTGCCGGGGACCGGCGGTACGAAGGGGTAGGAGCCGGTGGCCAGCACGAGGGTGTCGTAGGTGACGGTCAGCCCGGAGCGGGCGGTGACCGTACGGGCCGCGCGGTCGATGGCGACGGCCGGGTCCGCCAGGTGGGCTTCGATGCCGTGCCGGGCCATGAAGTCCGGGGGCGTGAGGGAAAGGTCCTCGGGCGTACGGCCGGAGAAGTACGAGGTGAGCTGCACCCGGTCGTAGGCGGGGCGCGGCTCCTCGCACAGCACGACCACCCGGGCCCGCTCGGTGACGCCGCGGTCGGCGAGGGCTTCGAGGAACCGCTGGCCGACCATGCCGTGGCCGACGAGAACGATGGTGGGGGCGTTCGTGGCGGTGTTCGTGGCGGTGTTCATGGGGGTGCTCGTGGCGGCATTCATGGAGGCGGGTGTGGAGGCCGTCGTAGGGGTGGGCGGGTGCGCGGGAGTGGGCATATCAGCAGCCTCCGTCGGTGGTGAGCAGGTGGAGCGGCGGTGTGGAGGGCAGCGGCTCGTCGCCCTCCCACGCGCGGGCGAGCGCGCCGACGGCGGCGAGGTCGCCCAGGAGGATGCCGCCTACGAGACGGTCGCCGCGGACCACGACCTTGCGGTACGCGCGCCGGGTGGCGTCACTGAGGCGGATCACCTCGTCCCCGGGGGCGGGATCGGTCTCGCCGAACGCGGCCAGGTCCAGGGGGCCGGAGCCGTTGAGGGTCAGGCGGGTCAGGGCCCGGGTTCCGGTGTAACGGGCCGGGCGGCCGGTCAGGTGGTCCGCGAGGACATCGGCCTGTTCCAGGGCCGGGCCGGCCAGTCCGTACACCACGCCGCGGTGTTCGGCACAGTCGCCGATGGCGTGGATGCGGGGGTCGCAGGTGCGCAGCGTGTCGTCGACGACGACGCCGGTGCGTACGGTCAGGCCGGCGGCGGTGGCCAGACCGGTACGGGGACGGACGCCGCAGGCCAGGACGACGAGGTCGGCGGCCAGCTCGTAGCCGTCGGCGAGGATGACACCGCGTACGGCGGGGGCGGCGGATGCATCCGCGGCAGTGGCCGCGGCTGACGTGGCCCGGGCGGCGGATACGGCTGCCGTGCCGGGGGCGGCACCCGCAACTTCCGTGCGCAGGCCCCGTACCCGGCACTGGGTGTGCACCTCCACACCCAGGCCCGTCAGATGGTCGTGCAGCAGCTCGGCCGCACCGGCGTCCAGTTGGCGCTCCATCAGGCGCTCGCCCTGCTGGACGAGGACCACCTGGACACCGCGCTCGGCCAGCCCGCGGGCGGCCGACACGCCGAGCAGCCCGCCGCCGATCACCACGGCCCGTACACCGGGGCAGGCTGCGGTGGCCAGCGCCCGGCAGTCGGCCAGGGTGCGGAAGGGGTGGACGCCCTCCGGCAGGCCGCCGTCCGGGCACCGGCCGTCCGGGCACCGGCCGTCTGACAGGCCGCCGTGGCCCAGGCCGCGCAGCGCGGGAAGCACCGGATTGGAGCCGGTGGCCAGTACGAGGGTGTCGTACGGGATACGCTGCCCGTCGTCGCAGAGCACCACCCGGTCCGCACGGTCGACGCGGAGCGCCCGCACCCCGCGCCGGAAGGCCGCGGCGGGCTCGGGCAGCGCGATGACCTCGGGCGCGTACCGCCCGGCCAGGACCTCCGCCAGCAGCACCCGGTTGTAGGGGGCGCAGGGCTCCTCACCGATGACGGTGAGGGCGAGGCCCGGCCGCGCGGCGGCGCCGAGCCGCTGTACGAGCCGGGCGGCAGCCATTCCGCCGCCGATCACCACCACACGCCGTTCTTCGGGGGCCATGCCCAGCAGCCTGCGAGACCGCTGTTACCGACCCGTAACTTCACTGTTTCGCCGGGGGAACGCCGTCCTCATCGGGCAGGTGTGCGGGGTGTGAGGGGGCGTGCGGGGGAGGGGCGGAGCCGCGAGGGCGCCAGGACCGCGTGCCGCAGGTGGGGCAAGGGGTGGGGTAAACCGAACCTCCCATTGCCGTGGAGACACGATCGTGCAGCGGCGCGTGTTCCGGAAGTCTTGAGGCACAGGTTCTTTCCGTTGCCACCGCACGTCCGCACGTCCGTACTTCCGTTGTCCCGCTTCCAGCGAGGTTTCCGCCATGAGCACCGCACCGCAGTCGATCGCCCCCGTCCACCGCGCCCCCCTGGACGCGGGGAAGGAATTCCTGCGCACCCCGTTCCGGCAGGCGACCTGGCGGCGGGTGGCCTATCTGCTGCTGGCGCCCTTCGTGGGCGTACTGTGCCTGCTGCTGGCGCTGGTCGGCGGCCCGGCCGGGCGGATCCAGCGCTCCGTGGCACGGACGCTGCTGGGCGTGCAGGCCGGTGAGCCCGAGCGCACCGGGCCGCTCGCCCTCGCGCACGCCGTGATCAGCCTTCCCCTCAACTTCGTGGCCGCCGTGGTGACGGTCTACGGCTGGTCGATCGTCCCCATGAACCTCGGCTGGCCGCTGCGCCCGCTGATAGGCATGAGCGCCGACCCCACCGACGCCTGGGGCGGCCCGACCCTGGCCGGCGCCTGGGCGCTGCATGCCGTCGGCGGCGGCATCGGCTTCATGCTCCTCATGCCGTGGATCTGCCGTGGCCTGACCGCCCTCCAGGGCAAGCTCGTCGTCAGCCTGCTGGGCGGGCGCCGTACCGGGTACGGCTGGATCACCGGCCTCGCGTTGCTGGTCGCCGCCGCGGGCGCCGCTCTGGCCGTACCCGTCATCCACCAGCTCTAGGGCGCTTCTGACGGATCTCCGCGGCCTCGCGACGCCCGGCACGCACCCTCGCCGCACGGCGCAAAGGGACAGGTGGCTCCGCCACATGACCCTTCACACCGCACGCCGAGCGCACGCACCGAACACCGCTCCGTCTTCCACGGAGATCCATCAGAAACGCCCTAGGCCGAGCCACCGGCTCATCGGCTCTAGGTTGAAACCATGCACGATCCGCTCGACCCACAAAAATCACACAAACCGTACGGCCTGAAGAACCCTCATAACGCGCACTACTCGCACATATCAGCCACTTTGACGGCCCCCCGTCCGGCCGGCCGGACCCTTGCCCCGCTCACCCGGGCCCTGCTCGCCGCTCCGTTCAGCAGGCGCAGTCTGTCCGTTCTGCTGTACGCACTGCTCGCGCTGCCGCTCGGGCTGGCGGGGGCGGTGTTGGTGGCTGTGGGGCTGCTGGTCGGGGTGGTGCTGTCCTGGACGGCGGCCGGGCCCTGGGTCGTGGCGTTGACCGTACGGGGTGCGCTGGCGCTGGGGGAGGTCCAGCGCAGGCTGGCACGTGGGCTGCTGGGCCTGCGGATCGACCCGCCGGTGCGCCGTGGACGCGGTGCGCCGGGCGCCTTCGGGTGGCGGCGGTCCGTGCTCGGGGACCGGGCGGGCCGGCGGGCCGTCGGCTACGTCCTGGCCGCACCGTTCAGCGCGGTCCCGGCGGTCCTGGCCGTGGGCGTCGGCTACGTCTACGGGGTGCTGCTGACCCTCCACCCCGTCCTGCAGCGCTGGAACTACACCACCGTGCACGACCCCGACGGCACCGTACGCCATGTGTCGCTGCCGGTCGGCGACGGTGTGTTCGACCACTGGCCCGGGTGGCTGGTCCCGGTCTGCGCCGGGCTGCTGCTTCTGTTGTTCTCCCCCCGGCTGGTGTACGGGGCGCTGGCTCCGCACCGCGCGCTGATCACGGCGCTGCTCGGGCCCAGCGCCGCCGACCGGCGCATCCGTACGCTGGAGGAGACCCGCGCCCGGGCCGTCGACGACGCCGCCGCCACCCTGCGCCGCATCGAGCGCGATCTGCACGACGGCACCCAGGCCCGGCTCGTCGGCCTGGGCATGCACCTCACCATGATCCGCGAAATGATCGTGGCGGGCGCCGGCCGGCAGGACCTGCTGACCGTCGTGGAGACCGCGCAGGGCAACGCCAAGCAGGCCGTCGCCGACCTCCGCCACCTCGTCAAGGGCATCCATCCGCCCGCCCTGGACCAGGGGCTGGACACCGCGCTGGGCACGCTCGCCGCCGACAGCCCGCTGCCCGTCACCCTCACCACCGACCTCGGCACCGATACGGGCACGGGCGCCGGCCGCCGCCTCGCCCCGGCCATCGAGTCCATCGCCTACTTCTGCGCCGCCGAACTCCTGGCCAACGTGGTCAAGCACAGTGGCGCCCATACCGCCGGAATCCGGGTGAGCGCCCGCGACGGTGTGCTGCGGCTGTCCGTACGGGACGACGGACGCGGTGGCGCGGTGGTGGGCGCGGGCAGCGGCCTGAGCGGTCTGCTGGCCCGTGTCCGTACCGTCGACGGGACGCTGACCTGCGACAGCCCGCCCGGAGGGCCTACGGTGGTCTCCGTCGTACTCCCCGACCTCCCTGACCACAACAGCCACATCGACCGATAGGAACCCCACCGGCCATGCGTGTCGTCATCGCCGAGGACTCCGTGATCCTGCGCGACGGGCTCGTCCAGCTTCTCGCCCTGCGCGGCGTGGAGGTGGCCGCCGCCGTCGGCGACGCCGCCGCGCTGCTGGCCGCCGTCGCCCAGCACACCCCGGACGCCGCCGTCATCGACATCCGGCTGCCGCCCACCCAGACCGACGAGGGGCTGCGGGCGGCCCTGGAGATCCGCCGTACCGCGCCGGGCGTGGGCGTGCTGATCTTCTCCCAGTACGTGGAGACCAAGTACGCCGCACAGTTGCTGGGCGACGGCGGCGCGGGCGTCGGCTACCTGCTCAAGGAACGCGTGGTGGACATCGGCGAGTTCGTCGGCGCGCTGGAACGGGTCGCGGCCGGCGGCACCGCGCTGGACCCCGAGGTCATCTCCCAGCTCTTCGGCGCGAGCCGCCGGGCGACGGCGCTGGACACCCTGACCCCGCGCGAACGGGAGGTGCTGTCCCTGATGGCCCAGGGCCATACGAACCAGGCCATCGCCGAAGCCTTCGTCGTCACGGAACGGGCGGTGGAGAAGCACATCGCGAACATCTTCACCAAGCTGGACCTGCCGCCTTCGGGGACGCAGCACCGCCGGGTGCTGGCGGTGCTGCGCTACCTGGAGGCGGCCGGCTGACCCGCCGCCCGCCTCCTCGGCTCACCCGGTGCGTACGGTACGGGTGCGGGCGCCCGGTTCGTGCAGTACAGGTGCGGGGCGCCCGGTTCGTACGGGCAGAAGTCACCCGATGCCTACGGGTGCGGGCAACCCCGGCCGGCTCATCCCGTCGCCGCCTTCGCCGGGCACAGCCGCCGCGCCCGGTCCTCGCCGCGCAGCCGGGCGTCCACGCAGCCGCCCGGCAGCCCGTCGTGCGGCGTCCGGCCGAAGTTGGCGGTGACGGTCAGTACGCCGTTGCCGAAGACCGTGCGCTGAACGGTGCGGTCATCGGTCAGCCACCGGAAGGACGTCAGTTTCTCGGTGCCCGCGGCGCGGTGCAGCGGCGAGAAGTACTTCTGGAGCGCCGCCAGTTCCGCGCCGTGCGCTTGGAGCGACGGCCCGTTCAGGACGTAGTTGAGCGGGATGTTGTAGAGCATCGCGAGCAGCGCGCGGGTGGTCTTCTCCTTGGGGAGCTTGTCGTACGCCAGCTCCCAGCGCTCGACGTTGACCAGCGAGCCGTGCAGCGCGGTCTCGTACAGCGGCGCGCGGTACGTGGGGTCGTACATCGCCTTGGACAGGGCGGCGGGCAGTTCGGCGGGCCGGAAGAAGTTCTTCGGCCCGTCCTGCGGGTAGTAGCCGCCCCACTTCTTCTTGTCCCGCTCCAGCTTCCACAGGCCGTCGGCGACCGGTGTCGCCGCACCGTGGTCAAAGGCCAGCACCTTGTTCGCCCAGGGCATCGCCGACTCCGAGCCGAGCACCAGGTGGCGGGCCAGGCGCCGCATACGGGCCAGGCGGTGGCCGCGGTCCTGCTCCTTGGTCATGGGGTGGGCGGCGCTGTGGTCGCGGAACAGCTCGCCGGTGGCGTCCACGTCCAGGAAGTAACTGTCCGCGCCGTTCCCGACCATGGAGCGCGTGCGCTCGGCGAGGTAGTGCCGGGAGGGTTCGGCCTGCTCAAGGGCCCGGGAGCTGAGGTAGCAGCCGCGCCCGCCGAAGCCGGTCCGAGGGGTGCCGTCCGGGCGCTGTACGCAGAAGTCGGGGAAGACGGTGCCCGGCCACACGGAGGTGGGGCTGTCGGCGGTCCGGGGATTCTGGCCGTTGGCGAAGGAGTCGTACGGGCCCACGAGGTAGCCCGCCTCCTTGGCGGCCCGCACGGCCGTGGCGTCCATCGGGCCGGGCCCGGCGTCGTACCCCAGCCACATCCGGTCCACGCCCAGTCGGCGCAGCCGCTGGACGCCGGCCGCCTTGCGTGCCTCGCCCCACAGGTAGGCGTGGAAGGCCCCGAGCAGCTTGCCGTTGGCCGGATCAGCCTTGATCTTCTCGCGCAGGGAGCCGAGCTGTCCGTGCTCGGAGAGCCAGGAACGGTAGTCGGCGGCCGGGGCCACCGGATTGCCGTCGGTGAGGGCGAAGGTGACGGTGTAGGCGCGGGTGCCGTCACCGCCGTTGAAGGAGTGGGTGGCGGTGGTGCGCAGCCGCCCTTTCTCGGACCCGAACGCCAGCTTGGTGCCGATGTCGGTGGGGGAGAGGTAGCTGACGCCGTGCCGGCCCCGGGCGCCCCCGAAGGTGTGGCCCCACAGCGGCAGGCTCAGGCCCTCGCTCATCTCGACGGTGCTCCCGGCCAGTCCGCCCTGTGCGGAGTTCCAGAACCGGTCGCGTACGGGGATGTCCAGGCCCTCGCCGCGCGGCACCTGCACGGCCGAGGCGGCGGCGTCCGTACCGGTCACCGGCCACGTCAGCGACCCGTTCCGGTCCGCCTTCATGCTGATGCTCAGCCGTCCGCGCTCCGAACGGGCGGTGACGGTGAGCCCCTTGGCCGGATAGCTCCAGCGCGCGCCGTCGGCGGTACGGGTGAGCGGCCCCGGCGTGCCGAGGCCGGTGGGGGAGGGCGCGGACAGCACCAGCGTACGGCCGTCCCGGGTGCGGGCGTGCACCGCCAGCGAGGCGGTGTCCACGTCCGCCGTGCCGCCCTGTACGGGGAAGGTGAGGTGAGAGCCCCCGGCGGCCCCGGCCGCGGCCGTACCGCCGCAGCCGGAGGCGCCGGCCACGGCCGTCAGGGCGAGGGAGGCGGCCAGCACCCGGCGCGTACGGGCCCGCCGGCGGACCTGTACGCGCCGGACGCTGCGGCTGTGCCGGGCGCCCCGGCTGCGTCGAACACTCTGGTCGGCCGAGCCCGGGGCGTCGCCGGCCGGGCACGGGCCGCTGCCCACATCATCCGTGATCTTGTCGTCCATGGGGATGTGAATAGTGACCGCTCTTAAGAAGTCCCTAAGAACTCCCTACGAACACCCCGGGACCGGCGGTCCCGTGTGTGTCACGCGGACGCCCGCGCCCGTCCCCGGCCGGCCATGTCGAGCAGCAGCTCCGCGGCCACCCGCGCCCCGTCGGTACGGATCGTGCCGGCCACGTCCTCCGCCCGTGCGCGGGTCTCGTTGAACAGGGCAACGTTGAGCGCGGCCGACAGGGACTCGACGGTCGGTGTCCGGCCGTCGTGCACCGCGCCGATACCCAGCTCGGCCACCCGGGCACCCCAGTACGGCTGGTCCGCGATCTGGGGGACCACCACCTGAGGCGCCCCGGCCCGGGCCGCCGTCGTCGTGGTGCCGGCGCCGCCGTGGTGCACGACGGCGGCCACCCGGCGGAACAGCGCCTGCTGGTTGACCTCGCCGACCACGAAGCAGTCCGCGGCGTCGTCGACCGGCGCCAGGCCCGCCCAGCCGCGGGCGAGGAGCACCCGGCGGCCCTGCGCGCGGATCGCTTCGGTGGCCACCCGGGCGATGTCCTTCGGGGCGTGCGCGGCCATGCTGCCGAAGCCCACGTACACCGGCGGCGTGCCGGCCTTCAAAAACGCCTCCAGGCCGGCCGGGAGCGGGCGGTCGTCGGGCAGGATCCACGCCCCGGTCTGTACGAGGTCGAGCTCCGTCATCCCCTGCGACGGACACAGCACCGGGTCCGCCGCCAGCCACGGCCGGTCGGTGAAGACGTGGTCGCGGACGTTGTCCACCGGCGGCAGACCGATCGCCGCCCGGTGGCGGTTGAGCGCCTCGCCGTACAGCCCGTTCACCCTCTGGGCGTCCTGCTTCCACAGCACCCGGTGGTCGGTCTCCTCCTGCGGGGACGGCTCGCCCGGCCGCGACCCCGGACGGAAGTGCCGCGACGGCAGCCCGAAGGTGTGGAAGCACGCGAGCACGTAGGGAATGCCCAGTTTCTCGGCCACGTCCCGCGCACCGGCCGGCATCAGCCCGGTCGCCACCAGCGCGTCACACCCCTCGGCCGCCGCGCCCAGCGCCTCGAACCGCGCGGCGACCAGCTCGGGAGCGAGCCGGAACGCGTCCTTGGCCGTCGGCGGCTTCGCCCCGGCGACCACCGAGCGCACCGTCGGACCGAGCGGCACCAGCGGCACGCCGACACGTGCCATCAGCGCCGTGAACTCCTCGTCCGGCGGCACGCACACCGTTGCTTGTGCTCCGAGCTCCCGCAACCCCACCGCCAGTCCCGCCAGCGGTTCGACATCCCCGCGCGATCCCCATGACGTCAGCAACACCCGCATTTCGCAACCCCATTTCCACAGATTCCGGATTCCGCGGATTCCGGCTTTCGGCCGCCGATTGTGCGGGATGCCCCGGGTCTTGCCGCAAGCCCCCCTGTGCGCTATATGTTGAGAGTGGCGAGGAGTATGCGTTCTCCTTGCCTTTTGCTTTTGGAGCTTTCCAGCCGCAGCCGCAGCCGTGGTTGCAGTTGCAGTCGTGGTTGCGATCACGGTCGCCGGGCAGACCCACCGCCGTCCGCATTCCGTAGAATCCCGGTCATGGGCGTCTTCTTCTCCTGAACAGGCCGGCACGGTCCACGGCCACCCGCCCGGCGGTGCCGGGCTCCCTCGGCGTGCCCGCACGCCCTCTCAGGAAAGAACTCCCCCACCATGACCGCTCGTTCGACCAGCCCTGCCCTGGACGACCGCATCGCCCGGCTGCGACGGATCGCCCAGGATGACACCCGCCTGGAAGGCGTCCTGCTGTACGGGTCCTGGACCCTGGGCGAGGCCGTTGCCCATTCCGACATCGAGGCGTACCTCTACGTCCGTGACGGGGCCGTCGGAGATTTCGACGGCCCCGCGTTCCTGGCGCAACTCGCCCCGCTGCAACTGGCCTACACCAACATGTACGGCATCCTCGCCGTCGTCTTCGACGACCTGATGCGCGGCGAGTTCCACATCACCGCCGCCGGCCCCGGCATCGACGAGGTGCCCACCTGGGCAGCGGCTTCGGCCCCGTACCGCCAACCGCCCGCGCCCCGCGGCGTCCCGCGTCCTCACCCGTCCAGCAGCGCCGCGTAAGAGTCCAGTGTCCGCAGCGAGGTGTCACGGTCGGCCCGCGGCAGGTCCAGCGTCGCCCGGTCCACGCCGATGTCCCTCAGACGACGCAGGACGTCGGCCTCGGGCGGTACGGCCACGATCGTGACCTGCGGCGCCTCGGCACGCCCGGCCGCCGCCGCGCAGCCGCGCAGAAACTCCACGTCCGCGGCGAGCGCGTCCAGGTCCGTTCCCGGTACGTACAGCGGCAGCCAGCCGTCTGCGTACTCCACCACGCGCTCCAGCGTCCGTCGGCCCGAGCCGCCGAGCAGCACCGGCGGGTGGGGCCGCTGTACGGGCTTGGGCCACGACACGATGGGGTCGAAGTCGACGTACCCGCCGTGGAATTCGGCCTTCTCACACGTCCAGATCTCCTTGACGGCCAGCACCCGCTCACGCAGCAGCGCGCGCCGGGTCGCCGGGTCGGTGCCGTGGTTGCGCAACTCGCCGTGGATGCCTCCGGCGCCCACTCCCATGACCAGCCGGCCACCGGAGAAACGATCCAGCGTGGCGGTCTCCTTGGCCGTCACGATCGGATCCCGCTGGGTGAGCAGCAGTACGGACGTGCCGACGCGCAGGTTCTCGGTCACCGCCGCGGCAAAGGAAAGAGTGACCAGCGGCGCGGGGAGGCGGGGATAGCGGTCGGCGAGGAACCCGGGCCGGACCGTGGGCAGGGCGTCCACGGGCAGATGGGTGTGCTCGCCTATGAACAGCGACTCGAACCGCCGCTCCTCCAGCGCCCGCGCCAGATCGGTCACTCCGATACCGTCGTCGGTCATCATCGTATTGACGCCGATACGCATCAGGCCATGCCTCGCTCTCCGTAACCCGGTGACTCAGTGATTCAGTGACGTAGTGATTCAGTGACGCGGTGACGCAGTGATCCAAAGGCCCAGAGACTCCGTGACCTCTGCGCTTTCCGTGCGTTCCCCGCTTTACGGGACGTTCCGTGCCCTCCGTTTCCGGCTTGAGCAGCTCAACGAGCCGTCGGCGTACGTAATTCCGCACCCGGCACGCCCCACCCGTCTCTAAGATCGCCAGGTGCCCCATGACATAACCCTGACCACTCTGCTCCTGCTGTGCCTGGCCGCCCTCGCGGCGGGCTGGATCGACGCCGTGGTCGGCGGCGGCGGTCTGCTGCTCCTGCCGGCCCTGCTCGTCGGCCTGCCGCACACGCCCGCCGCCTACGTTCTGGGAACCAACAAGTCGACGGCGGTCGTCGGTACGGCCGCGGCGGCCGTCACCTACGTGCGCAAGGCCCCCATCGACCTGCGTATCGCGCTGCGCGTCGGTCTCGCCGCGCTGGCCGGTTCGCTGGCCGGTGCCTTCTTCGCGGCCGGCATCAACAGTGAGGTGCTGCGTCCGCTCATCATGGCCGTACTGGTGGGCGTGCTGGCGTTCGTCCTCTTCCGTCCCGCCTTCGGCACCGCCCCCGCCCCCTCGGGCCCGGTCACCCGGCAGCGGGTACTCGCCGCGGTGCTGATCGCCGGCCTGGGCATCGGCTTCTACGACGGCCTCATCGGCCCCGGCACCGGCGCTTTCCTCGTCATCGCCCTCGCCGCCGTCCTCCACATGGACCTGGTCACCTCGTCGGCCACCGCCAAGGTCGTCAACGTCTGCACCAACATCGGGGCGCTCGCGATGTTCGCCGTCCAGGGAACGGTGCTGTGGCAACTCGGTGCGCTGCTCGCGGTGTTCAACCTGGTAGGCGGGATGGTGGGCGCGCGGATGGCGCTCAAGCGGGGTGCCGGATTCGTCCGCGGTGTGCTGGTGGTGGTCGTCGTCGCCCTGCTGTGCAAGCTGGCGTACGACCAGTGGCTCGGCTGAGGGCCGAGAAGGAAGAGTGCGTACGGGGCAGCCCGTACGGCGAGGATCCCGCGCCGTCCCGGAGGATCCCGCGCCGTCCCGGCTGCCCGCCCCATCGCCGTCGGTCCGTCACCGGACCACGGCCGTCACCGGACCACGGCCGTCACCCGTTCGGCCCATCGACGAGCACGCGGCGCCGCCGCAACGGCCGGGGACGAGGACGGCCCGCAGACGGCGCTCGGCTGCTCTCGTAGCCGCTTGGCTGTGTTGGTGGTTGCCAGCCGCGGCGTGCTGCGGCACCCGGTCCGGAGCGTGGTGCAGACGCGCTGGGCGGATCGGGTGGTCTCGTTCGTACCGTTGTGGAGGACGAGGCGGGAGGGAGAGGATGAAAGGGACGAGGTGAGGGAGGAGCGACGATGAACCGCAGCCGGCGACAGGACCGTCGGTCTCCTCGTCCGGCGCGCGGGCGAGGTGCAGCAGTCCCCGAGCGGCTCCCGGTACGGCGATGATCTCGCCGCAGGGCGCCCGCGCAGCGCGTGTCTTCGACAGCCTCGGCATGGACTTCGAGCACGCCTTCGCCAGCCGGAAGCAGGCCCAGACCGACGCGGTGGAGGAACTCTCGCGCCGTCTGGCCCCCGGCTGCCGCGTCCTGGATGTGGGATGCGCGACGGGCCGTCCCACCACGGAGCAGCTCTGTGCCAAGGGCCTGGACGTCACGGGCACCGATGTCTCCCCGGTCATGCTGGCCCATGCGCGGCGTCAAGTGCCGCAGGCGCGCTTCGTGCTGGCCGACCTCTTCGGCGACGTTCCCGCCGGGCTCGGGGAGTACGACGCCGTCGTGTGCCTCTTCTGCCTCGTCGACCTGCCCGAGCGTACTTTCGTGGAGGGGCTGCGGCGGCTTGCTGCCCTGACCGCGCCGGGTGGCACCGTCCTGCTGGCGGTATTGGAGCGCCGTGACAGCGGCGAGGTGCGGTTCCTGGACCGTACGTACGATGCCGCGCGCTGCCGGCGCGAGGACGTCCACCGCTACGCCCGTCTGGCCGGTCTGGAGACCGAGCGCGTGGATGTCCGTATGGAGCAGCCGGCACGCGGCCGGACGGCGGCGGAGAGGAGCCTGTACCTGTGGGCCACAAGGCCGGTGTCGCCGTGCCGTGGGTCCGGCCCGTGCCCTGCCCCTCCATCGAACACTCCTTCCCCGACGCCCTGAGGAACGAGGCCGGCGAAGCATCCCCCACCACCCTCTGCACGGAGGTTCGTCATGACAGCGATACGCGACGGTTTGCCCGGAACGCCCCAGCCGCCCGAAGTGGACGTCGAATGGCCACTGCCCCGGCGCGGTGATGTCGTCCCCGAAGTGTGCGCGTGGCTGCGCGAGCACAAGCCCGTCGCCCGTGTCCGTACGTTCACCGGTGATCCGGCGTGGCTGGTCTCCACGCACGCTCTGGTCACGCGCGTGCTGCAGGACGAGACCTTCAGCATGTCGGCCCTGGCGGAGCCCGGCGCACGCCTGCAATACGCCCCGCTCTTCCCCGCGTCGAACCGCAGCAGCGTGAAAGACATGGTGGGCGTGGGGCTGCGCGAGACGGTGATGCAGGCCATCTCCCCTCACGTCGTCAACGAGGCCACCGACGCGTTCCGCCGAAAGGCGGACAGGCTGCTTGACGAGATGACGGCCGAGGGCCCGCCCGTGGACCTCCGGGCACGTTTCACCGAGCCCTATACCGCGTCCGTGATGTCCACGATTCTGGGCCTGTCCGAAGACCACGGCCGCCTGCTGATGGACGGCTTCGACATCAGCATCATGACCGTGCCGTGCTCGTTCGAAGGCGCGCGGGTCAATCTGGACAAATGTATGGCGCGCACCCGCGCCCGGCTGCTGTCCCCCGACGCCACCGACGCGCCGGGCCTGATGGGCGCACTGGCCCGCTTCCGAGCCGAGCACGGCACCACGGCCGAACTCGACGACGAGCTCGTGCTGATGCTCAACAACCTGTTCGTCGCAGGCGGGCTGAGCACCTCGGCCTTCTTGCTGCTGGCCCTGCTCCTCCTCATGGAGCATCGCGACCAGATGGAATGGCTGCGGGCCCACCCCGAGGCCATGGCGCCGGCCGTGGAGGAACTGCTCCGCTACAGCCTGGCCATCGGCGACGCACTGCCCCGCATCGCCACCCGGGACACCGAACTGGGGGGCCAGGCCATCGCCAAGGGCGACCTCGTCCTCGTCCTGGTCGAAGGCGCGAACCACGACCCCGCCGTGTTCGACCAGCCGCAGAAGCTGGACCTGACACGTAACCCGAAGACGCACGTGACCTTCGGCGCGGGCCGGCATTACTGCTCGGCCACCTTCCTCGCCCGCACCCACGCATCCGTCGCGCTGTCCGCGGTCCTGGACCGGCTGCCCGGCTTGCGCCTCGCCATCCCCGCAGAAGAGATCAACTGGCGGTCGGGGTGGATCAAGCGCACCCCGGAACGCCTTCCGGCCCTGTGGTGACGTCCCGGGCGCCGGTGCGCGCGACGGCACCGGTCGCAGGCGGCCCGCCTCCTCCAGGAGACCGAGCATGACCGTTTCGCTCGCCGACCGCACGGTACTTGCCCGCCGCGGCAGCATCGTACTGACGGAACAGCTCCCGGCCGACGCGGAACGCCTCGCTTCCCGCCCGGACAGCGCCTTCGAAGTGGACAAGGGCCTGCATTCCGACCCGCTGCCCATCACCACCGTCATCAGGCACGCTGCCGTGCTGGACAGCGCGGCGGAGGAACTGCTCGGATCGGTTACCTGGCGTGCCGTCACCTACGGGCCCGTCACGTCGTGCCTGGCCTGGAACATCGGTATCTACCTGCTGCCGTACGCGCGCGGACGCGGCGCCGGCAGCACCGCCGTCGGCGTGCTCGGCGAGTACCTCTTCGCCACGACCGGGTTCTGCCGGCTGGAGTATCAGACCGACATCGACAACCGGGCCGCACAACGGACGGCCGAACGGGCAGGATTCCAACGGGAAGGCATCCTTCGCGGAGCCCAGTTGCGCGGGGGACGACGCCGCGACCTCGTCAGCTACAGCCTCCTGCGAAGCGACCCGTGAAGCTCAGCGTACGTCGGCGGTGGCCGAGGAGGCCGTGACCGCGGTGGCGGTGACGGCGGTGAGCAGGACCGCGGAGTCCTCGACGGCTTTCAGGCCGTGGCGTTCGTGCGGAAGGGCCATGATCTGACCGGCGATCAGGTCGCGGCCCGCGCTCTGGTCCGCGCTCCGGTCCGTGCCCTGCTCCATGCCGTGCTCCGTGCCCTGCTCCATGCCGTGTCCCGCACTCTGTCCCGCGTCCCCGCTCCCGGACCGGCGCTCGCTCCCGTCGGCCGGTGTCAGCCGTACGTGGCCGTGCAGCACCTGGAGGCTGGCCGCCGGGGGAGTGGTGTGGTCATCCAGCGCCGAGCCGGCGGTCAGAGCGATCACGGTCTGCCGCAGCGGCCCGTCGTGGAGGAAGAGGTGGGCGCTGCGCCCGTGGGCCGACGCCCTCGCGTCGTCGAGCTGGTGGCGGGCGAGTGTGGTGAGATCGTCCATGGCGCGGGCCTTTCGGTCGTGGGACCTGCGACGGTGGTCCCGATCCATCCTGGCCGGTGTGCCGGTGGACGCAAGCCGGGATCCGGGCGCGGTTGCCGGCCGGGCGGCTCGTGGGGTCCGTCCGCGGCGCGTACGTACGGCGCGCCGTCCCGCGGCGAGTCGACGAGGAGCCCTCCGTGAGTGAACGAACCGACCGGAACGAGCACGGCGACCGGAACGAGCACGGTGACCGGAACGAGCACGGTGACCCGAGCCGGTACGGCGCCCGGACCGGCGGGTCCGCCGGCGATGGCACGGCCGCCGACGCGGCTGCCGGCACCGGGTTCCTGGTCGTCATGACGACCACCGACGGCGCGCGGAAGGCGCAGGCGCTGGCGCATGGCGCGGTCGAGGCCCGAGTCGCGGCCTGTGCGCAGATCAGTGCCCCGGTGACCTCCGTGTACCGCTGGCAGCAGGCGATCGAGACCGCGCAGGAGTGGCAGGTGACATTCAAGACGACCACCGCTCGTTACGGGGAACTGGAGCGGTACCTCCTCGGGGCGCACGACTACGACACCCCCGAGATCATCGCCATCCCCGTCACGCACGGCGGCGCGGACTACCTCGCCTGGATCACCGAGGAGACGAGCTGACGTGCAGTCATGGCAGCGAGCCCGAGGTGGAGGCCGGGTGCGGCGTGCGGCGGTGGCGGCAGCGGCGCTGTGTCTGACGGCGGCGGCAGCGGCCCCCGCCGGTCCGGCCGGCGGTGCGAGCCGTGGTGACCGTGACCGTGACCGGTGGACGAGTGAGGCCGCGAGCCGCTACTGGACGCCCGCCCGGATGGCCTCGGCCGTCCCGCTCGTCCCGGAGCCCGGGGAGCCACGGTCCCGTTCGGCCCCGTCCGGCACTTCCCGTACGGTTCGCGCATCCCGTACGTCCCGCACATCCCGTACGTCTGCGGCCGGGCTCCGGTCCGGCACGGCGGTCACCGCGCAGCACTTCGACGGTGTTCCCTCCGTCGGCGTGCTCTTCTCCACCACCAAGGACGCCCGCGCGCACTACTGCACCGCCAGCGTCGTCCACAGCCGCCGCGGAAATCTGATCATCACCGCGGGCCACTGCCGCCCCGGCGGGCGAGCCGCCTTCGTCCCGCAGTACCGTTCCGGCGCGCGCCACCAGCCGTACGGCATCTGGGCGATCGACCGTGGCTTCACCCACCCCGGCCGCGCCGACTCCGGAGCCGGCTCCGACCTGGACTTCGCGTTCGCGACGGTACGGCGGGACCTGCTGGGCCGGTCGGTGGAGGCACTGACGGGCGGCAACGTCCTCACCCGCACACCCGGTTACCGCGTCCTGGTCACCGTCATCGGCTATCCGACGCCCCGGCACGACCCCGCCGACCGCGCCGTACGCTGTACCACCCGGACGAGCCGGCTGGCCGGCCACCGCCAGCTCCGTATGGTGTGCGGCGGGTTCCACGGCGGGACCTCCGGAGGGCCGTGGCTGACCGCTTTCGACGAGAAGACCAAGACCGGGAAGGTCATCGGCAACATCGGCGGACTCAACCGAGGCGGCCCCAGCGGCCGGGACAGCCACCGGATCTCCTACAGCCCCGTCTACGGTGACGAGGTCTTCAAGCTGTACGCGCGCGCGGTGGCCGGCTAGGACACGCCCTCCCCGTCCGGCCCGCCGCGTCACGGTTGCAACGCCCGTGTGATGCCGTCCTCCCGCGGCCCCAGGAACGTCGGATCGGGCTTCAGCAGGGCGTTGGCCGCTGCCTTCGGAGCCGCGAGGATTTCCCGGATCTCGCCGTAGTACCAGGTCGAGTCGTGTACGGCGGACACCGCCACCCCGTACGCGTCGATGCCGGCCGCCTCGCACAGGGCGAGCGTGCGCCGGATGTGGAAGCCCTGGGTGACCAGGACGGCCCGGTCCACGCCGAAGATCCGGCGGGCGCGGCTGCACGAGTCCCAGGTGTCGAAGCCCGCGTAGTCGCTGACGATCCGTTTGCCGGGCACGCCGTGCGCGACGAGGTAGGTCCGCATGGCGTCCGGCTCGTCGTAGTCATGACGGCCGTTGTCGCCGGTGACCAGGATCGCGCGGACCGCGCCGCGCTCGTAGAGGCGGGCGGCGGCGTCCAGGCGGTGGGCGAGGTAGGGGGACGGCTCGCCGTTCCACAGACCCGCGCCGAAGACGACGGCGACCGGCGCGGAGGGGGCGTCCTCGACGGTACGGACCCGGTCACCGGCGACCACGTTCATCCACGTCGCCGGGGCCAGCGCGAGCACGCAGAGCAGCACCACGGCCTGGAAGACGCGCCGCTGCCCGTGCCGGGTCCTGGGCAGCCGTGGCCGCAGCCGCCCCAGGAACCCCACCGGTCCCGGCAGCCGTATCCGCCCCGGCCCCTGTCGCATCCCTGCCCCTCTCCTCGGTTTCCTGAGCGCGTGTTCCGTCGCCGGGCACGCTCCGCGCGCCGGTGACACGGCCCGCCATCGCTGCGACGCGTCCGCGCCTGGCATGGTTGCGAAGACCACGTATGACGCGACCCATGACACGGCACACGACGCGGCACGTGACGCGTCGTACGACATCACGCACGAGACCAGGCACGAGACCAGGCACGGCGCCCCGTACGACGCCACGTGTGGCACCGCACACGGACGCGACCCCGGGCGAGACCACAGCGACACCGGAACGAGAGGATGCCCCGCCCATGGCCACCGAGTCCCAGCGCCTGCCGTTCTTCGTCTACGGGACGTTGCGCCCCGGCGGAATTCACTACGCCTGGGCGCTGCGCGGGCGTACGGCGAGCGAGGAGCCCGCGCAGGTCGGCGGCGCGCTGCTGTTCGACGGGCCGGGATATCCGTACGCCGTGGCCGGGCCCGCCGGGGCGGTCGTCCACGGCGACCTCGTCCTGCCGCGGGCCGCGGACCACGACGAGGTGCGGGCCGTGCTGGACCGGCTGGAGGGGTATGTGCCCGGGGCGCGGCAGAACGTTTACGAGCGGGTGGCCGTGACGGCGGTCCGCGCGGACGGCGGGACCGTACGGGCCTGGATGTACCTGGCCGGCGAGCCGCTGGCGACCCGGCTGCGGGCCGGCGGCACGCTCATCCCCGGCGGTGACTGGCTGCGCCGTCCGGCGGGTCCCGTCCCGGCCACCGTGGGGGACTTATCCGTAAAGTCGGAATCTGCGGCATCGGCCTCCGCAATGCCGGAGTCCGTACGGCCCAAAACCGTGACGCCGC
Source organism: Streptomyces sp. MST-110588 (assembly GCF_022695595.1). Taxonomy (NCBI): domain Bacteria; kingdom Bacillati; phylum Actinomycetota; class Actinomycetes; order Kitasatosporales; family Streptomycetaceae; genus Streptomyces; species Streptomyces sp. MST-110588. The sequence goes on from NZ_CP074380.1 coordinate 5,688,052, forward strand.
CGCAAACCGAGGCCTCCACAACAGAACAGGTGTGATCCCCCAGTGCCTGCCCTCCCCTCGGCCACCTCCGCCTCCGCTTCCGCCCCGGCCTCCGCCTCCGCTTCCGCCCCGGCCTCCGAGCCTGAATCCGCCCCGGCCTGTGCCCCCGCCCTCGCTCCGGTGCCTGCTCCGGCGCCCAAGCCGCCGCTGCCCAAGGCCGAGCTGCACGTCCACATCGAGGGAACGCTGGAGCCGGAGGCGGCCTTCGCGTTCGCCGGGCGCAACGGCGTACGGCTGCCGTACGCGAGCGAGGAGGAACTGCGCCGCGCCTGCTCCTTCACCGGCCTCCAGTCCCTCCTGGACCTGCAACAAAAGCTGACGGTGGTGCTGCGTACCGAGGAGGACTTCGCCGACCTCGCCGCCGGCTACCTCGACCGCGCGCGGGCCCAGGGCGTACGGCACGCGGAGATCTTCTTCGACCCGCAGGCGCACACCTCGCGCGGCGTCCCGTTCGCCACGGTCATCGACGGCCTGACCCGTGTGCTGGACACCGCCCAGGAGACGTACGGGATCAGCACCCGCCTGATCATGTGCTTCCTGCGGGACGAGAGCGCCGCGTCGGCCCTGGCGGCCTTCGAGGCGGCCCGGCCGTACCTGGACAGGATCACGGCGGTCGGGCTGGACTCGGCGGAGGCACACCACCCGCCGTCGAAGTTCGCGGACGTGTACGCGCTGGCGCGGCAGGCCGGGCTCAAGTGCGTGGCCCATGCGGGGGAGGAGGGGCCCGCCGCGTACGTATGGGAGGCCCTGGACATTCTGAAGGTGGACCGGATCGACCACGGTGTGAGCGCCATGGAGGACGAGCGGCTGGTCGCCCGGCTCGCCGAGGAGCAGGTGCCCCTCACGCTCTGCCCGCTGTCCAACGTACGGCTGCGGGTGGTCGAGGACCTGGCGGACCACCCGCTGCCCGCGATGCTGAAGGCGGGCCTGCTGGTCACCGTCAACTCGGACGACCCGGCGTACTTCGGCGGCTACGTCCACGACAACTTCACGGCCGTACGCGACGCCCTCGGCCTGGACGAGGAGACCCTGCGCGCCCTCGCCCGCAACTCCTTCCGCGCCGCCTTCCTGGACGAGCCGACACGCGAGAAGTACTTGAGGGAAGTCGCGGCGTACTAGGTCATGCCGGGTGTGCTGCGTGTGCCGGATGTGATGGGTGCGTTGGGTGGGTTGGGTGCGCGACATTAGTGTGTGCCACACAGTATTGTGTGCCACGTGTCCGTGGAAGAACTGACTCTCGCCCAGGCCCAGGAGCTACGCCGTGGAACGGTCGTCCTGGCCTGCCTGGGACTGCTCCGGGAGCCGCAGTACGGCTATGCGCTCCTTGAGACGCTCAACGCCGCCGGGGTCACCGTCGACGGCAACACGCTCTATCCCTTGCTGCGACGGCTGGAGAAGCAGGGTCTGCTGACCAGCGAATGGAACACCGACGAGTCCCGGCCGCGGAAGTTCTACCGGGTGAGTGCCGACGGCGCGCGGGTGCGGGCCGGCCTGGTGCGCGAATGGCAGGACCTCGTCACCTCGATCTCACGACTCACCCAGGGGGAATGAATGAGTACGCCTACGAGTACGAGTACGGGCGCGGTTCCGGGCCCGGGTCCGAACGCCGGCGCCGGGTCGCTCACCGAGCGGTATGTGCACGAGGTCGTCCGGCGGCTCCCGGTGGACCAGCGCCGGGACATCGCCGACGAACTCCGTGCCACGATCGCCGACACCATCGAGGCGCGCGGAGCGGCCGGCGTCCGCTCGGCGGAGCGTGAGGTGCTGAGCGAGATGGGCGACCCGATCCGGTGCGCCGCCCGGTACGCGGACCGGCCGCTCGGGCTGATCGGGCCCGGCAACTACCCGGCGTACATACGCCTGCTGGTGCTTCTGCTGGGCTCCGTACTGCCGGTGATCACCGTTGGGTCCATGCTGGTGGAACTCGCCGACGGACGCGACGTCGGCGTGGCCATCGGCACCGGCGTCACCACCGTCTTCACGCTCGGCGCCCAGATGTTCGCCGGGGTCACCCTGGTGTTCGCGGTGGCCGAGCGGATCCGCCACCGCGAGGGCAGACCGCCGCGTACGGCCACCTGGACCCCGGATGACCTCCCCGAGGTGCGGCAGCCGGACAAGGGCGGTGCCTGGGCCATGGTCGCGACGCTGTGGAGCGCCCTGCAACTCGCGGCGGTCGTCTGGCAGCACACGGCGCAGCCCTACCGGCTCCAGCACGGTGCCGGGGCCGGCGGGCGGATCGACGTACTCGACCCGGCCCTGTGGAACGGGTGGATCTGGCCGGTCCTGGCCGGGCTCGCCGCGCGGGTGGCGGTCTGCGCGGTCCGGGTCGCCGGCCGCGGCTGGACCGTACGGCTGGCGGTCTGCAACGCCGCCGCCAAGGCGGCCTTCGCGCTGCCGCTGGCCTGGATCCTGCACCACGAGAGGCTGTTCAACCCGGAGTTCCTGGCGGACATGCGCGGCAATCTGCTGACGCAGGACGTGCGCAGCGGGCTGGCGGCGATCGTGCTCGCCGTCAGTGCCTATTCGGTGGTCAAGGCATTCCGGAAAGCGCGCCGTTGACCGGTCCTGGTGACAGTGTCCGGGGAAACGGTGTCCGGAGAAACGGTGTACGGGAGACAGCGTCTGGGGAGACGGTGCCTGGGGAGACGGCGTCCAAGGACGTGGTCTCCGGGGCAACGATGCCCAGGGAGGCGGTGTCCGGGGCAACGGTGCCCAGGGAGGCGGTGTCCGGGGCAACGGTGCCCAGAGATGCGGTGTCCGGGGCAACGGTGCCCAAGGACGCGGTGTCCGGGGACTTCTCACCGCGCTTCTCACCGGATGTCTCACCTCCGCGCGGCGTCGGCCGGAGTCGGATGCGCGGTACCGGCCACACGTTCCAGCCGTACCGCGCAGACCTTGAACTCCGGCATCCGCGACGTCGGGTCCAGCGCCGGATTGGTCAGGGTGTTGGCCCGGCCCGCACCCGGCCAGTGGAACGGCATGAACACCGTGTCCGGCCGGATCGCCCTCGTCAGCGCGGCCGGGGCGACCGCCCGGCCGCGCCGGGAGACCACCGCGACCGGCTCGCCGTCCACGATCCCCAGGCGCTCGGCGAGCCGCGGGTGGAGCTGGACGAAGGGGCCGGGCGCGGCGGCGTTCAGCTCGCCCACCCGGCGGGTCTGCGCCCCTGACTGGTACTGCGCCAGCACCCGGCCCGTCGTCAGCAGCACCGGGTAGTCCGCGTCGGTCTCCTCGGCCGCGGGCCGGTGGGTGACCGGCGCGAAGCGCGCCCGGCCGTCGGGGGTCGCGAAGCGGTCCAGGAAGAGGCGGGGCGTACCGGGATGGTCCTCCTCCGGACAGGGCCAGAAGACGCCGTCCCCGGCCGCCAGCCGCCGGTAGGTGATGCCCGCGTAGTCGGCGGGCCCGCCTGCGGACGCCCGCCGCAGCTCCTCGAAGACCTCCTCCGGGTCGGCGGGGAAGCCCTTCGGCCGGCCGAGCCGGTCGGCGAGGGCGTGGATGACCTCCAGGTCCGTACGGACACCGGGCGGCGGCTCCAGGGCCCGGCGCCGCAGCAGCACCCGGCCCTCCAGGTTCGTCACGGTGCCGTTCTCCTCCGCCCACTGCGCCACCGGCAGCACCACGTCCGCGAGTGCCGCCGTCTCGGAGAGCACCACGTCCGCCACGGCCAGGAAGTCCAGCGCCTTCAGGCGGCCCTCGACGTGGGCGGCGCGCGGCGCCGAGACGACCGGGTTGGACCCCATCAGCAGCAGCGCGTGGATGTCCCGGCCCAGCGCGTCCAGCAGCTCGTACGCGCTGCGGCCCGGCCCCGGCAGCGTGTCCGGGTCCACGCCCCACACCTCGGCCACCTGGCGGCGCGCCTGAGGATCGTCCAGTTTGCGGTAGCCGGGCAACTGGTCGGCCTTCTGCCCGTGTTCGCGCCCGCCCTGCCCGTTGCCCTGCCCGGTCAGGCACCCGTAACCGGACCGCTCACGCCCCGCGCGGCCGGTCGCCAGGCACAGGTTGATCCACGCGCCGACCGTGTCGGTGCCCTTGGACTGCTGCTCGGGCCCGCGCGCCGTCAGCACCATCGAGGACCCGGCGTCACAGAACAGGGCGACGGCTTCGCGCAGTTGCGGGACCGGCACACCGGTGATCCGCTCGACCAGTTCCGGCCAGTACGCCATCGCCGCGGCCCGTGCCTCGTGCCAGCCGGCCGTACGGGCCGCGATGAACTCCTCGTCCGTACGGCCCTGCGTCACCACCAGGTGCAGCAGGCCCAGCGCCAGCGCCAGATCGGTCCCGGGGCGGGGCGCGAGATGCAGATCGGCCTGCTCGGCGGTACGGGTGCGGCGCGGATCCACCACGATCAGCCGGCCGCCGTTCTCACGCAGCTCCGTCAGGTAGCGCAGCGCGGGCGGCATGGTCTCGGCGAGGTTGGAGCCGACCAGGACGACACATCCCGTACGGGCCACGTCCGCCAGCGGGAAGGGCAGCCCGCGGTCCAGCCCGAACGCCCTGGTGTGCGCCGCGGCGGCCGAGGACATGCAAAAACGGCCGTTGTAGTCGATCTGCGAGGTGCCCAGCGCCACCCGCGCGAACTTGCCCAGCGCGTACGCCTTCTCGTTGGTCAGCCCGCCCCCGCCGAAGACGCCGACCGCGTCCCTGCCGTACACGGCGCCCGCGCGCGTCAGGCCCTCGGCGACCCGGTCCAGCGCCTGGTCCCAGGAGGCCGGCGCCAGTTGGCCGGTGGTGGCGTCGCGTACCAGCGGACCGGTCAGCCGGGCGCCGGGGGAGAGGAGTTCGGGTGCGGTACGCCCCTTGCCGCACAGGGCACCGCGGTTGACCGGGAACGCCGTCCGCTCCACGACCTCGACGCCGTACGGGACGCTGTTCGGTTCCCCGCCCGGTTCCCCGCTCGGCACGCCCCTCGGTCCGCCGCCGGGGTCGGCGGGGCCAGTGAGGCCGGTGAGGCCGGTGGGGCGCAGCGTCATGCCGCACTGGAGCGAGCAGTACGGGCAGTGGGTGTCGACCGGTGCGGCGGCCGGGGTGTCGATCGTGTCGGCCGGGGGAGTGCTCATGACCAGGAGTCTGGGACGGCGATGTTACGGGCCCTGTCGCGCGGAGGTTACGCACGGGGCAACCACGCCTCACGGCCGGTGGCCGGGGGCCGTGAAGTGAGACGTGAAGTGAGAGTGGACAGGGTTACGGGCACGACGTCGGGCGCGACATGGACGTGACGCGGGCGTGACTACTGGCATGACTCCGCACGGAATACGGTCGGCAGGCAGTGAGATGCCGGAAACAGACCGTCACATGCGTGCAACAGCCAAGCAATCACTGGCTGTCAGGCTCTCCCCATGACGGCGTCGAACTCCTCCCCACCCGCCCCGAACCTCCCCGGCGGCCCCCGTTTCGACAGCTCGGCGCAGCTCATGACCGAGATCGCCGCACAGCTCGGCTCCGGGCTCAGCCGGGCCGCCAGGCGGTACGGGCTGGGCCGGCCCGCGCACCCGGCCGGCCCGGACCGTACCACCCGTCCGGACCCGGACGGCGCGGGCGCCCCGGCCGCGCGCCGCCCCGTCCTGGTCGCCGTGGCGCACGGCAGCCGTGACCCCCGCGCGCAGCGGACCGTACGCGCCCTGCTGGACCGCGTACGGGCACTGCGCCCCGGACTGGACGTACGGCTCGGCCACATCGAGCTGAACGAGCCCCTGCTGCCCGACACGCTGGCCACCCTCGACGGGCCGGCCGTGCTGGTCCCCCTGCTGCTGACCCGGGGCCATCACGTCACGTACGACATCCCCGCCGCGTCGGCCGCCTTCCCCGGCCTGACGGCCCGCATCGCCAAGCCCCTCGGCCCGCACCGACTCCTCGCCCGGGCACTGCACGCCCGCCTCACGGAGGCCGGTTTCCCCGGCAACGCCTGTCTTCCTGGTTCTGCCGGTGCTCCTGGTGCTTCCGGTTCTGACGGTCCTGCCGGTCCTCCCGGGTCTCCCGGTTTTCTCGGGACGGGCGGCGCAACCAGTCTCCTGGGACGGCACCCAAGCCCCCGACCGGGCGGTGTCCCCGGACGGAGTGGCGTTCCCGGACGACGGAGTGGCGCGTGTGGCCCGGATGGCGGCCCCGGTCCGTACCCCCCGCGTACCGCCGTCGTCCTGGCCGCCGCCGGTTCCCGGGTGCCGGAATCGGCCGCCGACACCGCCCGTACGGCACGTCTGCTGTCCGCCCGGCTCGGCGGCGTCCCCGTCGTCCCCGCGTACGCCACCGCGGCCCCCAGCGTCCCCGAGGCCGTACGCGCCCTGACGGCCCGCGGTTACGACCGCGTCGCCGTGGCCTCCTGCTTCACCGCCCCCGGGCTCTTCGCCACGCAGTGTGCGACGGCCGCGCCCTGGATCGCCTCGGCGCCGCTCGGCGACCACCCGGCGCTGGCCCGGCTCGTCCTGCACCGCTACGACCGGGCGTCGGCCGCGCCCACCTGGTGTGACCTCCACCCCACCGAGGCGGCTACCGTCGCTGTATGACGGGCACACCACCGACCACCGGACGCGAGAGCACCGGCCCGGGGTTCGCCGGCCCCGGACCGGCCGGCCGCCCCGGAACGACCGGCCGGGAACGACCGGCCCGGGAACGACCGGCCCGGGAACGACCGGCTCCGGAACGACCGGCCCCGGAGCCGAACGCGCGATCCCCGGCTACGAGCAGGCCGACACCGAGCGCTGGGTCCCCGAGCCCGACAAACGGCCGGGCCGTACGGCCTTCCAGCGCGACCGGGCGCGTGTGCTGCACTCGGCCGCGCTGCGCCGGCTGGCCGGCAAGACCCAGGTCGTCACCCCCGGTACGACCGGACACGTATGGGACGCCAGCCCCCGTACCCGTCTGACCCACTCCCTGGAATGTGCCCAGGTGGGCCGGGAACTCGGCGCGGCCCTGGGCTGCGACCCGGACCTGGTCGAGACCGCGTGCCTGGCCCACGACCTGGGCCATCCGCCCTTCGGGCACAACGGCGAGCAGGCGCTGAACGAGGTGGCCGCGCCGTGCGGCGGCTTCGAGGGCAACGCCCAGTCGCTGCGGCTGCTGGCCCGTCTGGAGCCCAAACGGTTCGTACCGGCTGCCGACGGCTCGGCCGTCAGCGTCGGCCTGAACCTCACCCGTGCGGCCCTGGACGCCGCGACGAAGTACCCGTGGCCGCGCGGCGCCCACCCGACCGACCCCGCCTCCCCCAAGTTCGGCGTCTATGAGGACGACCTGCCGGTCTTCGCCTGGTTCCGGCAGGGCGCGCCCGAGCGTGCGCGCAGCTTCGAGGCACAGGTCATGGACTGGGCCGACGACGTGGCGTACTCGGTCCACGACGTCGAGGACGGCCTGCACGCCGGCCACCTGGACCCCAACTGTCTGCTCGCCGACGCCGAACGACAGGAGATCTTCGCCGTCGCAGCCGGGCGGTACGCGCCCGGCGCCGACCCCGAGGAACTCGGCGCGGCCCTGGACCGCCTGCTGGACCAGGAATGGTGGCCGCACGGCTACGACGGTACGGCGCTCGCCCAGGCCCGTCTGAAGGACGCCACCAGCCAGCTCATCGGCCGCTTCTGCCTGGCCGCCGAGACGGCGACCCGGGTCGCGTACGCACACCTGTCGGGCCGTCAGGACGGTACCGGCGGGGCGGGAGGCGCGCTCGGTACGGGGAATGCCCGCGAGGTGGCGGACCCGCTCGGTACGGACGGCGGCTCCGTACGCCTGACCCGCTACCGCGCGCAGCTCGTCGTCCCGTACGAGACCCGGCTGGAATGCGCCGTTCTGAAGGCGGTAGCCGACCGCTACGTCATGCAGCGCCCCGATCAGGAAGCACTCCGTGCCGACCAGCGAGTGATCATCGCCGAACTGGCCGAGGCGCTGCTGGCCCGCGCGCCCGACGGCCTGGACCCACAATTCCGGTCGCTTTTCGACGCGGCCGAGGACGACCGGGCCCGGATGCGGGCGGTCATCGACCAGATCGCGGCCCTCACCGACGCCTCGGCCCGTACGTTGCACGCGCGGCTGACCCGCTCGCCGGGTGTCGGCCGGAGCAACCGAGGGTGACCTTCAGGGGACGGACCCTCTTCCCGCATCACGCTCTGTGCGGGACGCTCATGCCTGACCGACAGCGGAGGACAGTGCACGGCAGCAGGCGACGGCAAACGGAAACGGACGGCAGCAGGCCGACAAGAGAAGGCGGGCCGGAAACCGGCAAGGAGGAGGGGGCCGGGGACCGGCGTACTCATGGAAAGGGGAGCGGGCAAGGGCCGACCGGTACCGGAACGCCGGAGTCCGGAAAACGCGGGTCGCACGACGGGACGGGGGCACGATCGGGGGGCGTTCACGGGCGCGGACGCATCGCGCCGCAACGAGGAGGAAGACAAGTGGTCGACGCACACCAGACGTTCGTCATCGTCGGGGGTGGCCTGGCCGGGGCAAAGGCCGCCGAGACCCTCCGCTCGGAGGGCTTCACCGGCCGGGTGATCCTCATCTGTGACGAGCGCGACCACCCGTACGAACGCCCCCCGCTCTCCAAGGGGTACCTCATCGGCAAGGAGGAGCGCGAGAGCGTCTTCGTCCACGAGCCCGCCTGGTACGCGCGCTGCGACATCGAGCTGCACCTCGGCCAGCCCGCCGTCCACCTGGACCGGGCCGCGCGGACCGTACGGCTGGGTGACGGCACGCTCATCGCGTACGACAAGCTCCTGCTGGCCACCGGCGCCGAACCGCGCCGCCTGGACGTCCCCGGCACCGGCCTGGCCGGCGTCCACCACCTGCGCCGGCTGGCGCACGCCGAGCGGCTGCGCGGTGTCCTGGCCTCCCTCGGCCGCGACAACGGCCACCTCGTCATCGCGGGCGCGGGCTGGATCGGCCTGGAGGTGGCCGCCGCCGCGCGCTCGTACGGCGCCGAGGTGACGATCGTGGAGCCCGAGCCGACGCCGCTGCACGGCGTGCTCGGCCCCGAACTGGGCGCCCTGTTCACCGACCTGCACCGCGAGCACGGCGTCCGCTTCCACTTCGGCGCCCGCTTCACCGAGATCACCGGACAGGACGGCGTGGTGCTGGCGGTACGGACCGACGACGGCGAGGAACACCCCGCGCACGACGTCCTGGCCGCCATCGGCGCGGCGCCGCGCACGGCCCTGGCCGAACAGGCGGGCCTGGCCCTGGTGGATCCGTCCGACGGCGGCGGCATCGCCGTCGACGCCTCACTGCGCACCAGCGACCCGCACATCTACGCCGCCGGCGACGTCGCCGCCGCCCCCTACCCCCTGGCACCGGGCGCGCCCGACTCCGGAGTCCCCGGTCTGCGCGTCGAACACTGGGCCAACGCCCTCAACGGCGGACCGGCCGCCGCCCGCGCCATGCTCGGCCAGGAGGTCACGTACGACCGCGTGCCCTACTTCTTCTCCGACCAGTACGACATCGGCCTGGAGTACTCCGGCTACGCGCCGCCCGGCTCCTACGACCAGGTCGTGTGCCGCGGTGACGTCGGCAAGCGGGAGTTCATCTCCTTCTGGCTCGGCGACGGGCGCCTCCTGGCGGCCATGAACGTCAACGTCTGGGACGTCACCGAGACCCTCCAGAACCTCATCCGGTCCGGCCGCCCGCTGGATCCGGAGAGGCTGGCCGATCCGGAGGTACCGCTGGACTCGCTGCTCTCGTAACGTGAGCCGCATGAGCGCTGTGAGCGGCACGGGTGGTACGGGTGGTGCGGGTCGTACGAGCGGTGTGGGTCGTATGAGTGACGGGGGCCGTACGAGCGATACGAGTCGTACGACCTCCACGGGGCCTGCGAGCCGCCGTATGACCCATATAACCCATATGAGTCGCACGGACCGCACGGATGACCCCGCGGCCGGCCGCCCGGCCGCAGTCACCCTTGCCGACGTCCAGGACGCCGCCGCGCGCCTCAAAGGCGTGGCCCACCGCACACCCGTACTGCGCTCGCGGACGCTGGACGCGCTGGTGGGCGCCGAGGTCTTCCTCAAGTGCGAGAACTTCCAGCGCGTCGGCGCGTTCAAGTTCCGCGGCGCCTACAACGCGGTCTCCCGGCTGACGCCCGCGCAACTGCGCCGCGGAGTGGCCGCGTACTCCTCCGGCAACCACGCCCAGGCCGTCGCACTGGCCGCCCGCGAACTGGGCAGCAGCGCCGCCATCGTCATGCCGGAGGACTCCCCGCGCTCCAAGGCCGAGGCCACGGCCGGGTACGGCGCCGAGATCGTCACCTACGACCGCTACACCGAGGACCGGACGGCCGTCGCGGAGCGGCTGGCCGCCGAACGCGGGCTGACGCTGATCCCCCCGTACGAGCATCCGCACGTCATCGCCGGACAGGGGACGGCCGCACTGGAGCTGATCGAGGAGACCGGCCCGCTGGACGCGCTGCTCGCACCGATGGGCGGGGGCGGCCTGATGGCGGGATCGGCGGTCGCCGCCACCGCGCTGGTCCCCGGCATCCGCATGATCGGCGTCGAGCCGGAGACGGGTGATGACCACCGGCGCTCGCTGGCGGCCGGACACCGGGTAAGGATTCCTGTACCGCGCACCATCGCCGATGGGCAGGCGATCGAGATCCCCGGCGAGCTGACCTTCTCCCTCAACCGCACGCTGCTGGACGGTGTCGTCCTGGTCGGCGACGAGGAGATCCGTACGGCGATGCGGCTGGCCTTCGAACGACTGAAGATCGTCACCGAGCCCAGCGGGGCGAGCGCCCTGGCAGCCCTCCTCACCGGCAAGATCACCGGCCGCCCACGCCGCGTCGGCGTGGTGATCTCCGGCGGGAACATCGGCCTGGACCGCTTCCTGCGCATCATGGCGGGCGAGGGCGAGGGCGCAGATATGGGTGCGGATACGGGCGCAGGCGGGGCCCCGGTGAAGGGAAAGGCGGAGGAGGGCTACGGGCGGCCGGGAGCGAGCTAGGTCGCCAAGTACATGCCAAGCAGGTCTCCATGTGCGGCGCGGGTTCTGTACGGCGCGGGACAGGCCGCCCGCCGCGTGCGGGCGGGGGAGGCACCCCGCCTACGGCGTGAGGTAGCCGACCGCCTACGAGGGTAAATCGAACGCCGCTTGTCCCCCGACCGGGGGTTACCCACTGAGACGATGCCAGAACCACCCACGCAGCGACCGCCTACGAGGGAGGCAGTCGGCCCCTATGAGGCGGAGGCAGCCGACCACGTACGGCCGGGGCGCCCCGACCGCATACTGCCGAGGCGACCGACCGCGTACGGCGCGAGCCAGCCGACCACGTACGGTCAGGGTGGCCGATCGCGTACGGCGCGGGAGAGGCCACCGCCTACAGGGCAAATCGAACGCGGCATTCCCCCCAGCCGGGGGTTACCCGCCGATGCAGGACCGGAACCAGAATCCTGGCTCAAGGCAGCACAGTACCGAGGCGGGACCGGACAGGACGAGGGATGATGGTCCGCAGGTCCGCAGGCCCGCAGGCCCGCAGGTTCCCGGGGCGCGGGTCGGGACCGACGGCGGGAAAGCGCGCCGGAGTGCCGCGGAGTGGATCACAGGCTTACGCCGAGCCGCCGCACAGCCTCGTACCGAGCCGCCGCACAGTGCCACGCGAGCGCCGCGCGATACCGCCCGAGCACCAGCGCCGACGCCACAGCGCGTGACGCGAGCGCCGGAACGGGCCACGGGAACGGCGTCCGGTCCCCGCTGTCACACCCCACCCGTAGAATTCACGCGTGGCAGGCAGGATCAACGGTGAGGACGTGAAGGCGGTTCGGGACGCGGTCCCGATCGACGCCGTCGTGTCCGAGTACCTCCAGTTGCGCAACGCGGGTGGCGGCAACCTCAAGGGACTGTGCCCCTTCCACGACGAGAAGTCCCCCTCCTTCCACGTCAGTCCCGCCAAGGGCCTCTACCACTGCTTCGGCTGCCAGGAGGGCGGGGACACCGTCGACTTCATCATGAAGATCGACCACCTCTCCTTCGCCGAGACCATCGAGCGGCTCGCCGCCATCGCCGGCATCACCCTGCGTTACGAGGAGGGCGGCTACACCCCGGCCGCCAGCAGGGCGAGCGGACCCGCCTGGTGGAGGCCCACAAGGCCGCCGCGCAGTTCTACATCGAGCAGCTCGACAGCCCCGAGGCCGAGATCGCCCGTACGTTCCTCGCCGAGCGTGGCTTCGACCAGGCCGCCGCCCAGCACTTCGGTGTCGGTTACAGCCCGGCCGGCTGGGACCACCTCACCCGCTTCCTGCGGGGCCGCGGTTTCAGCGACAAGGAACTGATCCTCTCCGGCCTCTCGCAGGACGGCCGCCGCGGCCCCATCGACCGCTTCCGGGGCCGCCTGATGTGGCCGATCCGGGACATCGCGGGCGAAGTCGTCGGCTTCGGCGCCCGCAAGCTCCGTGAGGACGACAACGGCCCCAAGTACCTCAACACCCCCGAGACCCCGCTCTACCGCAAGTCCCAGGTCCTGTACGGCATCGACCTGGCCAAGAAGGAGATCGCCCGGACCAGCCGCGCGGTGGTCGTGGAGGGCTACACGGACGTGATGGCCTGCCATCTGGCCGGCATCACCACCGCCATCGCCACCTGCGGCACGTCCTTCGGCGAGGGCCACATCAAGATCCTGCGCCGCCTCCTGATGGACAACTCCGGCGCCGAGGTGATCTTCACCTTCGACGGTGACGCGGCGGGCCAGAAGGCGGCCCTGCGCGCCTTCGAGGACGACCAGAAGTTCGCCGCCGAGACCTCCATCGCCATCACCCCCGGCGGCATGGACCCCTGCGACCTGCGGCTGGCCAAGGGCGACGGGGCCGTTGCCGACCTGGTCGAGTCCCGTACCCCCTCTTCGAATTCGCCCTGCGCCATGTCGTCTCCCGCCACAACCTGGACACCACCGTGGGCCGGGCCGCGGCGCTGGACGAGGCGGCGCCCATCGTCGCCAACATCAAGAACAGCTCGATCCAGCACGAATCCGCCGTCCAGCTCGCCGGCATGCTCGGCATCCTGGACACCCAGTTCGTGGTGCGCCGGGTGGGCCAGCTCGCCCGCTGGGCCCGCGAGCGCGGGCGGGACGGCCAGGGCGGTCAGGGCGTTCCGGGCGGCCGTCAGGCCCCGTCCCGTACGGCAGGCGGCCCCGGCGGCCCGTACGGGGGCAGTGGCGGCAGCGGCGGACCGTACGGCCGTCGTGACGTCCCGGACCAGGCGTCCGGCTACGGACCCTCCGGCGGCCCCTCCACCTACGGCCCCTCGGGGAACGGCGGCCCGTCCGCCGGGCGCAGCGGCCCCGCCCTGAACCTGCGCAGCCCCGCCCACCGCGTCGAGCGGGAGCTGCTCAAGCTCGCCCTCCAGCGCCCCGACCTGGTTTCCCCGGCCTTCGACGCGTACGGTGCCGACGAGTTCACCGCCCCGCCGTACGCGGTGGTCCGCCGCTGCATCGAGGAGGCGGGCGGGGCCGCCGCCGGCGCCGGTGACGGCGGCTATCTCGCCCGCGTCCGCGAGGCGGCCCCCGACGACACGGTCCGCGCCCTGGTCACCGAGCTGGCCGTCGAACCGCTGCACACCCGCAAGGAGCCCGACGAGGCGTACGCGGGCGTCCAGTTGGTGGCGGTGCGGCTGGCCGCCGTCAATCAGCGCGTCACGGAGATCCGCGGCGCCCTCCAGCGCCTGGGCCCGAACGCGGACCCCGAGCACCTCACGGCCGTCCAGAACGAGCTGTGGGTCCTCCAGCAGTACGGCCAGTCCCTGCGCGAACGCGGCTTCGCGGCACTGTAGACGCGCGGGGCCGGGCCGGACGGCTGCCGGCTCCGCGCCCTCAGGACCGGGCCCCGGCCCGGCAACCCGCTGCAGCCATCACTCCACGGCGGAGCACCCCCGCTCCGATGCCGGGCACCCCACCGCTCCGATGCAGAGCACCCCACCGCTCCGGAGCAGGACTGCCCACGTCACCACCGTCTTCGCATCCGGACGCGCACCCCACCCCGCCGTAGCCGGATGGTCACGGACCGGACTCAAAAAGTGCTCGCACGCCCCTCGTGGCGGACCTGTGTCGTACTCCACACTGAGGAACGGTGCCTGAGTCCTCGGAGCGCGGTGGGTCCGGCCGTACGGAGCCGGAAACCCCCGCCCAACCGCTCTTGATGTACGGGACGGACCGCGGCGTGGCCGTGGTCGTTCCCGGCCTTTCCGCCGCCTCAGCCGCGAACACCCTGGAGGTCGCCCCCGTGCAGACCCAGACCCTCACCGGCGCGCCGGCCGCCAAGGCGGCCTTCGTGCCGCAGCAGGCCGAGCCACCGCTTTCCGAGATGCTCGTGCAGGAGATCGCCCCGGAGCCGCTGCCGCGCCCCGACGCAGGCGGCCCCTCCTCCGACCTCTTCCGCCAGTACCTGCGGGAGATCGGCCGGATACCGCTGCTGACCGCCGTGGAGGAAGTCGAACTGGCCCGCTGCGTGGAGGCCGGCCTGTTCGCCGAGGAGAAGCTGCACAGCACCCCCGACCCGGACACCCAACTCGCCGTGGACCTCGACAAGTTGGTCGTACTGGGCCGGATGGCCAAACGCCGGCTGATCGAGGCCAACCTGCGGCTGGTCGTCTCCGTCGCCAAGCGGTACGTGGGCCGCGGCCTGACCATGCTGGACCTGGTCCAGGAAGGCAATCTCGGCCTCATCCGCGCCGTCGAGAAGTTCGACTACGCCCGCGGCTACAAGTTCTCCACCTACGCCACCTGGTGGATCCGGCAGGCCATGTCCCGGGCGCTGGCCGACCAGGCCCGTACGATCCGGGTTCCCGTCCACGTCGTGGAGCTGATCAACCGCGTCGTACGGGTCCAGCGCCGGATGCTCCAGGAGCGCGGCTACGAGCCGACGCCGGCCGAGGTCGCCGCCCACCTCGACCTCCCCGAGGAGCGGGTCAGCGAGGTGCTGCGGCTCGCCCAGGAACCGGTGTCCCTGCACGCCCCCGTCGGCGAGGAGGACGACGTCGCGCTCGGTGACCTCATAGAGGACGGCGACGCCGCCTCGCCCGTGGAGTCCGCCGCCTTCCTCCTCCTGCGCGAACACCTCGAAGCGGTGCTCTCCACGCTCGGCGAGCGCGAACGCAAGGTCGTACAACTGCGGTACGGGCTGGTCGACGGCCGCCCGCGCACCCTGGAGGAGATCGGCCGGATCTTCGGCGTCACCCGCGAACGCATCCGCCAGATCGAGTCCAAGACTCTCAACAAGCTGCGCGACCACGCCTTCGCCGACCAGCTCCGCGGCTACCTCGACTAGCGCGCACCGGCGCGGTACGCACCGACCCGGCACCCGCCCAGAACGGCTCAGAACACGGCTCGGGGCATAGCCCCGAACACGGCCCGGAACAGGCGCAGGACCGGTTAAAGACGCGACCCAGGACCACCGGCTCAGCCGGCCGCCTGGAAGGCATCGGGATAGCTCTCGTCCCGTACGGCCACGTACTGCTGGCGGACGGCCTGGCCCACCGGCAGGTCCTCACCCGGGTCGAAGACCTGGCCGGCCGCCGCGGGCCAGTGGGGCGGCTCGTGCGGCGCCAGGGTGCCATGCGCCGCGCCCAGCGCCCAGGCCGCCTGCCGGGCCGCGCCCAGTGCCGCGTAGTCCGCGGGCTGCGGCACCACGACCCGTACGCCGAACAGGCCCGGCGCCGCCGCCTGTACGGCGCCCAGTTCCGCCGCCGCGCCCAGCAGGAAGACCCGGTGCACCTGCACGCCGCGCCCGCGCAGCACGTCCAGCGCGTCCGCCAGGCCGCACAGCATGCCCTCCACGGCGGCCCGCGCCAGGTGCTCGGGCTTCATGCTCTCGCGCCGCATGCCGTGCAGCGAGCCGGCCGTGTGCGGCAGGTGAGGGGTCCGCTCGCCCTCCAGGTACGGCAGCATGACCATCCCGTACGCGCCGGGCGTGGAGCGCAGCGCCAGCTCGGACAGGCCCGGCAGGTCCGTACCCAGCATTTCGGCCGCGCCCCGCAGCACCCGTACGGCGTTGCTGGTGTGCACCACCGGCAGGTGTCTGCCGGTGGCGTCGGCGAAGGAGGTGATGGTCCCCGTGGAGTCCGCCAGTGCCTCGTGGTGGATGGCGAAGACCGACCCGGAGGCGCCCAGCGAGATCACCGCGTCGCCCGGGCCCACCCCCAGCCCGAAGGCGGCGGCCATCGTCTCGCCGGTGCCCGCGGAGATCAGCAGGCCCTCCGGCGTGAAGCCGGCCGTACCGGAGGGACCCAGCACCTCCGGGAGCCGCACCTGATGCCCCAGCGCCAGCTCGATCAGATCGGGCCGGTAGCCGCCGGTGGCCGCCGACCAGTAGCCCGTCCCCGAGGCGCCGCCCCGGTCCGTGGTCCGCCGCGCGGGACGGCCCAGCAGTTGCCACACCAGCCAGTCGTGCGGCTGCATGACCTCCGCGACCCGGGCGGCGTTCGCCGGCTCGTGCCGCGCCAGCCAGCGCAGCTTGGTCACCGGGTGTGCCGCCTGCGGCACCGCCCCCACGGCCTGCGCCCAGGCCGCCCGCCCGCCGAGCGAGTCGACCAGGTCCGCCGCCGCGCTCTGCGCCCGTCTGTCGTTGCCGAGCAGCGCTGCCCGTACGAGGTTGCCCTCGGCGTCCAGCGGCAGCAGCCCGTGCTGCTGCGCGGAGACCCCGATGGCCTGTACGCCCTCCAGCAGCCCGTTTCCCGCCGCCTCGCCCAGTGACATCAGCCACGCCTGCGGATCGACCTCGTGGCCCTTCTCGGCGGGGTGCGGCGCGTATCCCTGCCTGATGACGGCACCCGTGTCGGTGTCGCAGACGACGATCCGTGTGCTGTCGGACGAACTGTCCAACCCGGCGACTATCCCCATGCCCCCAGATGATGCCCCATGCGCGTCACGGTGACCCCGCCAGGTCACATCCGGCCACGGCCCCCACCACAACCCCCACAGGCCCTCTCATCTCCCCACACACCACCCGGCCCTCGCCCGCCCCCTCAGGTACTGCCGGCCGCCCCTCAGGTACTGCCGGCTCAGGTACTGCCGGCCTCCCTAGGTGTTGCTGGTCCCCCAGTCATCCGCACCGCTCTCGCCGCGCTGCTCGCGCAGCGAGCGGACCCGTTCGCCCACCGACCCCGGCAGCTTGTCGCCGACCTTCTCCGACACCGTGCCGAACGCCTTGGTCGCGGCCTGGCGGCCGGTGAGCGCCGCCGACTCCGCGGTGTTGCGGACCACCGGGTTCTGCGCGATCCGCTGGGCACCCTTGCGCAACTGTTCGTACCGCTCCCGGCCGGCCCGGGAACCCAGTACGTATCCGATGGCCAGTCCCGTCACGAACGTGAGCCGGTAGCGCATAGCTCCACCCTTCCCTCTCGTCCCTCTCATCGGTCCGCCCGCGCGTGCCGCGCCGGACACCTGCCTGCCTGCGTACCTGCGTGCCTCGCCGTCACGGCGCCCTGTGGAGCGCCCCGAAGCACCGGACCGCCGGCCGTGCTGCCCGTCTACCCTCAGGGCCACAGATCACCCCGGACGGCACCGATTGGCGGAGCACCCCCCTGCTTGCGCTAATGTATGTGTCGCAGCGAGCGCACGCCGCCGGGAGCCCCGGTCGGCAGTGCATTCGAGGCACACGGAGCATTCCCCTGTAGCTCAATTGGCAGAGCAGCCGGCTGTTAACCGGCAGGTTACTGGTTCGAGTCCAGTCGGGGGAGCTCGGTCCCCTGTAGCTCAATTGGCAGAGCATTCGGCTGTTAACCGGAGGGTTACTGGTTCGAGTCCAGTCGGGGGAGCAGGACGGAGGAGGGCCCCGCGAGGGGCCCTTTTTCGTGCCGGGAGGAAAGTGATCGAGGCCCGGAAGGAACCGGACACCCGGTGATCGAAGTCCTTCCGGACATGCAAGGTCGCCCAACGAGGACCCACACGGGCAGCAGATCGTATGAGCGGCTATGCTGCGGCAGACGGCGCGCACAAATGTGCGCGGCGCGCCGTTACGGGGGCGGTAGCTCAGCCGGTTAGAGCAGCGGACTCATAATCCGTCGGTCCTGGGTTCGAGTCCCAGCCGCCCCACCACTTCAAGTGGTCGAAGAAACGTTCTGACCAGCGCCTTAGCTGGTCGGGACGATCTTCGGGAGATCTTGGCGACGCTTCTCGATCATGGTTTCATGATCGTGAGGACAAATTGAGGACGCAGGTCACGCGGTGGGACGCAATCCCTCGTTCGGCCCACCCTCGTACGCCTCGGAAGCCTCGTCGGCGCCCTTTTCGGCCTGGTTCTGGGGCCTGTCCTGCTCCTCTTTCGGAGGGGTCTTCTTCTGTTGCGGGGACCGGGGCACGACCGCGCTCGTCGACTCCGCCTCGGCGGTCAGGAGTTGCGGCAGGACGCTCGTGTACGTGTCCGAGGTGATCTGGCGGGAACTGTGGCCAAGCCGCTCCTGGACCACCTTGATGTCTGCCTTGCCAAGGAGCGCCAGCGTGGCCGACAGGTGCCGCGTGTCGTGCAGGCGAATCGGCGGAAGTCCTGACAGCTCCACGAGCCGGTTGAAGCGTCGGCTGATCCAGTCGGGATGCAGGGGCTCGCCGTTCTCGTGCGTCCAGACCCGGTTGCTCTCAACCCAGGCGGCTTCGCCGGACCACTGGTCACGCTCCTTGGCCTGGGTGACCTGCCACTCCTCCCACTTCCCGCGCGTCTGGGAGTCGAGGGTGACGGTGCGGACGCTGTCCTGCTTCGGGGCCTCGTCGTACTGCCGGTACGCGATCTCCACGATCTGGGCAGAGATCCGGAACCACGAACCGGAGAGGCTGACCTCCGTCCAGGGCAGCGCGCACATCTCGCCGCGTCGCGGGCCACGGAAGATGAACCCGTGCCACATGCCGCAGAGTCGGTCGTCGGAGACGAAGTCGAGGAACTGGCCGGTCTGCTCCGGGGTCCAGACCATGACGGGGCTGGGTTTCTGGCCGGTGCGCTTCCACTCCTCGACCCGCTCGGGCGTCCAGACCAGGGCCTTGGGGCGCCTGACCGCCGGCAGCTCGACCATGGCGGCCCAGTTGGTCGCGTACTCGCCGCGCTTGATGCCGCTGCCCAGGAACGAGCTGAGGGTGGCGTTGATGCGGTGCATCGTCGCGGCGCTGGTGATCTTTCGCTTGCCCTTGCGACCCTCGCGGAGAGCGGCATTGGCGGCCAGGTAGGCCCGGCGCGTGGCGCGGCGCTTCTCCTTTTTGCCCGCGGCACGAACCCACGCTGTGTGGGCTGCGTCGCGTGCCGCCTCCAACTCCACCACCTTGGCGTGGTGAAGCAGCCGTTCGGCGTTCTCTCGCTCGATCGCGTCGTACATCGCCTCGACGTGGCGCAGCTTGAGATCCCGCCGCTTGATGTGCCCGAGGTGCGGTTCGAGGTAGAGGTTGATGTGCTCCTCGTACCCGTGCCGGGTGGTGCGGGCCAGGCCCCTCTTCCTCTTGAGCCAGCTATGCAGGTCTTCGCCCACGGTGGCGTCGCTGAGCACGTCAGCGCCTCCGATGGCGTCGCGGTAGGTCTCCTCCGCCTTGGCCTTCGCGTCGTTCTTGGTGGCGAATCCCCCTCGCCGTACGCGTCGACGCTTTCCGCCCTCCCCGGCTTCCAGCTCGAAGTAGAAGTACCAGGTGCCGTGCCCCTTCTGCGGGAGCTTCGGGCAGTTTGCGTCGAGCATGCGCATTTTAGGCTCCCCGTTGGCGTTGAGTATGGGAGCGCCGTCCTCGTCAACGGCCGGTGCCTTGCACGCGCAGCGCCGGTAGTAGCTGGGATCGAACACGAACATCCCCTTCGCGGCTTTCGAATGTGGAACTTCTGTGCCGGTCCTTGTCGAACCGATGCTCCATCTTGCCCCAACACTTCAGTGTTGGCGTATCCTTATGTGACGTTGGCGCGGGGGAGAACGCGACAACGGGAATGACCACGAAGAACGCTTCTGTAGCTACGGGCCCCGGGGCCGGCGCCATGACCCTGGAGGAGCTGCTTGCACTGCCGCCGACGGTGAACGTCACAACGGCTGCGCGGGCACTGGGGATCGGTGTGCACAAGGCTTACAAGTTGATCAAGGAAGGGTCTTTTCCCGTGCAGACGCTCACGATGGGCAGCACAGTGAAGGTCCCTACTGCCGCGCTGTGGCGAGTGCTCGAAGTGACGCCACCTGCGGGCTGATCACGTAGCTTGGGCATATCGGTTCCCCTGGCTCACGACCCCTTCCACAGGGCTGTGATCTAGGATCGGGCGGCTAGGGGGCGCACCAGAGAAGAACGGACGACCGCATGCCACGGCTCTACGGTTTCGACGACGCGTCGCGTCGTCGGCTACGTGATGACGAGGTGGGCCCGCTTCGCCAGATGGTGAGCCGGGCGTTGCAGGGCGGTCAGTCCGACGCGGCCATCGCCGTGTGGGCGAATGGTGAGGGCTACCGGGGCACGCTCGGAGGAGAGTGGAAGGACGCATCGGTCGGACGCCTGTTCCGGAACCCGGCGATTGCCGGATTGCGCTATGACGACGATGGCGAACTCGTCGACGCCGGCCACCCGGGCGCCATCACTCCGGAAGAGTTCAAGGCCCTCCAAGAGCGGGACCAGCGCCGCAAGACGGGGGAGGCGGCTCCGCCCTACGACTACCTCCTGGTGGACGGCGCCAGCACGTGCGGCAAGTGCACCTGGGCGCTTCAAGGGGCTCGCACGAACGCCGGGACGCCCGGGTACCGCTGCCGTCCAAAGGACAAGAGCGGTCGCGGAGGCTGCGGTGAGGTTCGCATCGATGGCGAACTCCTGGAGAACTATGTCGGCGAGTACGTTGTGGCCGAACTCCTCAAGCCCGGCATCCGCGACCAGATCCTCAAAGCTCAGGCTGCCGTCCGCGCCCAGGTCGAGAAGATGAAGGCGACCATCGAAGAGCTGGAGGGCCGCCGCGGTGAAGCGGCGACCCTCTACGGTCAGCGACAGATCAGCAGCGACGCGTTCGTGGTCGCCGATCGCGAGATCACAGCAAACCTCAAGGACACCCGAGCGCGCCTTCGGTACGCCGAGCAGATGGCGGACTTCTCCCTCGGCAACGCCAAGGACCTGGTGCGGTGGTGGAACACGGCGCCGTCCGCGTCCAAGAGAGCCATCGTGAGATTGTTCCTGGAGAACATCGAAGTGTTCCCCGCGAGGGCCCGAGGAGTGCGCACCGTTGAGCCTGGCAGGGTTGTCCTGCACTGGCGCAAGCTGCCCGGCCTGTCAGACGCCCGCTGAAACAGATGCCTTGCGCAGTGCAATGCGCCTACCGACCATCGCCATGGTCAGGCCCGAGATGAGCGCGATGGTGGCGAGACCGGCCAGGGCGGGCGAGACGATCTCCTCGGCGTGCAGCGGCCATGGGTGGCCGAGGTAGTGGGTCACCAGGTATGAGCCCTTGCTGGCCGCGTACGCGACACCCAGGATGGCTGCTGCGGCCGACAGCCCCAAGCCGCGCGCCGACCAAACGTGTCCGCTCCGCCGCACGGACAGTGCCATGCCAAAGCAGAGGAACGCGATCTCGCCGCACGTGACCGCCACATAGGTCAGGTAGATCATGAGGTAGACGGTGACGCCTGGTACCGCGGCGTGCTCCGTCGTGAACTCAATGCTCTCGCCCGTGGTCGCGACGAACAGCGGCAGCATCGCGGCGAGGACGCAGACAGCGAACGCGATCCGCGCGTACAGGCTGGCCTTCAGCACCTCGTGGTTGTACGACCAGTCGACGAGCATGAGCTGAAGGCTGCCGCACCAGAGCACGGCGCAGAAGTGTGCTCCGAGCTTGGCCGCGTTGTTCATGCCGGTCATGGACTCACCGAGGTCTTCAACCGGGGGTATGGCGAAGATGACCCCGATTGTGCAGACGCCGAACGCCACGGTGCGGGCTAAGCGGGCG
Organism: Streptomyces sp. MST-110588; assembly: GCF_022695595.1. Lineage (NCBI taxonomy): Bacteria > Bacillati > Actinomycetota > Actinomycetes > Kitasatosporales > Streptomycetaceae > Streptomyces > Streptomyces sp. MST-110588. Next base: position 5,709,918 of record NZ_CP074380.1, read on the forward strand.
ATGCGGTAGTCGTTCCGGCTGCGCTGGCGCCAGGCTTCCCTGGCGGAGAGCACTGTGCCCACTACGCCAAAGAGCGCGCATAAGCCGAAGACGATGCCGTCCATTCACGTTCCTTCCAGATCAGAGACCGCCCGTTCTGCCGCTTCAGTGAAGCTGAGCCGCCGCCGCCGGCCTGGCCGCGGTGGTTCAGCGGCAGGCGGTATCGGTTCGGGAACCTCGGGGACGGTGAGATCGGTACGTCCGTGACGTAGTCGAATCTCACGAGCGGCCTCAAGGAGTTCAGCGGCTCCAGCTTCGCCCAGATCGTGGACTAGCCGAAGCGCCTCACGGGCGTCTTGTTGCTCCTCATAGACCGACAGAGAGGTCAAGCCGTTGTAACCAGGCAGTAAGAAAGCTACCGGACAGTCGAATGCTCGTGCGAGTCCGCGAAGTTGTGAGATCGACGGGTTTGACTTGACGCCGTTCAGCAGGTCGTTCACGACCTGGTGGGTCATCGCAGGTCGCTCTTCGGGCCTCTCGGCCGTCGCGGCGGCCAGCGCGCGGGTGCTCGGAGTCTTACCGTCCGCCTCGGTCTTTCGGCGCAGCAGCAGGGCGAGCTTGCTGGCGAGGGGAACATCCGGGCCGGATGGCATGGTGCTGGGCGCTCCTTCGGGGGTGTGGGAGGCCCGGAAGGGGGGCCAGCGGTCGGGCGGTGTAACGAGTGAGACTCACGAGACAGCCTAATGTCTAGGTTGGTTGACATTAGGCTGAGCTGCGAAGCAAGATCTGTTAGGACACGAGTACTTCGCGTTACACAGCATGCGGGTCCCACCCTTCTTCCGCTCTCCAGGCTGCGAGATTGTGACCGGTGCCCCTTGATCGATCAATGTGTGCCGCGAAACTTTCTGTGTGGGGATCTAAGAGTGCCGTCACTCATCGAGAAGGCGGACGCTGCAACGCGTGGAGGAATGGGTGGGGATCGAGCTGGGGCGAGTACTGGCCCGATTGGCGGAGTCCGGTGGCAAGGAGAACGTCGCCTTGGGTGAAGGGTCGGCCCTCGACGCGCTGGGTGCTCTGTCGGTCGTCGACCCGGAGCGGGTCGACTGTGACGCTGAGCGGCTGTGTGATGCCGTCGCGGGCTGATCGAGGAGTGAACGAACGCGGGCTTCCTTCGGAGGCCCGCGTCTACGCGTCTGACCTGCGAAAACTTCTCGAAAATCATGGACCTCTCCCTGGAATGCATATAGAATGAAAGCACAAAGAAGGGGGAGGGAAGAAGCCCCCATCGACCTCTTGGGAGCCTGAAATGCCGCATAAGTACGCCGCCCTGAAAATGCGCCAGGTCCGCCGCAACCCGAACCAGCCGCGCAAGACCTTTAATGAGGAGGCCCTAGCCGAGCTGGCTGACTCGATCAAGAAGCACGGACTGATGCAGCCCATCGTCGTCCGCAAGGCGGACGAGGGTGGCTACGAGCTGGTTGCCGGTGAGCGCCGATACCGCGCCAACGAGATGGCGGGTAACGTCACCATCGAGGCGAAGATCCTTCTCGCTGACGGTGGCGCCGAGGTCGGTGACCTGGACTCCTTCAAGAAGGCCATGACCGAGAACCTGAACCGCGAGGACATGCTTCCGCTGGAGGAGGCGCGCGGGTTCAAGAAGGTCCTGGACGAGGAGGAGGGCGCCGACCCCGCCAGCGTCGCAAGGGCCTTTTCCAAGTCGGTCCAGTACGTCAACCAGCGCCTGGCCCTGCTCGCTCTGCGCCCCGAGATCCAGACGGCAGTTGACCTTGGGCACATCGGTACCCAGGCCGCCGTCCAGATCGCTGCCCTGTCCCGGGACAACCAGAAGGCCGTCTTCCAGGACTGGAAAAAGGGCGACAAGAGCGACAACCAGCTCGTGCACATCGCCTACGCCATGCGCAAGCAGGAAAAGGCGGCTCAGCAGGACTCCATGGTCGACGTCGAGGAGATGACGCCCGAGGAGAAGGCCCAGCGCACCCGCGCGCAGGCCAAGGCAAAGAGCGACCTCGACGACATCGAGCGCATGTGCGAGCTGCTGGACGGCATCGGCAAGGCCGACCCGATGGAGCTGGCTCGCGCGCTGGAGGGGCAGGTGGGCAAGCGACTGCAGCAGATGGACAGGGTCGCCGCCTTCGTGCAGAAGGCCCGCTTCAACCTCCGTCAGGCCAAGGCCCACGCAGACGCCAGCGAGATCATGGTCACCCCCGCGGCGGCTGCCCCCGACCTGGTCGCGGAGGCCGACGCCGCGCTGGCCCGCTTGGAGCCCACCGCCGACAACAGCTCGGAGACAGAGACGGAGACTGCCACCGCCCCGCAGGCCGGGGCCACCGACGGCGCGGTGCACCAGTCCGCCCCGGACTCGGAGGAGAACGACACCGACGCCGGCGCCCAGCCTGCCGCCGCAGGACCTGTTCTTCACGGACGGACCGACCGGGCACGGAACGGCGCCCTTTGAGGGGTTCGGATACGGGGCGCCGTCTGACGGGAGGGGTTACGCCGGGCGCGAGATAGATCCCAACACTGAGTAATGGTACGGTCTATCTCGTTGGTGGGAACGGCCACAGCCGAGGAACCGGCCCACCAGCACGCCGTGGCATGCGGCATCCCCTTCGGTGCCTGGCGGGTGGCCAATCCCCCGCGCCCTACCCGCCAGGCACCGGCTCCGCGCCGAAGCGAAGCCGCCGGGACCGCGACGCCACGAACACGACCGGACCCGCCCCCGCCACGCCGGGGGCGGGTCCCGTGCACTCCGGAGCGACATGAGCGCAGAGGACTTCAACGGAAATCCCGAGGACCGCGAGCTGTACCTACGTCTCCTCATCGAGCGAGACGGGCCCCCGGACAAGGCCGCCGACGAGCGGGACCCGGGCCGACGAATCCGCAAGGCCCCCGACCGGGGCGCCGCACGGCGCAGCGCGGAACTCGAAGCAGCCATTTCGACCAGACGACCACCCAGGAGAACAGCGGCATGACCGAGGACCAGACACCGGGGCGGACCGGGCACGGCGAACCCCCCGTTCCCGGCGCGGAGTGGTGCAACTCCTGCGAGTCGTGGTGCCTGCCGCCAGGCATCTGCCGCTGCAACAACCGCTAGACGCTGGGGCGGTGGCCGTGGCCACCGCCCCAGCGGTCATCCCGACTCAAGGAAGTGCTTCATGACCACCGGTCTCTACAACTCCTTCGCCGCACTCGCCAGCGCCCAGATCGAAGGCATCGACTACCAACGCTCCTGGCGCTCCTCCCCAATCTCCACACTGCTCCACCTGGCCATCCACGGCGGGGGGATCGAGCAGGGGACGAGTGAACTCGCCAGCGCAGCCGCAGGCGACGTGCACGACTTCTACACGTTCGACGGGATCAAGCAGGCCAACAACGGTGACCTGCACATCACCTCGACCAGCTTCGACGACCCCCAGGCGCTGGCACTCGCCCAGGGCGCCACCCACATCGTCTCCTGGCACGGAGCCGCCGGCGCGACGCCCATGACGAACCTCGGCGGGCTCGACTACCCCCTGCGTGACCGCATCGGACAGTCCCTCGCGCAGGCAGGGTTCGCCGTCCAGGTCGCCAACGAGGAGGTCAACGGCAACGACGTCACGAACATCTGCAACCGCGGCGTACGCGGCATGGGCGTGCAACTGGAGATCAGCACCGCCCAGCGGCAGGCATTCTTCCTCAACGGCGACCTGTCCCGCGCCAACCGCGGGAACGTGACAGACGCCTTCACGACCTACATCACGGCGGTCACCCGCGCCATCACGCAGACCCTCGTCGCCGCAGGCAAGGGCCAGCCGGTAGTCGTCACCCAGCCGGGCCGAGAGACGGTCGACTCAGTAGCGTCGGGCGCATGACGACGTCGCGCCAGTACACCGGTGAGCGCATCGACCTCGACCCGCTCACCGCCAGCACCATCACCGACAACCACCTCGACGCCATCCACGCCGAACTCCGGCACTACCGGGACAGAGACGAGACGGCCAACGCCGCGACCACTGACGGCACTCCACCAGCAACCGGGCAGGCCGCGCCGGCCGCCAGCCTCCTGGCTGAACCGAGCCGACGGCTCGGCTGATCGTCTAGTGTTGGCGTGCGTAGGGCGCGGGGAACGGCCTACACAAGGGACGCCCGTGACCACGCTCGCCAACATCCCCGAACAGCTTCTGCCGCTCGCCGTTCCGATCGGCGACCTGGCCCCGTACCACCGCAACCCCCGCACCGGCGACCTCCCGGCCATCGCCGAGTCGCTGACGGTCAACGGCCAATACCGGCCCGTCGTGGTCAACAAGGGCACCCACACCGGACGGCCCAACGAGATCCTGGCAGGCAACCACACCGTGGCCGCCGCCCAGCAGCTCGGCTGGGAGCACATCGCGGCCACCTGGATCGACGTCGATGACGAAGCCGCAGCACGCATCGTCATCGTCGACAACCGGACCAACGACCTCGCGGGATACGACACCGCCCTGCTGGCCGAAGTCCTCTCCGAGATCCCCGACCTCGCCGGTACCGGGTACGACCGCGAGAGCGTCGACCGGCTTCTGGACGACACCTCGCTCCCCGAGACGCTGGAGCTGACCTCCGACGGCGCGGGCACCGGAGCCGCCGCCACAGTGGACTACCTCCAGTGGGGCTACCTCCAGTGGGAGTCCAAGCGGGTACGGATCACCTCCGAAGAGGTCGAAGCCCTCAACGCCATCTACACGAAGTTCGTCGACGACACCAACAGCGACCTCGGCTTCGGCTGGCATGTCCTCCAGGAAGCCCACCAGGAGGGCGACGCCGCATGAGCAAGGCACCCACGACGACGTTCTACGAGTCGTACCCGCTCGATCAACTGCGCCCCGCCGACTACAACCCGCGCCGCCTCAGCGAGACGGCCTTCGTCCGGCTCCAGGCATCGCTGCGCCGCCACGGAGTCGTCAAGCCGGTGATCCTCAACGCGGACGGCACGCTGGTCGCAGGCCACCAGAGGACGAAGGGCCTCAAGGCCATCGGCATGACCCACACCCCCGCGGTCATGCTCGGCACGAAGGTCCGCCTCCAGGACGAGATCCAGTTCAACCTGCTGCACAACCGGGTGGAGACCGAGGCCAGCGTCGTCTACGCGGAGCCTGGGGAGATGGGCTCCTGGTCCTGGATCCCGTGGCAGTCCATCCGCGTCGCCGAGCGCAAGAACCTCTCCTTCGTCAACGCCATCGGCCACATGACCGCCGGCCACGGCCCCTGGGGCAGCGTCGTCATCGACGACCAGGGCCGCATCGTCCTCAACGCCGAGTACGCCGTCGTCGCCTCCTTCTCGCGCTTCGACCTCCTCGCCTGGACCGTGGCCTCGGCCGACGCCGCCCAGCTCCACGCCGACCTCACCGGCGAGTACGGCGTCTACGACTGGAGCGCCATCGAGAGCAAGGCGCCCGTCTGGAACCAGCACATCGTCCAGCCCAAGCGGCTCCGCCAGTTCTCCTCCAAGGCCAAGGCGGGCAAGCTCGCCTACGGCTCCGAGACCTGGGACCAGCTCGTCACACCGTGGCTCAAGCCCACTCACCGCGTGGTCGACTTCGGCGCCGGATACGGCGACTACGCCAAGCACCTGCGCGCCAAGGGCTTCGACATCCACGACTACGAGCCCTACCGCTGCCGGGACGGCTCGTACGCCGTCGACATCCGGGCCGTCGTCGGCATGATCCGCGACATCGACAAGGACATCCAGGCCAACGGACTGTACGACGTCGTTGTCCTGGACTCCGTCATCAATGCCACCACCTCGCTCGACTACCAGCACTGGGTGATGACCACCGTTAACGCCCTGTGCGCTGCCGACGGAGTGGTCTGCCTCGGCACACGGAGCCTCGCCCGCGAACTCCGCGACGAGCAGGCCAAGCGCGTCACCTCCCAGACCGCGACCACGAAGATGAGCTTCCTCGACGAGCACAACGTCGAGATGAACTTCGTCAAGGGGAAGTGGCAGAAGCTCCGCTTCCACACCCCCGAGACGCTGGAGCCCATGCTGCGCCGCTACTTCGAGGACGTGAAGGTCACGGACGTCAGCGGGTCCAACCTGAAGGCGACATGCCGCCGTCCCATCGCGCTCCCGAAAGAGGAATACGAGAAGGCATTCGAAGAGGAATTCAATATGCCGTACCCGAATGGCTTCCGTCATGACAGGCATCTGGAATTGGTGGGAAATTTGATAAAATTGGTAGTAGAGAGAAATGAATCTCTCGCCAAATAGGAAACGCAATTGGGGAGCGCATGTCGCAGCGAATACAGATACAGATCGAATCGCGAAGTCGGTACCACATCATGTGGCTGGCTGGCGTGCGACACGTCGCCCTCGATCAGCACTGCCTGCGCAGCTTCGGCCAGCCCGACCGCCCTCGGGTGGACGTCCGCCGCCGGCACCAGGCCCTCGAACTCCCGCAGGAAAACCCGCCGCTGGCCTGGTACCTGTGCGCTCTGCCCAACCCATGGAACTGGAGCCAGAACGCCCATCTGGCCTTCGAGGGCGCACCGGGAGAAGAGTGGGAAGGGCCCGCCCTCGTGCCCGGCCTTTTCGTTCACCTGGACAATGCTCGCCCCATCACCGGATGGGGCGAGCACAACATCCCGCCGACAGAGCCGCGCCGGAACTCCGTGCGCTACCGCACCTGCCGGAACTACCAGTTCGCCTGGTGGCTGCGGGCTCACCGCAATGCGCCGGATGCGCCGCCGGAGTTCATCCCGCCCAGGAGGCCAGGTGAAGGCGAGCAGATGTCACTGATGTGACGGCGGCGCTGGCGCGGCAGAATCCGCCTCGCCACGCCGCTCCGCGCCGACCTCTGATCCAGCAGTTTCGGACTGCACCGGGTCGGCGGTCGGCGCATCTGCACTCTCCGGTGCAGGCGGCGTCCCACGCCCTGTCGAATGGTTCCGCTCGCTGTCGTCCCGAAAAGTGCTGCGCAGCTTGCGCCATGCCCTGATCAAGGGGATGAGTTGCCCCAGGATTCCAGTCAGGACGAAGATCAAAACAGAGATCACGCCCGACCAAGCGAGAATCCAAAGAACCGCAGACGAGTCCACCGTTCGGTCCCTTTCTGTACAGGGCCGAACTGAATGCGGGCAGGCATGCTCAGCTCGGCCACAACTCGTGGCTGAACTGAGTTCCGTACCCGCGATAGAAACTCAGGACCTTCAGACTTTTCTGGCTCCTTCGTGTGTGGTGCGAAAGTGGGTCGCTCGTCCGTGCACCGTGGTCAGTCAGGCAGGCCGCTGGATCCACCCGGACTTCTCGGAGCATCCGGGAGCGCACGCCCTTCAACTGTGGGGGCTTCCCGGACTTTCACCCGAAATGGTAGTGGGCCGCAGAGTCGCTGTCTGCGGAACCGGTGAAGTGGCGGAGCGCCGGTTCCTGCCGACGGTGCGATTATGGACCCGGGCGCGGGGGCGCACCCGAGCTGTGGAGGACCCCCGCCGTGGGACGCCCCGACAAAGCCGCGCGTGCGGCCATCGCGCGCCGCCGCTCGGACGCCATCGACCTGCGACTCGCCGGCGTGGACTGGCTCACGATCGCCCGCAAGCTCGCCGCCGATCCGACCGCCAACTCTGACGGCATCGCCTACCCCCAGGGCTATGGCATCGAGCGGTACCGCAAGAACCAGGACCCGCCCACTGATGAGGCCCTGATCCACGCGGCCTGCCGCGATGTCCGCACTGCCCTCGCCGACCGCCGTGCCGAGCTGAACGACGACGTAGACGAACTGCGCGCGCTGGAAGCCGACCGGCTCGACCGGCTGTTCTTCGTGGCGTACAAGAAGGCGGTCCGCGACCAGGACCTCGCGGCGATCGACCGAACCCTGCGGATCATGGAGCGGCGCGCCCGGCTGCTCGGCCTCGACATGCCCGTCAGGACGGAACTGTCCGGCCCCGACGGCGGGCCGATGCAGATCGAGAACGTCACCGCCGACGAACTCGACGCCCTGATCGCCCTCACCGATCCGGACGCCGAATGAGGCCCCGCGACAACGAGAGCGTCATCGCCCAGTACAAGACGCTCCCCCCGGCCCAGCGCCGCGCTATCGCTCGGTCCGCCTCCCCAACGCTGCGGGCTGAGCTGGCACGCGCGGAACGGCAGTTGGCCATGGACCGCTCGCCGGGAGCCCTCGCCGCCGTCCTCACCGGCGGGCGGGAGATGCAGGCGCCGCACCTGGACCTGATCGACCGTGCCTTCATCGACATGGCCGAGGGCCGGTGCGACCGCGTCATGCTCACCATGCCCCCGCGGCATGGCAAGAGCCGACGCGCCTCGCGCTGGGCACCGCTCTGGTACCTCCGGCGCAACCCCGGCCACCGCATGATGATCGCCAGCTACTCCGCCGACCTGGCCGACGACCACGGCCGCTGGATCAGGGACGCCATCTACACCTGGGGCGACGACCTCGGCATCCAGCTCGCGCTCGGCAGCAAGGCCGCCAACCGCTTCGACATCGTCGGCGGCGAAGGCGGGCTCCTCGCGGCGGGCATCGGAGGTGGCCTCACCGGACGCGGCGCCCACATCGCCATCGTGGACGACCCGGTCAAGGACATGGCCGACGCGGACTCTCCGACCATGCGCAAGCGCGCCTGGGACTGGTGGACCTCCGTCATACAGACCCGACTCGAACCGACCGGCGCCATCTGCCTGATCCAGACCCGCTGGCACGAAGATGACCTCGCCGGACGCATCCTCGCCACCGAGCGCGACGCGTGGCGCGTCATCGACCTACCAGCTCTCGCCGACAGCCCCGACGACCCGCTCGGCCGGGAACCCGGCGAGCCGTTGTGGCCCCAGCGGTTCGACGCAGCCCACCACGCCCGAACCCGCAAGCGTGTCGGCGAACGGGTCTGGGGCGCCCTCTACATGCAAAAGCCGCGTCCGCCGGAGGGAGGCGTCTGGAAGCGCGAGTGGATCGACACCGCCAGGATCAACGCCGTCCAGTTCTCCGGCATCGACATGGCGCGCATCGTCGTGGCCGTCGACCCCGCCGGCGGAGAGTCCACCGTCGGCGACGAGACCGGCGTCATCGGCGTGGGCCGGGACTTCGACCGGCAGCTCTACGTCCTCGCTGACCGGTCAGGCTCCATGGGCGCCAACGACTGGGGCCTCGCCGCCTGCCGACTTGCCCTCGAACTCAAGGCAGACGCCATCGTGGTCGAGAAGAACTACGGCGGAGACATGGCAAGGCAGATCGTCACGCAGGCATGGGAGCAGCTACGCCGTGAGGGCGTCACCAAGGGCCTGCTCATGCCGATGATCCTGGAGGTCACCGCCAAGGTAGGCAAGCGCCTCCGCGCTGCGCCCGTGGCCCAGCTCTACGAACAGCAGCTCGTTCACCACGTCGGTGAGTACACCGAGCTGGAAGACCAGATGGTCACCTGGGTCGAAGGAATGGACAGCCCGGACCGAATGGACGCAGCCGTGCATGGACTTACGGAACTGGCCGATCCAGATCAACTCGATACGCTGCCAACGGACATTGTCGACAGTCGCTTCGGCGGCCGTCGCTGACCCGCACCTGCGGCGGTCCCGGAAACGGCCCCAAGAGGAAACGGCCCAGCCCGTTCCCGAGTCCGAGACCGCTGCTAGCCTCACGATCATGGGGACCAGGGGGAGTTGGACCACAGTCCTGTGCACTGCCGCCCTCGCGATCGCGTGCCTCACGGGCTGTTCGGCCGGAGCGGAGAAGCCGACGACCGAGGAACAGCGCGCCGCACACCTCGATCGCGTACGCGAGACGTATTGGCTTGGGCGCAGCGAAGGGATGGCCTTGCAGCGGGAGAAGATCAACGACGGCACGCCGCCTGCCTACTCCAGCCCGAGCGAGAAGGAGTGCGCGGAACGGTGGGACCAGCTCGATGAGCGCCAGCAGAGCGCGGGCGACCGAGACGGCTTTCTGTCCGCGTGCTCCTCATTCCCGGCGCCAGGAATGCCCGGATACGACGATGCCGTGGCCCAGGCGGCCGGGAATAGGCCGTGATCTGCCTCGGGCACGGTGGCGGTCGCACCACTGGAGCGACCGCCACCGACTAGCTATCGCCGCTGCTCGAACATGACCAGGAACGGGGAGACGAATCCCGACGCTTCGACCGGGCTGGTGTCCCCGATGATGATCAGCAGCACGCCGGCCACCAGGGCGAGCCCGTACATTCGGGCCGCGGTGGCGTCGTGGCCGTTGCTGACTTCGGGCACGGCGTTGTTTTCGCACATAATGGTGTAGCTCCTGTTCTTTGCTGGACAAGGGCACACGGTTACTCACAGCGACTAGGACCCCTGTGGTAACCAGACGGCGGCTGGGGCGGCGGCGCATTTGCGGTGCGCGTACTGCCTCAGCCGTTAGTCATGGGTCGACGTGAAGCCTCCTTCAGGGTTCGGCCATACGACCTCGACGCACAGGGACGCGCAGAGGTCGAGCAGGTCCTCTCTCGGCTCTGCGGGCACGAGCAGCGTGAGGGTGGGAGTCGGGTGGAAGAAGCGGCGATAGTCCATCAGGGCGCCGATTGCACTTCGAACTGACTGCCGGGTGGTGTTGTGTTTCACCTCGATGAGCCTGTTCTCGGTGGCGTCCAGGAGATCGACGCGGGCAATCCTGGTCTCGCCCTTCACTCGTACTTGTGCGCTGACGACCTCCCGCCCGAGACCGTGCAGGTGACTCGCGTAGTCCAAGGTCAAGCGTCGGAGGATGTCGTTTGTGGATTCCTGAGGCCGTCGGCGCACGCGAGCAACGGTGATCTCAGGTGCCTTGGTGATGCGCGTTTCAGTCAGCGGAGTGACCGGCAAGCGGGGTCCATCGGGGACGGTGGCTCCTACCGGCCGCAGTCGGAAGACGATCACGGTCCGCATCTGGCCGTTCGCGTCTGGAGCATCCGCGATGTAGTACGGCTGCTCAGAGTCGACCTCGAAGCGACCCAGGTGGCGATAGAGCCGACCTAGTTCGTCTGAAGACCTACGGAGTTGGTGGAACAGGTGCACCGCGCGGCCCTGCTCCTTATGACGCAGCAGTGCCAGATTCCCCCGCGTCATCTCCTGGTCGCCGTGCATGCCGACGCCCGAGAAGTGGAAGATTCCGTCGTCCCCCCACCCTGTGAAGTCATCTGGGGTTGGTCGCTCAGCGACAAAGGCCATCACCATCCGAGCCTGGGTCGACGGAGAGATACCGCCTTGAGGGGTACCACCGAAGCGCGCGTGCAGATCGCGCCGCGCTACTACCTCGCCTACCTTCAGCTCATCCTTGGCCACTGCCTCACCTCCCATGACATGAAGGCTAGCGCAGTCACCGTGATGGAAGAGGGTGACTTGCGATCGTCACCTGAAAACGCGAGTCCCTGGAACTGCGTGTATGCGTCGAAAGCGCCGCGAAATCACCCGCATGCTCCTCGTGAGTGTTATGGACTCGTTACATGCGGACTTGATGTGGGCATCGGGCACGTAGGGTGTTGCCTGCGGCGCGGGGCCGACTGCCTGGAGGGGCACCGTGGGCCTGCGCGAGCTGATCACCGACGTCTGGAGCTGGCTGGACTACAAGCCGGTCATGGCGGACCCACGGCGTCCGGGCCGGAACACCTGGGCAGAGCTGACCTCGTCCTGGGTTCCTGACGAAGACCTGCGCCGCCTGGCCGCCTACCGTCTGCTCGCGGCGTACGACTCCAACCAGGCCGGCCAGGTCGCCGCGATCACCGGAGACGACGAAGCCGGGGCCGAACGGCGTGAGCTCGGCGACGCCTCGAAGCTCGTCGACACCGCGCTCGGCTACCTCCTCGGCTCCGAGCAGACCATCACGGTCGCGGGCGCGGAGCATGCCGACGACGAGCCGACGACCGAGGCCGCCGTGGCGCTGGCCGTTCAGGACAAGCTGAGGGCCTGGGCGGAGAAGGAGCTCCTGCCGCTGCGCATCCAGCAGGCGGAGCGGACCGCGATCCTGCTGGGCGACGCGGTCTACAGCCTCGCCTGGGAACCGGCCAAGGGCCGCGTTCTGCTGCGCACCTGGGACCCCGGCCTGTACTTCCCGGAGTGGCCGGAGGACGGGGAGCAGGACGGTGCCGAGTTCCCCATGCGGGTGCACCTGGCGTGGGAGCTGCCCGAGGACAAGCGGCGCGGCCTGAAGGCCAGGCTCCGCCGCATCACCTACGAACTCGGCCCGATCGCTCCCGCGAGCCGACGCGGCACCGCGAAGAACGGCAACGCGGTACGCGAGTACATCTACGCCGACGACGGCGCACCGGTCCTGAGCACAGGCGACTCCTTCAACAGCGAGACCGGCGCGATCACGCGAACCTACCCCTGGGCGCCGGGACGGCCGACCCCGTGGACCTGCTACCTCACCGACGCCGAATGGGAGCTGGACGACCTCAAGTGCGCCGATTTCCTCTACGCCCTGCCTATGGACAAGGCCACCTACCGAGTCCGGTCAGACGGCGAAGTCCTCGACCGCCTCGACCTCATGGTGGACTTCATCCCCCTTGTCCAGGTCACCAACTCCATCCCGGCCAGCGGCGAGCACTGGGGTAAGCCCACCGTGGCCACCGTCCTTCAGGCCCTGGACGAGCTGTCCGCCACCGACACCGACAGCTCCGGCGCCTCAGCCACCACCGGTTCACCGATCATCGGCCTCGCCGGGGCACGGCTACCCATTGACCGCGCCACCGGACAGCCCCTCCCCGTCAAGGTCCGGGCCGGGACGGTATGGCAGCTCAACGACAACGGGCGCATGGACGTCCTCGACACATCTGCCCAGCTCGCAGAACTGCGCGCCCGCGTCGACCATATCCTCGACCGGATCGCCGCGAACAGCCGCCTCACCGCCGCTGGCCTGGGCACGCTGGACCCGACCGCCCTGCCGTCCGGCTACGCCCTGCAACTCGCACTCGGCCCGCTGGACTCGCTCGTCGCCGCGATGCGCCTGGCCCGGACCCACAAGTACGTCGTCCTGCTGCGCATGGTGCAACGACTCCACCAGGCAGGGCAGGCAGAGGGCTGGCCCGCGGGGGAGTCGCTTCCTGCGCGCCTGATGTGGGGGCCGCACACCCCGACCGACCGCGCTGCCGTCCTGGATGAGGTGGTCAAGGCCGTCGGCGCCGGGGTCCTGTCGGTGGAGACCGGCATTCGCATGCTTATCGACGCCGGATACCCGATCGACGACGCCCAAGCGGAGATCGAGCGCATCCAGTCCAGAGCCTTTGAGGCCGCTGCACGCCTCGCGGACGCAACCGGGGACAACGCCGCTGTGCGTGAATACCTCGGCCTTCCAAAAGCTGGACTGGAGCTGCCGAGGATCTCGTCGAATAGCTTTGTATCCGAACCCTCGGATGTGAATGATAACTGACGGGAACTTGGCGCCCATTAGGCGTCTTATGTACGTCGAAGTTTCATTCGGTCGCGAGCGAAGCGAACGAAAGCGATAAACAAGAATGCTATTCCGATTACAGGTGTGATGCTCCCGGCTATGATCCAGGTCGTTCCCCACCAACCGCGATCTCCATCGGGATCTATGAATGGGATCCAAAGGAAATTGCTGGCGATGACTGAGAGCCATCTCCAGGTCTCTTTGGGGAAGCGCCCGGCTCGGAATTCAAAGTACATGGTCAGCGCCATGAAAAACATAAAGGCGTAGAGGTTGAGTACCCACAGGGTCGGACTTACGGTCGGCGATCCCTCGGCGAAGCGGATTTGGCGAGGCCACTCCCACGCCATAATCGTGACCAAGATCAGTAGCGGGAGAGAGCGGCGCACGTCTTTTGCGATGACTCCAAGGCGCTCCTCGTGGCGGAGGGTGAAGCTGGCCAAGCCTTCGAATAGGGGATTGGGTGCTGTCAGGGGGTCCAGTCCCTGCCTTGCGCGGACGGCTTCGGTTAGCGCATCTTCTTGAGTCGCCGCGCGAATATGCATCCTAGTGTCCCCGACATAGGTTGCGACATCCGTGTAGAACTGATGGACAGTCTCTTCCGACAGCGGTGACGTGTTTGGTATTTGCACCCAGCCGGGGTGTTGGTCGGTGGCCTTGAGATTTTCGGTCAAATTTACCCAGAAGAGCTCTCTTTTCTTCATGTCATAGACGACTCCGATGATTGGAATTCGACTCTGGCGCCAATCGTCGAAGTGGTCTTCGATAGGGATCGCGTACCCATTTGCGCGCTTGTATTTTTTGCCGCTCTTTACCTGGATGGCGATCCAGCAGCCAGTCCGCTTCCCGCCGCGCGTGAAGTTCACGATCATGTCCTCGCCGTGATCGTTACCTCCGTCGATCTCCTGAACGATGTGGTCGTTTTCCTCAAGGAGCGCGCGAAGAGCATTGACGCCTGCCCTCTCAATGCGGCGGCTAGAGCGCACAGTTGACACTGGTCCCCCTTCGATCGACGACGGTCAGGATACGGGATGGCACTGACAGTGATCTTGCCTCGACGGGGTACGTCAGGGCTGAGCTGGACAGATGCTTGCGCTCGCTACACTGATCAATGGCGCGGGGGCGCTGGAGATCTGTGGATGGTTCACGCATGACGCGCCCCTCGCTCCCCAACCCGCTCGAACCGGTCGGGCACCGCCGTGACGGGCGGCCGATCTACCCAATCCTCGGTGCTTCACCCGAGGACGACTCCAACAAGCCCGAAGGCGACGGCGGCACGGCCGGCGGGTCGGTCACGCAGGAAGACCTGTCACGGCTGCTGGCCCGCGAGAAGACGCAGGGCGGACGCGCCGCCGTGAAGAAGCTGCTCGGCGATCTCGGCTTCGACAACTCCGAGGCGCTGACCGAGTTCATCACCACCAAGCGCGACGCCGAACAGGCTGCGCTGACGGAGATCGAACGCAGGGAGCAGGCCGCCGAGGAGAAGCTGAGGGCGGCCGAGGCCCGCGAGGCGCAGGCTGCAGCCAGGGAGCGCATCGCCATCCGACGCGCCGCCCTCGCCGGACTCGGCGCAGCAGGAGACGACCTCAGTGACGCGATCCTCCTCATCGACCGCGCGCTCGACGATCAGCCCGACGCCGACGAGGATGCGGTGGCTGCGGCTGCCGAGCAGTTGAAGGAGCGGCGACCCGAGCTGTTCGGTCGGATCAGCGCAGTCACACCGCCCGCCCCCGGCGGTTCTCCCGCCGGCGGTCCGCCTTCGCGTGCCGGTGTGCCACCGAAGCCCGGCGCGGCAGGACTGGAGATGGCCCGGCGTCGGGGCTTCGTCACCGGCTGACCAGGTCAAGCGACGTCATGGCGCACACCATGACCCCACCGGCGGGATAGCCGGACGTGGGGACCACGCCCCTTGCACCTCCCGTGGACGGCGCCACAACCAGGTGAGCGCGCGAATCCGATTCGCTTCACGTCCATGGGAGGACGGCTGTGACACTCCAGCCCATCACCACGTCGACGTCGTACACTGCCGACCGGGCCTGGCTCGCGTCGCTGCACGGCACCGACTCCACCGAGACCATCACGCTCGACCTGTCGAAGCTGACCGCGGGCACGCATACCGTCGCGTCGACCGACACCGCCCAGCCCTACAGCCGAGTCCTGTCCGGCGTACCCGTTGGCAAGATCACCGCGAGCGGTCTGTACGGGGCGTTCGATCCGACGGCGACCGACGGCCGCCAGAACCTCGCCGGTCACGTCTTCGCCGAGGCTCTGTTCGCGCCGACCGCCGCGAAAGTGCCCGCCGCGCTGTTGTGGCACGGCGTCGTCGTTGCTGCGAAGGTCCCCGGCGGCATCGACCCCACCAAGGTCACCCCGTCGATGACCGGTCCGCAGATCCGGTACGTGTGAGAGGCGGCCGACGATGACCATTCAGGATCTGATCAAGAACGTCGCTGCCCGCGACCTCACGACCTTCGCCCGCGCGATCCCCTCGCCGGCGGACCACCTGTTCACCAAGGACGGCGGGATCATCCCGACCTTCGAGCAGGACGAGGTGAAATGGCGGGTCAAGGACAACGGCCGGTACGTCAACGTCGCGAAGTACCGGGCCTTCGACGCGAGCGTGCCGTTCGCGTCCCGCGAGGCGTGGCAGACTACCCGTGAGGGCATGCTGCCGCCGCTGGGTCAGAAGCTCCTCGTGGGTGAGCAGGAGCAGATCCTGCTGGAGGCGTCCCGAGGCGCGGACGAGGACCGGCTGGTCGAGCTGCTGTACGACGACACCGAGCGGCACGTCGAGGCGATCCGTTCCCGAGTCGAGCTGGCTTGGGGTGACGTCCTAGTCGACGGCAAGTTCTCGCTCGTCGCGGAGAACGGTTTGACCACGGAGGTCGACTGGGGCGTGCCGGCGGGCAACCTTCCGACCGTGCCGAAGCTGTGGTCGGACCCCACCTCCGACCCGATCAAGGACGAGCTGGGCTGGATTCAGTACCTCGACGACCGGGGTGCTCCCTTCCCGGAACTGGTGGTCACCAGCCGCAAAGCGTTCTCGTTCCTGGCGGCCAACAACGCCTACAGGGCGGCGTACTACGGCTCGGTGAACCCCTCCAACACTCCGACGGCCACGCTCACTCCGCAGCAGATCAACGTCGTGCGAGACAACTACGGCCTGCCCCCGATCACCTTCTACAAGGGGCAGGTGCGCGTCGACGGCGTCCAGACCAAGGTGCTCCCGGAGGACCGGTGGATCATGCTGCCGCCAGACCGTGCGAAGTGGGGGCAGACCATCTTCGGCGTGACCGCCGAGGGCCTGGCCCTGTCGCGCGGCACGAACCCGGAGATCACCAAGGAGGACCGTCCGGGCATCATCATCACCCGCGGTGCCCAGGACGATCCGGTCCAGATCTGGACCAAGGGAGCGGCAGTCGGCATGCCCGTGCTGCACACGCCGGACGCTCACATCGTCGCGAAGGTGATCTGATGGGCCGCCGCCTTGCAGCCGCCGTACGTGTCGAGCACCCGACGACCCGCGAGTGGGTGGTGCTGAAGCCCGGTGACGAACCCGACGGCGAACTGGCCGCTGAGGTCACGAACCCGCATGCGTGGGAGGACGACGAGCCAACGGCCAACCAGGAGGAGCCTGAGTCCGACATGCCTAAGTAGGAGGTGTCGCCGCCCTTCGGCTTCACCGGGCAGCCCGAGGCCGAGGCCGAGCCCGCGCAGCCGGCGCCACGGCGGCACCGGAAGGCCGCCGACACCGACGAGTAAGCACACGAGATACGTCAGCCCGTTCCCGCCCGTCCAGGCGGGGGCGGGTGACGGCCATCCAGGAGCACTGATGGACCCGATCCTCCTCGCCTGGCTGCGGGCGCAGCTCGGCACTGCCACGGACGAACAGGACCTCGTCACCCGATACGCACGCCTCGGCCGTGCCCGCTCTGTCGCCGCCGAAGTCCTCGCCGAGCGCCGAGCCAAACTGCTCGCCGAGCCACTGCGCATGACGGTCGACGGCGTGGTCACCATCGACCAGAGCAACAACCTCGCCGGACTGGAACGCCAGATCACGGGTCTTGCCGAACTCGTCGCACCGGATGACCCGGCTGTTGGGGAGGCGAGTGCCGACCTGGTCTCAGCGCCGCTCCTGCCGTCCCGGCGCACGAGGTAGGGCGGCCGTGCCGTACGAGTGGCCGCCGCTGGTACCGGGAGACCCCGACGAGATCGCGCGCAGGGTCGCCGCCGTACTTGAAGACGCCTGGCAGCGCCTGGCTGCCAAGCAGCGCGAGGTGATCACCAAGTTCGCGGACAACGCGCGAGCGCCGTACGCTCTGGCGACTCTGGAGGAGTTCAAGAAGGCTATCGCGGCCTTCCGGAAGCGCGTGGACCAAGAGGCACGGCAGTTCGTACAGCGTCAGCTTCCCCATCTGTACGAAGAGGGCGTGCGCACGGCTGCCGAAGCCCTGGGCACGACCTTCACCTGGTCCACGTTCCACCGTGACGCGCTCCAGTCGCTCGCAGCGGACTCCTACGCCGACTTCCTGCGGCGCTCCGAGGAGGCCGAACGGATGGCCAGCCAGTTCTACCGTGCCGCGCGCCAAGCTGCGCGCCGCGAGGTGCCGTTGCTGGCCGCAGGCAACATGACCGCGAAGCAGGCCGCCAAGAACCTCGCCGACCGGCTCGCCGCCAAGCACAAGCTGACGCACGTCGTGTACCGCAACGGAGCGCGCGTCCCAGTGAAGGACTGGGCGGAGGCGGCGACCCTGGCCAAGTCCGCCGTCGCCTACAACGCGGGCACACTCAACAGGACACGGCAGGCCGGCGTACGAGTTGTCGAGGTCTTCGACGGGTCCGACTGCGGCTGGACTTCGCACCAGGACCCCGACAAGGCCAACCGGTCGTTGCGTAGCGTGGAAGAGGCCGCTGACTGGCCGATCAGCCACCCCCGGTGTCGTCGAGGCTTCGGGCCCCGGCCCGACGCGGAACTACCTGCCCTCGTATGACACGTTCACCGCGACGAGGGGCCTGTTTCGGTGCGAACATGGCATCCCCGCCTTCCCGCAAGGCGAATACCGATGACCCTCCCCTAATCGCCAGAGGAGGGCCATCGGCCTGCTTGCAAGGGCAGTTCGTACGACGTCAGACGGTGCCGAAGTCGGCCTCGCCCGAACGCACCAGCCCCACGAACGATGACCACCCGGCCGGGCTGAACTGCAAGGCCGGGCCGCTCGGGTCCTTGGAGTCGCGAACACCGACCACCCCGCGGGCGGCGATCACATCGGCGATCTCGACACAGCTATTTCCGGAGCCGCCGCTGTACGACGACTTGTACCAGGCATCTTCCGGTGCCAGCTCAAGGGCTGGGATGTGAGTGTTGATGGCTCTACAACTCTCGTGCTAGTCGTTGCATGAATTCGGGCGTCTCCCTGGGCGGAAGCGCCGTGGCGATCATCTCGTTGAACCTACGGGTGAACCGTGCCACCTCCTTGGGCTTGTCCGATGTGGAGACCGCACCCCAAGCGTTGTCCACCTGCACCATCGGCGGCAGTCCGTCACCCAGGTCGAGGATGGCCAAGTCGCTGCTGGCCCTATACCCCTGAGCGTCGATGGGCAGCACCTGGATTTTGACATGTTCGAGTGAGCACAACCGCGTGATTTCTTCGTACTGCTCGCGCATGACGTCCGGGCCCCCGATGAGATAGCGCAGTCCTGCCTCGCCGAGGATGACCCACAGCTTGACCGGGTCGGGCTCGCGCTCCAAGACCCGCTGCTTGCGTTCCATCCGCAGTGCCACGTTGGCCTGATTGAACTCTGTCTTCGTCTCTTCGATGGGCTTCTCGATCTCGAAGATCGCCTCCGCGTACGCCTTGGTCTGTAGCAGCCCGTGCACCACCTGCGGGTGGTAGATCCGAATCTCCTGAGCCTCTGCCTCGATTCCCACGAACCCCTGCATCGCGGGCAGCACCTGGCCCCGGTAGCGCGTCACCCAGTCCTGACTGGTCGCGTCGCGGTTCATCTCGACGAAGGACTCGACGGTCTCCTCGTCTTCCACTCCGTACTTGGCCAGCAGCTTCCTGAGATCACCGACGTTGCGGAAGTTGAGGCCCCCGGTCTCGATGCGCTGGAGTGCGGCCTCGGAGAGCCTGGACCCCTGCACCGCTACCTTGCGGGTCATCGGCTTGCCGTTGACGAGGATGTTCTCGCGGATGCCTCTTAACTGCAGTCCCAGTTCGAGGCGCCTACCTGTCGCCCCCCGCTTCGCTGCCACCTGTGCGCGCTCCCTGTGTTCGTGTGCCGACCTTGAGGTGCCGTGTGCAGAGTGTTGCACCTCATGCTCGGGTCTGACAGCCCCTTGTGCAGGTTCACGCATAGTCCAATATCGTCTCCGCTGAATTTTCAGTGCAGATGCGGTTGCAAATGAACCCGCTTACGGGCCACGGTAGTTGAGCCAGGACGAACGCGGGCAGCGTAGCAAGGGATCTGATCAACCGATCGTACGGAATCCTTGCGTCTTGCCCTTCTGAGCTGCGAAGGAGTGGGGCATGGCTGTCGCTGCACTGGATCCGGAGATCCTTGAGGAGCTGCGCACCGGCTGCGCTACGAACGCCATACCCACCGTCCTCGACTACCTCTCGCTGACCCTCGATAGGGAGTACCTGACGGCTGACGGAGACGTGCCGAGCACGACAGCGGTTTGGGTCGGGCGGGTTCGCCGGATCGGCAGGGCCAAGCTCACTGTCTGGGGCCTGTCGGCCCTGGTTGATGACGTACAGCTACTGATCAGCGAACTCGTCACGAACGGCTTCCGGCATGGCAGCGGTCGGCATATCACCTTCCGGCTGGTGATCGGCGCGGGGCTGCTGCTCATGGAAGTGGACGACGGCTCATCGGTGCGTCCCCAGCTTCGCGACGCCGGCACCGACTCGCTCAGCGGCCGTGGTCTCTTCCTCGTGGACGCCATCGCCTCGTCATGGGGCGTCAGTTCGGACGGCACAAGGACCTGGTGCACCCTCAATCCCCTTGAGCAGGAGCGGAGAAGCGAATGCGGAGCAGCGTGCTTGAGCGCGATCCGGGCGCCGTCCCTCTGAACCACGGAGGAGAAGCGCAAAACGACGATCAGACAAAGGCGCGGCTTCTTGCCGCTCTGAGAGCGCGGTTCCTGCTGGAGTCGCCGGAGATCCCCGTCGTAGACGTCATCTTCGATGACCTCGAGCGCATCCTCGGTGAGGGCGCCGCCTTGACGGCCTCGGAGGTCGCCAGTCTCACCCCGCGTCTCCACGCGCTCTACCGACGTGCTGTCCGCGCGTCCCGGCACCCGAACAGCGGCGTGCGTCCCGCGACGGTCGCTGCGTCCCACCGTCTCTTATTCGAGCGATTCCCACCCGAGTTCCTTCCGGCTCTCGCTCACCTTCGGCGCCTTGCCTTGGCCGTCTCGGATTTGCTCGATGAGCTGCTGGAGGACATGCCGTGAGCCGTCGAGTGGCTGCTCCTGAGCAGCACGACCGCGCCCGCTCTCCGCTGGCGATCAAGGTACTGCCCGCTCGCGAAGCCTACGATTCCGAACTCGTGACCGCCCTCCTGCGCGACCCGAACCTCCTGCTCGACAGCGTTGCCGTGTGCATCTTCCGGGCGCCTTCCCTCGCTGTCCCTGTGAGCGGGTGCAGACGTGGCGGACGGATCGACGCGGGCCCGATGACGGCTGCGCTGGTCGTACGCACCGCACTCCTCGGCCGGCCGGGGCTCCCCTGCCCCGCGTCAGCCTGTCCAGGGTGGCGTACGGCGAGAGCTGGCTTGTCGAATGGGGAGACCGGGCCCCGGACCAACCGGTCGGCAACCCCGAACGTCTGCGCTTCTTCGGGAACTCCACCGGCTCCGACTGCCCGGAGCCGCCGTTTCACCGTGCAGCCGCCAGCGAGGGTACCTGTCTCCCTCTCCGCCCGCTCGTCCTGGTCCCCCGAGATGAGCCGGTGGGGGAGGGGCTGTCGATGAGGAATGACATGTGCCAGCACCAGCCTCCGTGTCCGCCAGCAGAAGCTTCTGACCGCGAGGCCGCTCGCGCCGCAGCACATCATCCCGAGCAGGGATGGACGCTGCTGTGCAACGGTGTCTTGATCTTCGAGGACACCGGCGAGTTGCTGCCGGACGGCAGGATCGTCGCGCCGCACCGCCCACTCTCGAACGTGGTGGGAGCAGCAGCATGAACACTTCCCCGTCTTGGTCCGCCGCCGTCCCGTACATCACTGCTCGCCGCGGCGAGGAGGCGGAGATCACGGCCATGCTCGGCTTTCGCCCCGGCGGCGGAGGGTTGTGCTATCTGGACGAGGGCCCTGGGGACCGGGATGACCAGGGGGTCCTTTGGGCTCGGTGCTCACAGTCCCGCGAGGATGGCTGGCCGGTCGGCTCGCCGCGATGGGGAATGGTGCATCCGTCCCGGCAGCGCGAGACGATGCAGGGCCTACGGTGCCAGGTCTGCATCGTCCAGCCGGCCAGCCGCACCGCCAGCGGCTACTTGTTCCTCTCGACGAGGCCGAAGGTAACGGGGCGGGACTGGCCGGAGGGAGTCCTTACCTGGCAGCCGCCCCTTTGCCTCGGCTGCGCCGTGATCGCTGTCGAGCAGTGCCATCACTTGTTGAGGGCCGGAGCCGTCGCGTTGCGGGCACGCGTGCCGCGCCTGTACGGGGTAATCGGCATCCTGTACACCACAGGGACCGATTTGCGGCCGGTGCCCGTGCAGGTGAGCGAGGAGGCGAGAGACACCCCGCTGCCCTACAAGGACCATCTGCTGAGACCCTGGTTCCTCGCCTCGCAGCTCGTACGCGAGCTGCGTGGGGTAACGGTTGTCGACCTCGAACGGGAGATCGCGACAGCCCGCCTATAGACGGCCGCCTCGGCGAATCGGTGGGTACGAACCCGACCGCTGGGGCGGCACAAGACTCCGACCTGGGACAGGCGGCCCTGCACGGTCCACGTGAAGGGCATGGCACCCCGGGCGGAGCCGGGTATCACTTCTGCAGCGGCATGGACTTCATACGCTCCGTACGTAGATGTCCGGCAGACCCATCGTCCGCAATTCTGTTAGCACCAAGGGGGTTCGCATGAGTTTCCAGAAGACACACGCCACGCAGGAGAAGCCCCAAGGCTTGGGCACGACGTCGGACGGTTTCGACCTGGACGTCAGCCTGGTCGAGGTCTCCGACACCGCCGGTCTGATCAGCCTGACGGACGACGGCTGTGGCGAGACCTGCGGCGCCTGCACCACCAACGTGGCCTGACCTGAGCCGCACGTCATCTAGGCCGGTGCCTTCGCGACTCACCGTGCGAAGGCACCGGCCCGCCTGGACCACGGAGATCGTGATGGCTCCAAGCACCGTGTATCGCGCTGGGAAGACCGCACTCCTGCGCGCCGTCGCTCGGCCGGAACTTCCTGTACCCCCGTGTCCCGACCTTGACGACTCGTCCCCGCGCGGTGCGGCTGCCCGGCTCGCCTGGCTGCGCGAGGTCTGGACCGAGGAGGACCTTGCCGAGGCTCTGGAGCACGCCAGCCCTGCTCTCGCTTCGCAGGTGAGAGCCCTGTGCTCGTCCAGTTCCCCGGTCGCGCGAGACGTGCGGCGTGCCGTCGCCTCGGTAGCGCGGTACGTGCTGCGTGCCGAACACCGGGCGACGCCGTTCGGCCTGTTCGCCGGCGTCGCATCGGCCGCCATCGGGCCCAGGACGCGCGCTGTGTGGGGTTCGGAGCACACGGTTGTCGGCCGGGCGAGTGGGGAGTGGTTGACTGCTGTGGTCGAACGGCTGGAGTCATGCCCCGAGCTGATGGAACGGCTCTTGGTGGTCGTCAACAACGCCACCGCGACACGCGATGGCCGGCTCATCGTGCCGTACAAGTCCGCTTCCGAGGGAGACCGCCGGCATGCGATCGAAGTATCGGTGGCCCTGACCGGGCCGGTGCAGACAGCCCTGGAAGCAGCACGGGCGCCGGTCCCCGCGGGTGTTCTCGCGGAAAATCTTGCTGCTGAGTTCCCCGCAGCAGATTCTGCAAAGGCGCAACGGCTCGTACGAGAACTCGTTCAGCACGAGGGGCTGATCACGAACCTGTGTGCACCGAGTACGGAGACCGACGCACTGCGCTATCTGCTGAGCCAGCTCGACGCGGTGAGTGCTGACAGCGTGGCGCCGGTCGCTGATACGGTGCGCGAACTGCATGCCGTTCAGCTCGACCTCACCAGTTGTGGTTCCCGCAGCGGCCGGGCCCGCGCCGCAGCGCGGATGCGGGCTGTGGTCCCAGACTTGAAGCGGCACCCTCTGGCACTGGATCTCTGCCTGGACGCTCAGGTTGAGTTGCCCCAAGCGATTGCGCAGGAGATCGAGCGTGCCGCCAGTGTCCTGACCCGGGTGAGCGCCCACCCGTACGGGACAGCGGCTTGGAAGGCGTACCAGCGGCGGTTCTACGAGCGGTACGGCATCGGCACCATGGTGCCGCTCGGCGAAGTCCTCGCCGACAGCGGTACCGGCTTTCCCGACGGGTACCCGGGCACCCGGATTACTGAGGGCCGCTCTCGCCTCTCCGTACGGGACGACACCTTAGTGCGGCTTGCTCAGGCCGCTGTTCTCGACGGCCGCGACGAGGTGGCGCTCACCGACGACCTGATCTCCGCGATGGACGTGGGGCCGGAGTGCCCGAGGGTGCCGCCGCACCTGGAGGTCGGTGTCCGGGTGCACGCGGCCAGCATCGAGGAGCTGCACCGCGGTCGCTTCCTCCTGGAGATTGCGAACGTGTCCCGTGGAGTTGGGGTCACCATCGGCCGCTTCCTCGGGGTCCTGGCTCCCGAGGACCGCGAGCGGCTGTCACCGGAGCTGGCCGACCTGCCGACCGCTGACGCTGGCACCATTCCCGCGCAGTTGTCGTTCCCGCCTCTGCTGTCCACGAGCGCCCACGTCACGCGGGCTCCACAAGTGCTGCCCACGGTGATCAGCATCCAGGAGTACCGCGACACCGGCAGCGACGTCCTGACGCCCGGCGACCTGGCGGTGGCGTGCGACGGGCGCCGCATGTATCTGGCGGCACCAGAGCTGGGTCTTCGCGTCGAGGCCGTGGGGATGCACGCGCTGAACCTCACCACACACACTCCGCCGCTCGTCCGATTCCTCGCCGAGCTGTCCCGCGCCCAGTGCGCGCAGGTCACCCTCTTCAACTGGGGTGCCGCAAACGCGATGCCCTTCCTGCCCCGGCTTCACTACGGCCGCACGGTGCTCGCCCCCGCACGGTGGCGGCTGGACGCGGCCGAGCTGCCCCGCCACGACCGCCCTCAAGACCAGTGGGATTCCGCCCTTGAGGAATGGCGGACCCGACGGCGGATGCCGCTGCGGGTCGTGCTGGCTGAGGACGACCGGCGTCTGCACCTCGAACTTGACCAGGCCGGACACCGCAACCTGCTGCGCCAGCACCTCAACCGCGTCGGCCTGGCCGTCTTCGTGGAAGCCCCAGCCGCCGATGCGTACGGCTGGTCCAACGGCCGTGCGCATGAGGTCGTCCTGCCGCTCAAGGCGACGCGACCGCCGGGGTGGCCCGCGCTGCCGACCCCCACACCGGCCCGCACCTTCTCCCCGGAGCAGATCCAAACGCCCGGAGCCTCGTCCCTGCTGCTGACCACCCTGTACGGCGATCCGCGCCGTCAAGACACCCTGCTCGCGCAGCACCTCCCGGTCCTGCTTGATCGGCTTGGCGGCCCACCGTGGTGGTTCATCCGGTTCCGCGACCCGGATCAGCATGTGCGGGTGCGGATCGCCTTGCCTGACCCCGATGCCTTCGCCGCGACAGCCCGCACGGTCGGCATCTGGGCCAATGAACTGCGCACCGCCGGCTTGCTGTCGGACATGCGCTTTTCCACCTCCTATCGCGAAATGGGGCGTTGGGGTTCGGGGGCTGCCTGGGACGCGGCCGAGGAGGTGTTCCGCTCGGACTCGCGTGCCATCGTCGCCCAACTCTCACAGTCGAATCGCCCGTCCCAGCGCGCACTGGTGGCGGCCCACACGATCGCCATCGCCACGGCGTTCCTCGGCAGCGTCGAGGAGGGGATGCACTGGCTGATCGAACACATCCCGCCAGCCGCGCCCACGACGGTGCCACGCCCGCAGTTCACCGAGGCCGTACGGCTGGCCGACCCGTCCGGCGACTGGGCAGCCCTCCGCGGCGTGCCCGGTGGGCAGGCCATCGCGGAGGCATGGGCCGACCGCGACGCGGCGCTCGCCGCCTACCGGCCGCATCTCCCTGGTCCGGACACCCGGGGCATCCGCCTGGACGACGTCCTCTCCTCGCTCCTGCACGTCCACTTCGTACGGCACATCGCGGTCGACTTCACCGAGGAAGAGATCTGCCTCTACCTCACCCGCGCCGCCGCCCTGGCCTGGATGTCCAGGAGGGCGCAATGACCCACCCCCTCGCGCTCAAGACGGTGGATGCCGTCGCCGACCTCCTGGCCGACCCAGCTACCGCACCCACGGGACCAGGTGATGCGTCTCTGCACCGCCAGCACCTCGCGTACGGGCCGACCGGCATTGCCCTGCTGCACATCGAGCGGGCCGCCGCCGGTCTGGGGCCGTGGCAGCGGGCCCACGACTGGCTCGCCGCAGCCGCTCGGCAGCCGTTCACCAGTGGCCCCGACAGCCACCCCTTCTACGGCGCACCTGCCCTCGCACACGCCGTGGCCTGTGCCGCCGACCACCTGACCGGCGCCTACGAGCGAGCCCGGGACTCTCTGAACCAGCGGATGAGCGCCGACGTTCGCCGCCGCCTGGAGGCCGCGCACCGTCGCATCGACACGGGGCGCCTTCCAGAGCTGGCGGAGTTCGACGCCATCCGGGGGCTGGTGGGCTACGGCGCCTACTTCCTGCGCCGCGATACGACCGGTGCCGACCTCCGCGCCATCCTCAGCTACTGCGTACGTCTCGCCGAGCCGGTGACCTGCGACGGCGGAGCTTGCCCGGGATGGTGGACGCCGAGCGGACCATCCGGCCGACTGGACGACCGCTTTCCGGGCGGCCACGCCAACAACGGAATGGCGCACGGCATCGGTGGTGTGCTCGCGCTGTTGGCCCTCGCTGCCCGACGCGGTGTCACCGTTGACGGTCATCGCGAGGCCGCCTACACCATCCTGACCTGGCTCGACCGGTGGAAGGAGAAGACTGGCCGAGGTGGGGCGTGGCCTTACTGGGTCACGCGAGACGAGCTGCGCTCCGGCCGCCCTGATCCGTCCCCGCGCCGGCGACCGTCGTGGTGCTACGGAACGGCCGGCCTGGCCCGTGCCCGGCAGCTTGCCGCCCTCGCCTTCGGCGACACCGAACGCCAGCTCGACGCGGAGAACGCGCTCGTGTCCGCTCTTACGGATCGCGGGCAGCTCAAGGCGACCACGGACAGCGGATTGTGCCACGGCTTCGCCGGTCTGGCCCACATCGCGGCCCGGACCGCCGAGGGTGCGCACGCCTCCACTGCCGGACAGCTTCGCGCGGTGATCCCCTCGCTCCTGGCTGCGGTCTGCCCGCCGGGCACTGTTCCAAAGGACAAGGCGGAGGCGGTTGTCCAGGCCAGGGCGGCAGGGCCCGGGTTCCTGAACGGCGCCGCTGGTATGGCGCTGGCGCTTCTGGCCCCTGCCGCCGACGCCCCGCCCCGATCCGCCTGGGACACCTGCCTCGTCATCGCCTGACCCACCGACCGAAGGACTCGCCATGTCCCCGGACCGCTGGTACCAGCACAATGTCACCTTCGCCGACCGCGCCACCGGTAAGCGGGCCATAGCCGACTGCCTCGGCCCTGCCCTGCTCGAAGCCGAGAAAGACGGGCAGCTCACCGCCTGGTGGTTTATGAACAAGCAGCCTTGGCCGCTGCGATACCGCTCTGCTGCGCCGTCCCCGCTCATCGAGTCCGTGCTGAGCGATCTTGTCGACGACGGAGCGGTCCGGGCGTGGGTTCCTGGCATCTACGAGCCGGAGACCACGGCGTTCGGGGGGCCGGAGAACATGGACGCCGCCCACGAGCTGTTCCACCAGGACAGTCGCCACCTGCTCACCTACCGGCCTGGACCCGGACGACTGGGCAGACGGGAGACCGCCGTCCTTCTGATCAGCGCACTGATGCGGGCTGCCCGTCTGGACTGGTTCGAGCAGGGCGACGTGTGGGCCAAGGCCGCCGAACTCCGACCGGCGCCGCAGGAACTGGCTCCCGATCGGGCCACCGCCCTGGGCCAGGCGGTGAAGCGGTTGATGACCGTCGACAGCCGCAGCCTGTGCCGTCCGGGCGGTCCGTTTGACGGTCACGATGAGTGGGTGGCCGCCTTCGAGCGGGCCGGTGCGACACTCGCCGACCTGGCTGCCCGGGGCGGCCTCACGCGCGGCGTGCGCGCCATCGTCACCCACCACCTGATCTTCCACGCAAACCGCGCAGGTCTCCGCTCGGATGACCAAAGCGCCCTGTTCAACATCGCACGAAAGGCAGTCATGGGATCCAGTGACAACACCGCGTCGTCCGCCGAGGGGACGCCCGAAACCACTAGCGTCAGGGCGGTGAATACCGACACGCTCGCCAACTCCGAGGCCGACGCAGCACAGCTCCGCAACGCCCTGGTCGACAAGATCCGCGAATCCGGCTACGCCCGCACCGCCGCGGTCGAGACCGCGCTGCGCACCGTGCCCCGCCACCTGTTCGTGCCCGACGCAACGCTCGAAGACGCGTACGCCAACACGCCGGTCAACGTAAAATACGACACCGACGGCACGTCGATCTCCTGCGCCTCCCAGCCCGGAGTCGTCGCGCTCATGCTGGATCAGTTGGACGCTCAGCCCGGCGAACGCATCCTCGAACTCGGTGCCGGCACGGGCTACAACGCGGCGCTGCTCGCTCACCTCGTCGGCGAGACGGGCCATGTCACCACCATCGACGTGGACGACGACCTTGTGGAAGGCGCCCGTGCGCACCTGGCTGCCGCCGGATTCACCAACGTCGAGGCCCTGATCCGCGACGGAGCGGTCGGTCACGCCGACGGTGCTCCGTACGACCGGATCATCGCCACCGTCGGCGCGCATGGCGTCCCGCACGCCTGGATGCAGCAGCTCGTACCCGGTGGACGCCTCGTGGTTCCCCAGCGCCTCAAGGGCAGCGTCTCCCGCTCCATCGCCTACGAACAGCGCGACGGCCGCTGGACCAGCGTCAGCAGCAAAATGAACACCTTCATGCCGCTACGGCGCGGCATCGCCGACGACGACCGCCGCGTCATCCCTCTCAGCACGGACGGCACCGTACGGCTCCAGGCCCCTGCCGGGCAGCCCATCGACGCCCAGGCCCTGGCTGGAGTGCTGGACCAGCCGCGTACCGAGAAGTGGACCGGCATGACGGTTCGCGCCATGGAGTCGCCCGAGTGGATGGAGCTGTTCGTCTCCTGCTCTGTGCCCAGCGGCCTGATCCGGATGCTGTTCCCCGCCGACGCCAAGGGCACGCTGCTCACGGAGGACCCCTACCCCTCCTCGACCGCGGCTGTCGACAAGGGCGCCGTCACCTACCTCGCCCGCCGCGTGTCGGAGAAGAAGACCCCCGAGGGCGGCAAGCTGTGGGAGTTCGGCGTCATCGGCCACGGTCCCGGCGGCGACGAGCTCGCCGCGCGGGTCGTGGACGCCATTCGCACCTGGGACCGTGAGTACCGCGATCGTGAAGCCACGTTCGAGATCCAGCCCCTCGACGCCCCGGCCATCGAGCAGGTGCCCGGCCTGTTCGCCCTCGACACTCCGCTGAACCGCATCGTCGTCGACTGGCGGTGACTCAAGCTCGGCTGTGAAGAAGGTGGTGCCCATCGCACGGCCGAACTGCACCCTCTCGCCCTCCCTCATCCGGGTACCGTCGCACCAGGGGGACACATGGACCCGCACGGCCCGATAGCAAGGCGCTTTCCGCTCGTCGCCCGATTCCGGCCCGCCTGCTCGCCGCTGCCTGCCCGCGTGCGGTCCCTGGCCGAACTCGCCGTCAAGGCAACAAACCAAGATGATCAGGGTGTTGCCTCCGCCGTCTTCAACCAGGCCGCGCTTGTCGCCTCTGACACCGGCCTGCCTGACCTCGCCCGGTCCATGTGCCACCGGCACGCCGAGGCGTACCTCCGGGCGGGCCCGCTGCCCGCCATGAGCGCCATCCGTGGGCTGGAACCCCTGGTCAACCTGGCGCGCTTGCAGATCCGCGCCGGCCACAACGACGACGGCCGCCAACGGCTTCTGGACCTGTACGAAGCCGTCGGAACGGGCCACACCGCGGTCTTCGAGGGCATCACTGTGCCAGCGGACCTCACTTGCACAGACGAGGACCGGCGGGAGGTTCACGCCTGGCTGTGGCGTGTGGTGCTCGCGGACGGCACGCGTAGCCTCACCGCTCAGGGCCGTTGGCGCGAAGCCCTGTCCCATATCGAGCGGCACCGCGGCGTGGGCACACGGATGCTCGACGGCCGCCAGGTCGCCGTGGTCGCGGCCCTCACCGAAGGCCACACCGAACGCGCCGTGGAACTGCTCACGGGGACGGCGCCCGGCGATGCGTGGGAACAGGCCGTCACCGCGTGCCTGACCGCGCTGTGCCGCCGCGACACCGGCCAGAACCTCGGCGACGACGCAGACGAACTGGTGAGCACCTACTTCAACCAGGAGGCTCAACCAGGCCGTACCGTCTTCGACATCCGCCTCGGGCTCACAGTCTTGGACGCGGTCGGCGCCCGACATCCCGCAGCCCACCAACTCGTCGAAAACCTGTTCCTACGGACCAGGGAAACGCTCGACGGGTACGCTGCCCGCGAAGTCCTGGCGCACGCGCTGTTCACTGCCCTCGTTTCAGACAATCAGGCTCAGGAATGCCGTGACATGCTCCTGTCCTGCGGCCTGGGGACAGGAATCATCGCTGATGACTTGGCCGGCGCACTCTCAGCCGCGCTCGACGCCGCTGAAGCCGTAATCACTCGCTCCCTGAACGCCGTGACGCCGAGGTGAGCCGAGCGCGCGGAATCCGGCCTGTCGTTACTCGCGGCTACTCTCGAACGCATGAGCGCGCCTACTGAAGGGCTGACTCTGGGGGCCGTCAGCGCGATCGTCGAGAAGAAGATCCTCACCAACAAGATCCGCATCTACCGGCCCGGCAAGCCGGTGTTCAACCCGGACACGGGGCAGTACGAACCTGGACCGCCCGTCACCGTCTACGAGGGCCCGGGCGCGATCTTTCCAACGGGCGGGCCGTCCGTCGTCCTGCACATCGCAGGTCAGGCGTACGTAGATGACACGCCGTCTCGGTACCGTCTGCTGACGCCGCTGTCGGCGCCGGTCGCCTCGCGCGAAGACACCGTTGCCATCGTGGAAGCCGAAGACAAGTCAGCTATCGGCCGGACGTGGCGCGTGATCGACATCGGGGAGACATCAACGCTGAGCATCGTCCGTACCACCTGGGTGGACCAGAACACCCAGACCACCGGAGCGTGAAGTGACGACAGCGATCGATCCGGAGGAAGTGCGGCAGGAGCTGGAGGCCAAACTCTTGCTCGATACCGTGCGAGTCACCCGGCCCACCGGCACGCCGACGCTCGACCTCTCAACCGGCCTCCTTGGCGAGGTACCTGCCGATCTGGTCTACGAGGGGCCTGGCGCGATGCTGTCCGGACACGGGCAGGTGACCGCCGAGGGGATCATCGGCAAGCAGTGGCTCGACGACACCGTGTCCTGGTACCGGCTGCTGACACCGCTCGGGGCGCCGGTGCCTGCGCGGTACGACCGGGTAGAAGTGACGGTCGCGCATTCGGGCAGTGCCGCAACCGGCGGTCGTGTCTGGCAGGTCCTTGACCCGGCCGAGGCGTCGACCGTGGAACTGGTCCGGGTGACGCGGTTGGACGAGATCACGCCGCCGTCCTGAGGCAAGTGGAGTGTCCGCGAACCGTCCTACGCTCGGTACATGGAGATCACGGACACTCCGCCCGCCGACATTCAGCAGATCAGGGTCACGGCGGACGGCAGCAAGGCTTCGATACAGATAGCCGGAATCGACTACTCGCGAGTCGTCTCCGGCTACACCATCCACCAACAAGCGGGGGAGGCCGCGGATTTGGTAGTCCAGTTCGCGCAGGGCAGGACGAGCCCTGACTTTGACGGCTACGCCAGGGTCGCGGTCGGCATCCCGTACGAGCCGGGGCCGGCAGCCGCCCACTTCCTTTCAGCGATCGACCCAGGACTGCTGGAGAAGGAGGCCCTGGCAAGGCCGGACATGGGCGGCGGTCCGCACGGCTTCACCAGGGCCGTACTGGCGCAGCTCCAGGAGTGGGCGCGGGGGGAGTTCGACCAAGCCAAGGAGGCGAGCTGATGGCATCTCCACGGAACCCACACCCGAACGCGCACCCGTCGGCGGGGGCGTACAGCAACGCGCCGCAGATCGCGGCTCTGTTGAATTCCCGCGCGGCAGCCGTGCTCCCTGCGGTGGCCAGTGTCGTCCAGCACTACGCCATGCTCCTGGAGACGGCCATCAAGGCCAATGCGAGCGGCCGGCCGGGACCGAACGCGCCGACGGGTGACTACCGGCGGTCGTGGACCCACGAGCTCAACACGAGCGGCCTGAATATAGAGGCGATCGTCGGCACCAACAAGCCGCAGAGCAGGCGCCTGGAGTACGGCTTCGTCGGAGCCGACAGCCTCGGACGGATCTACAACCAGCCGCCGTTTCCCCACGTCGGCCCAGCCGTTGAGCACATCCGTCCCGCGTTCCTGGCAGCCGTCGGAGCGGCGGTGGGTGACTGATGGCCGTATCGGGACGAGTGCTCAGTCTTGCCGTTCAGGCGATGCTCGGTACTGCGACCGGCCGATCCTGCGGGTACGGCACGGCGCCAACCGCCAGCAGCTTGCCGACCGGCGCCGCGACGCCGTACAGCGTACTCTATCCGGTCGGCTCCACCAGCGACGGACCACCCTTCGGCGATGCGAGCGCAGATGCGCGGATCGTCTACCAGATCACGTCAGTTGCCAGCACGACCGAGCAGGCTGAGTGGATGGCAGACAAGGTCCGGGCAGGGATGCTGGCCCGCACCACACTCGGCTACACCTACCCGATCAACGCTACCGGCTACGTGGTCATGTCCCGTGAGCTGGACAAAGAAGAAGGCGTGACTGTGGCCAGCGGCGTATACAGTTACGTTCAGCGGTTCGCGATCGAGGTCACCAGCCTCGGCTAACTGCCGCACCTCACCTCACCGCGGAGGCCTATCGCGGACGCCCGACCACTCGGTACGGGCCGACTCCCAGCTTGATCCGTTGGGGACGTGCCTGCCGTATTCCCGGGCCGTCAGCGTCCCCGGAGAGTGAGAGTCGCGTGGCAACCACGCAGCAGCGTTTCATGCGCCGAGGCACCACCCTCTTCTACTTCCTGCAGAAGATCACCTCCGACGGCAACATCCCCACTCGCGCCGAACTCGGTCCCAGCAACGCCACCAACCTGTCGGACACCATCTCCGACGTCGAAGGCTGGTCGCTGGAGAACACCCCGATCGACACCCCGGACATGGGGTCGACGTTCGCCACTACGATTCCGGGCGAGGACAAGGCGGACAACAGCTCGCTGACGTTTTACGAGGACAAGGTCAGCGACGAGATCGAGACCCTACTGTCCAAGGGCGTCATCGGCTTCATCGTTATCCTGCGCAAGGGCGACGTACCTCAGTCGAAGTCGATGGACGTCTTCCCCGTCCGCGTCGGCAGCCGCAGCCCCTCGTACAGCACCGCGAGCGAGCCCGCCAAGTTCAAGGTCACGTTCGGCATCACCGACGAACCGGCCCTCGACGCCGCCGTGCCGGCGAAGACCGTCTGAGCCGTGGCTGCCGCATGACCACCACAGCGATATCCGAACCCCCGGCCGCCGCCGTCGCCCGTGACGCCCACTGGTCGGCGAAGATGGCGCGACTCAAGGCCCGCCAGCTCCCCGAGCGCAGTCTGCGGCTGTGTGACGACGACGAAGCGAAGAAGAACGCCACCGATGCCGCCCTGGAGCTCGCCAAGGCGCGCACAGTCGCCCGCGGCCAGTCCATCGAGCAGGGCGTCTCGGAAGCCGACCGCGAGGAATGGACAGTCAGCCAGCCGGAAGTCGTCGCCGCGCAACTGCGACTGGACGCCGCCGAACAGGTCCTGGAGGACGCGACGATCGTCCTGACCTTCCGAGCCCTTCCGCGTCCGGCCTGGGAACAGCTCCTGCGCGATCATCCGCCGACAGAGGCCCAGGCCGATCAGGGCATGGAGTACAACGTCGAGACCTATCCGGCAGCTCTCATCGCCGCATGCCACATCGAGCGGGACGAGTCCGGTGGCGAAGTTCCCGGGATGAGCGAGCAGGAAGCGCAGGAACTTCTTGACGCGTGGCCTGACTCCGAGGCCAAGGCCCTGTTCACCTGTGCGCTGCTGGTCAACCAGACGCTGAGGGCGGATCTGGGAAAAGGCTGACCTCCGACCCGGGCTTCCGAGCGGAGATGGAGGTCTGTGCCTCGTACGGCATCCCTCATTCGCAGTTCACCGGCGCGGGAGACGGGCGGTGGTCGGCGCTCGACCGTGCGAAGGCCATCGCGTACCTCAGCCTCTCGCGAACGGTGTGCGAGTCGTGCGGAACCAGGCCGGAGGAGTGGGACGAGCAGGCGGGTGGCGACCGCTTCGCGTACGTCACAGAGACACACCGGTGTGTCGGCTGCGAGCTGATCGCCATGGAGCAGGAACAGGTCCCGGAGGGTCCGGAGGGGCGTGGGGTGAAGGTGGGGCTTCGGCCCAGAAAGAAGGCTTAGCCAGTGGCTGGGGCCTACACCCTCTACGTCCAGGTCCAGGCCGGCGTGACTGGCCTGGTGGGAGGTCTGCGAACAGCGGCGGGCCAGGTAACCGCGTTCGGCGGCCAGGTCCGCCGCCTCGACGGCGACCTCAACGCGCTCGCGGCGCGATCGGATCGGACCCGTCGGGCGATGGCCACCGGGTTCACTGTTCTGGGCGTCGCGATCGGCGGCGCGTTCGTCATGGGCGTGCGCAGCGCCATTGAGCTTGAGAAGCGCATGGCGAACGTCATGACAATCTCGAAGAAGATCAACAGCACCAACATCAGCCACTTTACGGACCAGATCGTCGAGCTGAGCACCCAGCTCCCGCAGTCCGCCGACCAGCTCGCCGAGGGCCTGTACCAGGTCGTCTCGACCGGCTTCGACGGCGCCGATGCGATGACGATCCTCCGGGTGGCTGCCCGCGGCGCCGCCGCTGGCCTTACGACGACCGAGACGTCCGCCCGAGCCCTGCTCGGCGTCCTCAAGGCATACGGGATGGACGCCTCACAGGCCAGCGACGTCATGGACGTCATGTTCCAGACCGTCAACTACGGCGTTGTGTCGTTCACCGAGCTGGCACAGCAGCTCGGCGACGTCGTTCCGATGGCCGCCGCGGCGGGTGTGAAGTTCGAGGACATCAGCTCGGCGCTTGCAGCGGTCACGCTCTCGGGCATCCCGGCAGCCGAGGGCGTCACTGCGCTCAACATGCTGCTGACGCGCATGATGAAGCCCACCCAAGAGCTGTCGAACATGATCAGAGGCTTCGGGTACGAGTCGGCCGCCGCCGCCCTCCAGCAGGACGGCCTGTACGTTGTCATGCAGAAAGTCCGCAACGCCACCGGCGGCAGCGCGGACCAGTTGGTTCCCCTCCTGCGCGACATCCGAGCGGTCCGTGCCGCTCTGGCACTCTCGGCCGCCGACGGCGAGAACTACGCCGCGACCTACCAGGGCATCAGCCAGGAGGTCGAGCGCGCCGGCGCGACGCAGAAGGCGTACGCGATCCAGATGGACACCACTGCGGGCCAGTGGAGTCTGTTTCAGAACCAAGCCCAGGCCCTTGGCATCGACATGGCGCGCGTTCTGCTGCCCGCCCTGCAAGGTGTCGGGGAGTACCTGAATGTCCTGGCCGGGGCCATCAACGACCTACCGGGTCCAGTGAAGTCGATCACGGGCGCTGTGCTGGCGCTCTCGGCTGCGGCGCTGCTCGCCAAGGCTGCCTTCCTGCGGTTCGGCGCCCAGCTCACCGTGTTCCGGACCAACCTCGCGGCGGCACGAGCCGGGGGATCCGCCCTCCCTGCGGTTCTCAGCGGAGCGGGCATCGCCGTGGCCGGGTTGACGGCCCTGATGGCGATCGGCATCGGGGTGTACGCCGCCTACTCGGCCAGCAAACAGAAGGCGAAGGCCGCGACCGAGGAACTGGCCGACGCCCTGCGCAAGGAAAGGGAGGAGGGAGAGCAAGGGGCTGGACTGCGGACCCTGACGGAACAGCTCACGAACAGCGACGACGTCAAGAAGCTGAAGGACGCAGGGATCGACGTGGCGACCGCCATCGACGCGATCACGTCAGGCGGCGCGAAGCTCAAGAAGCTCAAGGACAAGCTGCATTTGCAGAAGGCGTCGACCTGGAAGATCGGCTCGTATGCGCCCGAGCCGGAGTGGGACGCTGCCAAGGAGGTCCTGGACAAGCAGCACAAGATCTGGAGCAACGCGGTCAAGCAGGAGAGCCAGCTTGCCGCGAGCATGGCGATCGTCAACAACAAGATCAAGAACAACCGGCGCGAGATGCGCGGCGCTTGGGATCTCACGCAGTCCCTGCCGACGGACAAGAACGGGAAGCCGCAGTTCACCGAGCAAATGGAGGCGATGGCCAAGTCTCTCGGCTCGATCGTCGACCCGGCGAGGGCGTGGAAGGCCGCGCAGGACAAGGTGGCCGAGGCCAACCGGAAAGCGGGCCGGTCGGCCGACGCGTCGAAGGCATCCCTATCGGACTACGTCGCGGAGCTGCGCAAGCAGCTCAAGGCACAGCGCGAGTTCCAGAAGAACCTGGGCGATCTGGCCGCCGCCGGTCGCCTCGGTCTGGCGGACCATTTCTCCGACCTCGGCCCTGACTCCGCGCCCATCCTCGACGAGCTGGTCAAGCAGCTCAAGAAGGGCAAGGGCAAGGTCGCCGACGAGCTGGAATCGATCATCCGGGAGTCGTCCGCCCGCTCGACTCCCGCTTTCCGCGCCGGCCTGGGGCAGTTACCCGCGATTTCAGCGAAGTACGGCAAGAAGGTAGCCGAAGCCTGGGCGGACGCGGCAGCCACCAATGACCCCAAAAAGCTCGCCCGCGTCATGCGGGACATGACCGTGGCCGACATGGAGACGGCGGCGAAGAAGCTGCCCAAGGCCGCAGCCGCGCAGCTCGAACAGGGCATGGGGCTCCTGGCGGACGTATCTGCCAGGTTCGGCAAGGAGGCGTCCACTTCGCTGGCGCAGTCCTTCCTCAAGGGGGACATCGGGGAAATCCGCTCGCAGCTCAACGCCCTGTACGGCGCGGACCTGCCGATCAAGGCGCCCGACCTGACGGGGGTCGTGGGCGCGTTCAAGGCGGCTGGGGTTCAGTCGAATTCCGAGTGGTCCGGGATGCTCAGCCTCATCGTTGCCGTGGCCCAGCAGAAGGGCACGGCAGCGGCATCGGCCCTGACCACCGCACTCCTGTCCGGTGACATGGCAGCGGTGCAGGCCCAGCTCGACTTCATCGGTGCGTCTGTGGGGCGTATCCCCGGAACGAAGACGATCACCGTGACCGTGACCAAGCCCGCCGCGGTGACCATTCCGTTCTACGCCAAGTTCCAGCCCAGCTCTTGGGACAAGGACGGCAATGGCGTCCCCGACGGGATCCAGGCGCCAAAAAAACAGGCGAACGGCGGCCTGATCGACTTCTACGCCGATGGCGGCGTGCGCTCCCGCCGCGAGGAGCACACGGCCCAGATCGCACCCGCCGGCGCATGGCGGGTTTGGGCCGAGCCAGAGACACAGGGTGAGGCGTACATCCCGCTGGCTGGAGCCAAGCGGGCCAGGTCCAAGCGGATCTTGGAAGAGGTCGCCCGCCGCTTCGGCGGGGAGGTCAGTTACCACGCCGACGGGGGCCTGTCGGGCTTCACCTACCGGCCGCAGACGCTGTACTCCCTCTCCGGAATTGCCAGCGATTCACAGGATAAAAAGGGGCACTTCAGCCTCGCCCTGTTCTTGAAGAAGCTGCACTCCTCGGTAGCGACGGCCAATCGATGGCGACGCGACCTCAACACAGTGGCTCGCCGCGCTGGCCAGGACGTGGCCGACGCTCTGGCGGAGATGGGCGAGGAGGGCGTCTCGCTCACCCACAAGATGGCGACCGGCAGCTCACGCGACGTGCGGTCGATGGCAAAGGACCTGCGGGAACTGGCCAAAGCGTCCAAGGCGAGCCTCGGCGAGTACACCGGGCGGCTCCGCCAAGCGGTGAAGGACCAGACCGGCTTCGAGCAGGCCTTGGCAAAGCTCGCCGCCAGCGGTTTCGGCGACCTCGCCAAGCGCCTGGCCGAGCAGGGGGACCAGGACGCGGCCGACCTCGCCGCTCAGGCCGTGAAGGACAAGAAGAAGGCGAAGGCGGCGAACGACGCCGCACGCAGCGCCGGCAAAACCGTCCCCAGCGATGATCTGCCGGACCTCGTCGCGATCATCGGCGCGGTCAAGAGCAAGACGACCGGCCTGCATGCGGTGGCCGACGCGACAGGGCTCGACGAAGACCACATCATCAAGATCGCCAACTTGGGCCTCTCCCGACTCAAAAGCGCGCTGGGGGCGAAGGGCGCCAAGTTCTTCTCCGACCTGAGCCGCGCGAACAAGGGCTTGTCGTACGCGAACGGTGGCATCCTCACGCCCGGTCTCTACGCAACCTCTGACGGCCTGATCAAGTTCGCCGAACCGGAGACACAGGGTGAGGCGTTCATCCCGCTCGGCGCTGCCAAGCGCAGCAGCGCCCTGTCCGTCCTCAACGACGTCGCCACGCGCTTCGGAATGCGCCTGGCCAGCGGAGCCGCCCCACCTTCCCTGCGGCTCGTCGACGCCCGGCCGCCGACCGCCATCAAGGTCACTGTCGTCCAGCAACAGCCGAAGGCCCTCGTGGAGAACATGCCGATCACCGTCCAAGGCCGCGACAGCTCGCCGCAGGAGCTGTCCAGGGAGATCATGCGCCGCCTGCGGAACGCCCAGCGTGGAGGGCGGATCTGATGCTCCCCCTCAGCGAATGGCAGATCGACTTCGGCGGCGTCCTCATCGGCCACAAGACGGTCGTGTCCATCTCCGACGTCGAAGGACTCGGGGCTGCCGAGCTGCGCACGCAGGACGTCCTGAACCCTGTCGACGACGGCGCGTTTCCCGGAGTCGATCTCTACGCGCCGCGCACGGTGCGGATCGAAGCGGGAATCCGGACCGCGGGCGATCCGGCCGCCGCCCTGGACAAGCTCGCCGAGATAGAGGCTGTCGCTGCGAACCCATCGATCCGTCGCACCGCCGGCGCGCTCGCACAACTACGACTGCGCTGGCCTGGACGTGGCACGAAGGTCCTCTTCGGCCGCATTCGACGCGCCGAAGCGGTTTCCACCTCCCAGGCCATCCACGGCTGGATACCCCTGGACCTGGAGTTCACCGCCCTCGACCCGCGCCTGCACGACGACGAGGTGTCCAGCGTCACGCTGCCTCTGGACATCTCCAACACCACCGAAGGTTTCACGGCCCCGATCGTCGCCCCCATCACCACCGGCATCGCCACCCCGGAGACCAGACCGGGCTGGGTGATCAACGACGGCACCACCGGTGCGTGGCCGACCATCCGGATCTCCGGACCGGTCACCAACCCGCGCATCCTGCACGTCGACTCCGGGCGGGTCCTGAACCTCGACGTCACTCTCGGGGTCGGCGAGCGCATCGACATCGAGACCCGGCCCGGCACGCGGTGGGTCCTGCGCAACGGCAGCGGCAACGCCGCCTCGGCCCTATCGGGCGCATCGCGCCTGGACCTCTTCCAGATCCCGCCGGGTCGCAGTGAGATCCGCTGGACGGCCACCGACTACACCAACACCACCCGCCTGACCGTCTCGTGGCGGTCGGCGTGGACTGCCCTGTAAGAAGGAGGACCCTGCTGTGACGCTCGTCCAGCCGCCCATGCTCACTCACGGCGGCACACACCCCGCCCGCGCCTTCCGGATGATGGTCAGAGACCTCGCCCGCGGTAGCCAGGGCGTGACCGAGGCCAACGACCTCAAGGTCCGGCAGCTCTCCACGCCGGGCTCCGGCGTACGAGTCGGAGACGGTTCCTCCGTCATACGCGGTGCTTCGTGGGGGCAGGGGTCGTACACGCAGTACAACGTTGGCGACGCCATCGTGCCGGTAGCGCCGACCGGGGCCTCCGGCCGTTCCGACCTGCTGATCCAGCGCATCGAGGACCCCGAGTACGAGGGAAACCGCGACCCGGCCAAGGACGACATCGGCTACTTCCAGGTGATCCCCAACGTGTCGGCGACCGCCACGGCGGTGCCAGCGGGGATGACGGCCATTCCCCTGGCCCGCCTCGACATCCCGTCCAACACCGCAACCATCACGGACGCGATGATCAAGGACCTGCGGAAGATCGCCAACCCGCGTCGGGAACGCCGCCTCTACACGGCGTTTCCGGGCAGCTTGTCGACCCTCGTCTACCAGGACAACAAGTGGCACACATGGCCCGCTGCTGCGCGCTGGACCGTCCCCGTGCCCGCCTGGGCGGTCAACCTAAAGGCGGTCACGACCTTCGCGGGCCTGCGTATGTCCGACGCGGATGTCTTCGCTTCGATGCAGCAGGTCATCGGCACCGTGCAGGGCCAGAACACGGTCATCGACGACGACCAGGGCAAAAACACCCGACGATCCACCATCGTCCTGGCCGACAACATCGGCATCACGCCGGCCATGCGCGGCACCAACCAGACGCTGTACGTGCAGACCTACATGTCCAAGAGAGAGACCGGCAATCTCGGCGTGGACGGATCCACCTGCATTGTCTGTGACGTGGAGTTCAACGAGGGCGTCATCTGACGATGGCGTACCGCTACCTGACCACGCACGCCCTCACCGGCGACACGCTGGCCTGGGACCTTCCGCTGACCGAGGTCGAGTTCGGCTCGGAACTGTGCGGGCCGGGCAACTTCACCGGCGTCATCGAGCCGAGGTTGGCCAATCTCACCCCTGCCCAGGTCGACCCGGGCACGACCCTGATCTTCGCCGAACGCGACCGCACCCTTCTGTGGGGCGGCATCATCTGGCGCGCGGAGCCAGAGGGCCAGAAGCTGCGGATCGAGGCCAGCGGATTCGGCTCGTATCTCACCAAGCGCATCGACCTTCACGGCAACTTGGACGGGCGTGGACCGTGGGTGAACGCTGACCCTTGCCGCGTAATCCGGGACGCTTGGGCGTACTGCCAAGCCCAGCCGGATGGGAACCTCCGCGTCGCGGTCGACGGGACGACGTCCAACGCCAAGGTCGGCACGCCTGCCGAGCCCTATTCCACGCCCTGGTGGGAGGCGCCGACGCTCAGCAAGGTCGTGGACGACATGGTGGCCGTAGCTGGCGGACCGGAGTGGACCGAGACCGTCGCCTGGTCGGGTGACACGCCGACGCAGCGCATCCGGATCGGGTGGCCCCGCCTGGGCACGCGTCGGCAGGACATCAGCTTCACTTCGGGCATCAACGTCACCTCGACGGTCCCCGTGGAATACGACGCCGACAGCTACGCCCAGGTCGTCATCGGCCTTGGCGCAGGCGAAGGCCGCTCTCGGCGCCGCGTCGTGGACGCAGCCCGGAACGGACGCCTGCGCCTGGAGCAGGTCCTCGAAGTTCCTACCGAGAAGGCCAACGATCGGCTCGCCGCCCGCACCCGCACCGAGCGCGTGAACCGGTCGGTCATCGGCGAAGTCACCGGCATAGTGCTCCGTGACCATCCGGCGGCCCGCATCGGAGCCTTCCAGATCGGCGACGACGTCCGTGTACGCCTGAATGACGAGTGGACCCAGTACGACGGCTGGTCACGCATCACTGGCTGGACTCTCAAGCCACCGGCCGGCGACGAGCCGGAGCAGGTCACCGTCCAACTGGCGCGGGCGGACCGCTACACCTACGGAGCCTGAGCATGACCAACCAGATCGCCAGCCTCGCCGCCCGCCTGGCCGCCGTCGAGAGACGCCTTGACAGCACCGGCCGCACGGCCCAGCTCGCGTACTCCTCCATCGAGGACGGTGCGATCAACGTCTTCGACGACGACGGGTCCTTGCGCGCGGTCATAGGCCAGCAGCCCGACGGCACCACCGGAGTCAACGTCGTCAACGGCCCGACGCCTCCGACCCCGAGCCAGCCCACCGTCACCGCGATACCAGGTGCCGTGGGCGCCGCCTGGGAGGGAACCTTCGCTGACGCCGTCGCCGCGCCACTGGACTTCGCCCGCGTCGAGGTCCACGCGGCTAGCTTCGACAACTTCACACCCGGAGCCGCCACCCTGCGTGGCACACTCGAATCCCCGCGCGGCGGCACGCTGACCATCCCCGGCGAGCAGGCGCTGTACGTCCGCCTGCTGACGCGCAGCTCCTCGGGCGTGGCGTCGCCTCCGTCAGTTCAGAGCGGCCCGGTCACCCCGGGGCCGGTTGTCGCCCAGGAGGTCCTGGACGGCATCGTCGGCGAGACCGCGCTCGCCGAGGGCGCCGTGTCCCGTGCCAAGCTGCAAATCGGTGCGGTCGGCCACAACCAGCTCGCCATCGGTACAGGCAACCTGATGCCGGACCCGTCGTTCGAGGGAGCGTTCACCGAGCAGCTCGTCTCCGCGAACAGCCAGTGGACGCTTGTCGACGGCAACGGCTCGCCCAAAGCTCTGCGGGTCGACGGCACCAGCGCCACGGCCGCTTCTCCCAGTCTTCGCATCACTGAGTTGCCCGTCTCCCCGGGCAACCACTTCTTCCTCGCCTTCGACTACCGTGTCTCCGCCGACTGGGTGGGGGACTCGGTCCGTTTCTACCTGCGCTGGCAGGATGCCGCAGGCGTGGCGCTCGGCTACGGCACTGCCATTGCGAAGCCCACCCCCGGCGCCGTGTGGGCGCGCGTGAGTCAGCAGGTGCAAGCTCCCGCCGGGACCGTGGCCGCCACGGTCTGGCTGCAAGACGTCCAGGCCACCGCCGGCACGGCCGACTTCGACAATGCCGAGATCCGAACCGTCATCGGCGCGGGTATGGTCCTGGCCGAGTCCATCGGCACGCTGGAGCTGGCCGCACAGTCCGTCACCGGTGAGAAGGTGGTCGCCAAATCCATCACCGCCCGCGAGGTAAAGGCTCTGTCCCTGACCGGGGACGAGATCGCCACCAACACGTTGACCGCCCGCAACATCGCCGCGGGCTCACTTTCGGCGTCGCGGCTGGCGATCGGCACCAACGGCAATTTGGTTGGAGACGCCTCCTACGAGACCGGCGTCGTCGCAGCCGGTTTAGCTGGCCAGGACCCGGCGGTCTTCGCTGTCGAAGACGGGGGCAACAACTCCGCCAAGCGGTTGCGCATCACCGCGGCTGTTGGGGCGTACCGGTGGGTGCAGCACGCCACGTCGCCTGTGCTGCCCGGAGACCGCTACTGGATTGCCGCCGACTACAAGACCACCGCAGATTTCGCCGGGGCCAGCGTGAAGCTGTTCCTCGGCTTTTACGACGAGGCCGGTACGCGCCTCGGCTCGGACGGAATCATCGTCTCTACCCCTGTCACCGACGGCACATGGCAGCGCATTTCCAAGGTCATCACAGTCCCGGCCGCCTCCACCCAGGTCAACGTGCGGATCGGCGTCGACGGCACCGGCAGCACGGTTACCGCTGGCAGCGCCTATTTCGACAACCTCGAATGCCGCTCCGTTCTCTCAACCCCGGGCAGTGGCGCCCGCGCCGAACTCTCCCCGGAGG
Organism: Streptomyces sp. MST-110588; assembly: GCF_022695595.1. NCBI lineage: Bacteria > Bacillati > Actinomycetota > Actinomycetes > Kitasatosporales > Streptomycetaceae > Streptomyces > Streptomyces sp. MST-110588. The sequence goes on from NZ_CP074380.1 coordinate 5,753,070, forward strand.
GACTGCGTCTTTATGACGAATCCGGGGGCGAGGCAGTCTCGCTGACCACCGGCACACCGAACTACGTGACGCTGACCAACGACGGCATCGCGGTCGCCACCATCGACCAGGACGGCAATACCGGTGTCGCTGATCTGGCCGTAGCTGGCAATTTCACCGTCGGTGGCGATCCGTTCGAAACTTATTTGGCGGGCTTCGCTCGCGGCCTGGTCGCTGTCGATTACCAGGCAAGGGCCGTCACGGCAGGGAATACCGAATACGGATTCGTCGAGTTATCCTTCGACGCCGACACCAGCCGCATGTACCGCGTTGTCTTGGACTGCTACGCCGACCCTTCTGTGGCCGGTGGCGAACTGGTTGTTGCCCTTCGGGATGGTGGCGCGAAGACACCGTCGATCTCCTCACCTCAGATTCAGTCTGTGATCTACCCCCTGGCCACAGCCGGATATCAACGAATCCGGCTGGAGTCCATCCGCTCCGGCGCGGTGTTGGGGGAGGGCCTGCACCGTTTGCTGACCACCTTCCGTTGCCAGGGCGGCCCTACCGGTCAGACCGTGCGCCTGTTCGGCGGTACCACCTACCAGGGCGTGATATACGTCGAAGACGTGGGGCCGTACATCCCGGAGACCGGGGTGTACAACGTGGGCGGCGGGACAACGTCCCCGCCGAAGAAGACCTACACCAAGACCTACGCGGCCTCCTGGTCTGGCAGCTATGCCAATCGCGGTGCCTACAACTCCTACCACGGAAACCAGTGCCTCCAGGGATATTACAGCTCCAACAACGGCATGCAGGCGAGCCTTGTTGGATTTCCCGCATCGCTCGGCACCGACCTGTCAGGTGCTGTCATTCAAAAGGCGGAGGTTTACCTCTACTTCGATCACTGGTATTACAACCGCGGTGGAAAGGCTGTCATCAAGGCGCACAAGTTCACATCGCGGCCGTCAATCTTCGGCTCCGATAGTGAATCTCAGACAATCAGTTGGGGGAAGAATGTCGGCAAGTGGGTGGACATCACCGCTGTATTTGACAGTACGAGCTGGCGCGGGATCGCGCTGGACCCGAACAACTCGGACCCGAACTACTATGGGCGCGCTCAAGGAGCCGGGCAGAGTCATCCCCCTCAGCTCCGCGTGACCTACACGAAGTAGGGGGCGTGCCTTCCAGTTCTGCTGGCATCCCGCGCGGCCGTATGATCAAGGATGTGGCGCGGGGCCACCGATCGCCGAAGGAGCACGCGGTGAGCATCCCGCCGCCGGGCGCGGAACCCACGCTGTGGGAACTGCACCGCGCCGTCGTCCAGTTGCGCGAGGACCAGCGCGACGATCTCGCACAGCTCCGTGACGATCTGCGCAGCGACATCGCTGCTCTGGCGAACCGTCTCAACCAGGTGGTCACCGTGGACGTCTACCGTGCCGACCAGCGTAACCTCACTCTGCGTATCGACACCCTTGAACGGGAGCTGGAGACCGTGAGGGCCGAGCGGGACCAGGACCGCGAGCAGGCGAGCACCAACCGGCGTCTGATTATTTCCGCGTTCATCGCGCCAGTGCTCCTGACGGTGCTGCAACTGCTGCTCGCTGCACGCGGCAGCCCGTAACGAAACGAACAACGTCAATCTAGATCGCCATGGCGCGGGGGAGAAGCAGGACGCGCCTCATGCCCGATCTCTGGCTGCCCGGAGCGGAACGGCACCCGCTCAGTGACACGGCACCCACCGACACCAAGTACGCCCCGCGCGTGATCTGGCACATCACCTGGGACAAGAACGGCACGGCGTCCAAGCCCGCCGACCTCGTTCCCTTCGACCAGCTCGTCCGGTACTTCACGGGCGGGGGTAGCGGGGCCGCTCCGCACCTCCTGTGGGACCCGTTCACCGGACGCACCGCGCAGTTCTACCCGGCCAACAGCCGTTCCAAGTCGGTCGTCGACGCCGCCGGCGGCACGCGGACGAACCGCACGGGGAAGGTGTGCCTACAGGTCGAGACACTGTTCTTCCCCTACTGCCGAGTGGGCGGAAAGACGTACGCGACCGTCCGGGACACCCCGGCCAAGGGTCTCGACAAGATCCTGACCTGGGCCCGGAGCTGGGGAGTCCCCGACGCCTGGCCGATGGGCACGCCCACCTGGAGCGCGGCCCGCAGCGAGCACACGTGGGAGACGAAAGGTGGGCACTACGGCCATGGCCAGGTGCCCGAGAACCAGCACACCGACCCGGGACCGATGCCGAAGTGGCCCACCGGGGGGAGCCCGGCGCCCAAGCCAGACCTGCCGCCGTTCCCCGGCCGTAGCGCCTTCGGCCCCGGCAAGTCGAACGCCTCGATCCTCCTCCTGGGCCAGCAGCTCGTCCGGCGTGGTTTCGGCAAGCACTACCGCGTGGGCCCGACCCGCGACTGGGGTGAGGCAGACCGCCTGAACGTCAGGGACTTCCAGCTCGCGCAGAAGTGGAGCGGTTCCGACGCCGACGGCTTCCCCGGCCCCCAGACCTGGGCCCGCCTCTTCGGCTGACCCCTCGACATCATCAAGGAGCGCAACCCATGAACCTGTACGCATCCCTTCTGCGCACCGGGGTGCCGACCGCGGTCGGCTGGCTCGTCGCAGTAGCCCTGAGACACGGCCTCGACCTGGACGCGAACGCGGTATCCGGTGTCCTCACTCCCACGGTGATCTTCGTTTACTACGGAGTCTTCCGTTTCGCCGAGAAGCACCTGTCGCCCCGCTTCGGCTGGCTGCTGGGCTACGCCCGGCCGCCGAAGTACGAGGACCCGCAGCTCTCGCTGCCGAGGACCTGACCGGATCGGCGTGACGCCGAGCGCGACTCGAGTAAGCAAGGAAGAAGGCCCCCGTCTCGCCTGTGACGGGGGCCTTCGACCTCTTGGAAGCCTCCACACTACCCGGGTTTCGGGGGACACGGACTCCACCCTCTCGCACTGGTTACAATTTATATGCAGACGTACCGCGAGGGAAGGCGATGGCGTGCCAGAGGATCAGAGGTCATCGGCGAGGAAGCCGTACCTGGCCGGCGGGGCGGAGTTCGCCGCGCTCTATGGCGTGAAGCGGCTCCAGGTGAGTCAGTGGATCAGTCGTGACCACACGCTGGACTACCGGTACGCCAAGATCATCAGTGGCTCGCCCTACTGGCTTCTCCAGTTCGTGAAGGGTTTTGGGCAGACCACTCCGCGTACGAAGTACATCAACGAGGTCGAGCTTGCGCGGCTGGTCAGGGAGCAGGACCCGGGGTACTGGGTCGGCGAGGTCGACCAACTTCCTCCTCTCGTGGGACAAGCCGAGCTGGTGGCGCTGTTCCAGTTGCCCTCCCGCGCTCTGCTGAGGAAGGCGGTCAGCACGGGCCGCTTCCGTCCTGCCGACTACACCCTTTCCGGCTCACCGATCTGGCTCCTGGAGCCGCTCATGGAAGATGTTCCCGCGCTCCAGGCCGGGGCCCGCGGTGTGGACTGGGCGGTCGACGAACGCGTCCTGGCCGCGCTGCGCGACGGTACGTATAACGGTCCCGGCGCCAGGATCGTGCCGCGAGGCAAGGCGGCCCGCCAGACCCCCAACTAGCCTGCAAGGAAGGTGACTTGTTCTTGACCTCACTCCTGGTTGCATATAGAATAGAAGCGTGCCCAGCAGGGGTGCGTTTCATTCAGTGGAGGGTCGAGTGTCTTGTTCGAGAGGGCCGCCGAGTGTGGGCTACTGGTGTTGCTGATCGACATTTCTCCTGCCTGGAGATAGATTCCAACACTCCATAGTGTTCGTGCTACCTCTGAGGGGGAGAGTCTTGCTGATCGAACAGCCGCCGTTGTTCGGGACCATCCAGCCCGTTCGCCACCCCGCCGACGCCGGCAACCTGACCATCCAGCAGCGGTTCGAGGCATTCCACGCGCTCAACCCCTGGGTCATCGGGGCGCTGGCCCGGATGACCGCCGACTGCGCGGAGAAGGGGCTCGGCCGCATCGGCATCGGGATGCTCTTCGAGCTCCTGCGCTACCAGTACGGAGCGGCCACCCGAGGCGACGAGTTCGCGCTGAACAACGACTACCGCTCCCGGTACGTCCGGCTCCTGCTGGCCGAGCACCCGGAGTGGTCCCCGCTATTCAAGGTCCGAGCCCTGCGTACGGACTGACCACGACCTCTTGGAGCCAGATCGTGAACGCACCAGCGGGCGCCGCCAAGCCGCCTGCCATCAAACTCAAGACCCGCAAGCCGACCGGCGTCGTGCCATGGCCGCTGATCCTCATCGAGGGGGAGGAGGGCGCGGGCAAGACCTACTCGGCCGCCCAGTTCTCCGCCTCTGAGCGCATCGGCCAGACGTACTGGATTGACCTCGATGAGGGATCGGCCGACGAGTACGCGGCGATCCAGGGCGCAAACTACCTGATCATCGAGCACGACGGCACCTACCGGGACATCCTTGAGCAGGTCGAGGCCGTGCACGCCGAGGCCCGGCGTGCCGCAACGGCAGGAGAGCCGCCGGTCGTCCTGACTATCGACTCGGGCTCGGCCCTGTGGCGGATGCTGTCCAACTGGACGTACGAGCGGGGCCGCAGGACGCGCAAGAACCGCAAGCTGCTCCAGGAGGACCCCGACGCCGCCTACGACATCGGCCGGAACCTGTGGAACGACGCGTTGGAGCGGTGGAACAGGATCATCTACCTGCTGCGTACCCTCCCCGGCATCGCCATCGTCCTTGCCCGCGGCAAGCAGGTCAGCGCCACGGATGACAACGGCCAGCCGATCCAGAACCAGACGGAGTGGAAGGTCTCGGCTCAAAAGGATCTGGGCTTCGACTCAACCTGTTGGGTCCGGATGAAGCGTGATGCCGACCCTCAGATCATCAAGGTTCGGTCCCTGCGCATGCGCGTGGAGCAGAGAAAGCCCTTGACGCTGCGGGACTTCAGCATCGAGGACCTGGTCTTCAACAGGCTCGGCTGCTCCATCGAATCCCAGCCGCGCGTGATGCCCGCGCTCGCCGGTGACCTTGTGCAGCCGTGGCTGACTCGCATCGCCGAGTTGAAGGACAAGGAAGCCCTCGGCGCGCTGTGGCGCTCTGTCCCCGACCCGGCCAACCGCCTCAGCCGGGACGAGATCGCCACTGTCCGGGCCGCCGCCGAGCAGAGGGCAGCCGAGCTGGACAACCCGCGCTCGGAGATGGGCGAGGGCCCACTGACCGACGCCGACAAGCTCCGCGCCGCCGCCAAGCGGAAGGCCGCCGAGCAGGACCAGGACGCCGAGCAGTGACCGGCCCGCACGCACCTCTTGGAGAACTCCCATGTCCGTAGCCACCGTCGTTGACGGCGTCGCCCCTTCCATCTGGGACGCCGCCCACTACGTCGACGCCCGCAGCCCCCGTTCCCGACAGACCCAGCTCGGGGCATCCGACACCGTGTGTGGCCGACGCGCCGCCTACATCCTGCACGGCGTCACCCCGACCGACCACGCCGATAAGCGCGCGGCGATCCTCGGCACGTTCATCCACTACGGTCTGCTGGAGTCGGCGCGCACGGAGTACGGATGGCTGGTTGAGCGCAGCGTCCAGGATGACCTGATTCGAGGGCACGTCGACGTCGTCCAACTCGACGCGGCGACCGCCGCCCGCCTGCCCGCTCGGCACAGACCGGCGATACCTGCTGACGTGCTCACCGTGGAGGACGTGAAGACGAAGTCCACGTACATGTGGGACCGCATTCTCCGGTACGGGGCTACGGCGGCCGAGCTGCGCCAGGTCCACCTGTACGCGGGTGTACTGCACGAGGTCGGGTTCGAAGACGTACCGGGCCAGCGGTACCTGTCACGGCTGGGCCCGTTGGACATCGGCCGCATCCGCTTCCGCTTCATCAACCGCGACAGCGGCGCGGAGCACACCCAGGAGATCGACTTCGACCCCCAGCGGGCCGCCGAGGCCCAGTGGTGGGTGGAGCGCGTGCGCGAGGCCAGGGACCCCGAAGAGATGCCGCGTGACTTCAACGGACCGGGTCTCGACGCCATCTGCGACTACTGCCCGTTTCGCTCCGTGTGCTGGCCGGGGGCGGCTCCGGGCGTCCCGGAGCAGACGGTGCTCATCCACAATGATGCCGACCGCGAACAGGCGCTCATCGACTACGTGAAGGGGCATGAACTCGCAAGCGAGGGCAACCGGATCAAGACGTTCGCGCGCAAGAAGCTGGACCAGTCCCCGGCTGGGATCTATGGGCCCAACAAGCTCTCCTGGCGCGGTGGGAACGACGAGGAGAAGGACGACGTGGAGGCGATGGTCGACCTCCATGAGGTCGCCGGCATCCCCGTGCCGATGAAGCCGGACGTGGATCGCATGGTGAAGAACCTCAAGGCGGCCGGGCTGCCCATCCCGCGGCGGAAGACCGGGAAGAAGACGGCTCCGGTCATCAACGTCGCGCCGGCCTGACCCGAAACCCCTACCCCTCCAGCCCCGCCCGTGACAACGGGCGGGGCGCCCCGCCCTGCCGCCATGCCTGTACCGCCCAAGGGGAATCGTGTCCATCCAACTGATGATCGCCGCGGCGTACTTGCCGCCCGATGTGCTCAGCCAGAGCCAGAAACTCGCCCTCATGAAGATCGCGGACAGCGCCGACGACGAGACGCGTCTCGCTCGGCCCGGCCTGACCCGCCTTGCCGCGTGGGTCGGCGTGACCGACAAACGTGCCATCACCATCGTCACGGAGCTGGTAGCCAAGGGCCTCGTCGAACGTGTCGAGACAGGCAAGGCAGGCCGATCTGCGGTCTACCGGGTCTTCCCACTCGGCGTACCCCCCACGCCCACCACGCCGGAACTGAAGGCGGCTGCCGAGGCCCGCAAAGCCGCCCCCAAGAACCCTCACAAAGCTCGCTCCGGGGTGGTGCGTTCAGCTCCGGCCAAGCCCGCGATGACTTATCAGGATGTCGAATCCCGTGAGGCTGTACGACAGCAGAGGGATGTAAAGCCGAAGGCGGAAGCAGGGTTTCACGGGGGGAACCCAGCGGGGGAGGCAGGGTTCCACGGGGGGAACACTGAGAAGGCGGAGGGCAGGGTTTCACCGGTGGAACCCGATGAGTTCCACGAGGGGAACCCACAGGGTTCCAGCGGTGGAACCCCTTCCTTTCCTGGGTCTTCCTGTGTCCCTCCTTTCCCCCCTACCCCCACGGCTGACGCCGTAGGGGAGCCCGCGCCCGCTTCGGCAGATACCCCGATCCCGCAACGCGAGGAGCCGCAGACGGGCTGTTCGAGGCACCGCGGGCGCCCTGCTGCCTCCTGTCGCGGGTGCGGCACCAACCCGCGCGCAGAACGCGAGAGGGAGCGGGAAGAAGCAAAGGTGGCAGAGCACCAGGCGCATGTGCGCTTCTGGGATCAGTGGCACGGAAATGCGGCTAGCCGCCGTCAGCGGGTCGAGGAGCAGTCCGAGTCGGTGGAGGCCGCCCGCAGGGCTGCGCGTGAGGCAGTGCGTGGGTCCAAGGCCCGCCGGGGGCAAAAAACTTAGGCGGCCGAATGAATATTTCGCCAGGAATCTAGACATACGCGGTATTGCATATAGAATAGTACCATGAAGAAGGGGAGGGGCCCCTTCGGATCGGAAGGATGACATGAGCTACTTGCCCACTCTGCGTCGCGAACACAAGGGCGCGATCGTGCTCGACGGTAGTGCCGCCGCCCACGAGCAGATCCGCGCCCTCGCTGACCTCTATCGCGAAGACCCCGAAGGTGTCGGCGACATGCTCATTCAGATCGCCGACCTCAAGGGCCAGGTCGAGTGCGAACGCGACCTCGACGGCCTCGGTCACGCCGAGCACGTGCGCGACGAGATCGTCAGCGAACTCCTCGATGAGATTGGCGGTGCGGAGACCCGCCTCGACCCCCGCGACAACCACCACGCACTCATGCAGGCGCGAAGCCTCGCCCACCAGGCCCGGCGCATCGGCGATGCTGCGCAGCAGCGCGCCGACGAGTTGGCGGCCCTGACTGCCGTCGCTCGAGGGGTGCGGGAAGAGCGCCGGAGGCCCCCTGTCTGCTAGTCGCAGGCGCATCAACCTGGTTCCAAGATAGATCCCAACTTTGTACCGTTTAGTGGCACAAGACCTCTTGGAGAGGACACCGTGAGCAACGACCTCGCACAGATGGCCCCCATGCCCGTGCACGGCAACACTGATGACCCGCTGTGGCGCAAGCTGTGGAACGCCTACGAGCCGATCATCACCGCTCTGCGCCGCATCCCGCTCGTGACCGACGTCGAGATCTCCGGTGGCATGGTCGGTATCACCGCCCAGCTCACCGACGGCTCGCACCTGTGGATCTCATCGGTCGAGGAACTGCCCCTCGACCTCAGCGACGTCGAGGGCTTCATCGTCCGGCGCGCACACGAAGACAACCCGACCATCGACGAGACGGTCTACGACTCCACCGAGGACGGCGAGCACACCCAGCACGGGAACGATCCCGTTTCTCTCGTCCAGGCCATCGGAGTCTTCGTCACCCAGCGGCGCCTGGCCCCCCGACGTGTCGACCTGGTCTCCGTGCAGATGCAGGGCGTCTCAGCGAGACACCAGTCGCTGTCCCAGTTGGTCCAGGGTCCGTTCGACGCCCGCCACGCGGCCATCAAAGAGTACGGCTACGTCACCCACGACCTGATGCAGCGGGGTTGGCGTTGCATCCACGAACAGGGCGGGACCGCATGGCCGCTCACCATCTGGGAGCGAAACGGCGAGGTCGTCACCGTCTACCTCGCCCACGCCGGCCAGGCCACGGTCTGATGACTGTCATCTACGCGCTGCTCGCACTTTCCATCGGTGTCGCCGTCGGCCTCGCCGCGCTCACCGTCGGCGAACTCCGCTGGGAGGCCCGCAACCGGCTCCCTCGATGCACCACTTGCGGCGAACGGCACCACCGCCACGCCGCCCACCGCTGAACGCTGCCCGGCCTGACGCGAGGCCGGGCAGCCACAGACCTCTTGGAGAAACCCGTGGGATACGACATCTACATCCAGACCACTGACGGCAAGCCAGCCGACGGGGACGAGAACTACTTCCGCTTCGCGTGGACCGCGATGCCACGCATCCTCGACGCGATGAACGACTTCGGGATGCTCGTCGAGCTGCCCGTTCCCTCCTACCCGGAGCTGTCCGCCTACGGGCTGACGGAGGAGGACCTCAAGCCCGGTACGCAGCCCGACCACGCCACGGCTACCCGCATCGCCGAATACCGAGCCGCATACCTGGCCGTCAAGGACGCCTCGGAGTCCGAGCCCAAGGGCATCCCCGCCTACAAGCTCAGGTACGACGACGGCTTCCTGGTCACCGTCGCCGAGATCACCGCCGCCCTGACCATTTACGAGGCTCAGCCTCACGTGGGCATCGCTGAAATGCCGGTCGGCGACCACACCTGGCGGCTCTGGGTGAACTTCCTGCGCCGGGCCAAAGAGCGCGGCGGCCTCCGCACTCACTGATCCCGGCCATCGCCCGGCCCCGTTACGCGGGGCCGGGCCTCACAGAACATCTTGGAGAACCACGACCATCATGGCCAAAGTCATAGACCTGCTGTGTGGCGCAGGGGGCAGCAGCACCGGGCTCGTCGAAGCCGGGTACGAACTGATCCTCGGGATCAACCACTGGCAGCTCGCCATCGACACGCACGCAGCCAACCATCGCAACGCCGACCACGCGTGCATCGACATCTCCGGCCTCCCGATGCGCTACCTCCCCAACGCCGACGTCCTGTGGGCATCGGTCATCTGCACCGAGATCAGCCCCGCCGGCGGGCGGCGCCGCGAGACCAACCAAATGGACCTGCTCGACCTGATCGAGGAGGGCGAAGGCTGGGAGGCCCTGACCAAGGATGCCTTCGAGCGCACCCGCGTCACCGGCTGGTGCGTCGTACGCGCCGCCGAGGCCAAGCGATTCAAGGCAATTGTCGTCGAGAACGTAGTCGAGTTCGGCCTCGACTGGATCCTGTTCCCCAAGTGGCTGGAAGCCATGGAACTACTCGGCTACCAGTACCAGATCGTGTGTGTCAGCAGCGCGCACATTGGAGACGACGTCAACCTGCGCGCTCCCCAGTGGCGCGACCGCATGTACGTTGTCTTCACCCTCAAGACCATGCGGAAGCCGGACCTGGAGCCCAGGCCCCTCGCGCCATGCGTGGACTGCGGCGAGGACGTGCCCGCCGTCCAGTCGTGGAATGTGGCGGGCGTACGGATCGGGAAGTACCGGCGCGACTACATCTACCGCTGCCCCAACACCTGTTGCCGCCACGCCATGGTCGAGCCCTATGTCCGCCCGGCCAGCGACATCATCAACTGGGAAGACCTCGGCACACGCATCGGCGACCGCAAGAAGCCCCTCGCGGACACCACAATGGACCGCATCCGCGCGGGCCTCCTCAAGTTCCCCCACCGGCCCAGCTCTATCACCCTCACGCACGGCAGGGAGGGCGGCGACCGGGCGTACGCCGTTGAGGACCGGCCCCTGCCGACCCGCACGGCTAAGCAGGGTGACGCACTGTTGGTGCCGACCGGCGGCTCGTGGAACACCGACGCCGTTCCCATCGACGTGCCCCTGCGCACTCGCACCACCCGCCAGAGCGAAGCACTCCTGACGGTGGAACCGTTCATCGTCGAGTTCCGCAACAACGCCACCGCCAGCCCCGCGGCCAATCCGCTGAGCGGAGTCACCGCACAGGGAAATCACCACGGCCTAGTGACCCACGGCGGCCGAGTGCCGGAGCGGGCTAGGGCCACCCTCGTCGTGCCGTACCGCAAGGCCGCAGTGAAGACGGCCGCCGAGCCCATCCACACCCTCTCCACCCGCGACTCGGCCGCCCTGGTCCGCTCCGCGCCGGACATCAACGACTGCTACTTCCGGATGCTCAAGCCCCGCGAACAGCTCGAAGGACAGCGGTTCCCGGCGAAGTACGTGGTCTACGGCAACCTGGCTGAACAGACCATGCAGGCAGGCAACGCAGTCTCTGTCAACGTTGCGCAGTGGATAGGTCAGCGATTGAAGCCTGTCCTGTGACCGGATCTCGCAGTGCCCTACCCGGCACACACATCACCGACCACGCCCCCTGCTGGGGCGATCCCGACTTCGCCGTGGCCGACAACCGGTGGAAGACCGGTAAGGACTTGGTCGCCATCTGCGAACCCGTCCTCTACGTCTGCGGTGGTTGTCCCTACCGAGCCGCCTGCATCCGGCAGGTCCTGCCCGCTAAGAGCGACTTCGACGGCGTTTGTGGCGGCCGGATCTGGCTGTCCGGCGTGATCGTGCACTCCCTGCCGGACGCCGACCCCTCGGAGCTGCCGCCGGCGGTCATCCGCAAGTCGTGTGGCACCGCCGCCGGGTCCCGCGCCCACCGCCGCGCCGTCGAGCAGCAGTGCCCAGACTGCCAGCCCTTCTACAAGCCCGGCCCCAACCCACTCGACGCCGAGGACGAGCCGGACGCGCAGCAGCTCGCACTCCCCGACGTCGCCTGATCCACCGAAGGAGTAGGACAGATGAACAACCGATCGATGCGCGAACTCCTCGGCCCCGTCGCCGCCGTGGCACTCATCGCACAGCTCAACCCAGACCTGCCCGCGCCCGGCATCGAGTTTGCCCCGATTTTCCACGGCGGCGTGGAGTACGGCATGGGCATCCGGCTGCACATGTACCGGCCCCAGGAGGGCGTATACGAGCGGTGGGCGCACCTGGTCGGCAGCAATGACCCGGACTCTCACACCAATCCGGCCACGACAGCCCAGGGCAACCTGTGCCGCCGCACCTACGGCAGTTACGCGAACATCCCCGTCGAGGCCGTCGCCTACGTGCCGCAGACCGCGCCCCGAACCGCCAACCACTGGGCGTTGGCACTCGACGAGCCCGCCGCCTGAACTCGGCCGCTTCCCACCCAACCCACAGAAGGACATCCCATGAACAAGAAGCTCCTCATTGAGGACGTCGCCGCCAAGATCGGCTCCCGGACCGTTGCCGCACAAGCGGTGGAGGCCGTCTTCGACTCGATCGTCCGCGCGGTGGCCGACGGGAAGCGGATCAGCGTGACCGGCTTCGGCTCGATTGCACCCGTGGAGCGTCCGGCGCGACTCGCTCGCAACCCGCAGACCGGAGAGCGGGTGCAGGTGGAGGCTACCCGAGCGGTCCGCTTCCGCGCCGGAGCGTCCTTTAAGGCCCTGGTCGACGGCACCAAGCCGATCCCGGAAGAAGGCAGCGCCATCAAGAAGGCCCCGAAGACGCCTCGCACCTGACCTGCACGCCGTTGCCGCCCCGGCAGGATCCGGGGCGGCCCGAACCCGGAGCGCACAGTGATCGCTCATGTTGTGCAGTTCAGCGGCGGCATCGGCAGCTTTGCAGCCGCCGTCCGCGTCGCTGAGAAGCACGGAACCGACAACCTCACTCTCCTCATCGCCGACACGGGCATTGAGGATGACGACCTGTGGAGATTCGCTGACGACACCAGCCGCCTGCTGGGGGTGCCGCTGACCAAGGTGGCGGACGGGCGCACGCCCTGGGAGGTTTTCCGAGACAAGAGGTTCCTCGGGAACGACCGACTCGCGCCATGCACACGGACGTTGAAGCAGACTCCGTGCCGCGCATGGATGGAAGCACACAAGGACCCCGCCCGCACGCTCGTGTACGTCGGCATCGAACCCACGGTGCGCGACAAGGCCCGCATACCCGCCATCGCCCGCGCCTGGAAGCCCTGGCGCACCCGCTTCCCCCTGTGCTCGAAGTGGGAACCGCCGCGCACGAAGGGCGAACTGCTCCAGGAGGCGCGTGCACTGGGCGTCGCTCCGCCGCGCCTGTACGAACTGGGCTTCTCCCACAACAACTGCGGGGGGACGTGCGTGAGGGCAGGCATGCGTCAGTGGAGGCACCTCCTCGACGTCATGCCCGACCGGTACGCCTACGCCGAGGCGCAGGAAGAGGGCCTGCGCCGGCTGCTGGGGCCCGTCACGATCCTCCGGCAACGACGCAAGGGCGTCGCCCGTCCCCTGCCCCTGGCCGAGCTGCGGCGAGCGCACCAGGCGGCGCCGATGCTGCCCGACGAACGAGAAACGCCTCCCGTCGACCGCGACGAGCTGATGAACGAAGAGGTGTGCTGATGCACGAGGAGATAGCCGAGCGCGTCTGGGAAGCGGTCGGACGCTGGATGGAGAGTCGGCGTGAGGAGTCCGTGCAGATCCTCGCCACGCTGGCGGAGACGCAGACGCCGTCGACGATGTACGGGGTGGCTCTGGGCATCGCCCCCGTCGCCAAGGCCACGCTGACGAAGATGCACGGAAGCCATGGCCACGCCTGCTTCTGGGGGATCAGAACTGCTGACAGGTCGCGCCGGGACCGCCCATGACCCACATACGCACCGGCCGCATCTTCGCGGCCTGCCACCCGCAGGACACCGCTCGCATCCGCATCGTGGAGTACGAAGAGGGGGGCGCGCGCGCCCTGGTCGCCGACGCGGCCACCGGGCTTCGCCAGCGCCTCATTCTCGTGACGAGCCTGCACCCCACAGCCGTCACCGGGACGGGAAGCAGACGCAAGAACGGATACGCGCCCGAGGACGTGCCTGCGCTGGACGTGCCCGCAGCGCCCAAGCCGCCGACGCTGTTCCAACGCGGAGACGTGGCCGCCGAGACGACGGACTGGTTCGACGGGATGCCGGGCCGCCGCTTCCGCGTGGCACTGCCCCCGCGGCTGCTGCTCCTCAACTCCAACCAGCGGCTCCACCATCACCGTCGTGCCGACATCACCAGAGTTCTGCGGCGCGCCGCCTGGGCGGCTTCGCGGGCAGTGCCGCATCTGGAAAGGGCGCACATCGTCGGCGTGCTGCACCCCGAGGACCGGCAGCGGCGCGACCCGGCCAACTGGTATCCCAGCTTCAAGGCGTGCGTGGACGGCCTCGTGGACCAAGGAGTCCTGGACGACGACGACCACACGCGTGTCATCGGCCCGGACATGAGGATCGGCCACGTCGTCACCGGGTCTCGTCTCATCCTTCACATCAGAGAGCTGGCTACGCCGGAAACGCCCGCTGAGCTGCGGAAATAGCTCAGCCCCCTGAAAAGAAAATCACCCAAAATCTTGCAAACCCCCCTAATGCATATAGAATCAAACCAGCGCAAAAGGGGAAGCCCCACCCGAACTCCGCCCGGCGGCCGGTGACCTACAACCCGGCCGCCGGGGGGACCTACACCAAGGAGGACACGCGTGACACTGGTCGACCCCTGTCGGATCGCGGATCGCCAGGTCTGCCTGGCCATCCGCGGTCTCTCACGCGGCGTGCTCAGGCGCCTGACGGTCGCCACAGCCGGGATCGAGCCGCGCATCAAGACGATCGTCGCCACCCAGACCGACACCTCCGGAAGCTACGCCCTGTGGCGCCCGCACGGCGATGACGAACGGCCTCTCCTCCAGTTCGACCTGTTCAAGCAGCCGGATGCCGCCTGGGCCAGCCTCACCCGCGACGTGTCCTTCCTCGCCCGGCTGGCCGACGTCCGCACCCACCCGCCCGGCTACTTCTACGTCCACCCGCTGCCGGACCTCCGTGACATCGCAATCCCCCTGTCCTCCAACCCCCGGGGCCACGCCCCGCGCACGATTGGACCGCTTCAGTGATCGCCACCACCCCGGCCCTGCTCGTCCAGCCTGACGGCCAGGTCGAGGAGATCGTCCTCGACTCCCATCTGCCCGACCAACTGCGGAGCATCGGCTTCCACGTCGACGGCGCCCACGCCTACCCGCTCGGCCGCCTGGCCGTCGTCCACGTCGGGCAGGGCAGGGAGACGGTCAACAATGTCGCCCGGCAGGCATGGATGAGCGTCACCGGCGGAAGTACCCCGCCCGTGCTGCGCGGACCCGTCGTCATCACCGGCCCCGCCGACAGCGCCGGCGACTACACCCCGCTGCCCGCGCTGAGCGCCGAAGCTGTCCGCCGCGCCTCGGGCCTGCTGTCCGGCACGTTCGCCGTGGCGCCGGGCGTGAGTGCGGCGCAGCATCCCGGCGGGCGGGCCCACCAGTGCGACGCCTACGCCGTCAAGCGCGACAAAGGCAGCGGTCGCTGGGCCTTCGCCGTCCTCGACGGTGTCGGCGACACGCCGGAAGCCCGACGCTTCGCCCGCAGGTTCGCGCCGCGCATCGCCCGCGCCGCAGCCCTCTACTGCGACCCCGCTCGCGCCCTCGCGGCAGCACGCATCCAGGCCAGGAACGAGAGTCGGTGGGACTTTGACCCCGCGACCGACCCCAGCGCCGTCGCGGTCGTTGCCGTGGCCGACCACCGCTCGCCGCTCGTCCGCTTCGCCTGGTGCGGCGACGTACGGGCCTACCGGCTCACCCCGATCGGTACGGCGGTGCCGCTGACCAAGGACCACGACTACGCCGAGGAGCAGCGAGCCCGCAGCCGTACCCCGGGCCCGTACGACCGGGACTTCATCACCTCCTGCCTGATGCGCGGCTCCATCGCGGCAGGAGCGGTCGAGCGCAAGTGCGCCCGGCGACTGCTGCTGTGCACCGACGGTGTTCACGTCCCCCTGGAACAGAGGAGTCGCGGAGTGGGTGACATCCTCGCCCTCGCCGCTGACGCCAAGGATGCGGCCACCATGTGCATCGCCGACGCGCTGGAGGCCGCCGGACCGGACGGCGTTCCCGACAACGCGACGGCCCTCGTCGTGGACTTCCCCGAGAGCTAACCCCCCTTTCCCTGCCCTCAGCATGGGCACACTGCCTCCTGAATGCCTATAGAAAAGAAGCATTCGGGCGGTGCGCCCCGAACCGGAGATGCCATGCCTGCCCGTCCCTCGTTGCCGGTCATCAACACGCCGGAACACCACCTTGGCGCGATGTTCCTGGTCATCGCTACCCGCCAGCCCGACGACGCGACGCTCCGCGCCGCCGCGAACCTCATCGACAGCGCCGCAACCGCGTCCTGGGCGCTGCGGCCGGAAAGCCTCGCGACGCTCACCCAGGACCAGTACCGCCAGCTCCTGGACTACGCCGCCGCCCCTCAGGTCCTCGACCTGGCCCTGTACCTCGGCGGCGACAGGAAGCAGATCCGCACCCTCATGGATCACATCGGCCGAGAGATCGCCGAACTCCTCATCCACCACCCCGCACCCCAACCGCAGGACTGACCGCCCGCCGACGCGCTCACGAAGGAGAGACACCGTGCTCAGCTCGCCACAGCAGACGTGGTGGGTCATCTACCGCGAACCCAACCCCGCCCAAGTCGAAGTCATGGCGGTCGAACCTCCGCCCGGTGGTGACGCCGCCCACGACAGGCGATGCGCCGAGCTTCAAGAAGCAGAGCAGCACGCCTACGTCGTCACCGCGCCCGACGCGGATACCGCTGGCGACATCGCCCTGCTCGCCTGGGCGGAAGAACTCGTCGCCAGCCCGACGCGACTGGCCGCCGCCAACGCCTACCTCGCCGTCAACGCTCGCACCGAATAGACCTTTTGGAGATCAGCATGCACACCATCGCGTCGGAAACCCTGTGCGCCACCCTCGCGGCCCGTCTGGGCGTGCATCCCGTGGCCGCCGAGAGCGCCCTGCTTGCCACCCTTGAACACTTCCATGCCCAGTCCCACGAGCCCGCCATCGCTCGCGCCGGCTTCACGCCCGCCGAGTACATGCAGACCGCCATGCGAACGCCTCGCTTCAAGGCCATCCTCACTGCCAGTGCGCTTCGGGCCGACGGCCGGGAGGCCGATGCCCGCCTGAGCTGGGAGGCGTACGTGCAGCGGGAGATCGCCGTCGCAGAGCGAGCCCACCAGGCTGTTCCGCCGACCGCCCTCCTTGGTGACATCGACGCCGTGCACCGCGTCGGACGACAGCTCGGTCTCAGCGACGAGCAGACCGACCAGCTCATTCCGGGCATTGTGCTCACGCTCGCCGCCGGATACCCGTACCGCGCGCCCGACCAGCGGCACCTGAGCCTCACCGACATCCTCGCCCAGGTCGCCACCGAAGACCTGACCGAACTGCTCAGGCACACCGCCCTCTCGGCGGCGCGGCGCTCCGAGGAAGCCGCCACCGCCCTTCGCCGCATGCAGCGCGGAGCACGCTGACCCACTGTGCGGCGGCTCGCCCATTGCGCGGGCCGCCGCACAGCCATGCCCCGATGATCACCGTTCCTGGAGGACTGCATGAGCCAGCTCGACCTGTTCGCCGACGCCGACGTTTCCGACGAGCCCCCGCCCCCGTCCATCCCCGCGGCAACCCGCAGGTACCTCACCGACCTACCGCCGGCGCCCGCCCCCGTCACCACCCCGCCCAAGGCCCGCCCCAAGCTGGCCACGGTCAAGCCCAAGTTGGGCCACTACCGCCCCTTGCTGAGCAACCCGCATCAGACTGCCTTCGACATAGCCGAGGCCGTCAGCTACGCCTGGCATCACGCTCAAGGCGGGGCGGGCATCGAGATCCCAATGGGCGTGGTGGCCGCACTCGCCCTGTGGCCCCTGCGCGGCCCGGACGCCTACCTCGCCGCCGACTGGTGGCTCAGCCTCGACGACGACCAGCTCCTCACCGCCTTCCGCGAGTGCTGGGCGCGCTGGTGGATCATGCGCCCAGACCTGATCGACCGAGCCACGCCACTGCACAAGTGGATCGAGGACGAGAAGCCCGGCCCGACGCGCGCCCGCGCCGTAAGGGCGGTGGTGGAGGCCGCGCTCACCCGGGGGCTGCTCCACCTGACCAGCAGGGACGACGCGTACTTCCGTGCAACCGCGGACGTGATGGGCGCCCTGCTGGCCATCATGCGGTCGAAGGGGGCCCACGACGCTCTCGCGGAGGTCCACACGCCCCCCGAGCTGGCCGAACTGATGGCGCGGATGATGCTCGACGACATGCCGCTCAAGCCGGGGATGAAGTTCGATGAGCCAGCCGGTGGAACCGGCGGGATGTACCGCGCGGCCGTCCAGGTCATGCGGGACAAGGGCATCGACCCTCACCAGTTCGGATGGCGTCTGACCGACATCGACGAGATCGCGGCGGCCGGTGCGGCCGTCAACGTGATCATCTGGGACCTCGGTCCACACGTCCTGATCGCCTGCGGTGACACCCTGCACGACGGCGACGTGACGGCGAAAGCGGTTCAGCAGGCCCGCGCCTCCATCGAGCGGCGTGATGATCTGCATACGCAGGCCGCCATCCTTGCGGCGCTCCAGAAGGTCGAGGCGCTGGTGCGCGGAGTGGCCGCCTGACCAGGGCTAACGCCCCGGAATCTTCTGTACGTGATCGTGACCCCGCTTTTCACGCATACAGAATAGAACCCGCGAAAACGGTTCCGATGACCTGCAAGCGAGACGACCGCATCGCACTCGTCCCCACCACCGACCCGTACACCGACCTCACTGAAGGAGACCAAGGAACCGTCCGGCGGTACGACACCGCCCTCGCCCAACTCTCCGTCGACTGGGACAGCGGCTCCACGCTCTCGATGCTCCTGGACGGCGGCGACGAGGTGCGCCCCACGTAACCCCGTGGGCCCGTCTTGCACCGGGGCGGGCCCGGCGCCCCACCAGCAGACCTCTTGGAGACACGCCCCATGCTCATCACCTACGCCGCAGTACGAGAAACGGCGGCCACCCTTGCCCGGAGCCTCGGAGAAGACTGGACTCTCGACCCCGAAGCGCCCGCCGACGGCGCGGCCCACCTGATCTGCAGCGACGGGCGAGCCATCAGCTTCCGCCCCATCTTCGGCGGAGCAACCGTCCAGCTCTGGATCACCGGCAACGCCGCGCCCACCCTCCCCGCCGGCGCCAGCCCGGCTGAACGCGCCGCCCACGAGGCCCACGTCGCCATGCGCCTTCCCGAAGGCCGCCGCTACAACAAGGCGACCACCCTCGTCACGGACGAAGAGGAGGAACCGGCGGTCATTATCCTGCGCACTCTCGAAGACCTCCTCCCAGCCTTCGAGCACAAACCCCGCTACGTCGGCCACAAACCGTGGATAGACCTCTTCGACAACGCCCTTGCGGCCGTCACCGCCGAGCGCACCCCCTCGCCAGCCGCCGCCACCCGCGGGGAAGACCCGGAGCCCGAGGCCGAGGCCGCGCCCGAGCCGGAAGCTGGCCCCGAGCCGGACTCTGACGCGGAGGTCGAGCCCAAGGCGGTGTCGGAGGCCGCCCCCGAGGTCGAGCCCAAGCCGGAGCCTGAGCCGGACGGTGACTCCGAATCCGCCCCAGCGGAAACGGCCAGCAGCCTGACCGACGAGCAGCCGGGAGCCGCCGCGGCTCGGCGTCCGCGCAAGCGCACGCCCAGGCGGCGCCCCAAGGCCGGCACCAACTGACCCGTACGACTCGACAAGGGGCGCGGCAACGCCGCGCCCCTCCTGGAGTGCCATGAGCAACAACACCGGAGCCATAGCCCGTCAGCGTCACTACACCAGTCTCCGGAACGCCGACAGGGAAGTCCTCCGTGGGACCTGGTCCATCGGATACGGCGACCCCGGCTTCACCACGCAGTTCGGCACACCGCCGGAACCCAGCAACCATCACTCGGCCACATCCATACACAAGATCGTCACCGACGCCCTATGGCTGCATCGCGGTGCCTGCCTCGCCTGTCCCTGGGAGGGGCCAGACCGGCGACGCCGAGACGCAGCGATCGAAGACGCCCACGATCACACCCATCCCGAATGGCGCACTCTCCCGATCATGGACCGGGCGAGCGGCAGAGGGGCAAGGATCTGGTGGCAGCACGTCAGGGCGAGGTACCCGCAGGGTTGGTTCGACGCCGGCGGACCGCTTCGGCTCTATGCTGAACCGCCCTTCGACCGGCATGAGGCCGGGGCCGCGCCCGGTGGCGGATTCATCCTCCACGCGACACGTCGTAAGCCGAAGCCGTCCAGCGCCATACAGCTCACCCTGGAGCAGGCCGTACCGGCCGGGTAGAGTAACCGCACGACGTTTGGCCTGCATGAACGGCCACAGAGGCTCCGCCCCGGTTCTGGGGCGGAGCCTCTATGCGTTGGAACGGGAATCCGCTGCGGAGGAGTTCGGCCACCGGCCCCGAGCTGTTGCGGTCGTTCCTTCAGTACCTCGCTGCGTCCTCGTGGGGACTCGTTGAGGACGCGTTGGGGACACAAGGACAGGAACAGACTGACAAAGGTTCCAGAGTGCCAGCACACGTCATGCGGTCTGAGCTGGGAAAACGCCCAAAACCAGCGTAGAGAAGCAAGGGCCGCCAAGATCCCCAAAGGACTCATAATCCGTCGGCCGTGGGTTCGAGTCCCACCCGCCCCACCAAACGCAGGTCAAGGAAACGTTGTGAACTGCGGGAATGTCCTTCCGGGCCCTCGGGGTCGGGGCTGCGGCCCAACGGATTGACTCCGTTCGCCGTTACTTCGCCAAACGCGTGGTGTTGGTGCTGGTCTCCGCGTTGTGACCTGCGGTGCTGCAGTGAACCGGAGGTGCGGCGGGTCGGGAGCCAGGTCGCTGACGGCGTGGATCGTGCGGTGGTTCGTGATGGCGGCGTAGCCGGCGGTGGCTGGGCTTGCATGCGATCGCGGATGCGGTCGTGTATGCGTGGACGGCTGGGGCCGTCGGGCCTCCGGAAGTTGCTGATCCGCGGTTGAATACCGGTGTGGCGCGGAAAGTTGCGGGGTTCGGCGAGGACGATCTGCGGGCGCTGGCCGGGGCTCGGTCCTTCGAGCGGGGGCTGGGGTATCTGGACGCGGTGAGCGGTCTGGAGGTGGGGGACGGCTCGGTCACCGCCTTGGTGCACGGCACGGATGTCTATGAGGTGGAGCTCGCCCTCGGCGAGGACGACGGGCTCTCGGGGTGGTGCGACTGCCCGTACGGGCAGGAGGGCAACTTCTGCAAGCACTGTGTGGCCGTAGGGCTGACCGTGCTGCGGCGGGCGAAGGCCATCCCGGGGCAGCGGGCCGCCGCGCGGGCGCGGGCCGGGGCTCTGGAGGCGTGGCTCACGGCGCTGTCCCGGGAGGAACTGCTGGCGCTGGTGCGGGAGCAGATCGCCGAGGACCGCGGGCTGCGCCGGCGCCTGGAGCTGCGGGCCGCCGCCGCTCGCTCCGATCTCGGTACGGTCCGGGACCGGATCCTGGCGCTGGTCGATCCGCGGCCTTTCGCCCGGTACGGGTACGTCGAGTACGCCGATGCTGCCAGGTATGCGCGGCAGGTGGCCGAGGCGGCGGGCGCACTGCGCGCCCTGACCGCCGGCGGTCAGGCGGCGCAGGCGGTCGGTCTGGCCGAGGAGGCCATCCGGGTACTGGGGGAGGCGTACGGGGAGATCGACGACTCCGACGGTGTGGTCGGGGAAGCCGCAGGGGCGGTAGCCGAGGCCCATCTGGAGGCGTGTGAGAGTGCGCGCCCCGATCCGGAGCGACTGGCCGAGTGGCTGGTCGGCCAGGTGCTCGGCGAAGACAGCGGCGTAATGGATCTGGACCCGCTCGACTACGCCGGGGTGCTGGGGCCGAGCGGGCTTGTCCGCTTGCGGCGGCTGGCGGCCGGAGCGCGGCGGCGCAGGCCGTCCGGCTGGGCGGAGCGGTATCTGATGGAGCGCCTGGTCAAGGCGGAGGGTGACGTCGACGCGTTGGTCGCCCTGTACGCGCAGGACCTCGACCCGTCCGGTGCCACGCATCTGCGCATCGCTGAGGAGCTGGAGACGGCGGGCCGCGGTGACGAGGCGCTCACGTGGGCGGAGCGCGGACTTCGGGACTGCGCCGCCGAGACGTACGTCGACGGCCGCCTGGTCGACTATGTGTGTGCCCGTTACGCGAACGCGGGGCGGTCGGCGGACGTGGTCGGGGTGCGCCGGGACCGGTTCCGGATCGAGCGGTCCCTGGCCGCCTACCAGCAGCTACGCTCCGCCGCCCAGGCGGTGGAGTGCTGGCAGGCCGAGCGCGTGGCCGCGCTGGCCGTTCTCAGGGAAGACACCCGCCGCGAACGGAGCGGCTGGTACGGCGGGCCCGTGCTGATCGACGCGCTCCTTGACGACGGTGACGTGGACGCCGCCTGGCGCGAGGCCACCGGCCTCGCCGACGACCGGCAGTGGGAGCAACTCGCCGGCCTCTCGCGCGAGTCGCACCCGGCCGAGGCGCTCGCGGTCTACCTGCGGCTGGCCGAGCGGTTGAAGGAGCCGACCGGCGACCGTGCCTACGAGCGTCTGGCGGGGCTGCTGCTGGGTGCCCGTGACTGCCATCGTGTGCTGGGCACGCAGGAGGCGTTCACCGGCTATCTCGCCGGTCTGCGGGCGGAACTGAAACGCCGGCGCAAGCTGATGAGCATCCTCGACCGGCATGGGCTGTGAGGGGGGCGCGGGCCGTGGGCCGGGCGGCGCTTCTCCATCTGAGGTCGGTCGTGTGTACGCGCTGGAGTCAGTTGCGGTACCGGGCCTGGACGATGATCAACTCGTCGTCGGCCGGCTTGTACACGAGTCGGTGGGTGTCGTCGATCAGTTTGTTGATGCGCTTGATCATCTTGCGGTCGGTCTCGGCCCATTAGGTGTAGTCCTGCCAGGCGTGCGACGTAGGCGAGATCTTCACGCACGCCCCGCGTCGGGGTCGGTGAGCTCATGCTGCCGAGCCTTACCGGTCTCTGCCTCGGCGATGGAGCCGAGCAGGCGGCGGGCGTTCTTGGGGGAGCGCAGGAGGTGCACCGTCTCCATCCAGGAGCTGAAGTCCTCTTCGGACATCGGGACGGCGTTCCCCTTGCGGGAGGTGATGTGAACGGGAGCGTGGTCCTCGTTGACCTGCTCGATCAGTGGGAACAGGTTCTGACGTGCCTCGCCGGCATTGATGGACATGCCTGTCGACTCCTCTCTCAACCTGTGCAAGATGCCGTACGAGTCTTGTCGACGGCCACTGATCGCCTCCAGCCGCCGGCGCGGGGCCGTGGCCGGCGTGGCCGGAACCGATCGGACCGCCGGGCCAGGCAGGGGCCGCTGGAAGGGGCGCGGTCGGGTTCATGCCACAGTCCGGCGGCCTCATGGCTGCCTCCGTCCCGCGGGACCTGGCTTGGTAACTCGGTGTGAAGGTCGGGGCCTGGTTTCAGGGTGGGGTCCGAATCGAAGACAATGTCGGCACGATGACGCCGCAGCCCGCCCGTCCCGACCCTGCTGATCCCCGCCCCGCTGAGGCCCCGGGATCCTCCAGCAGCCCCTCGTATGCGCCGTTCGCGCACCTGACCGCACCCAACAGTGCCCTCTACCGCGACGTGATGAAGGCGCCGGCTCGCCCGCACCCCGCGGGCGGCCAAGAGCCTGCTGGGCGAGACAGCCGAGGCCCTGCGCCGGGCTCCTGAAGGACTCCCTGTCCTCCACCGTCCTCACCCTCGGTCTGCGCGGCACTCCCGCCCTGGACTGGGCGGCCGACGCCGGCGAACCCGTCGTGCTCACCCCGCGCCAGCTCAGCCGGACCGCCGCGTCCCCTGGCACCCCTGGCGCTACACAGCCGCCGACTACCGCAGCGCGGTCGCCTCCGCCCCACTGGCCCCGCCTCTGACCGGCACGCCGACCACCGCCGCATGGGACCCGGACCTGCCCACGGCCCTCACCGAACTCGGCGTGCGCACCGAGGAGGAGTCGGTACTCGACGACCTGCTGGCCGACCTCGGACACTGACACGGCACCGTGGCCGTATCACGGGATGCCCAGCTCTCCTGGGCCTATATCCGGGCACTTGAGCACACCGGCCAGTTTCTGCGGGCTACGCTGCTTTCTCGCTGCGAGGAAGAACAGAGGAAGAAGAGAGCAAGGGCAGGGAAGAGGAGAAGAGCCGATGGCAGAGGTGCCGGCATGTGCAGGTGCCGCGGGGCCCGCGGAGGCGAGTGTGCCTCCTGGCCGTCCGGTCGTCTGTGAAGAACTGCTCGGTACCGCCGTGCTGGCGGCCCTGGAGCAGCGCTTCGCCGAGGGGCTCGTGCCGCCTCGCGAGCCGCAAGCCGTCATTCATCCCAATGGTTTCGTCAAATTGCCGCTTGCGCAGACCGACGACGGTGCCATCAGGCTCTTTCTGCACGTTTGGCGTGCGGACAGTATCGACGCCGATGTGCATGACCACCGATGGCCGTTCTCCTCCCTCGTATTACGTGGCGAGGTGTCCCACACCTTGACAGAAGTGACGGTCATCTCCGGTAGCGCCGGCAGCAGAAGCGGCGAGAAGGACGCCAAGGAGGTGTTCCCTGTGGTTCGTTACCGGCTCGCCGGAGGTGAGCACTGTTTCGACTTCTCGCACGGGGAGAGTGCTGTTGTCGATCGCAGACGTACGCACGTACTTTCCGCCGGCCGTCGTTATGGCATGGAGGCATTCGTCTTCCATCGGGCGCATTCTCTGGCCGGTGCCATGACCCTCGTGGCCAGAGGCGTGCCGCAACAGCCGTACTCACGCGTGCTGCTGAATGACGAGACACCCGTGCCCGCCATGAAACCGTGGCGTCGCCTCGACCAGGACGAGAGGCGGCGGCACTTGCGCGATGCATTGGAGGTATTACGGTGAGTGGCCCGCTCCCGGGTCGCCCGGGCCCTTTCGGCCCCGGGCCCGACGAGCCGGACGCGCTGTTCCGCCGGGAGGCGGTCCTGGTCGTGGCTGTGCGAATGGAGCGGGCGCCGGATGGTACGTACACTTCCGGGCCACTCGTACGCCGCTGGCGTGCAGGTCGCGAGAACGAGGTCGTGTCGCATGCCGATCGGCGTGCCTCGTACACCAATCCCCAACTCCTCCCATTGCTGTGGGCACCTGATGTGCGGTGGCACAGGCAGTGCGAGGGAGAGGCGGTGTCCCCGGCCGGCTTCCGGCTCGGCGCCGTCGAACTGGTCAGGCTCGATGGCTCGATGAACGCCGCGCTCATGGATATGGAGACGCCCGCGGCAGCGAATGGCGTAGCCCTGCTGCACGGTACGCTTCCTGCCGTCAGACCGGCGGACTTGCCCAAGTCTCTGCAGATCTGCGTGGACATCGACACACATCAACGTCGTGGCGAGCAGCGTCACTGGGTGGCCGGACAGTTGCCGGACGGGTGCCGCATCGCTGAAACTCAGCGCAAAATGATCCATGGTGTTTTTGTCTCGGCACGCGGTGAATTACCACGCCTGCACGAGAACTCGGAGCTTGACGTGGCCGGGCAATGGCTCTGGGACATGTTCCATGCGACGGAGTACGCTCCACCGGCCGAAGCCGCGGAGGAATTGGAAGAGTTACGGCTCCGGCTCCCGATCGCTGTGCGTGGGGTGGCGGGCACCCGTGGACTGTCCCTGGTGGCGACCGGGTCCGACCCCAACAGAGAACAGCCCTCGGATCGCCAGTACTACGATGGCACCAGCTTTCACCTGACGACCCTGTACAGCGAAGCGCTGGCATTGGCCTGTCTGCAACAGATCGTCCTTGACGCATTCGGGCGGGAGGTGGCCCGTCTGGGTCAGAGCGAGCCACTGCGTCGTAAGGTGGGCCGGCTGGAGCGGGACCTGCTCATCTTCCGCCGCAGTTACTGGGCTGTGGACTTCGGACGGCAGGCCACATGCACGGCGATCGTCCGGAACATGCAGCGAGGCTGCGGCCTGCCCGAAGCACTGCAGAGCCTGATCAGTGACTTGGGCGAGCTGGCCAGGCAAGTGCAGGCGGCCGAGACCGAGACGACCAACGCCATTCTTGGCCTGCTGGCCGCGATCGGCCTCCCGCTGGCGACCGGGCTGGCGATCTGGCAGGGACTTCCGCAAGCGGGCACGGCATCCCTGTACCGGACGCTGGGAATCACCTGCCTGACCACGGCGCTGCTCATCGGTACCTTTCCCGGCCTGCGTCGTCTGTTCGTCTCCCTCTTCCGGCGCGACAGGGGGAGGCGGTGAGCGAAGCGTTCGTCTGGCCGCCGCGACACGCGCCGGGTTTTCCGACGGGCTGCTCGGACGCGGGGGACGTCCTCGGCCGGATTGCCGAGGAGAGCGGGCATGGGGTCACCATGACCGTCGTGACCAGTGCGCTACGCGCCACCGTGGAGGACAGCGGGGACCACGACGCCGGACTGCGCAGGGTGCGGAACAGCCTCGCTCTGGTGGCGGACGGTACGGACAGGGGCCGGTGGTCCGCCTCGTACTACGGCAAGGACCTGGTCCTTACGTGCCCAGGCGCGGCGGAGCCTCCCCGGATGCGGTTCGGTGAAGGGGTGCGGCACGGGTGGGCCTGGAACCGGGTGAGGCTCGACGGGGGAGTTGGGCAGCGGCGTGAGTCCCTGCTGGCCGCCTGCTACGAGGTGTCGATGGCTGCCCGGCTGCGGCGTGACCACCCCGGCCTTCAGGAGGCCCGCAGCGGCCCGGTGATCGACCGGGCCCGGCACGTACTGAGCCCGGTACAGATAGCGTCACTGCTGGCCGGAGTGCTGGTGAGGCCCTTGGGCGGAGCTGATGGCGCGGGCGGCGCCGCACCCGGCGAGGACCCGCGTCTGCCCGGCGTGCCGTCGGCCGATGGCTGGGCCGGGACCGTCGCGACGCGCACGCCGGCCGGCCATTACGCCGTCACGGATGTGCATGACATCGAGTGGGGCACCGTGCGTCGCGCTGACGGTGAGCGACTCACCGAGGGCAACGCCCAACAGCTCCTGCCCCTGGCGGAGACCTGGTCCGCCGGGAGGCTGGAGACCTCCGCGGTCCTGAGACAGGCGTACCGACTCCGCGTTGCGCGGGAGACCGATCTCGTGGATCACTTGCGCGCCCTGAGCGACGCCGTACGGCCGGCCGGACGTCTGTACGCGACCCTGGGCGACGGACTCAGCGGGTTGGTACCGGACGCGGCGACACTACGTGCAGCCGTTTCCCTGGCCAACCGGCGTAGCGCGGGGCGTATGCACAGCGGCGCCGGTGTGGCGCCCCTGGCCTCTGTGGACCTTGCCGCGGCGCGCGAGCGCGCCCACTTCAGCCTGCACGTGACCAAGACGTTGAAGGGATCCGCAGCCCCACAGGCCGCGACGCATGTGTTCGGGCAGCCACTGGATGCCGGGGCAACCGGGTACGCGCTGGACTTCCTCACCGGCCTCGCGTGTGCGGGCGCAGGGCAGCCGGGTCACCACCACCTGCTCCACGCCCGGCGGTGGCGTGATTGGTGGCTGGAGCATCTGCCGTGCTCGGCGCACCGTGCCTTCATGCGCTTGTTCTGAGCGAGCTCGCAGATCGAGCTGCCGGTGGTGACACGCCGCGTACCCGCGGGCCGATGTGAGCGTCTGCTCAGCAGGGATCGCCGGAACGGCAGGGGGCACTTCAGGACCACGCGTCGGGACTCCACACCGCGTCCATCGCATCGGCCTCTTCTTCCGGCGCCTGCTCCGGGCACCGCAGTACGGGCTCCCAGAAGCGCGCCAGCCGCCCTGCCGCCTCAGGCAGACGTCCGAAGGGAAGGCCGTCCACGAACGTGGCCGTGTCCCAGAAGTCGAGCCACTCGGCGGGCGGCGCCGGGAGGCAGGCTGGGGGAGTGCGGCCGTGATCCGCCATCTCGGTCATCAGGTCTTGGCACAGCGCTTTCAGCCGCAGGGCAGGGAATGCGGGGTGGGCAACGGCGCGGAGCATGTCGGTGAGGTCCTGCCAGCGGGTGTTGACCCGGCCGCCGCTGCGTTGCCTGCTGTAGCGCACGAGTTTCTCCGCCAGGAACCGGTACCCGGTGACCGACGGCACGGTCACCTCCCCTGTCGGCCCGGGGAAGCCGAGCAACGTGGTGCGCTCCCTGTCCCTCCCCTCGCCCTCCTGCGCAAGGAGCAGGTTGAGGAGTACGGGCGGCAGCATCTCCGGCCCCCTGATCTCCACCAGCGCCCGGTACACCGTGGGTGAGGAGCCGGAGCTGAACACCACCGGCTCGTGGCGTGCCACGCACAACGACTCACCGCGTGGTCCGTACGGCAGCGCGTCCTGCATCAGAAGACGCTGCGCCGCCTTCGCCGGTACGACGAGGTCGAGGTCGTTCGGCAGGCGGGCTGCCGGGCCGATCCAGGCGGACAGCGCCGCGGAACCTTTGACGTACCAGCTATCGGGGGCGAGCGCCGCGCGGAGGCTGTGCAAAGTGATCGCCATGGCCAGCATCCGGTGGCGGTCCGCGAGGGGCCGGGATTTCCAGCCGGCACCGGGGCCGGAGCCGAATGCGCCGGGTGAATTCTTCCGCTGTTCACTTGCCTCCGCTGCCTCCACGTCACAACAGCGTAGAGACCTCCGGCATTTGACTGTGGGAAGGGGCACCTTGAGCCAGCCAGCGCCGCATACGTGGTGTGGGCGGGCGCATGTGTGGCCGTCCCCGCAACGCGCCCACCCGGCAGGCGAGTTCGCGTAGCGGGACGAACTCGGATCGGTCACCGACCTCTGTCAACGCGTCGGGTACGGCGGGAAGGAGTGCCGGGTGTCGCGCCGCAAGGGGCAGCAAGCGGGCGGCGGTGAACGCGTCGGGCTCCGAAGTGCGCAGCAGTTCCTTCGCGGCTGCTTGCCCGAGCGGCGAGTGGACGGCCCGGTCGAGGTAGTGGACAGCGCGCGGGAGAAGACCAGGACGATCCCGGACGGCGCCGACGAGTGTCCGGCTGACTGTGTCGACCGGCGGGGTGCGGAACAGCGCGAAGCGCAGATTGCGGACATCGCCGTCGGCCAGGCCGGAACGCCATACTTCTTCGGGGCGCCCCTCGATGATGTGAGCGGGCCCGGCGAGCACGGAGGCGGCCTTTGTGACGGTGCTCTTCTCCGCCGAGAGACGCAGCCCGAGCTGTTGAAGGGTGATCGCCGCGGCAGCGCGGATGTCGTCGGCCTCGTCCTGGTCACGTACGAAAACATGGAGGTCGTCGCCCCAGCGTGCCCACCGGCCCGGCGCGTAGGACGCCACCGTGTCATCCAGCGGGGCGAGTGCTGCCGTGGCGAGCCGACTGGCCCAGCGGTGCCCTGGCAGCAGTCCGCGACCGGCGGCGGTGTGCAGGGCGGTGAGGGCGCCGGCCAGCCGCTCGGTCATCCAGGGCGCACGAACCAGGACGTCCAGCGGGAGGGACCGGCTGAACCGGTGAACGTCGAGGACGAGCACCAAGGGCAGGTCGGCCCGGGCGGCCAATGCGCGCAGGTGGCGCTGCCGTGCCTGGTAGGCGGGTCGGTACTGCCAGTTCAGTGAGCGGTAGCTGAACACCTCGGGCCGCGGTACGTGGTCGCTCAGAGCCTGCTCGGTGAGGCGGAGCATGCGGGCACGAGCGGCACAGGAGACGACGGGAATGACCTCCGCCCGCCGGGCGAGCGGAACCCGTAGGTGGCCGACGCGGAACGGCTCGTCATCAAGCGGTCGGCCGATGGACAGGAGGCGGCGGACGTCGACGGCGCCCAGTGCGTCCGGTACGTAGTCCGTGAGCAAGTCCCCGTCGAAGGCCGTGGACAGGGCCTGTGCCGGCGGTGAGTCCTGCGTCATGGAGGCAGAATGGCACACACTGGAGGAGGGGCATCGCGGCGGCCGTCTCATCGCGGTCACAGCGACATCTGCGTGGGGGTGTGGTGACCGGAGAAGCCGACGGCCAGCGGGACGGGGACGTCGAGCGGCAGGTGTGGGCGCTGATCGGCAAGACCGCAGACCACGCGAACGGGACCGATAATTTGCTCGTGTCCCACCTGCTCGATACGGCGGCGGTCGCAGAGCGCATCTGGGACGACTTCCTCGCCCGCGCCACCCGCGACATGCTGGACCGGACGGCCGGCGGGGCCGGCAAGGGGCGCGAACTGCTCATGTGGCTCGCCGGCCTGCACGACCTGGGCAAGGCGACCCCGGCATGGCAGGGCAAATATCCCTCGGCGGCGAAGCGTGTCCGGGAAGCCGGACTCACCTGGGACGCGCCGACTGTCAAGAACTACGAGTGGGCGCACGGGCGTGCCGGCGGCTTCCTGCTGAGACGCCTCCTGCCCGAGGAGGGGTGGCCGCCGGAGCATGTGGAGTGGATCTGGCCGCTGATCGCCGGTCATCACGGCTTCTTCCCGCTGGCCAGTTCGCTCAAGCCACCTCCACCGGCACGTGGCCAGGCCCAGGGGCGCCAGCAGTGGCCCCTTGTCCAGCGGGCCCTGCTGCGGCTGGTGGGCGAGCTGCTGGAACTGGCTCCGGTGGCCGGGCTGGTGCCTGCCGAAGTTCCGTCGCGCGCCCTGCAACTGCACCTCGCCGGGCTCATTGCGATGGCTGACCACGTGGCCAGCAGTAGGGGGTACTTTCGCGGTGTCGACGACCCCGCCTTGGTGACCCTGGACAGGGCGCGTGAGCGTGCTGCTACGGCTTGGACGGCTCTGGGCCTGCGACGCGGCTGGGAAGGTCTCTGCCTGCCTGACGATGAGGTGTTCGAGCGGCGGTACGGAGAGCCGCTCCGGCCCGTACAGAAACTGGTGGCTGAAACGGCTCGCGCGATGCCCACCGCCGGGATGTTGATCATCGAGGCTCCCATGGGTGAGGGAAAGACCCGGGCGGGCCTGATCGGTGCGGAGATCCTGGCGGCCCGCTTCGGCTTCGACGGGGTGTTCGTCGGCATGCCGCGCTGGTCGACGGCCGACCCCATGTTCCGCGACGTCCAGGAGTGGGCCGAGACCACGCAAGCGGGCCTGGGAGCGCAAGTCGCTCTGCTGCACCTGTGGCAGAACTTCGCTCCCGAGTGGACGGCTTTCCACCACGCGACCGCGGAGCAACGAGCGGCGGCAATCGGCGACTGCAGCGAAGAAAGGGCAGGCCGGCAGGAGGATCACGCCGACGGGCAGAGCCCCTCCCGCTTTTTCTTCGGCACCGGGCGCGGGCTGATGTGCCCGTTCGTGGTCAGCTCGACCGACGAGTTGCTCTACGCCGCCGCGCGCAGCAACTGGGCATCGATGCGGATGGCCGGCCTGCTGGGCAAGGTGGTGGTCCTGGACGAGGTGCACGCGACAGACGTCCACGGCTTCCAGTTCCTCCAGGAGGCACTGCGCTGGCTCGGGCAGGCTTGTGTGCCGGTGGTGCTCCTGTCGGCGACGCTGGCCGCCGGACAGCGCCGGCAGATCGCGGACGCCTACCTGGCGGGGGCGACCGGCGAAGCGGGGTACGAGGGCGGGGCGATGCCCGAGCCGCAGGACGACACGATGCCCGGTCCACGGCGCGGCCGTGCCCGCGTCACGACGGTGTGCATGCCGCCTGCCGCTGGGGCGCCCCCCGTCACATCGGCACGGGGCTGCCTGAGCATGCGCCCCGAACGGGTGTACACCATCGACGTTTTCCCCGAGGACGTGACCCGCCCTGATACCGAGGCCGCCGACCCGGCTCTCGTCGGACGGCTCGTGGAGGACCTGTCGGACGGTGGCTGCGCGCTGGTCGTACGGGAGACGACGCTGCGCGCCCAGAACCTTTACCGGTCGTTACGAGACCGTTTCGGCCCGGACGGCGTCGTTCTGCTGCACGAGCAGATGACCGCCCGGGACCGTGCACTGCGCACGGACATGTGCCTGCGTGTCCTCTCCCCGCGTGGCGGTGGCGACAGGCCGCACCGGCTGGTGGTGGTCGCCACGAGAGTCGCGGAGCAGTCCTTCGACGTGGATGTCGACCTGCTGGTCACGGACCTGGCCCCGGTCGATCTGCTGCTGCAGAGGACCGGCCGGCTGCACCGGAACCCTCACCGCGGGCGTCCGGCGCGGCTGCGTACGCCTCGCGTACTGATCACGGGCATGACCATCGATGCGACGTCGCCGAGCGGGACGAGTGACTCTTCCGGCGTCCCCCGGTTCCAACACGACTGTGAGCAGCGGTACGGCCACTATCCGCTTTTGAACGCCGCTCATCTGGTCCTGACAGCAGCTCGTGGCGCGGGTGTGCCCTGGTCGCTGCCCAGCCGGATCCCGGACCTGGTGGCGATGGGGTACGACGACTCGACGGAGCTCCCTCAGGCATGGCGGGAGGCGGCAGAAGCCGCACGGCGGGAGTGGCAGGACATACGGGACAGTCGAGCCGACCAAGCGCGCTGCCTCCTGCTGTCCCGGCGCGGCAGCGGCGAGGGCGGCACCCTGGCAGGTCTGCACTACGTGGCGGCTCCCGTTCTCCGCGGTGGCCGAGGACTGTCGGCGCTGGTGCGCGGCGAGCAGCCGTCGGCCGAGGCTGTGGTGGTGGTCCAGGAGGGCGGCGCCTACAGGATGCTGTCGGGCACTCCGCTGGATGATCGTGAGGGCCTGTCCGATGCGCTCATCGACGAGCTTCTCACCCACACGCTGGAACTTCCCGGGAAGTACGTACCCATGGACCCGGTCACACTGAACCCGTTGCCCCAGTGGGAGAAGCACAAGAGCGGCCGGTTCGGCGGCCGTGTGGCACTGGTGCTGGACACGCAGTACCGCGTGGTGCTGGCAGGTCGCCGCCTGCGGTACGACACCGAACTGGGTCTGGTGGACGAGGGGGGCGCGGACGGTCCGTAGGTCCGGTGAAATGGCTCGTTCGCCTTCGGTGTGTGATGCAGGTGTGGAAAGCTGGCTTCGCACCGCAGTTCGGGTAGGGGCGACCGTGTCGAGGGGGATGCGCGTTGTGGAATCTGCTGGATGAGCCGTGGCTGCCTGTGCGCAGACGCCCGGACGCCAAGCAGGCCGGGAACCACCTTTCCGCCCGCCCGTCCGAGATCGGCGTCCGCGAGCTGTTGCTCGATGCCGGCCTCTACGCCGAGCTCTTGGTGGAGCTGCCGACACAGCGGCCGGCCATTTACCGGCAGTTACTGCTGCCCCTGATCGTGGATGCCCTCGGCTTTCCCGAGGACGCGACCGCATGGGGGCGCATGTTCACCGCCGGTCACTTCAGTGCGGCGCAGCGAGAGCGTCTGACCGCCTATCTCGACGCCCACCACCACCTCTTCGACCTCTTCTCTCCCGATGACCCTTTCGCCCAGGTCGCCGGTCTCAGCACCTCCGGTGACGCCACCAAGAGCGCAGCCGTACTCGTCGCCACCGCGGCCCTGGGGAACAACGTGCCGCTGTTCTCCTCCCGTACCGAGGCCGACCCTTTGGAGCTGTCCCCGGCACAGGCCGCGCGCTGGCTGTTGCACGTCCACTGCTGGGACACCGGTGCGATCAAGACAGGAGCGAGCGGCGACCCGAACGTGAAGGCGGGGAAGACCACAGGCAACCCCGTCGGGCCCCTCGGTCAGCTCGGGGTCGTCATGCCTGTGGGCACGACGGTGTACGAGACCCTCCTGCTCAACATCCCGTACGGCAGGGAGCCCGACAAGAACGATCTCCCGCAGTGGCAGCGCCGGGCCAAGGAAGGGGACGTGGCGAAGACGCTCTCCTGCGCGACGCCCGCCTGGACCACCCGGGCCGCCCGGGGCCTGCTCGACGTGTGGACCTGGCAGGCGCGACGCGTACGCCTCGTCCCCGAAACGAGCTCCAAAGGGGAACTGCACGTCTCCCGGGCCATCGTCGCCGGCGGCGACCGGCTGCTCCTCGACATGGATCACGAGCCCCATACGGCCTGGCATGTCGACAGCGCGAGCACCCGGGCCCGACAGTCCGCGGAGCGTGGAAAGCGGAAGGAGCAAGAGAGTCATTTCCGACCCGTACGGCACCGGACGGGTCGGGCGGCCTGGCGCGGACTCGATGCCCTGCTGGCCGTGGGCAAGTCCACCGTCGAGGAGCACGCCGAAGAGAAGACCGACGGCTTTCACACCAGCATTCTGTTGAGCCAGCTCGTCGAAGTCAACGACTACCTGCCCGGGGATTACGGCGCCCAGGTGGAACTGACCGGCATCCGCTACGGGAAGAAGCTCGGCAACATCGAAGACGTCTACCACGACGAGATTCCGCTGCCGCTCACCGCGCTGCGGCCGGACAGCGACGTCCGCGGCGCTCTCCTCGGCGTCGTGGAACAGGCCGAAGAGCTCGCCATGGCCGTCAATGTCCTCGCCGCCGAACTGCGCCGTGCGGTCGGGGCACCGCCGCCGCCTCCCGGTACCTGGCAGTACCCGGGCGAGACGCTGCTGCACGCCCTCGACCCACTGGTACGGCGGCTCCTGATCGGACTGCGTGAAGTAGGGGAAGAGGACTTCGACCGTATGGAGGAGGGCCTGCTCGCATGGGAGGAACGGGCCTACCGGGAGGCTTGGAGGATCGCCGACGACCTGCTCTCGGCCAACGACGCGGCATCCGCCTTCACCGGCCGGGAGGTCAAGGGCAAAGAAGGACAGACCCGGATGGCGCGTGAGAGCACCGCCGAGGCATTTTTCAGGGCCAACCTCCGCAAGATCCTTTTCCGCCGGGCCGCCCGCCATCAGGCGCAGACGTCCCCGCCCGCAGACCCGCTGACCACGGAGGGATGACCACCGTGACCAAACCTCCGCCCCCCGGGCCGGAGAAACCCGAACCGCCCCGAGTGCCGTATTGGCACCGCTACCTCAAGGCCGACGGCAACTGGGTTCCGTCGGTGGGAGGTAACGGTCCGCCCGGCGAGGAACTCGCGGATCTGCGGTCAGGGCTCGGCCAGCCGACCGGTTCGGTGATGGCGCTGTGGCCGTACTACGCCACGGAAACGGACGGTGAGCTCACGCCCGAGCTCCACGCGGAGCACGGCGCGGTGACCCTCTACGGTCTTCATCAGCAGGGCCAGAAGAGCCCCATGCATCGCAAGCACGTCAATCCGGGGCAGGCACTGCGTCGGCTGCGCGACAGTGAGAAGTTCCTCGAAACCGCCCTGGACCGCAGAGTCCAGGCCGCAGCGACCACCACCTCCGTCCCGGCCCTGCTCTACCGTCTCCGCGGCCTGGTCACCCAACTGCGTGGGCAAGCCATACCGCTGGACTACGACCTGCTCATGCATGACCTGATCATGTGGGCGGACCCGGAGTCACGGAAGTGGGTGCGCAGCCGATGGGGCCTGAACTACTACGCACGCGGCGGCAAGGGAAGCACCGACAATCGCGAGGGCGCGACAGTGGGCGAGGCGGCTCAGGACGCCTCTGCCGTGCCGCCCGGAAACTGACCACCCCGTTGCCTCACCACCCCATCACCCCAGCACCCTGCCACCCCCACCCCGACCGTCCGACCCGACCGGAGCACCTGTGACGCTTCTCCCGCCCCGCCTGTACGTCGACGTACACATCCTGCAGACCGTGCCTCCGGCCAATCTCAACCGTGATGACCAGGGCAACCCCAAGGAGGCCTACTACGGGGGCACGCGCCGTTCGCGGGTCTCCTCGCAAGCGTGGAAGCGCGCCACCCGGATGCACTTCACCGAGTACATGCCCGCGGATGACCTCGCGACCCGCACGCGCCGGGTCGCGAGCGATCTGACCTGCGCTCTGAGGACACGTACCGGACTGGAGGAGGAACCCGCGAGCAGGCTGGCGGACGCCTTGCTGGCGCCACTGAAGATCAGCGCGGGCCGGAAGAGGGGCGACACCGCCTACCTGCTCTTCTACGGACGCCGTCAGCTCGACAACGTCGTCGGCCTTGTGGGTGATCGTGCCGCAGAACTCGCCGCCCTCGACGACAAGGATTTGCAGGCAGAGGTCGAACAATTAGCGGTGGAGGAACAGTTCAGCACCGGACACCCCCTGGACGTGGCACTCTTCGGCCGCATGGTGGCCGACATCGCCGCGCTGCGTGTCGACGCCGCGGTCCAGGTCGCCCACGCCCTCTCCACCCATGCCGTATCCCTGGAGTTCGACTACTTCACCGCCGTCGACGACCTTGTCGAGGAAGAACGGGAAACCGGAGCCGGAATGATCGGCAGCATCGGCTTCAACTCCGCGACGCTTTACCGGTACGCCACCGTGAGTCTCCAGCAACTCCGTGAGAATCTCGGTAACGACGCCGCCGCCGTCGACGGGACCCGCAAGTTCCTCACCTCCTTCGCCCGCTCCGTGCCCAGCGGATACCGCAACTCCTTCGCACACCAGACGCTGCCCAGCCTGGTGTCGGTCGTCGTACGGTCCGACCAGCCGGTCAACCTCGTCACCGCGTACGAGAAACCCGTCGCCCCCTCCGCCGGAATCGCCGCGGAATCGGCCCGATGTCTTGCCGAAGAGCACCGCACCGCCGTCGACGGGTGGGGCGAGGCGCCTGCCTTCAGCGCGGTCTGTCACGCTTTCCGGGACGAGACGGCGCAGTGCCTGGAAGAGGCGTTCGGACCTGCTGTCACCTTCCCGGAACTGCTCAACGGCCTGGACGAGTACCTGTCCAGCGCGATCGCCGAGGCGGGTCGATGAGTCCCGCCGCATCGGACGTGCCGGACCGCGCGGGGCCCGGCGACCGTGCCGTCCTGGTGCTGCGGCTGGCCGCGCCCCTCCAGTCCTGGGGCGCTCAAGGGGCCTTCAACGTACGGGACACCAGGCCCGAACCCACCAAGTCCGGCGTCACCGGGCTCCTCGCGGCGGCTTTGGGCCTTCCCCGTGGAGCGCCACTGGACGAGCTGCTCGCCCTGCGCATGGGGGTGCGGGCCGATGTCCCGGGCACCCTGCTGCGGGATTACCACGCCGTCAGCGACTTCCGTGGCCATCCGTTGCCCCAGGCCGGTGTTTCGGCCAAGGGCGTCCAGAAGCCCACCGCACCCGCCAAGTACACCCACGTCACATCGCGCTACTACCTCCAGGACGCACTGTTCGTCGCGGCCCTGGAAGGCCCGCCCGAGCTACTGAACCGGCTCGTCGCGGCTCTCCGGGCACCGCACTTCTTTCTCGCCCTCGGCCGCCGATCGTGCCCGCCCACCCAGCCCCTCGTCCTCGGCATCGAGAACGGAGACCTGGAGAGCGTGCTGCGCGGATTGCCCTGGCAGGCGTCGGAGCGGGCGAAGAACAGCTACGCCCGCAAGCTGGGGCGCCGACGCGGCCTCGACGGTCCCTTCCGCCCCGCGACGGTGCCGTGCTCGGTGACGCTGGAGCACGCTGACGGTGATGACGTGCTGCAGGACGTACCGCTCACCTTCGATCCGCACGACCGCGCGTTCCTGGGACGCCGGGTACGCCAGGAATGGCTGCGTGTACACACCGGCTTCTCCGACCCCGACGCCGCCACGGAAATCGAGGCGGACCAGGACATACACGACCCCTTCGAACTCCTGGGCCGGTGAGCGCATGCCGTACCTGTCCCGTATCCGCATCAATCCGCTACGCGCCGAGAGCCGGCGCTACCTGGAGAGCCCACGCGCCGTGCACGGAGCCGTCACGGGAGGCCTACCGGGTTCGGCGAGCGACGAGCGGCCACTGTGGAGGATGGATTCCGACGACCCGCACCGCCCGCACCTGATCGTCCTCACCCGCTCCCGCCCCGACTGGTCGCACATCGTGGAGCGGGCGGGCTGGCCGGACGCGGAAGGGCAACACGCCCTGGTACGTGATTACGCTCCCCTGCTCGGCCTCATCGCGCCGGGCCGCGAGTTCTGCTTCCGCCTCACGGCCAACCCCGTACAGAACTCGCCGTCACCCGTCTCTCCCACCGCCGCACAGCGCAAGCGCATCGCCGCGGAACAGGACCCCGCCCGCCGACGCGGCTTCCGGATGGCTCACCGCACGGCCGCCGAACAACTCCGCTGGTTCCTCCAACGAACCGAACGCTGGGGCTTCGCCGTACCGGCGTCCCGCACGGACCCCCCGGCGGCCGGCTTGAGCGCCGAATGCGCTCCCGCCTCCGACGCGTTGAGCCGCACAGCCACTCGTTCTTCCCCCGACCGGACTGACCCGACTCCCCGCGAGGTACGCATCACAGCCCGCCATCGGCGCACCTTCGCAAAGAACGGCCGAGGACCACGGGTCGTCATCAACAGCGTCACCTACGAGGGCCGCCTCCAGGTCACCGACGCCGAGGCATTGACTCACCACTTGCTGAACGGCATCGGCCCGGCAAAGGCCTACGGGTGCGGGTTGCTGACGTTGGCGCCGATCAAGGGTGGGGCACCTGGGTGACGGGACTCCGTCAGGCACCGCGCTTGCTGCGGACAGTCCCAAACGCCTCGCACACCATGGCGACACAGCCGAGGACTGTCATCGACCAGACGCTGGTCGATGACATCTCCTCCTGCATGATCCGGATACCGCGGGGCTGTGCACCCCGCTGGTCGGACATGTGGAGGTACTCCGGCGCCACTGCCACGACCGCCGTATGGAACGGCTGGCGGCGGGTGACGCGTGGCAGGAACCCAACCTTGCGTATCCGCCCGGAACGGGGCCTGTCGAGCAGAATGGTGGGCGGGCCCCGTCACCGTCAATGCAGGGATCGGACAGCAACGTCTCGGCCATGATGAAGATTTGAGGAGCGGCATCGCCCCCGGGGCGGCCAGCAATTTCGGACTGCATCCTTTGCTCGTACAGATGCTGTCGAGGCGGTTCGCGCGCTGATTGCAGGATTAGTACGGGGCATCATCGCTCTTTTGTCCGTGTTGTTCACTGAGTTGCGCGCGCCAAATGCGCCAGCAGATGCGGGAGCCGAGGCCGCGGCCAGCTCTCGGGTTTGCTTGAAGAGCTTCCGCCCTCCGGACGCGCTGTCTCAGCTCGGCCGGGCTGACCGGAGCACCGTCTTTTTGCGCTCATGCCAGTCCCCTCCGTGGTACTGCCGCAAGGACGACAGTGTTGGGCTGTGGGGGGCGTTAGTCAGGCGTTAGCGGAGCGGCAGTGGCGCGTCAGTGGATTGGGGGAGGGTGGGTGACGTACTGAGGAAATCACGTCACCGACTGTTCCGGGGGATCTGAGATGAGCTCCAGCACCACCGTTCGCGCTGCCCGCCGCCGTACGCTGCGTGTTGCCGCCGCGGCGTTGACCGCCGCCGCCGGTCTGGCCCTGACCGCCTGTTCCGGCGCGGAGGCCGGCGGCACGAAGGCCGCGGGACGGACGGAGTCGGGCCCGACTGCCGCGGACTCCGACGGTGCGGGATCGTCCGCAGCCGTGCCGGGTTCCGGTGCGCAGGCGGATTCCGGGGCCAAGTCGGGGGGCGCGGGCCAGCCGTCGGCCCGGTCGCATGCTGCTCGAGGCGGCGGTGGCAAGGCGGGTTCGGGGATCCAGCGTTGTCACACCTCGGGTTTGAAGGCGGTCTTCGCCACCGGCGGGGATGCCGTCCCGGATCCGCATGCGTCCAGGGCGACGACCACCAGCATCGTGCTGACGAACAAGGGGAGCCGTGCCTGCACGATCGGCGGGTTTGCGGGTGTGGACCTCACCTCGGAGAACGGGGGGCAGCGCTGGTCGCTGGCCCGTTCCTCGGCCCGGCACGGCTCGATCACCCTGAACCCCGGCGACTCCACGGACTTCACCATCAACCTCGCCCTGACCAAGGGGAACGAGGAGGGCTTCTACCAGCCCGCCTACGCGGTTGTCACCCCGCCCAACGAGACCACTTCGCTGACCTTGAAGTGGCCCTGGGGCCCGCTCGTCGACCAGAGGAGCGCCACCCACCCGGCCACTTTCGTCAACCCCATCGGCTGACCAATCCACCTGCACTGCCTCGGATACGGCATCGAGCCGGCTCCCGCGAGTGCGAATCTGGCAGGCTTCGCGCTGGTCATGCTGTGTCTGCGGGCCTTTTCCAGCGGCTGCACGGCACTGACCGGCGTGGAGGCATCTCCAACGGCGTACCGGCGTACCGTAAACCCAAGCCGAAGAACGCTGCCGCCACGCTGGGCATCATGGGCGCCAACACCGCGCTGGGCTCCCCGTACCGTGACATCACCCGGCCGGTCGTCGAGTACGTCCGGACCCTGCGGCGCGCCGGTCCGCGGGACGTGATGAGCGTGTTCGATGCCGGTCGGTTCCGCGGCGTGGGTTTCTTTCGGGGTGTGACGTGGCTCTCGTGGGTCATGGTGTGGTTGTGGCGATCAGGCGCTTGAGGCGGGTGGTCAGCAGGTGTTCCGACACGCCGGTCGCGCGGGTGCGTACCAGGAGGGTCAGGAGCAGCGCCACTACCGCGCCGACGACGAAGCCGGCCGCGACGTCATGTGGGTAGTGAACGCCTACCCATACCCGGGACGCGGCCATGGCGAGTGCGGCGGCCAGCGTGAGCGTGCCGAGGCCGCGCGCGACGAACAGCAGCGCCACCGCGGTTGACGCGGCGAGGGCCGCGTGGTTGCTGGGGAAGGACCAGTCGCCGGGTGCCGGGCAGGTTTCCAGTGTGATGACGTGCAGACTTCGGCAGGGGCGGTCCTCGCGTACGAGGAGCTTGAGGCCGTCGTTGACGGCGTACGCCGCGAGGACGATCACCGGTGTCGCCAGCGCCGTCACGACCGCCGGGGTGCCCGC
Organism: Streptomyces sp. MST-110588; assembly: GCF_022695595.1. Lineage (NCBI taxonomy): Bacteria > Bacillati > Actinomycetota > Actinomycetes > Kitasatosporales > Streptomycetaceae > Streptomyces > Streptomyces sp. MST-110588. Next base: position 5,793,173 of record NZ_CP074380.1, read on the forward strand.
GCGCCGTGCCCGCCACCAGGCCACGGCCATCAAGGCGGCGAACAGCACGAGACCGTACGCCGACCAGGTGGAGATCGCGCTGTCGAGCCAGCCGGGGGTGCGGTGGGCCAGGTTCACGACGGCGGTGTACGCGGAGCCGTCGACCGAGGATCCGTTGATCCCGTTGACCGGGGAAGTGGCGACTGTGGAGCTGTTGACCGGGGAAACGTTGAGCGTGGAGCCGTTGAGCGCGGAGCCGTCGACCGTTGCGGTGTGGTACGCGAGGTTCATCGTCGTGCTGCCTCCTCGTGTGTCGCGCCGAGGAGGTGCGCCGTGAGCGGTGGCGGCCCGGTGACGGGCAGGGGTGGGGTCATGGTCGCGGCCCCTTTCATAATGGACGGCGGGCGCGGCCGAGGCGGGCCCCTGACTGACTACAAGCGAGTAGACGGTCTACAGTACTGTAGACGATCGCGGGGTGAGGAGCGTCCCATGCGAGAGGCCAAGGACGAGCGCCGACCGGCGGGCGGACTGGAAGCGAGCATCATGGCCGCGCTCTGGGCGGCCGGAGCTCCGCAGACGCCGGGGCAGGTGCAGCGCAGCCTGGGCGCCGACCTGGCGCGTACGACCGTCACCACGATCCTGACCCGCTTGTACGAGAAGGGGATGGTCACCCGGGAACGCCAGGGGCGCGGTTACGCCTACGTACCCGCCCAGGACGCCCCGGGGCTGACCGCGCGCCGCATGCACAGCGAACTCGACACGGACGCCGACCGGGAAACGGTCCTCGCCCGCTTCGTCGCCCAGCTCAGCGCGGAGGACGAACGTGTCCTGCGCGACCTGCTGGACGGCGGCGCGGGCGCGGGCACGGGCGGCAACCAGTGATCATGGCCACGGCGCTCCTCGTCCCGCTCCTCCTGGTGCCCCTCCTCCTGCCTTTCGCGGTGGCCCCGCTGGCCCGCCGCGTCCTCGCCCACCTCGCCCCCGTGCCGGCGCTATGGGTACTGACCGTCGGCGCAGCCGCCCTCACGGGCTGTTCCCTGGCCGCGCTCGGCGGCTTCCTGCTGACGGGGCTGCTCAAGCTGCCCCTCTTCGCGGAACTCGACCACCTCGTGCACCCCCTGCGGACGCCGTCGGACTACATCGTGGTGCCCGCCGCGGCGGCTGCCGTGGGCGCCCTGACCGTCACCGCCTGGACGATCGCCCGCTGGGCACTGCGCCAGTCCCGGCACCTGCGCACCGCCCGCAGCGCGGCCGACCGCCGGCCCGCCGCCGGCGACCTGTGCGTGCTGGAGTCGCCGTACCCGGACGCGTACGCCCTGCCGGGCAAGCCGAACCGCATCGTCGTCACCACCGCGATGCTGCGCAGCCTCGGCCCCGGGGAGCGCGAGGCCCTCTTCGCCCATGAACGGGCGCACAACGCGGGCCGTCACCACTACTTCCTGGCCGTGGCCGAACTCGCCGCGCACTGCCACCCCGCCCTGCGGCCCGCTCGTGCCGCCATCCGGCTCGCCGTGGAACGCGTCGCCGACGAGTCCGCTGCCGCCGCCGTCGGCGACCGGCGCCTGACGGCCCGGGCCATCGGCCGCGCAGCCCTCGCGGGCCGCTCCACGACGGCCACCCGGCGCCCGCCCCTCGCCCCGGCGGCGACGACCGGGCCGGTGCCGCAGCGGGTCGCGGCGCTCCTCGCGCCGCCCCGCCGCGGACGCCGTGCCGCCGCCGTCGGCGCCGGGCTGCTGCTCGCCGTATGCGTCACCGCCTCCGCCGGCGCCGTGACGACCGGCGCGCTCGCCGTCCATCACGAGGTCGAGGTCGCCCAGGGCGAGGCGCGGCGCTGACCGGCCCCCGTAGCCGGTCGCGGGTGCCGCCGGGTGTGCGGTGTGCCGCGGTCGGGGCGGCCGGTTTCTTCTCGCCTGCTCGTCGGATTGCCGCGCGCTGGGCTCTCATGGCAGGGCAGGACAGGGCGTTGGCGTGGCAGGGCGGGGTGGAGCGGTGGGTGGCGTTCGTGGGGCGTTCGGGGGGCGGGTGAAAGGCCCGCAGGGTGGCGAGCGGCGAGCGCGAGCGGCGACCGGCTCAGGAGAAGATCGCGGCTACTTGGTGGACGGCTTCGGGGCCGTAGCCGACGGCGCCCACGGGAACCGCGCCATCGATGGCCTCAACGATGCGGCCGGCCCACACAGGTCCAAAACCTCCGCACAGTTCGATGAGCTGTACGCCCTCGTCCACCAGACGACGTGCGATCTCGATGCCCTCCTCGGGATTCTCCACGCCGACGAATACGCAACGGCACTTCCCGGTGTCCACGACGCTGACATGCCCTCCCGCCGGGCTGCCGGTCGCCGTGTAGAGGAAGCCGAAATGTGTGAGCGCCATGTCCGCGTACTCTCCTGGCATTGTTGGTGCGGCCGGTGGGCCGGGTCGGGCCGGGTCGTGTGTGGTCGTTCGGTGGTCCGGTCGCGCGCTGATCCAGGGGTGCTTACCGGTGTGTGAAGGCGCGGGCCAGGGCGAGGCTGTCCTCGTAGGTGAGGTAACGGCTGATCTTTCCGTCCACGACGGTGAAGCGGAACGCGCAGGGGGATTCGAAGGGCTTTCCGGTCGCTTGGACGATCTGCCGCATGTGGGCAAAGACCACCGCGTCCTCGCCGTCCACCAGCACCCGCTCGATGGAGAAGGTCTGCATCTGCAGGTGCCTGGGAAGTGTGGTGAAGAATTCCTTCACTTCCTCGCGTGTGGAGCGTCTGCCGACCCACGGCACCTCTTCGGAACCGTAGATGTCCCAGTCGATCTCTTCCGCGAACAGCTCCGGCAAAGACTCCAGGGCTCCCTCGGCCAGGCGCCGGTAGAACTCGTCGACAACCGCTCGTGTATCGCTCATGGCTCTCCTCCCCATCGAACCCATTGAATCCATCGAACCCATCGAATCCATTGGATTCACTGGTCGCGCGCCCAGTCAGTGTTGCCCCGGCGCGGCGCGCCCGCGATAGCACGGCGTCCACAGCTTCGTTAGCTGTCCGTCCACTCGCCGGGGGAGCCCGCCTGCTGCCGGAAGTCCCGCGGCGCGAGGCCGTAGGCGGTGCGGAAGGCTCTGCTGAAGTCGGCCGCACGGGGGAAGCCCCACCGGGTGGCGATGCGGTGGATGGGCAGGGCGCGCAGCGCCGGGTCGGCGAGTTCCCGGCGGGCGGCTTCCAGGCGCCGCAGGCGGATCCAGGCCGCGACGGTGGCTTCCTCGCCCTCGAAGAGACGGTGCAGGTAGCTGACGGACAGGTGGTGTGCGGCAGCCACGGTGGTGGGGGTGAGCCGCGGGTCGTGCAGGTGCTGCTGGATGTGGTGCTTGATGCGCAGTACGAGGGTGCGCTTACGGGGGTCGGGCGGGACCAGGGACTCGTCCTCGATGGCGTGCGCGAGCAGGGCGGCGACCAGTTCGGCGGCGACTCTGCCCAGCCTCGGCCCGTCGTCGGGCTGGTAGGAGTCGGCGTCCTTGACCACCTGGAGGAGGAACTGGGACAGCAGCGCGCCGATACCCGACCGGGCCGGGATGCGCCGTGGCAGCGTCCGGCCGGTCGCCTTGCAGGGCAACGGCAGGAGCGCCTTGGGGAGTTCCAGGCCCACAGTGGTCACGGGGGCCGTGCCGGTGCGGATCTCCCAGGGCATCGAGGAGTCGTTGACATGCAGATCACAGGGCTGGTAGACGGTCTCGTGGTCGTCCCAGGTGCCCACGCCCGTCCCCTTGCGGATGAGCGAGACGTGGTACAGCTCCGGGTCGGACCGGCGGATCAGCTCCGGGGTGCGCTGGATGACCAACTGCTGGAACGTCTGCGGCCACACCGAGACCGCCCCCAGATCCAGTACGCGCATCCGGGCGTGGAAGTCATCGGCGTGCTCGCTTCGCATGCGCACCGGAGCGTGCGTCTGGCCCACGGACTCCGCCCAGTAGGCCAGCCGGTCCCCCGCCGGCACGTCGTCGCTCCGGATGACCGTCTCGTTCAGCACTTTCCCTTCTCCCCGAGTTCATGTACCAGGCTTCATGTACCAGGCTTTATGTACCAGGCAGAGTTCAGCCTGGACGATACGCGGACGTGGAAGAACCACTGTGAGGCGAGGTGAGGCGAGGTGAGGCGAGGTGAGGTGAGCGGTGAACTGCGGGCGGGCTTCGCCGTTGGCCGGTGCCTGGTCCGGGCGGTCCGCCGGGTTGGCCGGTCCAGGCCCGGTGCGCATAACATCTGCCTCCATGTCCAAACCCGAGTACGTCCTCGACTGGTTGCAGAGCTGGTACGCCGCACAGTGCGACGGCGACTGGGAGCACGAATGGGGTGTGACGATCGGGACGCTGGACAACCCGGGCTGGACCGTCGCAATCAATCTCGAGGGTACGGACCTGGCGGATCGCGCGTACTCCCGGCAGCAGGTCACTCGCGGTGAGCGCGACTGGGTGACGGCCTGGACGTCCGACAGCACGTTTCATGCCGCGTGTGGGCCCGGCAATTTGACCGAGGCTCTTACGCTGTTCCGCGCCTGGGCGGACACGAGCGTACGGGAGAGACCTCCGTCTCGCGGACGCCAGCAGTCAACGACGTCCTGAGCTCGTACTTCGGCTCGTACTCCGGCTTGCACTTACGTGTGCGGGGGCATCGACCACCTCGCGAGGTGCGTCGCGCAGACCGCTGTGCGGCCGGTCGCGCCATACCGGGTGACACGCGCCCGCGCCGTACCGGGCGACAGTGGACGCGGTGCCGGGCACCGGCGGTGATGATGAGGAAATGAGTGCTTCCTCTCAGGCTGACGGCGGCCGGTGCGTGTCCGACGGTGAAGTGTGGCTGGTGCTGGGGCCGGGCCTGGACCACACACGGGTCAACGGCGAACTGGCGACCGTCCTCGCCAGCGGTTCGCCGACCGCTTCCGCGTCGTGCACACCGAGGATCTTCTTCTGGGCGTACGCGGCGGGCGGCTGGAGGTGCGGGACGCGGCGTCCGGGCGGTGCGTACCGGCCCCGGAGGTCGCCTACGCGCGGATGTCGACGCCGCTGCTGTCCACCGACCGGGAAATCACGCTGCTGCGGCACCTGGAAGGAATGGGCACCGTCCTGCTCAATCCGATCGATGCCGTCCTGGCGTGTGTGAACAAGTTCTGGCAGCTCCAGACCCTGGCCCTGGCCCTGGCCGGGCTGCCGGTGCCGGACACCCTGACGTACGCCCACGGGCCCCTGGACCGGGTTCTGGACGCGGTGCGGGGCCCGTGCGTGGTCAAGGCGGTACGCGGGCACCGCGGGCAACAGGTGTTCCTGGCCGAGGACACGGCGCTGCTGCGGGAAGTCGCCGGCAGCCTCGATCAGCGGGTGCCGTACGCCTTCCAGCACTACGTACGCCACTCGCACGGCCGTGACCTGCGGGTGATCGTGGTGGACGGCCGCGCGGTCACCGCCCAGGTCCGCGCGGCGAGCGACGGCGGCATCACCTCCAACCTCGCCCGCGGCGGCACCGCCACCCTCTGCCCCGGACTCCACCCCGCCGCCGAACGCCTGGCCGAGCGCGCCGCCCGGGCCCTGGGCATGGTGGTGTCCGGCGTCGACCTGCTCTTCGAACCCGACGGGGCATTCACGGTGTGCGAGGTGAACGTCAACGTCGCCTGGAGAGCGACCATGCCCACCGTCGCCCCCGCCATCGCCGACGCCTGCCGGGCCCGGCTCCGTGCCCACCCGGCACCACCGGGGCCGCACGCCGGCGACGCGACGTCCCGGCCCGGGCCGCCGGACCGCCCGCGTGAGCCACGACCGCCCGCGTGAGCCGTGGTCACCGGCGTGAGCGGCGATCACCCGCGCGAGCGATCACCGGCGTGAGCGGCCCCGACGCCGGACGGGGCGGCGGTCAGGTGCGCCACCGTCCGGCGAGTGCTTCGCGGACGTACGCGTCGGACTCTCCGAACGTCGTCTCGGTGTGCCCGCCGGTCCGCGCGACCCGCTGTTCGTAGGTGGTGCGTGCCGTCGCGTCGTGGGAGAAACGGCCCCAGGAGTGCACCAGACAGATCACCTCGCGGTCCCGGACGGCGTCGCTCATGGCGGCGAGGAGCGCGGTGAACTGCGGGCGTACGTCACCGATGGCGTCGTCGCCGCGGTCGAACCACCGTCCGGCGACCTCCCAGCCCTGTTCCGCCGCGTAGTTCCGGCAGCCGTCGAGGCGCATGTCGAGCAGGCGGTGGGACCGCGTGGCGTTGCGGTCGTAGACGAACGCGAGCGGTGCTTGCCGCGGGACCGTCGTATGTGTGCTGCCGCGGGTGGCTCCATCGGAAGCGTGAGCCACCGTGCCGTGTGCGTCACCGCCTGGCGGGCCGAGGCGGTATTCCCGGTCCGCGACGCGGACATCGTCCTGTTCACTGGTGTCCATGTACCGATCTCAGCCGAAGGGGCGCCGGTGTGGGATATGACGAGCTGTGACACGGACTTGATCACGGCTCGGAGGGTGACGATCACCGGGACGAGGGAGACGAGCCACCGGAGCGTGGAGTGGTTCGACGGCCTGTTCGCCGGTTACCTCGCGCCGTTCGCCACCGGCGGGACACATTTTTACGTCGGTGGGGCACTCGGAATCGACAGCCTGGCTCTTCTTTGGCTGGCGGGAAATACGGGGTCCTCCCTTACCGTCGTCGTGCCGGGTACGGCCCGGGAACAGCCGGCCGACGCGCGAGAGGCGATCTCACGTGTCCGGGACCGGGTGTCGTCGGTCGTCGAGTTGGGCGCGTCGCCTCTTCGTACGGCCGCTTTTCACGCGCGGAACCGGTGGATGGTCGACCGCAGTGACCTCACGATCGGTTTTCCGCTCGCCGGCCGGACGTCTTCCGGGACATGGCAAACACTCGACTATACGGCGGAACGAGGGCTGCCACGCCTGATCGTGCCTGTCTGAGCCGGGACCAGGCATGATGAGACGTATGAGTACGCAGGACCAGCGCGTCGGCGCGGCCGTCCTCAAAAGGCTCCGGCTGTCGCGTGGTTGGTCCCTTTCCGACATGGCCAAGGCGCTCATCGACACGGCCTCCGGCCTGGGGCTGCCGGCTCTTCCCGGTGTCACCAGCGTGCAGCGGTCGGTCGCCCGGTGGGAGAGTGCCACCGGTTTCAGCCTTCCGGGTGAGCGCTATCAACTGCTCCTCGCTCACGTCTACGCGCGCACGTCGTCCGGGTACGCGGTCGGGCCGGGGAGCGACTTCGCGGAACTGCTCGGCGCGTTGAGCCGGTTCGGCGTCGCCGAGCGTCGGCTCGCCGAGTTGCGGACGCTGATGATGCGCGCGGGCCCCGAAAGAGGGGCCGGGCTCCTCGCTCTTCTCGGACCGACGGCCAACGTGTCTTTGGCGGACGCGCTCGCCGATCCGGGGCGCGTCGACGACGAACTCGTCAGGGTACTGAAGGGGGCTGTCGCGGCCGTCGACGCCGAGGTCGGATCGGTACCTTTCGTACGGCTGCAGCTGCTGCTGAGCCCTGTTGTGCAGGCATGTCAGAAGCTGCTCAGTGGTGCGGTGGCGCCGCCGCTGCTGTCGGATCTGCGCACGACAGCGGCGCAGGCGTACAAGCTCGCAGCCCGCCTGGCGTTCGAGACCCGTGACGACGGCGCCTCCCTCGCTTTCTACCGCGCGGCCACCGATGTGGCCGGCCGCCTCTCCGCGTGGCGTCGTTCGGCGGTTCTCATGAGCAGTGCTCTGGTCACGCTGTACACATCGGGGGTGGACGGTGCACGTACGATCGTGGACGCGGCGGTACGGGACGCGCGCAGCGGTGACAGCGTCACGGTCCGGGCGCGTGCCCATGCCTTGCAGGCGGAGATCGCCGCACGGTCCGGATCCCGGCGACACGCTCAGGCCGCCTTGGCCCTGTCCTGGTACGACATGGACGGCGATCACAGAGGGGACCCGTCTTCGGCAAGCTTCTCGGAGGACCACCTTCGCGGGTTCGAAGGGGTCTGCAACCTGTTCGTCGGCGATGCCGCGGCAGCACACGATCACTTCGAGCGGGCGGCCAACGCGCTCGTCGCACCGCGTGAGCGGATTCAAGCGGCGATCATCTCGACCGACCAGGCGCTGGCCCGGATCCGCCTCGGCGCCCCGCAGGACGCCGCCGCGTTGCTGCATCACTGCGTGGACGCGGCGGCAGGCACGGGCAGCCGGGTGGCGATGCTGCGCTTGCGTACGGCTCGGGACGAGCTTGGGCCTTGGCGGCACGAGCGGTGGGCGGGGGACCTCGACGATCACCTGATCGCCGCGATGTAGCCGGTCGTCGAGGCGGCCGGGTGAGCTCCTGGGCGGCGGATGGGCTGCTCTGTGGGGTACTTGTACGGTGGGAGCCCACCTGGGGACGGAGGCGGGGGACTGTGGGTGAGTTCAGGTACCGGGGGCCGGTCGGGGGGCAGGAGCGGCTGCGGGACAAGGTGGGGCATGCGCTGCGGGCGGCTTTGATCGCGGGGGAGCTGCGGCCCGGGTCGGTGTATTCGGCGCCGGCGCTGGCGGCGGACTTCGGGGTGTCGCCGACGCCCGTGCGGGAGGCGATGCTCGATCTGGTGCGTGAGGGACTGGTGGAGCCCGTACGGAACAAAGGGTTCCGGATCACCGAGGTGAGTGAGCGGGACCTTGACCAGTTCGCGGAGATACGGGCGCTGATCGAGGTGCCCACGGTGGGGCGGGTGGCGCGTACGGCGTCCCGGGAGCAGCTCGCGGCGTTGCGGCCGGTGGCCGAGGAGATCGTTTCGGCGGCGCGGGAGCATGACCTCATCGGTTATCTGGAGGCCGACCGGCGCTTCCATCTGGGACTGCTGGGGCTCAGCGGGAATGAGCGGCTGGTGGAGGCCGTGGGGGAGCTGCGCAAGCGGTCGCGGCTCTACGGGCTGACCCGGCTGGACGAGCGGGGGGAGCTGCTGCCCTCGGCGCGGGAGCACGTGGAGTTGCTGGACCTGGCACTCGCGGGTGACGCTGAAGGGGCCCAGGCGTGCATGGCACGGCATCTGGGGCATGTCAGGTCGTTGTGGGCGCGGGCCGCTCGGGAGGGCGGGGCCGCCGCTGGGTCGTAGCCGTACGGATGGTGCGGCTGCCGCCGGGGCGCTACGGGCGCTGTGGGCCGTGGGGCTGCTTCGGGGGCGGTGCGGTGGGCCGGTGGTGGGCCCGGTGGTAAAGGGGTGACGCGCTTATTGTCAGTGCAATGTCACATTACTAAGGTACGGGGCGCAGGTCGCACCTGGAGCTGATGGCACGTCAACTGACGCGCGTGCAGACGCGGTTGAGGGCACGCGCGTCGCCCACCCCCTCGGCAGGAGTGATCGATGTCCTCAATACGTACCGGTACCGTGCGCAGGTGTCTGGGCGCTGTCGGTCTGTCGGTCTGTGTGGCGTTCTCGGCGTTTCCGGCGGCTCAGGCCGCGTCGCCGCCCGCGCACGTCCGTCCTGCGGCCCCGGCCGCCATCGCTGCTTCGGCCGCCGCCGCCCCGGCCGCCGCCGTGGCCCGGGCCGCCGATCCGCCCGAGAAGGGCCGTGGGCACTTCGACGTGGCCGACCGGGTGGCGCGGGCCCCGAAGCCGGCGGCCCGGGACCTGGGGCCCGGCGGCGGGCTGATCGCCCGGGGGCGCGTTCCCGGGGACATCTCCCAGGGCGTGGGGCGGCTGCCCGACCGGGGGAAGGCGGGCGGCGATCCGGGCGTACGGGCGCTGGGCGGGAGCGTGCCGTGCACGCTGGACGGGATCACCCGTCTGGACCCCGAGCGCCTGGCGGACTTCCTCGCCGACCCCGCCGTCACCGCGGACGGCTGTCTGCGCGGGCTGATCTGGACGTGGGACGCCCGGCTCGTCCCGGTGCTGTCCCGGGCCCATGTGCAGGCCGTGGCCGCTCGGATCAGCGCGCTGGCGCCCCGGCACGACGGCAGGAACAGCAGCCATCTGACCGAGCTGTTCACCTATCTGCACGCGGCGGTCTACCACGACTTCTCGCGGCAGGAGATCGACCTCACCGACCCGGCCACCGTCGAGGCGATGCGCCGCGCCGTCGCCGCCTTCGGCACCGCGGACCGTACGTTCGACGTCACCCGGGCCAACGCCGAGGCGCTGCGCGAGGCGCTGACCACCGCCAGTTCCGCCGGACTGCGCCAGCACCAGCTCGCGCTGATCAAGCGGGTGCTGTCCACCATGGCGGCCGGGCGGCCGACCGCGACCGACGCCTCCTGGGGCGGGGCGGTGCTCGCCGCGCTGTCCGTGAACTACCTGGGGATCTACCCCGGCAACAAGGACGCGGCCTTCCACCGGGCGGCGGCGGCCGACGCCGACTACCGCGCGGCCTTCCGGGCCTTCTCCGGTCACCTCCACCTCAAGGGCACGGTCAACGCCTGGACGGTCCGTGACGCGCTCAGCGAGTACGGCCGCTTCGGGCAGATCGACGGGCTCAAGGACGGCATCGTCAGCGACCTGGGCCGGCTGCTGCCGGTGGCCGAGAAGAACTTCGGGAACTTCGGCGCCCCCTGGGCGGCCGTCGCCTCCTGGCTCAACTTCTACGGGGTCTGCGCCACGTACGGGGTCTGTACGGCCCAGATCGAGAAGCGGATCTTCCCGAACACGTACTCGTACGACAAGGGCGCCCTCGTGGTCCGTACGGCGCTGGACCGGGCCACCGTCGACCAGCTCTACTACGCCGCCAAGCAGGTACGGGCCCACTTCTTCCGCGTGCTGGGGACCGACGTCCCGCTGGCCGGCGACACCAACACCACCCTGCACACCCACCTGTACGCCTCCCGCGCACAGTACGAGGTGATGCACCCGCTGCTCACCGGCATGGGCACCAACAACGGCGGCGTCTACATCGAGAAGGGCGCGACCTTCTACACCTACCAGCGGCGTGTCCCGCAGGACTCCTCCCTCACCCTCGAAGAGCTCTTCCGGCACGAGTACACCCACTACCTCAACGGGCGCTGGGCGGTCCCCGGCAGCTTCGGCGAGGGCCCCTGGTACACGGGCGACCTGACGACCGCGATGGACGAGGGCACCGCCGAGTTCTTCGACGGGGCCACCCGCGATGACGGGGTCAAGGTACGCAAGTCCCTGGTCAAGGGCATCATCGCGGACACCGCTGGGGGCGGCCCGCGGATGAGCGTCAACCGGATGCTGCACGCCACCTACGACGGTGACGGCTTCCGCTTCTACAACTACGCGGGCACCTTCTTCGAGTTCCTGTGGCAGCGCCACCCCTCGATGCTCCGTGAGATGTACGGCTACCAGCGCGCCGACAACCCGTCCGGCTTCGACGCCTGGCGCACCCGTACCGGCTCCGACACGGGCCTCCAGCGGGAGTACGACGCCTTCCTCGACGCGCAGATCGCCCAGGTGGGGGACCTGTACGTACCCGACACCACCTTCACGCCCGTCGGCTCGCTCCGGTACTCCACGGCCGCCGAGGTCCGCTCCGCGTTCACCACGGCCACCGGGATCACCCCGAATGCGGTACGAACGGTGACACGGCGGGACGGCCCCGCTTCACCTGCACGGGCCGTATCACCGCCAGCCTCACCGACGCCCGCAACCCCGACAAGGTCTTCGCGGACATGTCCGAGACGGTCGACTACTTCGTCCTGGACCGCGCCAAGCCCGCCGCGAACAACCTCGCCGACATGAACTGCTCCTTCGGCGCCGTGCAGATCTGGACGGACGGCCGGGCCGGCACGGCCCCCTTCACCTGCGACGGACCGCTGCGCGGCTGACACCGGCCGACCGCGCCCGCCGGCCGGCCCGGCCCGTGGAGATCGGTGAAAGTCATCCCGGTCGGGATGACTGGACCGTGGATTGCTGGGCAGGGGTGCGGGACGGTCCGGCTCGCGGGACACCTCCGCCGTACGCCGTGGGTGCCGCCCATGGTGTACGGCGTTGCGGTGCTCCCTCCCGGGGGCCCGGAAGGGGCACCTTCGTGGAATACCTCCGGGGGTGCCCGGGTTACCGCGGCAGGACCGAAGACAGACCGGAACCGGAAGCAGGGACGTACGTATGAGCACCGTAGAGCTCACCAAGGAAAACTTCGACGAGGTCGTCTCCGGCAACGACTTCGTACTGATCGACTTCTGGGCCGGGTGGTGCGGCCCGTGCAAGCAGTTCGGCCCGGTCTTCGAGCGGTCCTCCGACAAGCACCAGGACCTGGTCTTCGCCAAGGTCGACACCGAGGCACAGCCCGAGCTGGCGAGCGCCTTCGAGATCCGCTCGATCCCCACGCTGATGATCATCCGCGACAACATCGCGGTCTTCGCCCAGCCCGGCGCGCTGCCGGAAAGCGCGCTGGAGGACGTCATCGGACAGGCCCGCAACCTGGACATGGACGAGGTACGCGCCTCGGTCGCCCAGGCCCAGCAGGAGGCGCAGCAGCAGGAGGCCCAGCAGCAGGGGCAGGACCGGCAGGGAGCGCAGGACGGCGGTGAGTGACCTGCTGCTGGTCCGGCACGGCGAGACCGCGTGGAGCCTGACGGGGCAGCACACGAGCTGGACGGACCTGCGGCTGACCGCCGACGGCGAGGAGCAGGCCCGCGCGCTGCGCCCGCTGCTCTCGGGCCGGAAGACCGGCGCGGTGTTCGCCAGCCCCATGACGCGGGCGCTGCGCACCGCAGAGCTGGCCGGCCTGCCCGACCCGACGGTCGACCCCGACCTGCGGGAGTGGGACTACGGCGGCTACGAAGGCGTCACCACCGCCGAGATCCACCGGACCCGGCCCGGCTGGTTCCTCTTCCGGGACGGCGTCGAGGCCGGACCGGCCGATCACCCGGGCGAGTCACCCGCGCAGGTCGGGGCGCGTGCCGACCGGGTGCTGGCCCGGATCGCGCCGCTGCTGGAAACCGGCGGGGGAGATGTGGTGCTGGTGGGGCACGCGCACTTCCTGCGGGTGCTGGCGGCCAGGCGGCTGGGGCTCGACCCGTCGGCCGGCGCGCACTTCACCTTCGAGACCGGTGCGGTGGGCGTGCTGGGGACGGAGCACGGGCGCCCCGCGGTGGTGGCCTGGAACGCACGGTCGCTGTGACCCCACCCCATATGGGTGCTGCGGGGCCGTACGGGCTCCGGGTCCGTACGGCCCCGAACCCGCGCCCGTACGTCCGTACGCTGTTGTGAGTCCGCGGCCGGTCCCGCGCCCGTACGCCCGTACTCCGTTCTGAGTGCGTACGGCCCGGTCCCGCGCCCGTACGCCGCTGCCCGCTCAGGGCGCCATCGGATCGAGGTGCAGGGGTTCCACCTTGCCCTCGATCATCGCCCCCAGCCCCTTGACCGCGCAGATGCCCGGCTCATGGGCGAGGTGCACCGGCATGGCCGTCCCCCGGCGGATCATCGGCTCCAGGCCGGGGACCAGCGCACTGCCGCCCGCCAGCATGATGCCGCGCTCGCCCAGGTCGGCCACCAGGTCGGGCGGGCAGCGGCGCAGCACCGAGCCGATGCCGTCCAAGATGCCCGTCATCGGCGTGTGGATGGCGTTGCGCACCCGCTCGGTGTCCACCAGGACCGAGCGGGCCCGGCCGCTGACCACGTCCCGGCCGTGCACCTCCGTCGAGCAGGGCGCCGGCCCGGCCTCCTCGCTCAGCATCACGTGCAGCGGCCGTACGGCCTGGCTCGGCACCATCAGGGCGTGGTGCTGCCGCAGGTGCTGGACCACCGCGTGGTCGATGGCGTCACCGCCCACCGGGACACTCTGCGCGGCCACGATCGAGCCCAGCGAGAGAACCGCCACCTCCGTGGTCCCCGCGCCGCACACCACGATCATCGTCGCTTCCGGGTACTCCACCGGGAGCCCGCAGCCCACCGCCGCCGCGACCAGCGTGTCCACCAGTTCCACCCGGCGCGCCCCCAGTCCGCTGAGGGTCTCCACGGCGGCTCGCTGGGCCAGCGGCTCGCTGCCGTACGGGAGACAGACCGCGGCCCGCAGGGAGGGCCGGCGCCGCCAGGTCCTGCGCAGCTTGTCGCCGACCAGATGGCGCAGCAGCCGCTGCGCCATGTCGATGTCCACGACGGTGCCGCCGCACACCGGGCGGACGACACGGATGTGCTCGGGCGTGCGTCCGTCCATGACCTCGGCCTCCGCGCCCACGGCGATCAGCGCGCCGGAGCGGACGTTGACGGCCGCGACGGTCGGCTCGTCGACGACCAGGCCCATGTTCTTGACGTACACCCTGGTGCGGGCCGCGCCGAGGTCGACGGCGACCGAACAACGGTGCAACTGCGCCAGGCTGAGGGTCATGGAGGGTTCCTCCCCGAGGGGCCGGTGTGGGGCGGGCGGCCACGGCAGGCCACTCGTCGGCCATTTTGGGGGTACGGAGCGTCAGATGCCGCCTCGACAGGTCCGGTTGGGGGACGGCGCGCCGCGCGAGGCGTGCACCATACGGGTGCCCAGTTCACGCAAACAGGCGACCAGTTCGGCGGGTTCGTGGACCTCGAAGGGCACACCGAGCAGGGCGAGCCGGAACGCCAGCCAGTCCAGCGCGTCACCCCCGGTCCGCAGCAGACAGGTGTCCTCGGTGAGCGGCTCCAGCAGGCCGCTGCCCGGCGGCAGCCGGCCGGCCGCGTCCTCGACGGTGGTGTGCAGGGTGACCAGGGCCCGGTGCCGGGCGCGGTGGCTGATGACGGACTCGGCGACGAAGGCGGCGGCGTCGGGGGCCGGCGGGCGGCGGCCGGGCACCGCGCGCGCACCGGTCGGCAGCGGGTCGGTGACGCGGTCGGCGCGGAAGGTCCGCCAGTTTGCGCGGTCCAGGTCGTACGCCACCAGGTACCACCGGCGATCGGCGCTGACCAGGCGGTACGGCTCGGTGTGCCGGCGGCTGGAGGCCCCGTCCCGGGCCCGGTAGGCGAAGCGCAGCCGCTCACCCCGGCGGCAGGCCGTGGCCAGCGCGGCCAGGACGGCCGGGTCGGTGAGAGGCGCCTCGCCGCCGGCGGTGAGCAGGCCGTAGAGGGGGACGGTGGCTTCCTGGAGGGCGCTCACGCGCTGCCGCAGCCGGTCGGGGAGCACCTGTTCGAGCTTGGCCAGGGCCCGTACGGAGGTCTCCGCCACGCCGGTGACCGCGCCGCTCGCCGCGGTGTGCAGGCCGATGGCGATGGCCACGGCCTCGTCGTCGTCCAGGAGGAGCGGGGGCATGGCGGCGCCCGACGCCAGCCGGTAGCCGCCGATCGCCCCGATCGTCGCATCCACGGGGTAGCCCAGCTCCCGCAGCCGTTCGATGTCCCGGCGGACCGTACGGGGGCTGACGCCGAGCTGCTCGGACAGCTCGGCGCCGGTCCGTTCGCGACCCGTCTGGAGCAGCGTCAGGAGCTTGAGGAGGCGGGCGGGGGCGGTGACGCTCATACGGCCCAGAATGCCGCAGAAGGCGGCCGTTTCCTGGCCTAGTTCGTTCCTAGCCTCGGCGGTATGGGACGACAGAGCGACAAGAGGCACACCACACGGCACGGCGGTGACCGGCGGGCGCCGGGCGAAGGGACCGGCGGAGCCACCGGGGACGGCATCCTGATCACCGGGGCCCGGGTGCACAACCTCAAGGACATCTCCCTGGAGATCCCCAAAGGCTGCATCACCGTCTTCACCGGGGTGTCCGGGTCGGGCAAGTCCTCGGTGGTCTTCGACACGGTGGCGGTGGAGTCACAGCGCCAGCTCAACGAGACCTACCCCTGGTTCATCCGCAGCCGGCTTCCCAAGCACGAGCGCCCCGAGGCGGCGGCCATGGAACGGCTGACCCCGGCGATCGTCGTCGACCAGCGGCCCATCGGCGGCAACGCCCGCTCCACGGTCGGCACGATGACCGACATCTACTCCGTACTGCGGGTGCTCTTCTCACGCTGCGGGACCCCGGGCGCCGGCGAGGCCACCGCCTACTCCTTCAACGACCCCGCGGGCATGTGCCCGCAGTGCGACGGACTGGGTCGGACCGTACGCCTGGACCTGGACCGCTACCTGGACACCAGCCGGTCGCTGAACGACGGCGCCCTCCTCTTCCCGCCGCTCGCCGTCGGCACGGCCGGCTGGCAGATCTACGCCACCTCCGGCCTGTTCGACCCCGACAAGCCACTGGAGCGATACAGCGACAAGGAGTGGCAACTGCTGCTGCACGGCAAGGGGTTCAAGGTCAGGCGCGGCGACAAGGGCTTTACGAACACCTACGAAGGACTGGTGGAGAACTTCGAGCGCCGGTACGTCAAACGGGACCTGTCGGCGCTCGACGAAACCTTCCGCGAGGTCGTACGCGGCTTCGTGACCGAGGGGACGTGCCCGGGCTGCGAGGGGGAACGGCTGAACGAGGCGGCCCGCAGGACCCGGGTGGCGGGCCTGGGCATCGCGCAGATGTCGGCGCTGGAGGCCACGGACCTGATCACCGTGCTGCGCGGCATCGACGACCCGGTGGGCCGGCCGATCGCACGGCAGGCGATCGCCGCGCTGGAGCGGGTGGTGGGGATCGGGCTGGAGTACCTGAGCCTGGACCGGCCCACCACGACGCTGTCCGGCGGCGAGGGACAGCGGCTGAAGATGGTGCGGCACCTGGGCAGCAGCCTGACGGGGATGACGTACATCTTCGACGAGCCGAGCACCGGACTGCACCCGCGGGACGTCGGCCGGCTCAACGACCTGCTGATCCGGCTGCGGGACAAGGGCAACACGGTGCTGGTCGTCGAGCACGACCGGGACGTGATCACGATCGCGGACCACGTGGTGGACATGGGGCCGGGGGCGGGCACCCACGGCGGACACGTCGTGTTCGAGGGGACGGTGCAGCGGCTGGCGCAGTCCGGGACGGTGACGGGGCGCGCGCTGCGCCGCCGGGTGCCGGTCAAGCGGGACTTCCGCGAGCCGCGGGACTGGCTGACCGTGCGGGAGGTGTCCCTGCACAACCTGAAGAACGTGACGTTCTCGGTGCCGGTGGGGGTACTCACGGCCGTCACGGGAGTGGCCGGATCCGGCAAGAGCACGCTGGTCACCGAGGCGTTCGCCGGCGCCCACCCGGAGGCGGTGGTCATCGGGCAGCGGGCGATCGGGGCGTCGGCGCGCTCCACCCCGGCCACCTACCTGGGGGTGATGGACGCGATCCGCCGGATCTTCGGCCGGGCGAACGGCGTGCCGGCCGGGCTGTTCAGCTTCAACTCCGAAGGGGCGTGCGAGCGCTGCCGCGGGCGCGGGGAGCTCCACACCGACCTGGCGTTCATGGACCCGGTGACGACCGTCTGCCAGGCGTGCGGGGGGCGGCGCTTCAAGCAGGAGGTGCTGGCGCTGACCGTACGGGGGAAGTCGGTGGCGGACGTGCTGGAGCTGACGGCGGAGGAGGCGGTCGGCTTCTTCGGACGGGGCGGCGCGGCACCGGAGCCGGACGGCCCGGAGCGGACCGGGGAGTGGGAGGAGTCGGTACGGCGGGAGCTGACCACCCTGGTCGAGGTGGGCCTGGGCTATGTGACGCTGGGGCAGCCGGTCGCCTCGCTGTCCGGCGGCGAACGGCAGCGCCTCAAGCTCGCCACCCACCTGCGCCGCACGGGCAGCGTGTACATCCTGGACGAGCCCACCACCGGCCTGCACATGGCGGACGTGGACGGGCTGGTGGACCTGCTGGACCGGCTGGTGGACGCCGGCAACACCGTCCTGGTCGTCGAGCACGACCTCGATGTGGTCAAACGGGCGGACTGGGTGGTGGATCTGGGCCCCGACGGCGGCAAGCGGGGCGGCGAGATCGTCTTCACCGGCACCCCGGCCGAGCTGCTGCGGGCCCGCGGGTCGGTGACGGCCCGGTGCCTGCGCGCATCACTCCAGGACGTACGGGATGTACGGGAGGGACCGGACGTAGGGGACGGTGTACGGGCGGGGGCCGCGTGAACGGGCGGTGCGCCTGACCGGCCCACGGCGCGGTCCGGGCGCCCTTGTCCGGTGCGGGGCAACGTCCAGGAAGGCGGGCCCGTCGGCAGGATGCCGGCCGCCCGGCGGGACTGTCGGTGATCCGTAGGCGAGGTGTCGGTGGCCGCTGGAACCGTGGGCGCCGGTTGCCGAGGGAGCAGCCGCCTCCAACAGCAAGGGAGCCCTGTCGCGATGCCGCCCACCACGCCCTGGAACGTCCGGCGACTGCCGGCTGCCGACGGCCGTGTCTTCCTGGTCACCGGCGGCAACGCCGGCATCGGGTACTTCGTCGCGGAGCAGTTGTCGGCGACCGGAGCCACCGTCGTACTCGGCAGCCGGGATCCTGCCAGGGCCCGGGCCGCCACGGCCTCGATCCGGTCGCGCGTCCCCGGCGCACGGGTGCGGGCCGTACGACTGGACCTCGCCGACCTCCCCTCGCTCGGGGCAGCGGTGGAATCGCTGGGGGTGGAACGCCTGGACGCGGTGGTCCACAACGCCGGCGTCGCGCTGGACGACCCGCCGCGCAAGGAGACCGGGGACGGCCACGAGCTGATGTTCGGCACCAACCACCTCGGGCACTTCGCCCTGACCCGGTGGCTGATGCCGCTGCTGTCGGCCGCGCCGGCGGCCCGCGTGGTGACCATGGGCAGCTTCGCGGCGAAGTCCGAGCGGCTCGACCTGGACGACCTGCAGACCCGCGAGGACTACCGGCCCAAGCGCACTTACGGACGCTCCAAACTGGCACAGATGTACTTCGGCGTCGAACTCGACCGCCGCCTGCGTGCCGCCGGCAGCACGGTGGCGAGCGTGGTGGTCCACCCCGGCGGCGCGCTGGACTCCCTCACCCCGCCACGGCCACCGGTGCACGTACCAACCGCCGGCGCACGGCTGGGCGCGGCACCCGCGGCCCTCCTCCTCCAGGGCAAGCACGCCGGCGCGTGGCCCGCGGTCCGGGCGGTGCTCGACCCGGCCGTGCGGGGAGGCCAGATGTGGGGACCGCGCGTCTTCGGCCTGCGGGGCGAGCCCCGGCGCGAACCGGTGTGGAACCACCTCGCCGACCCCTTCGTCGCGGCGCGGCTGTGGGAGGCGAGCGTTGACCTGACCGGCGCCGACCCCGGCACCCTCTTCGGATAGCTGCCGGCTGCGAACGGCTCGGACAGGCGTGCGCCGGCCGGACCCGGCCACCGCGCGACGGCAGGGACCGGACAGGCCCGCGTCACGGCCCCGCCGGTCGAAGGCGACACGGCCCAAGGACCACGCGGACTTCGCCGGGGTCCTGCCGCTGCCGGGCCGGGCGCGGCGCGAGGTTCTCGGCGGGTGGCTCGAACGCATGCATCCCGGACATCGCCTTCCGCGGAACAGGTCCAGCGCCCGCCCTGCCACGACGCACCAGGGCGCGCCGACTCCGCGCAATCGCTCCGCGACCTGTTCCGGCCGCCAGGCATCAGCCCATCGGGCAGCCAGTTCGTCCGCATCCAGGACAGCACCACCGGGCGGCAGGGCATCGGGCATCGGGCATCGGAACAACTTACCGCCGCACTCCGGCCGAACAGTGGCCCTTGGGCCGGGCCGGGCGCTCAGTCCATGACGCGCTGGAGCAGGCCCCAGGTGAACTCCGCGACGACGTCCCGCGGGGCGCCGTCGGGGCCGGGGGCGGTGAAGGCCAGCCGCCAGCGGGTGGGGGCGGTGCCCTCCAGCGGGCGGGCGGGGGCGAAGGCCCGGGCCGCCTCATCGATCGTGCAGGACCAGGGGGTGAGGTCTGCCGTCGTCCGCAGCGCGGGGCCCGGGGCGCCGGCGGCCCGTACCAGCGCCTCGTTCCACACCGCGCCCTGCTCGGTGCTCCAGACCTCGAAGCGCAGGTCGGGCCACAGAGGAACCGGCCAGGTCAGGGCCCGGCAGGTCAGGTCGCCGACGCGCCGGGTGCCGGTCGCCTCCGGCGTACCGAGCAGCGAGCGGTAGCGCGCCAGCGGGCCGCGCGAGCGCGGTGAGTGCGCCCACGCCTGCCAGCGGCGGTTGGCCTCCCGCATGTCGGCCCGGGAGACGTTCAGCCTGCGCAGCGCGTCCTGGACGAGACCGGGCTGGTGGTCGGCCATCCGGCGCAGCAGGACGAGCTGGAAGGCGACCGGGCCGGACGGGGTGGGGGCGGTGCCGGTGGGGTCAGTGGTCGGGGCCATGGGGGACATCGTCGCGCAGCGCGCGGCCCGGGGCACGGCCACGGCCACGGGTGCGGGCGCGGGGACGGATGCGGGCTCGGACGCGGGTGCGGATGCGGGTACGGCCAGGGAGGTGAGCGCCGGTGGGGGCGCCGGGGCGGCGGCCCTCGGGGAGGAACAGCACGGAGTTGACGTAGCGGCGGTGCGGGGCGACGGAGCGCCGCAGCAGGCCGTGTTCGGCGACGTGACAGACGCGCGACTGGTGGGCGGCCAGGTCGAAGTCGGCCAGCGGCACCCAGTGGTCACGCGGCAGCACCCAGCCGCGGTAGCCGTGGCCGGCCGTCCACGCCAGCACCGGGTCCAGCGGCTGGATACGGGTCTCCAGCTCGACGAAGAGGGCCGGGCGGTCGCGCATGACGGTGCGCTCGCAGCCGCGCAGCACGGCGAGTTCGCCGCCGTCCACGTCGATCTTGATCAGGGTGACGGCGGACAGCTTCAGCTCATCCAGCGTCAGAGCGGGCACCTGAAGGGATTCCTGGTGGAGCTCGCGGCGTACGAGGGAGGAGACCCCGCGGTCCCCCCGGCCGCCGGGCGGCAGCCACAGCGTCGCGGTGCCCGAGTGGTCGCTCGCGGCGGCGGCCACGACCTCGACGTGCGCGGGGGTGACCGAGGCGATCAGACGGGCGAGGTGCGGTACGGGCTCCACGGTCACCACCCGGTCCGCGCGCCGCGCCAGGTGCCAGGTCCACGGCCCGTACCAGCCGCCGACGTCGACCGCCGTGCCGCCGGGCGCGAGGAAGTCGGCGAGCCGGCCCAGCTCGGGCTCGAAGCGCGGGTAGACGCGGGCGGCGACGGCGGCGATCAGGCGGGGCGGCAGGTGGGGGCCCAGCCGGGCGGCGAGGGTCATGGCCGCTCCCGTGGCCGGTCCGGGCGGCCTGTGGTGGCGGTGGCGGTGTCCTCGCGGGTGTCCCGGCCCGCCACCGCGCCCCCGGCGGGGTCCACGGCCGCCTCCCGCTTCGCCGTGCCGACGGCCGCCTCCCGTTCCGTCGTGCTCGCGTCGGCCTCCTGCTCCGCCGTGCCCGCGTCGGCCTCCTGCTCCGCCGCCAGCCGGCGCGTGATCTCCTCGTGCTCCGCGTCACCGACCTGCTCCCCGCAGGACGGCAGGAGCTGGGGGATGCCGTCCACGATCGGGTAACGGCGCCGCAGCCGCGGGTTGTAGAGAAGGTCCTGGGAGGCGAGCAGGGACAGCGGCCCCTTGTCGATCGGACAGGCCAGGATCTTCAGCAGCGGGTCGTCGGGCTTCATGGCGTCAGCTCCTCGGAGGCTTCCGGGTGTCCGTCCCCGTCTTCGCCCGCGGGTCCGTCGGGACGCGCGGGTGCGGCGGCCGGCTCGTCCTGGCGGGGCAGCGCCAGCAGGACGCACACGGCGACCGCCGTGCCGCCCAGCCGCAGTGCCAGGCGCAGCGGGTCGGCGGGCAGCGGCTCGCCGAAGGCGGCCGTGCCGCAGGCCACGGTGAAGACACAGGTGACGGTGGTGCAGACGGGCACGATCAGGGAGGCCCGGCAGCGCTGGAGCGCCGTCTGCGACAGCACCAGGCCACTGGCTCCCGTGAACACCAGCAGGTAGGGGTAGGGCGAGGTGAACAGGGCCAGCGCGGCGTTGCCCAGGTCGTGGGTGGTGAGCATGCCGGAGACGCCCTTGATGGCCAGCGAACTGACGCCGTACAGCAGCCCGACGGCCACGCCGTAGGCCACGCCCGTCGGCGGCTGGCGGTGCCGGCGCCGGGCGCGCCGCTCCGTCGCCCCGTACAGCCACAGCCCGGCCGCCAGCGACGGCAGGGTGACGGCGAGCAGCGGGCCCGTCTCGGCGGTACGGGTGACCGAGGCGGCGCCGTTCCCCTGGAGCGAGGCGATGACCATGCCCAGCGCGAGGAGGATCGCCGCGATGCCCTGCCGCTCGCGCCCGCTGGTCCGCTCGCCCAGGACGAGTGAGGACAGCAGCAGGAGCAGGACCAGTCCGGAGACGAAGATGCCCTGAGCGGCGGCGATGGGCAGGGTCCGGTAGACGGCGAGCTGCGCGGCGAACCCGGCGGCCAGGGCCAGCGATCCGCCGACCCACAGCGGACTGCTCAGCAAGTGCCGTACGACCCGGGCGGGCCGTCGGGTGTCCAGCGCGGGCAGGGCGGACAGGGCGCGCTTCTCCAGGACGAAACCCGTGCTGTACAGGACGTTGGCGAGCAGCGCGGACGCCACGCCCCACCACAGCACCGCCCTACTCCCTTCTCCGCCGGGCGTGCGCCAGCAGGATGGAGGCCAGCGAGGGGACGTGGCAGGCGGCCCGGTCCAGGGGCCGCAGCGGGCGCGGCACGTCGTGGTAGGGCGCCCCCGCCAGCCGTACGATGTCGAAGCCGGCGGCCGTCAGGAAGCCGCGCAGCGCCCGCGCGGTGTACAGGCGCAGATGGCCGACGACCTGGGTGCCGGGCCGGCCGTGGATGTGTCGCATGCTCACCTCCGAGAAGACCGGCTGGATCCCCGCGAGGAGCAGTCCGCGGTTGTACCAGGCGGCGAGGTTGGGCGTGGAGAGCATCAGGTGTCCGCCGGGCCGCAGCACCCGGCGCAGTTCGTCCAGGGCCGCGTCGGGGTCGACGAGGTGCTCGATGACCTCGCTGAACAGGACCGCGTCGGCGGACGCGGTGGCCAGCGGCAGGCCGCCGCCGGTCAGTTCGCCGCGTACGGTGTGCGGCAGGCGGGAGGCGGCACGGCGCAGCGCGTCCTGCGACCAGTCGACGCCGACGATCCGGTGGCCGGCCAGGACGTCCGCCGCGGTGGCGGCGGCGGTGCCGTCGCCGCAGCCGATGTCCAGGACGGTGGCGCCGGACGCGCCCGGAGGCACCGGCCCCAGGGCGCGGGCCAGCAGCAGCGCCTGCCGGCGGCTGCGGGCGGCCCCCGAGGCGACCGGGACGCCGGGGTCCTCGTAGAAGTCCCGGAGGGTGCGGGGGCGGTGGCAGGGGCCACGGGGGCGATGGCCTGGCGGCCCGTCATGAGGCGCCCCCGGAAAACCCCCCGGGCTCCTGGGTGCCGTTTCCGTTTCCGTTCCTGCTTCCGTTCCCGTTCCCGGGCGCGGTCCAGGCCGTGGCGGCCAGCGACTGTTCGAACAGGGCCAGGAGCTGGACCCCGGCCTCGTCGTCCAGAAGGGTCCTCGACCAGCGCAGGGCGAGCTGGATCCGGCCGCCCACCGAGGCCGTGGTCACGGTCAGCCCCCGGGGCATCCGGGCCGGTGCGGAGAACCACACGGCGGTCGGACGGCCCGCCTCGCCGAAGTCCAGCGGGTAGGGGATGCGGCCGATGTTGGACAGGAGGGTGGTGGAGGTCCACGGGGCGGCGGCGCGCCGCAGCGCCCTGGTGAGAGCCCCGCGCAGCCCGACGGGCAGTACGGGGGCGGTCAGCAGCGCGCCGGTCAGGCCGAGCTGGGAGCCGGGCGCGGACTTCAGGGAGCGGGTACGGGCGGCGGTGCGGCGCAGCAGGCGGGCGACGGCGTCGGGGTCCGGGGGGTCGGCGGTCAGCAGCGTGGCGTCCTGCCGTTCCTCCGGGCCGAAGCCGACCGAGACCAGCCGGGTGCCGTTGCCGATGGGCATGTCGGTGCCGCGCGGACGGTCGTCGACGGGCATGGTGACCACGACGGGCGCGGTGGGACGGTCGTGCAGATGGTTCCAGCGGGCCACCATCAGGCAGGTGGCGACCAGCAGTTGGTCGTTGACGGTGTAGGGGGCGCGGCCGTCCGTACGGGGCGGGCGGGCCGGGACGGGCAGTTCGACGACCAGCATGCCGTTGCCCTCGAAGGGGTGCCGGCTGTCGGCGGCGATCCTGGCGGGGCGGACCGGCCAGGGCCCGCCGGACGGCGCGG
Source organism: Streptomyces sp. MST-110588 (assembly GCF_022695595.1). NCBI lineage: Bacteria > Bacillati > Actinomycetota > Actinomycetes > Kitasatosporales > Streptomycetaceae > Streptomyces > Streptomyces sp. MST-110588. The sequence goes on from NZ_CP074380.1 coordinate 5,817,040, forward strand.
CCGGTACCGGTTCCGCGCCGCTCGCCGGGGCCTGGGGGGCGCGCACGGGCGGCGGTGCCGGGGGGTGCTGGGCGCCGCCGTACAGTTCGGCGGCGGTCGCGAGCACGCGCAAAGTGGCCGGGCCGTCCAGCGCGGTGTGGTTGATGGTCAGCATCAGCACGCTCCCGCCGTCCGCGTACGCACCCTCCGGTGCGGGCCCGGACGGCCCCGGCTGTTCCACCACCTCCAGACGTACGGGCGGGGAGGTCTCCAGCGGCGGGCAGTGGGTCAGGGCGCGCTCCCGGGCCCGTACGAGCGCGTCCGGGCGCGGCGGCGGGAAGGACACCGGGTCGGTGTCCGGGACGCCGGTCAGCTCCCACTCGTAACGCCGGCGCCACCAGCGGACCGGCGCCTGCCGCATCAGGATGCGCGGATGGCGGCACAGCGCCTCCCGGAAGGCCGCGCGCAGCCGTTCGTGGTCGAGGCGGCCGGGCAGGTGCACCTCGATGTGGACGGTCTCCGGCTCCTCCTCCTGGAGGCAGTGCCGGGCGATCTCGTCCACGACCGGGAAGGGAATCCGCCGTACGGCCGCGGCCGGTCCGGCACCGGTCTCCTCCACACGATCACCACCCGGGCCGTCACCGGATCCGCCGGCGGGCCCGGGGACGGGCGCGCGCGGCGTTCCCTCGCCGGTGACGGTACCGCCGCCGTCACCGGTCGGCCCCTGCTGTGCCGGTTGCAGTGCGGTCATCGAGTGGGTTCCTCCCCGCTGCTGTCCTTGTCGCCGCGCCGGGGCGGCGGTTCCCCGCCGGGGCCGGACGGCTGTTGCGCGCCCGGTCCGGAGGGTGGTTCCGCGCCCGGGCCGGCCGGCTTCTTCCCGCCGGGCCCGGGCGGTGGTTCGCTGTCCGGCCCGGACGGCTCTTTCCCGCCAGGTCCGGTCGGTGGTTCCCCGCCGGGTCCCGGCGCCGGTTCCCCGCCAGGTCCGGGCGGCTCTTCCCCGCCGGGTCCACCGGGCTGTCTCCCGCCGCCGGGGCCGCCGTACCCGGCAGGCCGTTCCCCGCCGGATCCGGCCGGCTCTCCCTCGCCGCCGGGACCGCCGTACCCGGCAGACGGCCGTTCCTCCTCGTACCCGGCGGTCCGCTCCTCGGCCAGGGGCGGGCCCGAGGACGCCTCACCCGCCGCCCGTCGCCGGACGAAGGCCCCCGGAGGCGGTACGGTGACCACCGCCGCCGCCAGCGCCAGCAGGGCCAGCCCCTGCGCCACGCCGCTGAACGCGCCCTGGCCGCCGGCGGCCGGTTCGCCCGCGCCGAGCGCCGCCGTGATGCCGGCGCCCACCATGCCCAGCAGCGCCAGGGGCGCCAGCAGGACGGGCCGGAAGCGGGCCAGGACCGCCAGCAGCGGCACGATCACCGCGTACGGACCGGCGGCCACGACCATCACCGCCGTCGGCGCCAGGACGCCCAGCACCCAGGAGGGCGCGGGCGGCACCGGCGGCTCGGGCGCGGTGGATCCGCGCCGTACGAGGGCGGACCCGATGAGGAGGACGATGCCGAGCACCCCGCCGAACAGCCCCAGGTCATAGACGTTGGACGGCTCGTAGGTGAGCCGGACCGGGCCGCCCTCGCCCGCCGGCACCAGGAAGCCCTGCTGCCAGCCGTCCAGCCGCACCGGTGTCAGCTCACGGCCGTTGAGGGTGGCGTGCCAGCCGTCGTTGGCGTTCTCGTACGTCTGGAGGTACACCGCCCGGCCGGAACCGACCTGTACGGTGCGGCGGTCGCCCGCCCAGTCCCGGGCGGTGACCTCGCGCCCCTCGGTGGCGGTCGCGGCGGCCTGTCCCCGGCCCAGGGTGAGGTCCGTCAGCGCCAGCGGACCCCGGTCACCGGATTCCACCCGGTGCTGCCCGGCGGGCAGCGTCAGCTTCCCGCCCTCGCCCGGGCCCGCGCACAACTCGACCTTCACCGGGCGGCGTTCGGTCAGATCACGGACGTACCCGGAGGCCCGGGTGGCGTGCGGCTCGCCGTCCACGGTCAGCACCGGCCCCTGACCGCAGGGGAGCGTGAAGCGCGCGGTGTCGTCGGGCGGCGGGGTGCGGAGCTGTGCCAGCGCCGGGAGGTAGACCTCGCTGAGCCCCACGGGGAGCTGGAGCGGCTCCCCCGCGACCGGGTTGTGCAGGGTCAGCGGGGCGGCCTTGCTGATGGTGATGTCCAGGCGGTCGGTGGTGATGGGGTCGAAGCGGGCCTGGCCGTTCTCGTCGACGGCGGCGGTCGCGGCCCCGTCGGGCGAGTTGATCAGGATCTGCTCGGGCCGGGTGGACAGGCCGCCGGCGGCGGCCAGCACGATCTGGTCGATGGCCCGCTTCCCCGGCCAGCGCAGGTGCAGCGTCGGTTTGCCGCCCGCGATCCAGGCGGTGGTCAGATCGCCGTCGACCAGGTTGCGGGGGGTGATGGAGGGGCCGAAGCCGAAGCCGGTGGAGTCGGCGGTGACGGTGATCTTCTCGCGCTGCTCCGGCGCGACCCGGTCCAGCAGCCGGTCCAGCGCGGCACCGGGCACCGGCAGGGCGCTGCCGGATACCTTGTACGGTGCTTCGGCGGCCGTACGGAACTGGCGGTGCAGCCCCGTCTCGGCGGAGACCGGCGAGAGGCCGCCCGGGTCGCTGCCGCGGTGCAGCGAGACGGTTTCGGCGGGCGCGCCGGAGCGCACCGCGTCGGTGGGCAGGTTCAGCAGCCGGGTCACCCGGACACCGGGTACGGAGATCTCCGAGAAGCCTGCGCCGGACAGCCCGGCGCGCGGCGTCTGCGCGCCCAGGATGGTGATCTTCAGCCACCTGGCCGGTCCGGCGGGCGCGGCGACCCGCTGCTCGGTGCCGTCCGGCCGCAGGGTGCTGACGGCGCTGCCCCGGTCGCTCTGGACGCGTACGGAGGTGGGTGCCGGCCGCATCCCGTCACCGGGCAGCGGCGTCAGGGACAGCGAGGAAGGCAGCGTGAGGGGCCGGGTGAAATCGATCCGCACCCACTGTCCGACGGGCCGGCCGGCGCTGCCCTCGGCCCAGGCGGTGTCCGCCTGGCCGTCGAAGGCGTTCACCGGGTCGTACTGGGGCAGGTGGAAGAGCCAGTTGCCGCTGGTGGAGGCGGTCACGGAGGAAGCGCCGCGCAGCACCGCCGTGGTCTGGTGGCCGGTGCCCTGCGTCGGCAGGAGCTGGCGGGGCGGGCGCCCGGGGTCCTGCACGCTGCCGGGGTGATTGCGCTCCTTCGCGGTGTAGGTGTACGAGGTGTTGTTGTTGACCAGGCCGAAGCGGGTGTCGGCGCGGCGCAGGCCGTCCGCGGTGAGCTGGAGCGGCGGTGTGCCCACACCGGGGTGGTTGTCGCCGGTCAGTACGGTCGGCCGGTCCCGCAGCGAGGGGTCGGCGGAGAGCGGGAGGAGTGCTTCGGGGCCGCCGCTGAGGACGGCGGTGTCGGCCGCGGTCCTGGCGGTGACCGGGCCGGGGCGCGGGGTGTCCTGGGGCTCGTAGATCTCCACCGCGCGCGGGCGCGGGTACAGGCCCTGGACCTGGACCGGGGTGTCCTGCGGGATGCGCCCGCCGGTCACCGGCTCCCCGAAGCCCGCCACCTTTCGGTAGCCGGACGCCTCCAGGGTCTGCCGGACGGTTCCCGGCGGTACGTAGCCGATCTGGTCCGGGTCCAGGTCGTTGCGTACGACGACGTTGTAGATGCCGGCCCGGGCCAGGAAGTCCCGCAGGCCCGGGACCGTCCCGCCGGACATCAGCGCCTGCTCGACGGCGTCCATGGCGCGCTGCACCCCCGGCGTGCCGAACGGCACGAAGTCCCGCTGCGCCCACCGGGATCCGGCCAGGACGTCCAGCGGCTCGTCGATGGGGGAGCCCCAGGTGTAGATGCCGTGGGCGGTGGCGGGTACGACCAGCGCGCGGTTGTCGGGGGTGTGCTTCTTGAGCCAGTCGGCGGTCCGCGACCAGTACGACGGCAGCTTTTCGAACGACCCGGACTGCAGCACGGTGCCGTTGAGGTACGGCCACGCCAGCGCGGGCAGGACCAGCAGCGCGGCCAGCGGCGGCACCAGGCGGCCGGGCAGCGGGCGGGCGGTGCGGCGGACGGCCGCCAGGGAGGCCACGGAGGTCAGGTGCGCCAGGCCCAGTGCCAGGGCCAGCGCCAGGCCCGGCTGGAACTTGTAGATGTTGCGGAAGGGCTGGAGCCAGCCGTTGAGCCAGTCCTGCCACACCCCGTGGAAGGGGGCGCCCAGCGCGCCGGCGTACCCCGCCAGGGTCAGGCCCGCCACGACCAGGACGGTCAGCACCAGCCAGCGCCGCTCCGGTACGTCCCGGCGGGCCAGCCCGGCCAGCCCCAGCCCGGCGGCCAGCGCCGTCCCGGCGACGGTGAGCGCGCCGGCCACCATCGTCCAGCCGGCCGTCAGCCACGGCTCGCCGAAGTTCAGATAGGCGACCCAGTTGCCCGCGCCGCGCAGCAGTTCGGTCGCCGACATGGTGCCGGTGGTGGTGTTCGCCTGCTCGATGTACGGCATGAAGTTCTCGCCGTACACCCCGAGCAGCAGCAGCGGCACCACCCACCACGCGGTGGCCAGTACGACGCCGGGCAGCCACCAGGCCAGCAGCGCCGGGCGCCGTGGCCCCGTACGCGTGAGCACGTACAGCAGGACCGGGAGCAGCGAGGCCAGCGTCGAGGCCGCGTTGACGCCGCCCATGAAGGGGATCAGCAGCGCCGAGCGGGTGGCCGCCAGGCGCGCGGTGACGCGGTGGTTGGTGAGCGGCAGCAGCACCCAGGGGAGCAGCGCGCCGGGCAGGGCGGCGGCGGTGGTGGAGCCGACGACGATGGTGAAGACCGGCCACAGGGCGTACGCGGCGGCGGCCATCAGCCGGGTGGGCGGTGTGCCGGCGCGCAGCCGCTCGGCCAGCCGCAGCGCGCCCCAGAAGGCGGTGGTGACGACGATCGACATCCACAGCCGCTCGGCGAACCAGACGGGGATGTGCAGGAGGTCGGTGAGGCCGTAGTACGGCAGGGTCGGGAAGGCGTAGCCGATGTACTGGTCGGAGATGCCGCCGAAGCCGCGCCGGTCGTGCCACAACTGCCCCAGGTCGCTCAGGAACTTCCAGGGATCGGTGGTCACCCCCAGCTTCGTCTCGAAGGTCATCCGCCCCAGCGAGGTTCCCGCCAGGCAGGCGAGGGTGGCGGCCCAGAACACCAGCAGCCAGCGTCTGCCGCGCGGCCGGTCGGGCGGCGGGGCGGCGGGCGCCGGCGCCGGCCTGTCCCCGGGCTCGGGCGATCCCGGTGATCCGGACAGATCGAGGGTCTGGGTCATGGCAACCGCCGGAGGATGAGGAGGAGGTTCCAGGTGGCGACTTCGCGTACGCCCGGCAGGCGGGGGATGGTCTGGGCGAAGCACGGCGCGTAACGGGAGCGGGCCGTCAGGATGTGTACGTCCTCGCGGGCGCGTACGTGGCGCAGCACCGGCCCTATGTGCACGGCGAAAAGATTCACTCCCAGGGTGTGTTTGGCCTCGCGCCCCGTACGCCGCCGGTAGCGTTCGCGGGCCCGGTGCGCGCCCAGGTAGTGCCACGGCGCGGTCTCGTGGCCGCCCCAGGGCGAGAGCCAGTTGGTGAAGGCCAGGTAGATCAGTCCGCCGGGCCGGGTGACCCGCACCATCTCGCTGAGGAAGGTCCGCGGGTCCGCGACGTGCTCCAGGACGTTGGAGGAGAAGCAGACGTCGGCGGCGCCGTCGGCCAGGGGCAGGAGATAGCCGTCGGCCAGGACGGCGCCGTACGGCGGCCGGCCGCGGGCACTGAGCTCCCGCAGGTCCGGTTCGAAGAGCCAGCTTCGCGCGCCGCGGCGGCGGAACTCCTCGGTGAAGTGACCGCTGCCGCCGCCGATGTCGGCGACCACCGCGCCCTTCAGCGGCGCGTACCGCTCGACCTGGTCGGCGGCGTCGCGCGCCAGCAGCCCGTAACACCGCTCGGGGTCCTGCTGTTCATGCAGGAACGCCCGGAAGAGGGTGAGGGATCTGCGCAGCGAGGGGTCCCGCACCGTCGCGTCACCGCCCCGGCAGGGAGTCGGGGCAGGCTTCGGCGGCCTCCGCGGCCACCGCCCGGAAGCTGCGGACCGTACCGCTCCATCTGAAACACGCGGCCCGCCGCCGCGCCGCCTCGCCCAGGGCCGCACGGCGCGGTCCGCTGAGCGCCAGCGTGCACCACTGCGCGGCGAACGAACTCTCGCCGCGTGCCAGCAGGCCGGTCGTGCCGTCCTGGACGGAGTCGCGCAGGCCCGGCACGTCGAAGCCGACGGTGGGGGTACGGCGGGCCGCCGCCTCCATGACCACCAGCCCCCACCCCTCGACCAGCGAGGGGTGCAGCAGCAGCCAGGCGCGGCACAGCAGCCGGTGCTTCTCCTGCTCGTCGACGTGTCCGGCGAAGTGGACACCGGGGCCCGCCGCCGCCTCCAGACGGGCCCGCTCGGGGCCGTCGCCGACGATGACCAGTCGGCCCCCGGTGACCGGGCGGACCCGCTCCCACAGGCGCAGCAGCAGGTCGACGCGCTTGTACTCGACCAGCCGGCCCATCGCCAGGAACAGCGGCTCGGGCGACTCGGGAAGCAGCGGGCCGGGCTCCTCCACGCCGTTGTGGACCAGCCGGATGCGCTCGCGCGGCACGCCCAGACCCCGCAGGGCGGCGGCGGTCGAGCCCGAGACGGCCACCATCAGGTTGCCGCGGTGGGCACCGGCCAGCGCCCAGTGCTCCAGGCGGCGGCCCAGCCGGGCCGCCGGGCCCGGGTAGCGCAGGCCCCACAGGTCGGTGTGGACGTGGTTGACCAGGCACAGGGTCGGGCCGTGGTGCCACAGCGGCGCCAGGTACGGCATGCCGTTGCACACCTCGACGAGCAGGTCGCACCCGCCGGCCAGGCGGGCGAAGCGGCGCGGCGCGCGCAGGAAGTGCCCGGCGTCGCCGCCCGCGGAGACCACGCGGTAGGGGTGGGTGGCGGCCGGGCCGCCGCACAGGAGGGTGACCTGGTGGCCGTGGGCGGTGAGTCCGGCGGCGATCCGGTCCACCAGCAGTTCGGAGCCGCCGGCGGCGGGGTTGGCCAGGTCGCGGCGGGCGAGGAAGACGATGCGGCGGGGGTGCGGGGGCGGCTCGTACGGGGACGGCTCGTGCGGAAACGTTTCGTGTGGGACCGGGGCGTACGGGTTTCCGGGCAACGCGGGTGGTGCGGCGGACAGGGACGGTCGTACGTGCTGGGGCATGTGCGCTCCAACTCGTCTCAGGGTGCGGTACCAGTGGCGTGGGGGGACGTACTGCGTGCTGAGTCCTGCGGAGTCGTGGGCTGCGCGGCCGTGCCGTTCGGGGACGTACGGACGTACGGGGTGTACGGGACGTACGGTGAAGCACAGGGACGTGCGGGTGCGGGTGCGGGTGCGGGTGCAGGTGCGGGTGCGAGGTGCGCTGGTGCGGGGCGTACGCGTGCGGGACGTGCCGGCGCCGGCCGGGAAACGCGGCGGGCGGCGCGTGGGTTGGATAGTTTTCGCCGCCCAGTTCGATGCGGCTACTCACCGGCGTGACAATTTTCGGGTCCTTCCTGCCTGACGCCTCATCACTTCGCGCTGGTTTGTCCGGTCCGCCGCCTCCCGCGCACCACCAGGACCATCCCCAACAGCGTCAATGCGCCGCCCGCGATCACCGACGCGAGCGGCAGCGTCTCGCCGACCAGCTTCAGCTTGAAGCTGTCCCAGTCGGCCAGCTTCACCTGCTCGCGCTGGGTGGCGGGGGTGAACTCCAGCCGGTCGCCGCGCAGCAGCGTCACCGCGTCCCGCCGGGCACCGGGCGCCCGCAGCGTCTTGCGGGGCGAGATCGAGGCGTTGATGATCCGGCCGGTGCGCCGGTCGGCGACCAGCTCGATCCTGGCGTTGGCGTACCACTCCTCCGCCTGGACCTGCCCCTGCGCGGGCCGTCCGACCAGCCGTCCGGGCACCTGCCGGCTGCCGGTCCTGGCGGCCGGCACGGACCCGGTGTAGCGGTATCCCAGGTATCCCTGCACCTTGCGGGTGCCGGAGAAGCGGAGCGGTACGGCGGCGCCCAGCGTGCTGTCCCACCAGCGGTAGGTCTTCTTCTGGAGGTCGAAGGGGAACTTCAGGTACGCGTCGCCTTCGATGCGTACGGGCGCCTCCTTGCAGCAGTGGACGGGGGCGTTGGTGTACCGGTCGGACACCCAGCGCTCGACCGTCCACTGGAAGGACCTGCGCGGGTCCTTCAGCTTCAGTGTCCTGGGGGTGTCGATCGTCGTGGAGGCGTCCCAGATGGCGTGGCCGCTGCGCTCGCTGCCCGCGACATCGCCCAGCACATGCCGGGTGATGGTGATCACCTGGTCCTTCTTGGTGCTCAGCGACGCGGTGTCGAAGTAGCTGCCGGTGCCGGTGAAGACCGCGGTGATGTTCACGTCGACGGGGGTGCGCTTGACGCGGGGCTCGACGTACCAGGCGAGCAGCGGAGCCAGGACCAGCAGGAACACGCCGGCTCCCAGCACGGTCAGGGACAGCGGCGAGGCGGTCTTACGCATACGGGCACTCCTGGAAGCGGCGGGGGCAGTGCACGTGCGGCGACGCATGGGCGCCATGGGGCGGGAACCGTAGGCGAATACTTGACAGGCAGTCAATGCCCTTCCACACTCGGGCAGGCAGCGTGACCGCTGCGGGAGCGCGTTATGAGACAGCGCCGCGGGCGGGGTGCCGCGGGCGGGGTGCCGTACGCCGGGATGTACCGGGTGCCGGGATGCCGCGCCAACCTCGACGAAGGGGCTCGCCGCACATGCACCGACTGCTCGCCGCCGTACTGACGTCCCTGATCGCCGCCGCGCTCGCCCTGGGCACCGCGCAGATCGTCATCGCCGTGTTCAACGCCACGCCCGAACAGCCGAACGTGCCGCTGGTGACCTTCAGTGACCGCGGCGGGCAGGAGTGAGGGGAGGGGGACGGCAGGAGTGGTGGCAGCCGCTCGTTCGGCCTGGCGGGAGGTACCCCGTCACCAGGTACGCCGGTTCGCGGCACGTGCCCTGGAGGAGGTGCCCTCCCTCGCCCAGGAGATCCTGCGCGAGATCCGCCGCGAATTCCCGCAACTTCCCCTGGTGGCCGACGAGAACGGTGAGCCCAGGGCGCTGACCGGCATCCGGCAGTCCCTGGAGCACTTCGTGGACCACATGACCGCCGGACTGGACCGCCCCCTCGTCCACCCCAGGGTCTTCCAGGATTTCGGGCGCGGCGAGGGCATCCACGGCCGCAGCCTCGACGCGCTCCAGGCGATCTACCGGCTCGGCGTACGGCTGGCCTGGCGGCGGCTGGCCGAGATCGGACAGCAGGTGTCGATCCCGGCGCCCGCCATGTACGAGCTGGCCGAGTCCGGGTTCGAGTACCTGGACGGGCTGGTGGCCGAGTCCGTACGCGGCTTCGCCGAGGCCGCGGCCCGCCAGGCCGGCGAGCGGCTGCGGCTGCAACGCCGCCTGATGGAACTGCTGTTCACGGAGCACGGGCGGACGGGTGGCGGGGCCGGCGGTGCCAGGAACGGGGCCCGAGCGGGGCCGCGGGGCGCTTCATGGTGCGCCGGGACCGCGGCGGGGGCCGGAACCGGGTACGGGAGCGGGCAAGGGGACGGGCACGGGACCGGAGACGGTGACCGCGGCGGACGCAGGGCCGCGGGCGGCGCCAGGCCCGGTTCCGGTGCCACGGCCGGCTCCGGAACCGGACGGTCCGGACTCTCCGCCGGGCTCGTCGAGCGCGCCGCCCGGATCGGCTGGCCGCTGCCCGAACGCGTCGCCGTGGCCGTCCTGTTACGGCCCGCCCGGGAGTCCGTCGCACCCGCCGTCCCCGCGGACGTCCTCCTGGACATGGACTGCGAACGGCCGCGCATGGTGGTGCCGGAGCCGGACGCGGCGGGCCGGCGCGACCTCCTGCGCCGGGCGACGGCCGGCTGGTCGGGCGCCATCGGCCCCGCCGTACCGCTCATGGACGCCGCCAAGTCGCTGCGCTGGGCCACCGCCGCGGTCGACCTGATGGAGCGGGGCCTGCTGCCCTCGGGACGGATGCTGCACTGCACCGAGCACACCGAGGCGCTCATCCTCCTGCCGCCCGAGGAGCTGATCGAGGACCTGACCCGGCGCCGGCTCGCGCCCCTGGCACACTGCGGCCCCACCCACGGCCGTCGGCTTGCCGAGACCCTGCTGGCCTGGCTGGAGACGCGCGGCGGGGCCCCGGAGGTCGCCGCCCGGCTCGGCGTCCACCCGCAGACCGTCCGCTACCGCCTGCGGCAGATACGGGAGTTGTGGGGCGCGGACATGGAGGACCCGGACCGGCGCTTCGAACTGGAACTGGTGCTGCGCGCCCGGCGGCTGCGCGGCGCGCTGGGCGTACCCGGCCGGGAGTGAGGCCCGGCGCCCTGCCCCCGCAAGCGGACCTCAGCGCTCCTGGTGCGCCGCTTCTGCCGGTCCTGCCGCTTCTGCTGCTTCTTCTGGTCCTGCCGCTTCTTCTGGTTCTGCCGGTCCTGCCGCTTCTTCTGGTTCCTCCGCCACCAGCGGGCCGATGCCGTCCAGCAGCCGCGCCAGCCCGAACTCGAAGATCGAGTCCAGGGTCAGCGACTCCTCACCGCCGGCCACCTCCACCTGCGCGTACATCGGATAGGAGCCGGAGGCGATGATCCGCTCGTACATCGGCTCCATCGCGTCCATCCACTGACCGCGGCTCAGTCCGGTCTCCTGCTCGTTCTCCAGCTCGTCCTCCAGGCTGACCGCCGTGCCGCGCACATGATTGATCAGCGTGAGGGCCACGTGGAGCTTGGTCACCGGGTCGGGGATCGCCGTACGGGCCATCGTCCACTCGATGAGCGCCATGGCGTTGGGCATCGGCGTCGGGCGGGTCATCGACAGGTACGGGGCCAGCCAGGGGTGCCGGTGGTAGAGCTCCCACTGGAGCCGGGCGCCCGCCTCCATCCGGCCGCGCCAGTCCCGTGGCGCGGGATCGGGCAGCTCCGGCTCGCCGAAGGCGGCCTCCGCCATGGCGAACAGCAGCTCGTGCTTGTTGGCCACATGCCGGTAGAGCGCCATCGAGGACACCCCGAACTCGGCCGCGACCCGGCGCATCGACAGCGCCCGCAGCCCCTCGGCGTCGGCGACCGCCATCGCGGCCCGTACGACGCGCTCGCGGCTCAGCCCGCTGCCGCCCTCGTCCCGGTCCTGATCCCGGCGCCGGTCGTGATTCCGGCCCCGGTCGCGGTGCCGGCGCTCGTGCGGTGGCAGGGCCCCGGCGGGCGCCCGGTGGGCGGGGCCGGGTGCGGCGACCACGGTCCCCACCCCCGGCACGGCCCGTACGAGCCCTTCCTGCCGCAGCGTCGCCAGCACCTTCGTGGCGGTGGCCATCGCCACCCCCCACTCCTGGGTGATGCCCCGCGTGGACGGCACCCGGTCGCCCGCCCCCAGCTCCCCGTCGGTGATACGGCGCCGGATCTCGGCGACGATCCGAAGGTAGGGCGGCGGCTCGGAGCGGTCCACGGCGACAACCTCCGTACTAGTGCACCAGATGGTCCGAACCTATCAGGGGGACATGACAGGAGGTTTTCCGTGCGGTTTCCTGTGCATACGGGCAGCGGACGGCAAGGGGGGCGGGCGGCGACGGGCGGGCCGCCGCGCCCCCCGCCCCCGGCGGATCAGGTGAAGTCCAACTCGCCCGTACGGGTCCGCTTCAGCTCGAAGAACTTGTCGTAGCCGGCGAGCAGACGCACGCCGTCAAAGACCCGTACGGCGTCCTCGCCGCGCGGGATCGCGGTCAGGACGGGCCCGAAGAAGGCCACGCCGTCGATGTGCAGGGTGGGCGTGCCGACGTCCTCACCGACCGGGTCCATGCCCTCGTGGTGGCTCTTGCGCAGCGCCTCGTCGTGGTCCGTGCCGTGCGCCGCCTTGCCCAGTTCGACGGGCAGGCCCACCTCGGCGAGCGCCTCCTCGATGACGGCTCCGGTGTCCTCGCGGCCGTTGGTGTGGATACGGGTCCCCAGTGCGGTGTAGAGGTCGCGCAGTACGCCCTCCCCGTGCTCCTGCGCCGCCGCGATGCACACCCGCACCGGCCCCCACCCGGCGTCCAGCAGCTCGCGGTAGCGCTCGGGGAGGTCTTCGCGGCCCTCATTGAGGACGGACAGGCTCATCACGCGGAAGCGCAGGTCCAGCTCACGGTGGCGCTCCACCTCCAGGATCCAGCGGGAGGTGATCCAGGCGAAGGGGCAGATGGGGTCGAAGTAGAAGTCGACGGTGTGGCGGGAGCCGCTCTGGGAAGCCGGAGGCCGAGAAGTCATGGCCACAGGTTAGTCCGGAGTTGGATCATTGAATGGTCCGCTTCGGCCGCGGGATCGTGGGCCAATCGGGTGGCTCGTGCCGCCCGCGCCGCCCGTGCCCTCGTCGTCACTTCTGTTCCGGACCCTCCTGTTCCGGACCCCGTTCCGGGACCATGCCGAGCATCCGCTGGAGCAGCTCCTTCAGGAGGGTGCGCTCGGCGACGGTCAGTCCGCCCAGTGGTTCGCGGGCGAAGTCCAGGGACGTACGCAGCCGTTCGGCCGTCCGCCGGCCCTCTTCCGTCGGGGCGGCGAGCTTGACCCGCCGGTCGGCGGGGTCGGGGCGGCGCTCGACCAGGCCGCGGGACTCCAGCCGGTCCACGATCCCCGTCACGTTCGACGGCTCGCACTTCAGGCGCTGGGCTATGCGCCGCATCGGCAGCGGCTCGCGGGCGAGGAGTCCCAGGACGCGTGCCTGGGCACCCGTGAGGGAGTGCTGCGCCGCCGCGAGCTCGTACTCCTCGTAGTAGCGGGCCACGACGGTGCCGATCAGCTCGACGACCTCAACGGTCAAGGGGTCCGGGCGAGGAGTCATGCACATCAGGATACCGGTTTGCTTGACAACCTGAAATATTCAGGAGCATGGTTGTTTCACCACCTGAAGCATTTGGAGGACCGAGATCATGTCCGAACTGCCCACGACCGGCCGTGAATGGCACCTCGTCGCCCGCCCGCACGGCTGGCCGAAGCCCGAGGACTTCGCCCTGCGCGAGGCCCCGGTCCCCGAGGTCGGTGAGGGCCAGATCCTGGTCCGCAACTCCTGCTTCTCGGTCGATCCGTACATGCGCGGCCGGATGAACGACGTCAAGTCCTACGTCCCGCCCTTCGAGCTGGACCGGCCGATGGAAGGCGGCGCGGTCGGCGAGGTGCTCGCCTCGCGCGCCCCGGAGATCTCCGTCGGCGACCACGTCCTGCACGGGCTGGGCTGGCGCGAGTACGCGGTGCTGGACGCCAAGCGCGCCGCCAAGATCGACACCTCCCGCGCCCCGGCCTCCGCCTACCTCGGCGCGCTGGGCATGCCGGGCCTGACCGCCTACGCGGGCCTGCTGGAGGTGGCCTCCTTCAAGGAGGGCGACGCCGTCTTCGTCTCCGGCGCGGCCGGCGCGGTCGGCAGCCAGGTCGGGCAGATAGCCAAGCTCAAGGGCGCCTCGCGGGTGATCGGCAGCGCCGGCTCCGACGAGAAGGTGCGGGTGCTGGTCGAGGAGTACGGCTTCGACGCGGCGTTCAACTACAAGAACGGCCCGGTGGCCGAGCAGTTGAAGAAGGCCGCCCCCGACGGCATCGACGTCTACTTCGACAACGTCGGCGGCGACCACCTCGAAGCGGCCATCAGCTCGCTGAACGTGCACGGCCGGGTCGCCGTCTGCGGCATGATCTCGCAGTACAACGCCACCGAGCCGACGCCCGCGCCGCGCAACATCGCACTGGTCATCGGCAAGCGGCTGCGCATCCAGGGCCTGCTCGTCAGCGACCACTCCCACCTCCAGCCGAAGTTCATCGAGGAGGGCTCCGCCTGGGTGCAGTCGGGCGCGCTGAAGTACCGCGAGACGAAGGTGTCCGGCATCGAGAAGGGCGTCGACGCCTTCCTCGGCATGCTGCGCGGCGAGAACACCGGAAAGATGATCGTCAGCCTCACCGACTGACCTCTGGCCCCGCCCCGCTCCCGCCCCTGACCCCGCCGCGGCGCGTCCGCCGCGGGGCCGTGGGCCCGCCACCAAGCCGTCGCGACCGTGGGCGCGCGTCGCGGCGAACCAAGGAGGATCACTGATGTCCATCCAGCCCGTAGACGTCGCCTACACCGCCGTCGCCACCGCGGAGAACGGCCGTGACGGCCGGGTCGCCAGCGACGACGGCAAGCTCGACGTGACCGTCAACCCGCCCAAGGAGATGGGCGGCAGCGGCGCCGGCACCAACCCCGAGCAGCTCTTCGCCGCCGGTTACAGCGCCTGCTTCCAGGGCGCGCTGGGCGTGGTCGCGCGCCGCGAGAAGGTCGATGTCTCCGGCTCCCGGGTGACCGCCAAGGTCGGCATCGGCAAGACGCCGGACGGCGCCTTCGGCCTCAAGGTCGAGATCACCGCCTCGATCCCGAGCGTGGACGCGGCCACTGCCCGCGACCTGGTGGACAAGGCGCACCAGGTGTGCCCGTACTCCAACGCCACCCGCGGCAACATCGAGGTCAGCCTCAGCGTCGACTGAGGCACAGACTCCTCCGGCCGTCCGACGCGGCGAGGACCGCACCCCGACCGGGCACCCCGGCCGGGATGCGGCCCTCCGCCACCACGGTCTCCCGTGTGCTCACGGTCCCCAGCCAGCGGCCGGCGACGACGCCCCGTACGTACCTGCCGTACGGGGAAACACACGCCGGGCGCCGCCCTCAGCCCCACGGCCCCGGGCCGACCGACCGCGACCATCGCGCTCACCGACACCGACGAAGGCATGCGGCTCAGCAACCGAGCCCTCTCGTCCTGGTACGGAGACGTGGTCGTGGTGACCAGGTCGGCCCGGCGCGCGCCCCCTCCGGCGAGTGGCTCACCATGGCCCGCCCCGATCAGTTGCGCGGCCAGGTCGAGGAGAACTTGCGCCGGCTCGGCCCCGTGGTCTGCGTGCGGAACTCCTACAGCCTGGACCGGCGCCGCGCCGACGAAAGCGGGCTGGTGGACCTGTGCGGGGGGCAGGGCATCGCCTTCGTCCCGTTCTTCACCGCCTCCCGGCTGCGGCGTGAGGCAGCCGCAGCCGCGGCCGTAGGCCAGGAGCACAACGCGCGCGTCCGCTCCGTCGCGGCACCCCCTCGATGACGCCCACCCTCAGGTCCGCTCGTCGGATCCGCCGGTACCGCCCCGCCTCGCCTGCCGGTGAACTAAAAAGATCCGATGTGGACAGAAGACCACAGGTGACCGCCGCTCATTCTCTGCGCTTCGATGATTGAGGCTGATGACTGACGGCTGATGAGTGACGGCTGATGAGTGACGAGTGACATGGCCGCTTCGGCGACGAGGAAAGAAGAGAATCGATGTACGAGGTACTGGTGGTGGGCTCGGCCAACGCGGACCTGACGGTCCGGGTGGAGCGGCGTCCGGGCGCGGGTGAGACCGTGCTCGGCACGGACCTGGTCGAGACGGCGGGCGGCAAGGGCGCCAACCAGGCCGCCGCCGCGGCCCGGCTGGGCGGCCGGACGGCCCTCCTTGCGCGGGTCGGCGGTGACGCGTACGGCGAACTGCTGCTGGAGGCCCAGCGCGCGGCCGGGACCGACGTACGGCATGTGATCACCGACGACGCGGCCCGGACCGGCACCGCCATGATCATCGTGGGGCCGGACGGCGACAACAGCATCGTCGTCTCGCCCGGCGCCAACGCGGCGCTCACCCCGCGGGACGTCACAGCGGCCAAGGACGTCATCGCCGGCTCGGCGGTGGTCTCCCTCCAGTTGGAGATCCCGGTGGAGACCGTACGGGCCGCCGCCGGGACGGCGCGGGAGACCGGCACCCGGGTCGTCCTGAACCCCTCGCCCAGCCCCGACCGCCTGGACCCCGAACTGCTCGCCGTGGCCGATCCGCTGGTCGTCAACGAGCACGAGGCACGGCAGCTCTCCGGCACGGACGGCGGGACACCCCGGGAGTGGGCCCGCGCCCTGCGCGAGCGCGGGGCGCGCTCGGTCGTGGTCACCCTGGGCGGCGACGGTGCACTGGTCTCGGATTCCTCGGGGGAGACCGGGATCCCGGGCGTACGGGTACGGGCCGTGGACACCACGGGCGCGGGCGACGCCTTCACCGGCGCCCTCGCCGTCCGCCTGGCGCGCGGTGACTCCACGGCGGACGCGGCCCGGTTCGCCGTACGGGTGGGAGCCGCCGCGGTCACCAAGCCCGGCGCCCAGCCCTCCTACCCGACGCTCGACGAGCTTTCGTAGAGCCTCGGGCAAGGAGGGCGGGCGTCAGCCGGCCAGTCAGGCGGTCAGGGCAGCTCCTTGGGGGCGTACAGCGCGTGGTCCGCTCCGGTCGCCATCGCCCAGTAGCGGTCGCCGTAGGACCAGTGCCACCACTCGGTCGGGTAGTTGACCAGCCCGGCACCGCTCAGCGCCGCCTCCAGGGCACGCCGGTTGGCGCGCGCCTCCTCGCCGATGTCCGGCGCGTCCGTGTAGCAGGCGCCGTCGCTCTCCTCCGGGGAGGCGTTGATGGGCGTCCCCATGTCGACGGGCCCGCCGTCGGCCGTGACGAGGGTGAGGTCCACCGCCGCGCCCGCGCTGTGCGGGGCTGTGCCGGGCGGGGAGACGTACCGGCTGGCAGCGGTGTGGATCTCCGGTTCGCTCCACTCCGGGTGCGCGGCCCGCAGTTCGTCCGCGTACTCCTCGAAGTACCGGTACTGGAGGCCGGGTGGGCGGTAGCCCTCGACGAACAGCAGCCGCAGCCCTTCCGGCAGCGACTCCTGCGCCTTGACCAGCCGCTCCACCACGCCCGCGCGCAGATGGGCGAAGGCCCCGCGCTCGTCGTAGCGGTCCTTGTCCACCAGGATGCCGGGCGCGGCGGTCCGTATGTCCAGCAGCGGCTCGCCGCACTCCTCCACGGGGATCGTCGTCACCTTCGGGTCCGACATCAGCGTGATGCCGGAAGCGGCGATGGTGGTCGCAGTGGCCGTAGCGGTCCTGGTTCCGGTTTCCTCCGTTTCGGCAGTGCTGCCCACGTCCGCCAGGATCAGGCAGGGCGCCTCGTCGGCCTCCGCCGCCTGTGCCGCGTCCGTCACCTCGGTCGGCTGCGCGATACGCCCGCCGTCAGGGGACCAGGCGCCGCTGTGCCCGCAGGCGGGCCCCGCGCTGCCGCTGCCGATGCCGTTGGCGAGCAGGACGTACAGGCCGTTGTCCCGCGCCAGGTCCGCGTACCGGGAGACCCGCTCGGGCGTGCCGTGGAAGGAGCTGGCGAGGTACACCGCACAGCCGTCCGCCGCGGCCCGCGCGGCAACCTCGGGGAAGCTGTTGTCGTAGCAGGTGGCCAGCGCGAACCGCAGGCCGTCCAGGGTGAACCGGCCGTCGGCGGCGCCCGGTTCGAAGACGTCGTTCTCCTCCTCGAACAGATGCCGCTTGTCGTAGCGGGTCAGCAGCTCGCCGTCCGGCCCGTACACGAACGAGGTGATCGTCAGCGTTCCGTGCGGTGTGCGCGCCGGGCCGTTGACGACCGCGGCGACCTTCGAGGCCCGGCACGCCTCCCGTACGGGCTCCAGCCGGATGTCGTCCGCCGTCACCGACAGCCGGTCCGGCTCGGCGGCTATCGCGCCCAGCTCGTAGTGGGTCAGGGCCAGCTCGGAGAAGACGACGAGCCGGGCACCGCGCCCGCCGGCCTCGGTGACGAGCGCGGCCATCCGCGCCGCGTTGGCGTCGATGTCCAGTGGTGCGGACGCGAATTGTGCTGCTGCGATCATCATGGGGCCATCATGCCTGCCGCCACTGACAACGGCTCCGCCGACTGCCGTGCGGACAGCCGTGCCGGTGACGGCTCCGCCGACGCGACCTTCAGCACCTCCCGCACCTGCCCGGTGATCGCGATCCGGTTCCGTACGAAGACGGGATCGCTGACCGTGCCGGTGCGCGGGTCACCGTTGCCCGGCCCGAACTCCAGGACCGGCGTGTGCAGATGGCCGCCGGGCGCCTTCAGCCCCACCGCGTCGCGCAGCAGTGTCGCCCGGTAGGCGATCTCGTTGGACAGATAGTTTCCGCCCCCGCCGGCCCGGGCGGCGGAGCCCGGCGTCGGCCCGTCCGGCCGCTCCACGGGCGCGTCGCCGCCGGCCGGGATCTCGGTGACGGCGGTGTTGTCGCGCACCGGGTACGGCCCGGTGCGGGCCGCCACGATCCTCTCGTACGGCAGCGTCGTGGACGTCCACTGCGGCTGCGGCCGTACGGTCGGCACCCCGCGCGGGATCGGCACCGTCTCCGTCCGCGACTGCCGTACGTTGTCCGGGTAGCCGCCGCGCCAGGCGCCGTTGGTCCGCTCCACGTCGAAGCGGTCCGGCCGCCCCTGGCTGACGGTGGTGAACAGATCCACCTGCCGGGGGCCGGGCCGGAAGTGCGGCAGCAGGGTCCGCTCCACCGTTCCCTGCGCGAAGTCCGCCCAGCGGACCGGGAAGACGGCGGTCTCGACGCGTACGAGCCGGCCCGACGCGGTCCGTAGGGTCCTGCCGTCCAGGGCCAGCGCCGCCGCCCCGGAGGGGTTGCTGCGCCGGGCGTCCGCGTCGAGCTGGAAGGGGTCGAAGCCGGTGACCACGGCTCGAAGGACCCGCTTGCCGGCGGGCAGGTCGATCGAGTCCTGGCCGCGCGAGGAGCGCTCCAGCGCGCCGGTCAGGGCGGCGCGCCGGCCCGCGGTCAGCCGGAAGCCGGGGTTCCACTCCTTGAGCGCCCGGGTCATGCCCAGCCGTGCCCAGTACAGCGGCCGGTCGTCGTCCCGGCTCAGGTCGCCGCCCGCGGGCCCGCGGCCCTGCACCCGGTCCACGGCCCGCCGCCACAGAGCCCGTCCTTCGCGCGTGACGTACCGTTTCGCCTCCCCGTACGAGCCGGTCCGCGCCAGCCCCTCGGCGAACCGCGCGGCCACCGTGCCGAACCCGCTGCGCCGCAGGATCTCCTGCGGCACGGCCTGCGCCAGCCGCCGTTCCTCCACGGTGAGCTGTTCCTCGCGCTGTTCCTCGCGCTGTTTCTCGTGCTGCCCCTCGCGCCGCTCATCCATGGTGTGCGGCCCGGCCCCGGCCGCCGCGTGCGCCGGGCCGGCCGCCTGCGGGCCGGCGACGAGCACGGGCAGCGCCGTGGCCAGCGCCGCGCCGAGCACTCCCACTCTGTGGCGTATGAGTCTCATGGGGCGAAGTAAAGCCGCGCCGCCCCGGGAGCGGTAGGGGGCGTCACCGTACGCGCGACAGGGCCGGCGACCTGCGGGCCGCTGCCGGCGTACGGCGCGCGGAGGCCGGTGCCGTACGCACCGGTGCCGCTGACCTGCGCAGCGCCCCGGAATCCCCCGGCATCCCTGAAACCTCTGGCATCCCCGAAACCTCCGGCATCCCTGAAACCGTACGGGGAAAGGCCCTACGGTAGTCGGACGGCGAGACCCCGACCTGCTTGAGGAAGTGGTGGCGCAGGTTGTTCGCCGTCCCCAGGCCGCTCAGCTCGCTCACCTTCTCCACCGGCAGATCGGTGGATTCCAGCAGGCCGCGCGCCCGCCCGATGCGCTGGTCCAGCAGCCACTGCAACGGCGTGTTGCCGGTGGCCGCCTGGAGCCGCCGGTAGAAGGTGCGCGGGCTCATCGCGGCCCGTCGCGCCAGGTCCTCGACGGTCAGCGGCTCGTCCAGTCGCTCCCGCGCCCACTGGAGTACGGGCGCCAGGCCCGTGTCGTCCGTCGGGGGCACCGACTGCTCGATGAACTGCGCCTGGCCGCCCGGCCGGTGGGCGGGGACGACCATCCGCCGGGCCAACTGGTTGGCCACGTGTGCCCCCAGGTCGCGCCGGACCAGGTGCAGGCACAGGTCCAGCCCGGCCGTCAGCCCGGCGCTGGTCAGCACGTCACCGTCGTCCACATACAGCACCGAGTCGTCCACCCGCACCTTCGGGTAGCGCTCGGCCAGTTGGGCGGTGTGCATCCAGTGGGCCGTGGCCCGTCGGCCGTCCAGCAGCCCGGCCTCGGCGAGCGCGAAGGCGCCGGTGCACAGGGAGACCATCCGCGCGCCCGCGTCATGGGCGTCCCGCAGCGCGTCGGCCAGCCCGTCCGGCAGCGGGCTGCCGTCCTCGACACAGGCGTCCGGGACCGACGGGACGATGACGGTGTCGGCGCCGGCCAGGTCGGCCAGCCCGTACGGGGTGCGCAGCGTGAGCCCGGAGGCGGCGCGCGGCCCGTCCTGCGCCTGCGGGCCGGTCCCGCACAGCCGCAGGTCGTACCAGGGATCGGCCAGGTCCGGCTGCGGCTTGCCGAAGACCGTGAGGGGGATGCTCAGTTCGTACAGGTCCCAGGAGGGGAAGCCGATGTCCTCGGTCACCACCACGGCGACGGATCCAGCGCTCATGGCACCGAGCCTATGACCGTGGCAGGAATTTGGTGGTGGCGGTCACCACGGTCACTGTCGCGGCCCGTTCCGCACTGCGAAGGTGGTCCTACGTGATCAACCGCCGTGCAGGCGGATGTACAAGGAGATATGCGATGAATCCCGTACGCGAGGCCGTCACCGTCATCGGCCTGGGTTCCATGGGGTCGGCGCTGGCCGGCGCGCTGACGGGCCAGGGGCACCCGGTCACGGTGTGGAACCGCACGCCGGAGCGGGCCCGGGCGCTGGTCGCCAAGGGCGCCACCTCCGCGGCGACACCCGCCGAAGCGGTCGCAGCGAGCCGGCTGGTGATCGTCTGTGTGCTGGACTACGACGCGATGCACGCCGTCCTGGACCCGGTGGCCTCCGAGCTGGCGGGAAAGACGCTGGTCAACCTCACCTCCGGCTCCCCCGAGCAGGCCAAGGAGGCGTCCGCCTGGGCCGCTTCGCACGGCGCGGACTACCTCGACGGCGCCATCATGACCACCCCGCCGGGCGTCGGCAGCCCCGAGATGATGTTCCTCTACAGCGGTTCGGCGGACGCCTTCGCCACCCACCGCCCCACCCTGTCCGGCCTCGGCGACCCCCTCCACCTGGGCACCGACCCCGGCCTCGCCTCCCTCTACGACGCGGGGCTGCTCGGCCTGATGTGGGCCGCCCTGACCGGCTGGCTGCACGGCACCGCGCTCGCGACGGCCGAGAAGACGCAGGCCGTGGCCTTCACCGAGATCGCGGTCCGCTGGCTCACGGCGGTGGGCGGCTTCATGTCCACGTACGCGCCCCAGGTGGACGCCGGACGCTACCCGGGCGACGACGCCACCGTCGACGTACAGATAGCGGCCATCGACCACCTCCTCCACGCCGCCGCGGACCGTGGGATCGACAACGCGCTGCCGCTGCTGCTGAAGCAGACCATGGAGCGGGCCAAGGCGGCCGGGCACGGCGCGGACAGCTACGGCAGCGTCATAGAGGTGCTCAGGAAGCCGCAGGGCTCTGCACCCGCGGCAGGCACGGACGCCGGCTCCGCGGCGGGTGCGGCATGACCGCCGGCACCCTCCACGGCGAGGAACTGGTCCGCGCCGCCGTCGAGGAGTCCCTGGCCGCCCTGGAGAAGGGCGCCGGCCAGGACTGGTCCCGCCCGGCAGGCGGCCTGGAGTGGACCTGCCGCCAGACCCTGGACCACCTGGCCCTGGGCATCGTCGGCTACGCGGGCCTGCTCATCGCCCGCCCCACCGACCGCTACATCACGCTGTTCGCCTCGCTGGACGCGCAGGCCCCGGTCGCCGCCTGCCTGGAAGGGCTGCGCATCGCCGGAACGCTGCTCGCCTCGACCGTACGCGACACCGGGCCCGAGGTACGGGCCTGGCACCCGTGGGGCCACTCCGACGCCCAGGGCTTCGCCGCCATGGGAGCCGTCGAACTGACCATGCACACCTACGACATCACCCGCACCATGGGTACGGGGTGGACCCCGCCGGACGGCATCGCCGCCGCCGCTGTGGAGCGTCTCTTCCCCGACGCGCCCACGGGCAACGCGCCTTCCGACACACTCCTTTGGTGCACCGGCCGGGCCGCGCTGCCCGGGCTGCCGCGCCGCCAGGAGTGGCAGTGGGACGGCACCGTACGCTGAGCGCGGCCCGTACGGAACCGCCGGCTCCGGCTCCGGCCCCGGTCCCGTACGGTCCCGTCGACTTGGGCCCGTACGGGAAGACGGGGCCGAAGGCCCGCCCGGGAGGACTCAGGAGGGGGAGGACACCGACACGTCCCCGCCGTCGGTGTGCGCCTTGATCTTGTGCGGTGCACGGCCGTCCGTCGGGCCGCTGACCTTCCGGGTGCCGCCGCTCGTCGTGGCGTCCACCGCGTACGAGCCCTTCGGCAGCCGGATCGTGACGTTGCCGCCGCTGGTCCGGCCGTCCACCCGGTCGGGCACGCCGGTGAACTCGGCGTCCACGTCACCGCCGCTGGTCCGGGCCGTCGCCTTCTTGGCCGAGGACTCCTCGATGGTGACGTCCCCGCCCTCGGTCTCCGCGCCGATGTCACCGGCCAGGCCACGGACGACGACGTCACCACCGTCGGTGTGCAGGTCGGTGATCATCGAGCGCGGTACCCGCACGTCGTAGCTCACCGTGCAGGTGAGGGAGGTGCCACCGCAGTCGTCGTTCTTCTGCTTCAGCGTCAGCCGCCCGTTCGCGACCGAGTGTTCGGTGACCGGCTTCTGCTCGCTGTACCGGTACCGCTCCGTCACCCGGATCGCCCCGCTGTCACCGTCGGTGGCGATGACCGTGATGTTGCCCCCGGACGTCGTGGCCGATATCTCCTTCGCCCCGCCCTTGACCATGTACGTACGCTCGCTCTTCTTGACGTCCTCGGTCACCTGGCAGGCGGTGGCCGCCACGGACAGCGCCGCGCAGGCGGCGACGGCCCCGGCGATGCGGACGGTACGGGCGGCGCGGGCGGTCCGGGCGGTCGGAGTGGAGCGGTAGGCGGTCATGAGGGAAGTGTTCTCCAAGAACGGCGGCAGTGCGGCGGCGGGAGGTCCGCGGCGGCGGGTCGTCGACGGCGAGCCGTCTTGACCCCTTCATTCTCGGTCCCGTCCACGGCTCGGCGCATAGCCGGCAAGGACGATCTCTCTCGCTCAGTTCCCCTAGGGGCATTCCCGGGTGCCTGCCCGGGACAACCCTCACCCCACCGCCGCCCTCGCCCCACCGCCCTCACCCCGCCGAGAAGCCGTACACGCTGGTGGAGCGGTACGTTCCGGACGGGCGCAGGACCGTGCCGGGGAAGTCCGGGCGGTTGGGGGAGTCGGGGAAGTGCTGGGTCTCCAGCGCGATTCCGGCACCCGCCGCGTACGGGTGGCCTCCGGAGCCCACCAGCGAGCCGTCCAGGTGCTCGGCGGTGTAGAGCTGCACGCCCGGTTCGGTCGTGGCGATGCGCATCCGCCGCCCCGAGAGCGGGTCGTGCAGCTCGGCGACCGGCTCCGGCTGCCGCGTCACCCCCTTGTCGAGCACGAAGTTGTGGTCGTAGCCGCGTCCCACCGCCCGGGGGCGCCGGAAGTCCCAGCGCGTCCCCGCCACCTCCGCCGGCCCGCCGACCGGGATGTTCGCCGCGTCGACGGGCGTGTAGCGCGAGGCGGCCAGCCGCAGGACGTGGCCCTCGGCGCTGCCGCTCGCGTCCCCGGCCAGGTTCACGTACGTGTGATTCGTCAGGTTGACGACGGTCGCCGCATCGGTGGTCGCGCGGTAGTCGATCCGCAGCTCCCAGGCGCCCGGAAGGGACGTACGGGTCGCAGAGCCCGCAAGGGACGTAGAGGGCATAGAGGATGTAGGGGACGTAGAGGCCGTAAGGGTGTACGTGGCCGTGACGTCGAGGGTGCCGGGGAAGCCCTCTTCGCCGTCCGGGCTCACCCGGCGCAGCGCCACCCCGCCCGGAACCGGCCGGGCGTCCCAGACCGCCTTGGCGAAGTTGCGCTCCCCGCCGTGCAGGCAGTTCGGCCCGTCGTTGCGCGCCAGCCGGTACGTACGGCCGTCCAGATCGAAGGACGCCCCGCCGATCCGGTTGGCGTACCGCCCGACCAGCGCGCCGAAGTGCGAACCGCCGTGTGCGAGGTAGGAGTCCAGGTCGGCGAAGCCCAGCGCGACCTGCGCCGGCGTCCCGTGACGGTCGGGGACCTCGATGGTCTGCACGATGCCGCCGTACGTCAGGATCCGGACCCGCAGGCCCGCGCCCGTCAGCGTCCAGCGGTCGACGCGGGTG
The DNA here is from genome assembly GCF_022695595.1 of Streptomyces sp. MST-110588. Taxonomy (NCBI): domain Bacteria; kingdom Bacillati; phylum Actinomycetota; class Actinomycetes; order Kitasatosporales; family Streptomycetaceae; genus Streptomyces; species Streptomyces sp. MST-110588. The sequence goes on from NZ_CP074380.1 coordinate 5,841,188, forward strand.
CCGTCGTCCAGGGTGCCGAAGGGTTCCGTGGTGACGACCGTACCGGCGTGCGCGTTCATGCTCCGGAGCCTACGGTGCCGGCGGCCCGCGGTCGCCCGGGCGGTGGCGTACGAGGTGACGGCCTACGGGGGTGACGGCATACGGGGAGCGCGCGCCAGGCGTACGGCATACGGCAGCGCGCCAGGCGTACGGCTCACCGGCCCCCGCCCCGCCTGGCTCGCCCCGCCTGACTCAGCCCGCCGGCTCCTGACGGGTGATCTCGCGGTGGGCGAGGGCGGCCAGTTCCCGCTGTCCCTCCCGGCCGGGGTGGAACCAGTCCCACCCGCTCAGCTCGTCGGTGGTGAACCGGTAGTCGAAGACGGCCCGGTCGTAGCGGCACAGTCGGTCCTTCGCGCAGACGTCCTTCAGTGCCGCGTTGTACGCCATGACCCGGTTCCGTACGCCCAGCCGCCGGTCGGCCGCCGCCTTGCCCAGATCGTCCGGGTCGCGGAGCATCGACCCGCATATGCCCAGCTTCCAGATCTCCTTGCCCAGGGAGCTGGTGCGCCCCTGGGACCACAGCCTCATCAGGTCGGGCACCGCCGCCACGTACACCTGGGTCTTGGGCAGTGCCCGCCGCAGCCTGGTCATCGCAGTCCGGAAGTCGGCGCGGAAGCCGGCGACCGGTGTCATGGCGGCGGCCGTGCTGCGACAGGCGTCGTTGGCCCCGATCAGGATCGTCACCAGTTCGGGGCGGTGCCGCACGGCCGCGTCGACCTGCGCGGGCAGCTCGCTCATCAGCGCACCCGTACGGGCGAGGTTCCAGCTATGCCCCACGGGGTCCTTCAGCAGCCGCCGGGCGACGCTGTTGACCTGCGGGTCGGTGCCGGTGGCCCAGGAGACGCGGGGGCAGTCGGCCAGTACGGAGCAGGCGTCGAACCCGACGGTGATGGAGTCACCGAGCGCCGCGACGGAGGCGGGGTCGGTACGCCAGGCGGGGGCAGGCTTGGGGGAGGGCTTGCGGGTGGCCGGGCCGCCTTGCCGGGAGGCCCAGTTGCCGTGGTCCGAGGGGTCGGCGCAGCCGGCGAGGGACAGCAGGAGCGCGGTGGCCGCCAGGACCGGACCGGCGGCGGTACGGGACCGGATCCGGCCGGCGGAGGTACGGCGCGATCGCACGGCTGCGCCGGGGCGGATCCGGCCACGCGCGGGGGGACGGATGTGGCGAAAGGACCGACCGGTGGGTGTCATCCTCTGTCCCCCTCAGGCGTGCGAGTGATATCTGTTCCGGTACCGACGGTACGTCACCCCTCGACTCCTGCCGCGCGGTAGCTTTCTCCGTAACGATCGGGCTTGCGCCCGAAGGGGCGAGTGCAGTCGGCAGAGATAAATTACAACACGTCATTTCCTGTCCCTTTTGCGGCAAATTGAGTCTCATGGTGTTTACTGTAGGTAACCTCGCATGCTGGTGCCGAAGTGATCACTGGGGCAGAATGTCGGTAGCTGTCCCGGCCGCAACCGGAACGGGCACGAGGCCGCTGGGGAAGGCGAACCTCGAACCGTACTGGAGGTCCCGGTGACGACACGTGGAGTTCTGTACGTCCACTCCGCTCCGCGCGCGCTGTGCCCGCACGTCGAATGGGCCGTCGCGGGCGTCCTTGGAGTGCGCGTCAACCTCGACTGGATCCGTCAGCCCGCAGCGCCCGGCACCTGGAGAGCCGAGTTCTCCTGGCAGGGCGAGGCGGGCACCGCGTCCAAGCTCGCCTCGGCACTGCGCGGCTGGCATCTGCTGCGCTTCGAGGTGACCGCGGAGCCCTGCGCCACCGCCGAGGGCGAACGGTACAGCGCCACCCCTGAGCTGGGCATCTTCCACGCCGTCACGGGCATCCACGGCGACATCCTCATCCCCGAGGACCGGCTGCGCGCCGCGCTGGCCCGCTCGGCGGTCGGCGAGACGGAGCTGGCCGAGGAGGTCGCCAAGCTCCTGGGCAAGCCCTGGGACGACGAACTGGAGCCTTTCCGGTACGCGGGCGAGGGCGCCCCGGTCCGCTGGCTCCACCAGGTCGTCTAGGGCGTTTCTGATGGATCTCCGTGGAAGACGGAGCGGTGTTCGGTGCGTGCGCTCGGCGTGCGGTGTGAAGGGTCATGTGGCGGAGCCACCTGTCCCTTTGCGCCGTGCGGCGAGGGTGCGTGCCGGGCGTCGCGAGGCCGCGGAGATCCATCAGAAGCGCCCTAGATCCCGCGCCGGACCCCGCGCCTCCACCACCACTTCGGACACGCGTTGCAGGGGACCGTGCATTGCCTTCGAGTGCGCTCCAGGGCCTAGCGTTCAACCATGACTGACAACTTCTCGGTGGCGGTGCTCGGCACCGGAATCATGGGCGCGGCGATGGCCCGCAATCTCGCCGGGGCCGGACTGGAGGTCCGCGCCTGGAACCGTACGCGGGCCCGGGCCGAGCCGCTGGCGGCCGACGGGGTCACGGTCGTGGACACCCCGGCCGAGGCGGTCGCGGACGCCGATGTGGTGCTCACCGTGCTGCTGGACGGGCCCGCCGTCCTGGACGCCGTACGGCAGGCCGCCCCCGGTCTGCGCGCGGGCGCCGTGTGGACCCAGTGCGCCACGGTCGGTCCCCAGGCCCTCGCCCCGCTCGTCGCCTTCGCCCGCGACCACAAACTGCGCTTCGTCGACGCCCCCGTACTGGGCACCAGGGCCCCGGCCGAGAGCGGACGGCTGACGGTCCTGGCGGCCGGCCCCCAGGACGCGCGTGAGGCGGCGGACCAGGTCTTCGCGGCGATCGGGCAGCGGACCGTATGGCTGGCGCAGGACGCGGCCGAGGGCCCCGCCGGCCGTCTGAAGCTGGTGCTCAACAACTGGGTGCTGACGCTCGTCAACGGGACCGCCGAGTCGCTGGCCCTGGCGAAAGGGCTCGGCGTCGACCCGCGCGCCTTCCTGGAGGCCGTCGAGGGCGGGCCGCTGGACTCGCCGTACCTGCGGATGAAGGCGGAGGCGATCCTCACCGGGGACTACCGCCCGCAGTTCGCGCTCTCCGGAGGGCTCAAGGACGCCCGGCTGATCGCCGAGGCCGCCGAGCGCGCGGGCGTGCGGCTGGACCTGGCCCCGGCGGGGCGGGCGCGCCTGGAGCGGGCCCAGGCGCAGGGGCACGGCGAAGAGGACTGCGCCGCCTCGTACTTCGCCGCGTTCGACCACTGACGGCGCGGCGCCTTCGTACCTCCGCCCTCGGTGCCGGGCACGCCGTACAGCCGCGCCCGTACATACGAGCCGGTCATGCCGTACGTACGGCGAAGCCCGCCCGGTCGCGATGACCGGGCGGGCTCCTGCGTACATATGGGGCCGCATATGGGCCGCGTACGGACGGTGTACGCACCGTTTACGGACGCGTACAGGCCGGTCCGGGGCCCGTTCCGGGGCTCAGACCGAGCGGAACGCCAGGACGACGTTGTGCCCGCCGAACCCGAAGGAGTCGTTGAGGGCCGCGATGGTGCCCTCGGCCGGCAGCGGCCGGGCCTGGTCGCGCACGATGTCCGCCTCCGCCTCGGGGTCGAGGTTGACGACGTTGATCGTCGGCGGCGCGACCCGGTGGTACAGGGCCAGGATCGAGGCCACGGTCTCCACGCCGCCGGCACCGCCGAGGAGGTGGCCGGTCATGGACTTCGTGGCGGAGATCGCCATGTGGTCGACGTGGTCGCCGAAGACCTTGCGCAGCGCCTTCAGCTCGGCGAGGTCACCCTGCGGGGTCGAGGTGGCGTGCGCGTTGACGTGCACGATCTCGGCGGGGTCCAGACCGGTGTTGGCCAGCAGGTTCTGCAGCGCGTGGGCGATGCCGTTGCCGGAGGGCTCGGGCTGCACGATGTCGTGGCTGTCGGCGGAGACGCCCTGGCCGAGGGCCTCGGCGTAGATACGGGCGCCGCGCTTGGCGGCGTGCTCGGCCGACTCCAGGACGATCACACCGGCGCCCTCGCCCATGACGAAGCCGTTGCGGTCGGCGTCGTAGGGCCGCGAGGCGCCCTGCGGGTCGTCGTTGGACTTCGACATCGCCATCATGTTGCCGAACGCGGCGATCGGCAGCGGGTGGATGGCCGCTTCGGTGCCGCCCGCCACGACCACGTCGGCGCGGCCGGTGCGGATCATCTCGATGGCGTAACCGATGGCCTCGGCGCCGGACGCGCAGGCGCTGACCGGGGTGTGCACGCCCGCACGGGCGTTGACCTCCAGGCCGACGTTGGCGGAGGGGCCGTTGGGCATCAGCATCGGGACGGTGTGCGGGGAGACGCGGCGGACGCCCTTCTCCTTGAGCACGTCGTACTGGCCGAGGAGGGTGGTCACGCCGCCGATGCCGGAGGCGATGACCGCGCCGAGACGGTCGGGGTCCACGGTGCCGTCCTCGCCGGCCCGGGCGGTGTAGCCGGCGTCCGCCCACGCCTCACGGGCCGCGATCAGCGCGAACTGCGCCGAGCGGTCCAGCTTGCGGGCCTGGGCCCGGGGGATGACCTCACCCGGGTCGACGGCGGCCTGTGCGGCGATGCGGACCGGCAACTCGGCCGCCCACTCCTGATCCAGGCGCTCGACGCCGGAACGGCCGGCGAGCAGGCCCTCCCAGGTCGAAGCGCTGTCGCCACCCAGCGGTGTGGTTGCGCCGATACCGGTGACGACCACGGTGCGATTGGTCGCGTTCACGGGAATTCTTACTCCACTGGTAGAGGGGTTGAGAATCGACGGCGCCACCGCGGGGTGGCGACATGCATGAGCTGGGTCAGCTCTGGTGGTCGAGGATGTACTTGGTCGCGTCGCCGACCGTCTTGAGGTTCTTCACGTCGTCGTCGGGGATCTTGACGTCGAAGCGCTCCTCGGCGGCCACGACGACCTCGACCATGGACAGCGAGTCGACGTCCAGGTCGTCGGTGAAGGACTTGTCCAACTTGACGTCCTCGGCGGGGATCCCGGCGATCTCGTTCACGATCTCGGCGAGACCGGCGAGGATCTCTTCCTGAGTGGCGGCCATGATGGCGCTCCTTCGGTATTTATCGGGGAAAACTGCGTTATTCGGTGAAGCTCTGTACAGCGGCCCGTGCGTCCGGAGACGTACGGCGTTGCGCAGATCTTGCCTAGGGGAGGGTAACGACCGTCGCGGCGTAGACGAGACCCGCCCCGAAGCCGATGACGAGCGCGGTGTCACCGCTCTTCGCCTGCCCGGTCGCCAGCAGCCGCTCCATGGCGAGCGGAATCGAGGCGGCCGAGGTGTTGCCGGTGGTCTCCACGTCACGCGCGACCGTGACAGTCTCCGGCAGCTTCAGAGTCTTCACCATCGAGTCGATGATCCGCATGTTGGCCTGGTGCGGAATGAAGACGTCCAGGTCGTCCGGGGTGACTCCGGCCGCGTCCAGCGCCTGCTGGGCGACCTTGGCCATCTCGAACACCGCCCACCGGAAGACCGCCTGGCCCTCCTGGGTGATGGCGGGGTACCGGATCTCCTCGGCGGCGAGCCGGACCTCGGGGTCACCGCCGGGGACGGGCGTGGTGCGGTAGACGTCCCAAGGATGAGTCTGCTTGATCGTATCGGCCTTGTCGCCTTCGGAGCCCCAGACGGTGGGGCCGATCGCGGGCTCCTTGGCGGGGCCGACGATCACCGCTCCGGCGCCGTCACCGAAGAGGAAGGCCGTCGCGCGGTCCTTCAGGTCGGTCAGGTCCGACAGCCGCTCAACGCCGATGACCAGCACGTATTCGGCGCTGCCGTCGGTGACCATGCCCTTGGCGAGGGTCAGGCCGTACCCGAAGCCCGCGCAGCCCGCCGAGATGTCGAACGCCGCCGGCTTGCCCGCGCCGATGCGGTGCGCGATCTCGGTGGCGATCGCCGGGGTCTGCTTGAAGTGCGAGACGGTCGAGACGATCACCGCGCCGATCTGCTCGGGGGCGATGCCGGCGTCGGCGATGGCCTTGCCGGACGCCTCCACCGACATGGCGGCGACCGTCTCCTCCGGGCCCGCCCAGTGGCGGGTGGCGATGCCCGAGCGCGAGCGGATCCACTCGTCGGAGGAGTCGATGTGCTTGAGGATCTCCTCGTTCGGTACGACCCGGGTCGGGCGGTAGCCGCCCACACCCATGATGCGCGCGTACGGGGAGCCCTTGGCGGGCTTGATCTTCGAGGTCATGCTCTCGGGCTCCTATTCGGCCTGGCCGGCCTGGGCACAGTGCTCGGCGATCAGCGTGCGGGCCGCGTCGAGGTCGTCGGGGGTCTTCAGGGCGAGTGTGCGCACACCGGGCAGGGCGCGCTTGGCCAGCCCCACGAGCGTGCCGCCGGGCGCGGCCTCGATGATCGCGCTCACCCCCAGCTCCTTGAAGGTCTCCATGCACAGGTCCCAGCGCACGGGGTTGGCCACCTGGCCGACCAGCCGCTGTACGACGTCCTGGCCGGAGGTGACGACCTGACCGTCCTTGTTGGAGACGTAGCGGGTGTGCGGGTCGGCGGCCGTCAGCTCGGCGACGGCGGACTCCAGCGCGGTGACGGCCGGGGCCATGTGCACGGTGTGGAACGCGCCGGCCACCTTCAGCGGGACGACCCGCCGGGTGCCCTCGGGCTTGTCCTCGGCCAGTGCGGCGAGCTGCTCGGCGGTGCCCGCGGCCACGATCTGGCCCGCGCCGTTGACGTTCGCCGGGGTCAGGCCCAGCTTCTCCAGGTGCGGCAGGACGTCCTGCGGCTCCCCGCCCAGCAGGGCGGACATGCCGGTCTCGGTGACGGCCGCGGCCTCGGCCATGGCCAGGCCACGCCTGCGTACGAGCGTCATCGCCGACTCGTCCGGCAGCACACCGGTCAGCGCGGCGGCGGCCAGCTCGCCGACACTGTGGCCGGCCGCGGCGCCGACCTGGCGGGAGAAGTCATTTGCCGTCGCGAAGAGCTGACGTGCGGAGATCAGGGAGGCCGCGACCAGCAGCGGCTGGGCGACCGCCGTGTCGCGGATCTCCTCCGCGTCGGCCTGCGTGCCGTAGTGGACCAGGTCCAAGTCGATGGAAGCCGACCAGGCGCGAAGCTGTTCCTCGACACCGGGAAGGTCGAGCCAGGGGGTCAGGAAGCCGGGCGTCTGAGCGCCTTGGCCGGGAGCGACGAGTACGAGCACACTCACACTCTCTCTTGTGGAAGGTCCGGCCCGCCCGTGGGGACAGGGACGAAGAACCCTCAGGGGAATTGTTGGTGTTCCACAAAAAGTTTAGGGCTGCGTCTCGCCGGAGGCCAGACGCCCCAGGATCAGCGCGATGCGCAGCGTAAAGGCCGAGCGCACATCGGACGGTGACCATCCGGTGACGTCCGTCACACGTCGCAGCCGGTAGCGCACGGTGTTGGGGTGGACGAAGAGCATCCGCGCCGCGCCCTCCAGACTGCTGGCCTGCTCCAGATAGACGCTCAGCGTCTCCAGCAGAGCCGACCCCGCCTCCTCCAACGGTCTGTAGATCTCCTCCACCAACTGGTCGCGTGCGGCCGGGTCCGACGCCATGGCGCGCTCCGGCAGGAGATCGTCCGCCAGTACGGGGCGGGGGGCGTCGGGCCAGGCGGCACACGCCTTGAGCCCGGCCGCCGCGGCCTGCGCCGACCGGGTGGCGGCCAGCAGGTCCGAGACCACCGGACCGGCCACCACCGGCCCCGCCGCGAACGGCCCGATCAGCGCCTTCGCGGCCTTGAGCGGATCGTCGCTGCCGCCCGCGATGACCACCAGACGGGTCCCCAGCACACCGGTCAGCACCTGGAGCTTGGCGTGCCGCGAGGCCCGCCGGATCGCCTCGACCGTCAGCTCGCTGTCGCCGTCCGGGGCCGTGCCCAGCACCACACAGACGTGCTCGGGGGAGTTCCAGCCCAGCGCCGCGGCCCGCGAGACCGCGCCCTCGTCCGCCTCGCCGGAGAGCACCGCGTTGACCACCAGCGACTCCAGGCGGGCGTCCCAGGCGCCGCGGGCCTCGGCGGCCTGTGCGTACACCTGGGCGGTGGCGAAGGCGATCTCCCGCGCGTAGACGAGCAGCGCCTCGCGCAGCACCGACTCGTCCCCCGGCGCGGCGACGTCGTCGATCGCCGACTCCATGACCTCGATCGTGGTACGGACCATCTCGACGGTCTGGCGCAGGGTGATCGCCCGGGTCAGCTCGCGCGGCGCCGTACCGAAGACGTCGGTGCTGATGGCCTGCGGAGTCTCCGGGTGCCGGAACCACTCGGTGAAGGCCGCGATGCCCGCCTGGGCCACCAGGCCGATCCAGGAGCGGTTCTCCGGCGGCATCGCCCGGTACCACGGCAGTTGCGCGTCCATGCGGGCGATGGCGCTGGCAGCCAGCTTGCCGGAGGACTTCTCCAGGCGGCGCAGGGTCGCGGTGTGCGGATGCGGGTGCGGGTCGCGCGATGCGGGTTCAGACACGGGGACAAGCCTGCCTTATCGGAGCGGTGGGGTGTCGCGGCGGGGCTACGGTGGACCGCCGCAGGCCCCGTACGGTGTCCGGTGCGGGTGGCACGAGGAGGGCTCCAATGATCGAGGTACACGGCGGCGACGAACGCTATCGGGGCGGGGACGCGGACGTCGGCATCGAGTCGCTGCACGCCTTCTCCTTCGGCCCGCACTACGACCCGGACAACCTCCGCTTCGGCGCGCTGACCGCCTGCAACGAGGAACGGCTGGCGGCGGGCGCCGGTTTCGGGGAGCACCCGCACCAGGACACGGAAATCGTCACCTGGGTCATCGAGGGCACCTTGACGCACCGCGACTCCACCGGCCGTGCGACGGTCGTACGGCCCGGTGACGTGCAGCGGCTCAGCTCGGCCGGCGGCGTCCGGCACGTCGAGCGCAACGACGGCCCTAAGCCGCTGCGCTTCGTGCAGATGTGGCTGACGCCCACGGTCTTCGGCGGTCAGCCGGAGTACGAGGTGGTCCGCGGCATCGCCGACGGCACCCCCTACGCCCTGCCGCGTGCCGGCGCCCTGCTGCACGTCCGGCGCCTGGCCGGCGGCGAGCGGTCCGCGGTCCCCGACGCGCCCCGGGTGTACGTGCACGTGGTGCGCGGTGCCGTACGCCTGGGCGGCGGCGAGGTCCCGCAGGACAGCCGGCTGACGGCCGGGGACGCCGCCCGCGTCACGGACGCAAAGGGACTGGAGGCACTGGCGGAGGAGGACGCGGAGTGCCTGATCTGGGAGATGGGTGCCGAACCCACGTACGGATGAACCTGTATGAGCGTCTCGGGGCGCGGCTGCCTGACGATGTCGAGCGGTCGCCGTCACGCCATGACGGGTCCGGCCTCACCGAGACCCGCCCATCCGGATACCCGCCCATCCGGATACCCGCCCACCCGGATACCCGCTCCTGGGCATCGAGGGCATCCTCAAGAAGCGTGCGACCAAAGACGCGGCCTACTGTTGAACTCCTTCGCCGGCGCACTCCAGGTCCTCGGGAACCTTCGTCCGCCGGGCGAGTTCGTCGTCGGGGCGGCGGACCTCGGGGCTTCCGTCAGGCTTCGGCGCGCAGTTCGGTGATGACCGCGTCCGTCAGCGGGGGCCAGGACTCGATCGCCCACGGGCCGAAGGCGCGGTCGGTCAGTGCCACACAGGCCGCGCCCGCGTCCGGGTCCACCCACAGGAACGTGCCGGACTGGCCGAAGTGCCCGAAGGTGCGCGGCGAGGAGGTGGCCCCCGTCCAGTGTGGCTCCTTGGAGTCACGGATCTCGAAGCCCAGGCCCCAGTCGTTCGGTTTCTGGTGGCCGTATCCGGGCAGTACGCCGGTCAGGCCGGGGAAGACCACCGAGGTCGCCTCGGCCAGGGTCTGCGGCGCGAGCAGGCGCGGCGCGAGCAGTTCGGCCGCGAAGCGGGTGAGGTCGGCGACGGTGGAGACGCCGTCCTTGGCGGGGGAGCCCGGCAGGTCGGTCGCGGTCATGCCCAGCGGCTCGAAGACCGCCTCGCGCACATATTGCGGGAAGGGGATGTCGGTGGCCTTGGCGATGTGGTCGCCCAGGGCCTCGAAGCCGGCGTTCGAATAGATGCGGCGGGTGCCGGGCTCGGCCATCAGCCGGTCCTCGTCGAAAGCCAGACCCGAGGTGTGGGCGAGGAGGTGGCGGACCGTGGAGCCCGCCGGGCCGGCCGGCTCGTCCAGCTCGACGGCGCCCTCCTCGACGGCGAGCAGCGCGGCGTAGGCAGCCAGCGGCTTGGTGACGGACGCCAGCGGGAAACGGTGCTCCTGGGGGCCGTACGTTCCGGCTGTCGTGCCGTCGGCACGTACCACCGCTGCCGCCGCGGTCGGTACCGGCCAGTTCTCGATCATCCGCAAGCTCTCCATACGGCGAGCCTAACGTTCCCAAGATTGCGTCAAGACTCCGCTTGCTTGGAGTGCACTCCAGGTCTCTAGCGTTGCAGTCGTCGTGACAGACACGGCGGTCGCGGCGGATGCGATGGATGCGGCGGATGCGGCGGCCGTGAGGGATCCGGCGTACTCGGGAGGCACGGCATGACGGTGACACAAGCGGGACCGACGAGGCTCGTCAGGTGCATGGGGAGGGTCACACATCCGCGCCCGGAGGGGCAGGACCGGTACACGATCAGCGAGGTGGCCGAGCACACCGGACTGAGCGCGCACACCCTGCGCTGGTACGAGCGGATCGGGCTGATGCCGCACGTGGACCGTACGCATACAGGACAGCGGCGCTTCAGCAACCGCGACCTGGACTGGCTGGACCTCGTCAGCAAGCTGCGGCTGACCGGGATGTCGGTGGCGGACATGGTCCGCTACGCCGAACTGGTGCGGGCCGGCGAGCACACCTACCCCGAGCGGGAGGAGCTGCTGACCGCGCACCGCGAGGACGTACGGCAGCGCATCGCCGAGTTGGGGAGCACGCTGGAGCTCCTCGACTTCAAGATCGACCTTTATGCCGACGCCCGCCGGGAGCGCGAGCGGCGGGAGATGCACGAGAGCGTCTCGTACGGGGCGGCATACGGCGGTACTTCACGACAGACGCGGACATCAGCACAGACACAACAGACGCGACAGGCGGCGTACGAAAGCGCCTGACGGAAGAGTCCGAGGGGCCTGGGATTCATATGAGCACGGAAGACAACGGCGGGAGTGGCGTGAGCGACGGAAGCGGCGTGGGTGCGAACGTGATGGAGACGGTGGAGCTGGGCAAGGGCGGGCCGCGGGTCGGCGTGCAGGGCCTGGGCTGCATGGGTATGAGCGCCGCGTACGGGCCGACGGACGCGCAGGAGGCGCGGGCCACGCTGGAGCGTGCACTGGAGCTGGGCGTCACCCTCTTCGACACCGCCGACATGTACGGGGCCGGGGCGAACGAGGAATTCCTCGCGCCGTTCCTGCGGGCCCACCGCGCGGATGTCGTCCTGGCGACGAAATTCGCGCTGGCCGTGGACCCGCAGGACCCGACCAAGCGGACCCTGCGCAACGACCGTCCGTACATACGCCAGGCCATCGAGGCGAGCCTGCGGCGCCTGGGCGTGGACGAGATCGACCTGTACTACATGCACCGGCGCGATGTGAACGTCCCCATAGAGGAGACGGTCGCAGCCATGGCCGAGCTGGTGGCCGAGGGCAAGGTCAAGCACCTGGGCCTGAGCGAGGTCACCGGCAGCGAGCTGCGCGCGGCGCAGGCCGTGCACCCCATCGCGGCGGTCCAGTCGGAGTGGTCGCTGTTCAGCCGGGACGTCGAGGAGAACGTGGTGTCCGCCGCGCGTGAGCTGGGCGTCGGCTTCGTGCCGTACTCGCCGCTCGGCCGGGGCTTCTTGACCGGCTCGTTCGTCAGCGCGGACAAGGAACTGGGTACGGACGACTTCCGCCGTCTGCAGCCGCGCTTCACCGGTGACAACGCCGCCGCCAACGCCGCGCTGCTCGCCCCCGTACGGCAGGTCGCCCAGGAGCGCGGGGTGACGGCCGGTCAGGTGGCGCTGGCCTGGGTCCACCACCAGGCGCGGGTGCACGGCCTGCCCGTCGTACCGATCCCCGGCACCCGCAAGCGCAGCCGCGTGGAGGAGAACGCCGCCGCCTCCCGCATCGAGCTGAGCGAGGCCGAGCTGGCTCTGCTGGAGCCGATCGCCTCCCAGGTCGCGGGCGCGCGCTACGCGGACATGACGCTCACCTCGGCGGGGCGGGAGTAGTCGGCGGGGCGGGGGTCAAGCGATGGGGCGAGGGTGAAGTGGGGCGGGGGTGATGCGGGGAGGCGCGGGGAGCCGGGCTTTGGTTCGGCTGCCCGCGCCTGTGCCCGGCTGTCCGTTCTTGTGCCCGGCTGTCCGTGCCTGTGCCCGGCTCCCCGGCCTGTGACCGGCTGCCCGCGCCTGCGTTCGGCTGTCCGCGCCTGTGCTCGCTCGCCTCTCATGTCATGCCAGCCCCAGCGCGAACGCCCCGAAGCCCATGGCCAGTACGGCCGCCAGGGCACGCCGTACCGCCGTCACCCCGGTCCACGGCGCCTCGAACCGCCGGGTCACCCGCCCGATGAGCACCAGCGCGAGCGCCAGGACCGGGATCCAGGCCAGCCGGGCCAGAACCCAGCCGACGGTGTCCGGCGCGGTGGTCAGGCCCGGCACCGCGCCCAGGAACGAGACGGGGGCGGCGGCCGAGAGCATGGCGGTCTGGTGCCAGCACAGGATCGTCATCGCCGAGAGGTTGATGATCACCACCGGTGCCCACAGGGCGGGCCGCTGCAGCAGGGCGGCGACGCGGTCGCGCAGCAGGACCGCGGCGCCGCACTGGGTGGCGGCCAGGGCCAGGACCAGCAGCGACGGCGGGTGGGAGTTCGTACGGTCCTGGCCGGGCACGCCGACCATGCTCGCGGGGTAGTCGAAGAAGAGCAGCAGCGCGGCGAACAGGGCGGCGCCGCCCAGCAGCAGAGTCCGGGCGGCGGGCCGGCCGAGCCTGCCGTGCCCCCAGGAGACGCCGAGCTGGTAGGCGAACATCCAGCCGGGCAGCAGATTGAGCAGGCTCAGCCAGGAGGGCATCGCGTCCGCGTACGGGCCGTACCGCAGGAAGTCCACGACGGCGACGCTGCCGAGCAGGGGCGCCGCGGACCACACGCCCATGGCGCGGGCGGCCCGGGAGCACAGCGGCGTCAGCGCGGTGATCACCGCGTAGACGCCGACGAACCACAGCGGCTGGACGACCAGGGTCGCCCCCGTCCGCAGGGTGGCCTCGGGGACCCCCAGCGCGTACAGGACGGGCACCATGGCCGCCCAGGTGGCGGTGACGCCGAGGACGGGGCGGCCCAGACGCGCGAGCCGGCCGCGCAGCCAGGCACCGGTCCGCTCACCGCGTGCGGCGGCGCGCCGGTAGGACAGTACGGAGGCGTAGCCGCCGACCAGGAAGAAGATGCCGAGCATCTGCAGCACCCAGCTCACCGGCGCGAGGGCGGCGAAGGTGCTCAGCGGGCTGGCGTTGTGCAGCGCGCCGCCGGAGTCCAGGGTGAAGCCGCCCAGCATCCAGTGACCGACGGGCACGGCCAGCAGGGCCAGGGCGCGCAGCCCGTCGACGGCGCGGTCGCGGTGGGCGGGGGTGCGGTCCTCGATGGCGCGGACGGCTGACCGTACGGCCTTGGGGATGCCTGTGACGCGGGCGGCGGGTCGGGTGGCGGGGCGGCTGGTGGCTCGGACGGCGGGGCGTGGGGCCGGGTGCGTGGTGGTCATCGGGCTTCCCTGATGGGTGAGGGCGGACGGTCAAGGGGCCGGTCGTTGGAGCACGGGTGCGGGTACGGGCCGTACGGGGTACGAGTCCGGGTACGGGCCGTACGGGTACGGGCGTACGGAGCGGGCGCGGGGTCGTACGCGTGCTCAGCGCACGTCGGCGTAGCGGCCCAGGGCGATGGCGGCGAAGCTGCGCAGGGAGTCCGTGCCGGGCGCGAGGTAGCCGGTGTGGCCCTCCGCACGGTCCGCGGAGACCCGGCGGGCGCCGAAGTCCGGGCCGGTGGGGTCCTCGCCGTGCCCCAGCCCCAGGAACTCGACGTGGGGGACGCGGGCGATCCAGTCGGAGGCGTCGCGGGCCGCCCACACCCGGGCGCCGGTGTGCAACTGCGTCACACTGTCCGCACGCATCCCGGGCGACCCGAAGACCACCAGGTCACCCAGTACGCCCCGGTCCAGTTCCGGTGCGGCCAGACCGCAGACGACCGAGCCGTAGCTGTGGCACAGCACGGCGGGGGCCGGGGCCTTGACGGCTGCGAGACCGGACAGGAAGCGGGCCAGGCGCGGGGCGCCGGCCTCGGCCAGGCGGCCGGTGGCGGCATCCGGGCCGAGGCCGACGGGGGTGGTGTAACCGGCCCAGGCGATCACTGCGGTGGGTGTGCCGGGCGCGTCGGCGGTCATCTGCGCGCGCAGCGACCTGGCCATGCCGGACGGCGTTCCGTACGCATCCGTCGTCCGGTCGAAGGAGGTCAGATCGATGTCGGAGCCGGGGACGACCACGGCCGTACGCCGTGCCGCCGTCAGGTCCCCGTACACCTCGGCGACCTGGCCCCGGCCGCGCGGGTCGAAGGCCAGGATGTGGCGGCCGGAGGAGAGCAGCGCGGCGCAGCGGTCCGCCCGCTTGCGTGCCTCCTGGTGGTCTTCCGCGGTGTCGGCCGGGTCGGTGGCGCGGGCCAGTTGCTGCCGCTGCTCCTGCTCGATCGCGCGGGAGTTGGCCGCGTACCGCAGGGCGACGGGGGCGCCGTCCAGATTGCCGACGGTCAAGGGGTGACGGGCCGCCAGGTCCCGCTGCTGCGGCCCCGTCAGCGAGGCGAAGAAGCGGGCGACATCGCGCGGCGCGGCGGTCGCCGGGTCGGGCAGCGGGCGGCCCAGGGAGTGGTCCGCGCGCCAGGACGCGGCGCCGGGCGCGGGCCCGGTGACGGCTTCCTGCGCGGTCCCCGCGGCCCAGCCGCCGGTACCGGCGACGACCGCCGCCGCGAGCGCGGCGGCGGCCAGCGTGCGCTTACCGCGCCGGGTCAGGACCCGCAGCAAGGACATGGTGTTGTCTCCCTCTTCCGTCGGTGTGGCGGAGGGAAGGTAAGGAGACGATGTCCGACGCGGCGTCACACCGCGGAGCCAACTGCCTTGTCATACCGGGGTAGGGGGTCCGTGTCCCGCTCGTCCTTTGGAAGGAGCCGTCTTCCCGGTCCGGAGGCGGGGCGGTCGGCGGACAGCGGTCAGCGCCCCACGGGCGGCGGTCAGCGCCCCACGGGCGGCGGCCGGCACCCCACGGGTGGCTGCGGGCCGCCGCGGGGGCGCTCAGAACTGAGGGCTCACCGCTCGCCGGGCGACACCAGACCCGACTCGTACGCGAAGATCACGGCCTGGGCGCGGTCGCGCAGGTCCAACTTGGCCAGCACGCGTCCGATGTGGGTCTTCACCGTCTGCTCGGCGAGGACCAGCGAGCCGGCGATCTCCTGGTTCGACAGACCGCGGGCGATCAGCTCCAGCACCTCGGTCTCGCGCGGAGTCAGGCCGTTGAGCCGCAGCGAGGCCCGGTCCTTGCGGGGCTTGGGGCGCTGACGTGCGAAGTCGGCGATCAGCCGCCGGGTCACCGACGGCGCGAGCAGCGCCTCGCCCGCCGCCACGACCCGTACGGCGGAGATCAGATCGGCGGGCGGCGCGTCCTTGAGCAGAAAGCCGGACGCGCCGGCGCGCAGCGCCTCGTACACGTAGTCGTCGACGTCGAACGTCGTCAGCATCAGCACCTTGGGGCGGTGGCTGACGCCGATGGGCGGGTCGAGCAACTGCCGGGCCGCCTCCAGCCCGTCCATCTCGGGCATACGGACATCCATCAGCACCACATCGGGGTGGACGCGACGGCTCAGTTCGACGCCCTGGAGGCCGTCCGGCGCGTCACCGACGACGTCGATGTCGCTCTGCGCGGCGAGCAGGGCGGCGAAGCCCGCCCGCACCATGGCCTGGTCGTCGACGATGGTCACCCGGATGGTCATGCGGTGTCGGAATCCTTTGCTGTGTCAGGTGCGCCGGCCGGCCCGGACCCGGGGCCGGACTTCGGTCCGTACCCGGACCCGGACCTGGATCCCGGTCCGTACCCGGACCCGGGCCCCGGCCCGGCGACCGGTTCTGCGGCAGATTCTGCCCCAGGCCCTGTGGCGGGCCCTTCTGCGGTCCCCGTCGCAGGCCCTTCGCCGGGCTTCGCGGCAGGTCCCATGACCGGTTCGGTGACCGGTCCGGTGACCGGTGTGCCGACGGGGAGGCGGGCCGCGACACGGAAGCCGCCGTCGGGCAGGAGGCCGGTGTCCAAGGTGCCGTCCACCAGGCGTACGCGCTCGCGCATGCCGACCAGGCCGTGCCCGGTGCCGGTGGTCTCCAAAGGCGCGGAGGGCCGGGGCGGCGCGGAGTTGACGACCAGTACGGTCAGGTGCCCGCGGTCCGGGGTGAGGGTGACCGATACCCGGGTCTGCGCGCCCGGAGCGTGCCGTACCACGTTGGCCAGCGCTTCCTGCACGATCCGGTACGCCGACAGCTCCACCGCCTGCTCCAGCTCCACCGGCTCCCGTGGCAGCGTCAGCTCCACCGGCACACCTGCCCGTACCGTCCCCTCGACCAGCTTCGGCACCTGGTCCAGGCCCGGCTGCGGCGTCTTCTCCGGTCCGCCCGCGCGCTCGGACTCCTCGTTGCGCAGCACGCCCAGCAGCCGGCGCATCTCCGCCAGCGACTCGCGCGCGGTGGCGGCGATGGCGCCGAACTCCTCCTGCGCCTCCTTCGGTATCCCGCTGATCCTGTAGGGCGCACTGTCGGCCTGGACCGTGATCACCGACATGTGGTGGGCGACGACATCGTGCAGTTCACGCGCGATACGGGCACGCTCCTCCAGCAGGGTGCGGCGGGCCCGTTCGGCCTCGCTGATGTTCTCCTGCTCGGCGAGCCTGCGCTGGGCGTCGCGGCGCTCCTGCAAGGTGCCGCCCACCAGCAGCACCACGCCCGTGAGGACGAACAGCAGCAGCCAGGTGCCGACGCTGCGGACCGGCCAGAACTCTTCCAGGACGGCGCCGACCGCGCCGGTCAGCAGCCAGACGGCCACCAGCGTACGGCGGCGCTCGCGCAGCGACAGGGCCAGCATCAGGGCGAGATAGCCGATGACCACGGTGGGCGGCCATGGCCAGGGGCGGCCGGCGGTGCCGGAGAGACCGCCCAGCACGACAGCGCATATGACGTCGGCTCCGAAGACCACCCACCATGCCTGGAGCGGCCGGGTGACCGAGAGCAGCAGCGGGGCGGTCTGCGCGGTGGCGAACGCCCCGGCCAGCGCCGGGGCCATGCCGTAGTCATGGATGAAGACGGTGATGGTGGTGGGCAGCAGCGAGACGGCGAAGAGGAAAGCGACGACGTACGGAAGCAGGCGCAGCCAGCGGCTGCCGGCCGAGCCGAGGAGCGGCTCGCCGCTGCCGGTCGGCGTGCCGAGGTCGTCGGCGAGCGCACGCAGTGCCCTCAGTGCTGTGCGGCCCGCGTGGGCCATGCGCCGACGGGCCGGGGACGAGGTGGGGGAGGCTCCGGAAGGAGGCAGTGGTGTGGACATCGCCCGGTCAGCGTAAGCGGCCACCGCGGCTCCGGCGTCACACCGGAGTCCGGGTCCCGTGGTCATACCCCGGTATGACACTCCGGTATGACATCGCGGCCGGCCCCTCGGCGTGACACCACGGACCGACGGCCCGGAACGACAATGGACCCTCGGGCCCACGGCACCCCTGCTCCCAGCATCCACGCAACGCTCCCCCGTCCGCCCCGGGCGATCAACTCACCCCGGGCTCTGTCCCGCCTGACTAGAGCTCGGCCAGCAGCTCCGCCTTCTTCGCGCTGAACTCGTCGTCCGTCAGCAGCCCCGCCTCGTGCAGTTCCCCGAGCTGGCGTATCCGGTCGGCGATGTCGGCCGGGTCCCGGCGGGCCTCCACGGCCGGCCGCACCGGCGGCGTACGTATGGTCGCCTCCGGGGCCGGACCGGCGGCCCGTACGGCCTGGAGGACCGCGGCGGCGAACGGCAGCGACTCATGGACCGGGCCGTAGCCGAGGCCGAAGACGACGGCGGCGGGGTCCTGGTCGGCCTCGCCGGGCGTCCGGCCGTCGGAGCCGCGCGCCAGCAGCCGCAGATGGCCGTTGAAGACCTCCGGCGAGCGCCACTCCACCCCGGCCAGCTCGCCGACCGGGAAGCTCTGGTCCCCGCATTTCCACTTCGCGGACGACGCCCCGGTCCAGAACCAGCGGAAGGCCACCGAGCTGCCGTCGAAGGACGCCTTGCCGTCGTACGCCTTGAAGTGCAGCGGCGGTTCGGGCGCGGCGACCAGGTGCCGGTCCGCGGGCGAGGAGGCGGCCGGTCCCAGCGCGGTGCGCAGCTCGTCGGCGTAGTACTCGGCCAGCGTCTCGCGCTCGGCCGGCAGTACCAGGCGGTAGGGGTCGGCGTCCTCCTTGAGCTGCCCGGCCGCGGCCTCCATCAGCGGGTCGGCGCCCGGGCGCGGTACGGCGTGCAGCACCACGGTGCCGCGTCTGCCCGCGGACAGCTCGACGGACCTCAGCGCCTCGTACGGGATGCGTCGCTCGCCGAGCGCCTGGAACAGCTTCGGCCTGCGGATCCCCCGTTCGAAGCGGATGAGTACGGAGTCCGTGTCGAACTCCCAGACGGCGTGAAAACCGGCCAGCACATCACCCATGCGGCTCATCGTATGCGGCGGTCGCCCGCCCGTCCCCCCTTCCGTACGCCGTGCGCTACGCGCGTCACGCCTTACCTGCCCCGGTACGCCGTCGCGCACTCGGCCCGGTCTTCGCGTTCACCCCTGAATCGACCCTGACGTCACCCGGACGCCGTCCCTGACGGCACTGCGGCCCGGCCCGTAAGCGTGTCCCTGACACCGACGGACCACCACATCACCGGACCGCCGGACATCATCGTCGCCCGGACCGGCCCGTTCCCCTACCCGACCCACCGCGCCGGCCGTATCCGGCCCATCACGCCGACCGGACCCGGCGCGGGTCCCGGCCCGTCGCTCAGGCCAGGTCCGCCGCGCAGGAGCGGTCGTACGCCGCGCAGTCCACCGCACCGGGCGTACCGACCCCCACCAGCGCGAAGTTGCGCAGACTGCGGGTGCCCGGCGTGAAGTAACCGGCGTGCCCCACGGCACCCTCGGCGGACAGCACCCGCGAGCCGAAGGCCGGACCGACCGGGTCGGCGCCGTGGCCGAGCCCGCCGACCTCCAGGTACGGAACGTCCTGGATCCAGTCGTCCGCGTCCCGCATCGCCCAGATCCGGGCCCGGCCACCCAGCGCGGCGGCGTTGTCCGCCCGCATCCCGGGGCTGCCCGCCACCGCGATGTCCGTGACGTTGGCCGGCAGCCCGCGGGCGGCCACCCCGCACACCACGGACCCGTAGCTGTGGCAGAACAGCGAGACGCCGGTCGTCGTCGGCAGCGCGCGGACGAGCGCCTGGAGGCGCAGCGCACCGACCGCGGCGAGGTGCCCGGTCGCGGCCCCCATCCCGATTCCGGCGGGCGCGGTGTAGTCGGCCCAGGCGATCACGGCCGTACGGGCGTCGGGGCGTACGGCGCGCTCGGCGTCGTACAGCGAGCGCCCCATGCCCGACGGAGCGGACGTCGCCCGCACGGTGCGCTCGAAATTCCCCAGATTGGTGTCCACGCCGGGGACCACGACCGAGACCCGGCGGGCGTGCGCAAGGTCCCCGAACACCTCCGCGGCCCGCCCGCCACCGGCCGGGTCGAAGGCGAGGATCTGCCGGTCCGGGGCCTTGAGCGAGTCGAAGCGGTGCGCCAGGCGGCGGGCGTCCTGCCGGCCGACCGGGGTGAGCCGCTGGTCGGTCGCCCGCCGCTGCGTGATGACGCGCGCCTGTTCCAGGGCGATGCGGTTGGCGCGGTAGCGCAGCTCCACCGGGGCGCCGCCCGTGTTGCCGACCACCAGCGGGTAGCGGGCGGCCAGCGTGTCGCGGTCCGTACGGCTCAGGGAGGCGTAGAAGGCCGCTTGCACGCCGGGGGCGGCCTGCGGGTCGGGCAGCCGGCGCCCGTGGAAGGAGGCGTGTCTCCATGCTGCCCGCGCGGCACCCAGTGGGTCGCCGGTGTCCTTGGCGCCTCTGACGGCCGTCCAGCCGGTACAGGCGAGCATGACGAACACCACCAACAGAGCGAGGGCCATACGCCATGCGGTGGACTGCAGAAAGCTGAAGGGGGGAGCGCCGAGCCCCGGAAAGGAAGTCACCGCGGGCCACCCTAGGAGAAGACGAAGGGCACCTGCGCATCGCGTGAGTCTTATCACGTTTCAGGGCGGTCATTTGCGGTGGATCGGACACGTGTCGGCGTGGCGCAACGCTCAGACGTGCGGAAACGGTCTCAGGAGGACACAGGAGGGCACAGGAGGACACACGGGAACACGCAAGATCTGGTGTGCTCATGAAGAGCCCCGAGCACCTGTAATCAGCCAAAGACGGCTGTAACCGGCCAAAGGCGGCCGGGCGGCTCATCGTCCGGTATGCCAGTCCTCCGCGATGGCCGGCCGGATGTGGTCGAGATACGTCGTCGTGAGCCGGCGGATCGACTCCATGCTGCAGTCCTGCCCCTCGCCCCACAGCTTCCCGGCGACCCGCATCACCCCGCTGAAAGCCGCGACCACCACCCGCGGCCTCGGGTCGGCTTCCACGTCCAGCCCCTCGCGCCGGGCGATCATGCAGGCGATCTGCTCCTCCAGCTCCGAGAAGCGGCGCAGATGCGCGGCGACCAGCGCCGGCGTCGACTCGATCATCCGGTACGAGCGCATGTGCAGCTCCAGGGGGATCACCGACTCGATCACGGCCGGGGCCCCGTCCCACACCTCCATCGCGGCGCATCGCAGCGCCTCAAGAGGGGCCTCGTCGGCGGGCCGGGCCCGCAGTTCCTCCAGGACGCGCTTGTCCACCATGTCGTGCACCGCGAAGACGACCTGCTCCTTGTTGGCGAAGTAGCGGAAGAACGTCCGCTGGGAGACGTCGACGGCCTCCGCGATCTCGTCAACGGTCGTCTCTTCGTAACCCTGGCGCGTGAACAGCTCAAGGGCCGCGCGGACCAGGGCGTCACGGGTGCGCTGCTTTTTGCGCTCGCGCAGCCCGCCCGGCTGCTTGCCGGAACCGGTGCCGGTCCCGGCCTCGGGGCCAGGGCCGGATTCTTCCGGGGATTCGGCCTCTTCGGAGCGGTCGAGGGCTTCCGGGGTCGCCGTACGCGGCGTCGGGCTCGCCATCCTGCGCCGCCTTCCTGATTCATTGCCGCTGCTCAGAATACCTGTGAGCGAAATGACAGTTACCGACTCATGAATTGTTTTGTCAACTGTCAGTGGCTGACATTAGCCTCAAGGTATGAGCTCTCAGACCCCGGTTGCCAACGCAGCGCCGGACCTTTCCGTACCGGAGCCCCGCAAGGGACTGCGGGGCCATCCGTGGCTGACCCTCTTCTCCGTCGCGATCGGCGTCATGATGGTCGCCCTCGACGGCACCATCGTCGCCATCGCCAACCCGGCCATCCAACAGGACCTCAAGGCGTCCCTCGCCGACGTCCAGTGGATAACCAACGGCTATCTGCTGGCCCTGGCCGTCTCCCTGATCACGGCCGGCAAGCTCGGTGACCGCTTCGGGCACCGCCAGACCTTCCTCATAGGTGTCGTCGGGTTCGCCGCCGCCTCCGGGGCCATCGGACTGTCCAGCGATGTCACGCTGGTCATCGTCTTCCGTGTGCTCCAGGGCATCTTCGGTGCCCTGCTGATGCCCGCCGCGCTGGGACTGCTGCGCGCGACCTTCCCGGCCGAGAAGCTCAACATGGCCATCGGCATCTGGGGCATGGTCATCGGTGCCTCCACCGCCGGCGGCCCGATCGTCGGCGGACTGCTCGTCGAGCACGTCAACTGGCAGTCGGTCTTCTTCATCAACGTACCGGTGGGCATCCTCGCCCTCGTCCTGGGCCTGGTCATCCTCAAGGACCACCGCGCCGAGAACGCGCCGCGCTCCTTCGACATCCCGGGCATCGTGCTGCTCTCGGGAGCGATGTTCTGCCTCATCTGGGCCCTGATCAAGGCCGGCGAGTGGACCTGGGGCGACGCGAGGACCTGGGGCTTCCTCGGTGGCTCCGTGATGCTGTTCGTGCTGTTCGCCATCCTGGAGACCAAGGTCCGCGAGCCGCTCATCCCGCTGCGGATGTTCCGTTCGGTGCCGCTCACGGCCGGCACGATCCTGATGGTGCTGATGGCCTTCGCCTTCATGGGCGGCCTGTTCTTCGTCACCTTCTACCTGCAGAACGTGCACGGCATGAGCCCGGTCGACAGCGGTCTGCACCTGCTGCCGCTCACCGCCATGATGATCGTCGCCTCACCCGTCGCCGGCGCGCTGATCACCAAGTTCGGTCCGCGCATCCCGCTGGTCGGCGGCATGATCTTCACCGCCGTCGCGATGTTCGGCATGACCACCCTGGCGACGGACACCGGCACGCTGCCGATGTCCGTCTGGTTCGCCCTCCTGGGCCTGGGCCTGGCGCCGGTGATGGTCGGCGCCACCGAGGTCATCGTCGGCAACGCCCCGCTGGAGCTGTCCGGTGTCGCCGGTGGCCTCCAGCAGGCCGCCATGCAGGTCGGCGGCAGCCTCGGTACGGCCGTGCTGGGCGCCGTGATGTCCAGCAAGGTCGGCTCGGACCTCGCCGGCAACTGGACCAAGGCCGGGCTCCCGGGCGCGCCCGACCCCGCCCTGAAGGCCGCGGCCGAGCTGGGCCTGGTGCCGCCGCAGGTCGCCAAGGCGCCGCACATGACGCCGGACATCCTGTCCAGGATCAACAAGGCCGTCCACGAGACGTTCGTGTCGGGCATGGGCCTGGCCTTCTCCGTCGCCTGCGGGGTGGCGATCGTCGCGGCCCTCGTCGCGGTGTTCACCAAGCGCGGGAGCAACGCGGAGGCGGGCGCGGGCGTCGGCCACATCTGACGCCCCCGCCCCGCCCCGCCGCTGCCCGACCGGCGGCTCCATCGGCGCGCGGCCGTCCGGAGGCTCACCCCTCCGGACGGCCGCGCGCCGTTTCGTATGCCGCTGCATCCGCTGCATGAGCCGTCTGCCCTGATAGAGGCGTCAACCCGGCTCGAAACCAACCGGATCGACCGGCCCGTCACAGCCTTACGACAGCCCGGTCCGGTCCGGCCCGACTCTAGCCCGTCCGGGTGAATCCGGCACCGGGCGTACGGAGGCTGCGAGCGGGGCGTCGGCGGGCGCGGAACGCGGCCGGAAGCCGTTGCCCGCACGGCGGGCGGCGCCGGCGGCCCGCGCCCGCGGAAACGTCAACAATGGGCGAAAGCAATTCCTTTGGCGCGGCGGCGGGGGCCCGTCGCCTATCAGGGTGGGCCCTGCCGGGCGGGTCTTGGCAGGTGCGGCGCGCTCTCGCCAGGCTCGGTCCCGAACCCGCCGCGGGCAACCGCCCGCCCCGGGCCGACCTCGCCGAACTCCACGGGGGAGTGATTCCTGTGCGTACGTCCCACCTCACCGCACTCGTCGCCGGCACCGCGGCACTGGCCGCCGGAGCGCTCGCCGGTCCACCCGCGCACGCCACACCACCCACGGGTGCCACGGCACCCGCGCACGCCACGGCACCCGCGCATGCCACGGCACCCGCGCATGCGGGGCCGCCCGGCCGTCGCGGTCCCGCCTCCGGCGACTGCGCGACCGGTCAGTTCTGCCTGTGGACCGCCGCGGACTTCGGCGGCACCCGGCGTACGTACGAACTGTCCGACACCGACATCGAGAGCTGCGTCCCGCTCACCGCCGGACCCGCGGCCTCCTTCGCCAACCGCACCGGACGGCCGGTCACCACCTACCAGAGCGCGGAGTGCGCCGAGACCGGGGAGTTCGACACCTATCCCGGCGGAGGCAGTTGGGTGCCCCAGTCCCCGTACCAGGTAAGGGCGTTCAAGGTCTGGGAGAGCTGAGAGGAGGTGCCCGCCCCGCCCGTACCTCAGGACGGGAAGGAGCCGCGACCGCGACCACGGCGGCGAAACCGAACCGGTGGCCCCGGCAGCCGTAGCGGAAAACGCCGTGTCCCCGACCGGTGAACCGGCCGGGGACACGGCGTACAGAAACCGCGTGGACCCGTCGTACGGCGGGCGGACAAGGCGCCGCCCCGCACGTCAGCGCGTCAGTGGCGCGTCAGGCGTCGCCGCCCGCCTCGCCGGCCTCCGCCGCCGCGACGTCCAGCAACTGGTACCGGTCGATGGCCTGCTTGAGCAGCGAGCGGTCGACCTTGCCCTCCTTGGCGAGTTCGGTGAGCACGCTGAGGACGATGGACTGCGCGTCGATGTGGAAGAAGCGACGAGCCGCGCCACGGGTGTCGGCGAAGCCGAAGCCGTCGGCGCCCAGCGACTGGTAGGTGCCCGGCACCCAGCGCGCGATCTGGTCCGGAACCGCACGCATCCAGTCCGAAACGGCCACCTTCGGGCCCTCGACGCCCTGGAGCTTGCGCGTCACGTAAGGAACGCGCTGCTCCTCCTCCGGGTGGAGCAGGTTGTGCTCCTCGGCCTCCACCGCGTCGCGGCGCAGCTCGTTCCAGGAGGTCGCCGACCAGACGTCCGCCTTGACGTCCCACTCGTCCGCCAGGATCTGCTGGGCCTCCAGCGCCCACGGCACCGCCACGCCCGAGGCCAGGATCTGGGCCTTGTGCCGGCCCTTCTCGCCTGCCTTGAGGTGGTACAGGCCCTTGAGGATGCCCTCGGTGTCCACGCCCGCCGGCTCGGCCGGGTGCTGGATCGGCTCGTTGTAGACGGTGAGGTAGTAGAAGACGTCCTCGCTGTCCTCGCCGTACATCCGGCGCAGACCGTCCTTGACGATGTGTGCGATCTCGTACCCGTAGGCCGGGTCGTAGGCCACACACGCCGGGTTGGTCGAGGCGAGCAACTGGGAGTGGCCGTCCGCGTGCTGGAGACCCTCACCGGTCAGAGTCGTACGGCCCGCGGTCGCACCCAGCACGAAGCCGCGCGCGAGCTGGTCGGCCATCTGCCAGAACTGGTCACCGGTCCGCTGGAACCCGAACATCGAGTAGAAGACGTAGACCGGGATCAGCGGCTCGCCGTGCGTGGCGTAGGCCGAGCCGGCGGCGATCAGCGAGGCGGTGCAGCCGGCCTCGGAGATGCCGTCGTGCAGCATCTGGCCGGTCGGCGACTCCTTGTAGGCCAGCAGCAGGTCGCGGTCCACGGACTCGTACGCCTGGCCCAGCGGGTTGTAGATCTTCGCCGACGGGAAGAACGCGTCCATGCCGAAGGTGCGGTACTCGTCGGGCGCGATCAGCACGAACCGCTTGCCGATCTCCTTGTCCCGCATGAGGTCCTTGAGCACACGGACGAACGCCATGGTCGTGGCGATCTTCTGCTGGCCCGAGCCCTTCTTGGCACCCGCGTACGTCTTGTCGTCCGGCATCTGCAGCGGCTTGCTGCGCACGACACGGGTCGGCACGTAACCGCCCAGCGCCTTGCGGCGGTCGTGCATGTACTGGATCTCTTCGGAGTCGCGGCCCGGGTGGTAGTACGGCGGCAGGCCGTCCTCCAGCTCCTTGTCCGCGATCGGCAGGTGCAGCCGGTCGCGGAAGCGCTTGAGGTCCTCGACCGTCAGCTTCTTCATCTGGTGGGTCGCGTTGCGGCCCTCGAAGTTCGGGCCGAGCGTCCAGCCCTTGACGGTCTGCGCCAGGATCACGGTCGGCTGGCCCTTGTGCGCCTTGGCCGCCGCGTACGCCGCGTAGATCTTCTTGTGGTCGTGACCGCCGCGGCCCAGGTGCTGGATCTGCTGGTCGGTCATGTTCTCGACCATCGCGCGCAGGCGGTGGTCGTCACCGAAGAAGTGCTCACGGATGTACGCGCCGGACTCGGTGGCGTACGTCTGGAACTGACCGTCCGGCGTGCTGTTGAGCTTGTTGACCAGGATGCCGTCGCGGTCCTGGGCGAGCAGCGGGTCCCAGCTACGGTCCCAGACCAGCTTGATGACGTTCCAGCCGGCACCACGGAACTGCGACTCCAGCTCCTGCATGATCTTGCCGTTGCCGCGGACCGGACCGTCCAGGCGCTGCAGGTTGCAGTTGACGACGAAGGTGAGGTTGTCCAGGCCCTCACGAGCGGCAAGGGAGAGCTGGCCGAGCGACTCGGGCTCGTCCATCTCGCCGTCACCGAGGTAGGCCCACACATGCGACTTGGAGGTGTCGGCGATGCCGCGCGCCTCCATGTAGCGGTTCATCCGCGCCTGGTAGATCGCGCCCAGGGGGCCCAGGCCCATCGAGACGGTCGGGAACTCCCAGAAGTCCGGCATCAGCCGCGGGTGCGGGTAGCTGGACAGGCCGTAGGGGGCCTTGGACTTCTCCTGGCGGAAGGCGTCGAGCTGGCTCTCGTTCAGCCGGTCGAGCAGGAAGGCGCGGGCGTACACACCGGGGGAGGCGTGGCCCTGGAAGAAGATCTGGTCGCCGCCGTCGCCCTCGTCCTTGCCCCGGAAGAAGTGGTTGAAGCCCACGTCGTACAGGGAGGCCGAAGAGGCGAAGGTGGCGATGTGACCGCCGACGCCGATGCCGGGGCGCTGGGCCCGGGAGACCATGACGGCCGCGTTCCACCGGGTCGCGTTCAGGATCTTGCGCTCGATCTCCTCGTTGCCGGGGAAGAACGGCTCGTCCTTGGTCGCGATGGTGTTCACGTAGTCCGTGCTGCGCATCTCGGGCACGGCCACGCGCTTCTCGCGGGCTCGCTCGATCAGGCGCAGCATGAGGTAGCGGGCACGTTCCCGGCCTCGCTCATCGACGGCTGCGTCGAGCGAGTCGAGCCATTCCTGGGTCTCTTCGGGATCGAAGTCCGGGACCTGGCTGGGAAGGCCGCCAATGATGATCGGGTTGCGATCGGATCCGGAAGCCACGCTGTTCCTTCGCTGTTCGGTAATGCTCTGCCTTGGTGTCGCGCCGTCTTCCATCGTGTACCGAGTCACCGGGCTACGTCATCTCTACCGGTGGGTAACCACCCCCTAAGAGACGGGCGCTGAAAAGGCCGATTTCTCAGGTCGGCCAAATCGCAACCATACGCCCATGTCGAATGTGCTTGGCGTACGGCTGTGCGATCACCGAAAGCCTCTACAGGGCTGCCACGGCCCCCCAAAGGGCCCAGTCGCGCGCGACTACCCCACAAACCCGACAGATCGCTGTGGTGTGAATCACTTCCGGCTGCCCCGATGGAGTCGTAGTTGCGGCGAGACGGCGGTAAACGTCACCGTTTCGACGGTCTCGGCCGCCGGGTACTTGCGCGATCCGCCCTGCCCGTGTGGACTACGCCCAATGCCCCGCGCACGCGCGGGGTCAAAGGCATTTTCCGAAACATGACAGGAGGCAATCCGTGAGCGCGACCGCGGACCACGCGGAGGAGCGGACCAACCCTGCCGCCAGGCTGGGGTTCGAGCCCGGGCAGGTGGTCCAGGAGATCGGCTACGACGACGACGTCGAGCAGGATTTCCGCGAAGGTATTGAGGCCGTGACCGGCCAGGATCTCGTCGACGAGGACTACGACGACGTGGCCGACGTCGTCGTGCTGTGGTTCCGGGACGACGACGGCGACCTTACGGACGCGCTGGTGGACGCCATCGGTCTGATCGACGAGGGCGCCCCTGTCTGGCTGATGACTCCGAAGACCGGACGCGACGGTTACATCGAACCGAGCGACATCAACGAGGCCGCGCGGACCGCCGGCCTGACCCAGACCAAGAGCATCAACGCGGGCAAGGACTGGACCGGCAGCCGCCTGGTCACGCCGAAGTCCGTCAAGCGCTGAATCGCGGCGCCCAGGGCCCCGGCGCCCGGGGGCTCAGGCCCCCCGGCCCCGGGGCCCGGCGGCCGTGCCCGCACGAGCCGGCCGCGCCGTGCGGAGTCGGCCGTGTCCTTGAGGGCCGGCCGCGCTCTTGCGGAGCCACCTGTGTCCGGGCGGGTCGGCCGGGTGCGTACGGACGTCTCTTCCGGCCCGGTTCCGGAGGGGAGCTCGGGGGCGTACGGAGGGGCGCCCGGCGCGCGCCGCACGGCGCGTAGGGTTGGGGTGCATCTGTTGAGCGAGAGCGGAAGGGAAGCACCCCCATGGCGATCGAGGTCGGCACGAAGGCTCCGGATTTCGAGCTGAAGAACCAGCACGGCGAGCTGGTCAAGCTCTCCGACTTCCGGGGCGAGAAGGCCGTCGTGCTCCTCTTCTACCCCTTCGCCTTCACCGGCGTGTGCACCGGCGAACTGTGCGCGCTCCGTGACGAGCTGCCCAAGTTCGTCAACGACGACGTACAGCTTCTGGCCGTCTCCAACGACTCGCCGTTCTCCCTGCGGATCTTCGCCGAGCAGGAGGGCCTGGACTACCCGCTGCTGTCGGACTTCTGGCCGCACGGCGCGGTGTCGCGGGCGTACGGCGTCTTCGACGAGGAAAAGGGCTGCGCGGTGCGCGGCACCTTCATCATCGACAAGGAGGGCGTGGTCCGCTGGACGGTCGTCAACGGCCTGCCCGACGCACGTGACCTCAACGAATACGTGAAGGCACTGCAGAACCTCTGAAACCGCGGAGCGCCTTCATCCCCCTGAGTCCGCGGGACCGAACCCGCTCCCGGGAGCGGGGCCGGTCCCGCGGGATCGAACGCCGGCCGCGCGGGGCCGGTCCACGGAGCGCCTGCGCGTTCAACGCCTGCGCATTCATGGAACGCGCGGAACCCGTGGAACGCGCGGAACCTGTGAAGTGACCGGTTTTCCGTGGCGCTCCGGACGGGCCGGTCGCGCGGATGTCCGACATCCGCCGCCGGTATCTGTAATCGGTGGGAACCGGTCACTAGGATCAAATCGTTGATCCGATGCCATGCACGATGGGGGCGCAAAGCTTTACGTACCCCTCGAATCTATGGGAGGACTCGTGGGAGTCAGCCTCAGCAAGGGCGGCAACGTCTCGCTGACGAAGGAAGCCCCCAATCTGACCGCGGTCGTCGTCGGTCTGGGCTGGGACGCGCGCACCACCACCGGTACGGACTTCGACCTGGACGCCAGCGCCCTGCTGACGAACGACCAGGGGAAGGTCGCCAACGACCAGAACTTCGTGTTCTTCAACAACCTCAAGAGCCCGGACGGCTCGGTCGAACACACCGGTGACAACATCACCGGTGAGGGTGAGGGCGACGACGAGCAGATCAAGGTGAACCTCGCCGCCGTCCCG
This sequence comes from Streptomyces sp. MST-110588, assembly GCF_022695595.1. Classification (NCBI taxonomy): domain Bacteria; kingdom Bacillati; phylum Actinomycetota; class Actinomycetes; order Kitasatosporales; family Streptomycetaceae; genus Streptomyces; species Streptomyces sp. MST-110588. Next base: position 5,870,329 of record NZ_CP074380.1, read on the forward strand.
GCCGATGTCGCCAAGATCGTCTTCCCGGTGTCGATCTACGACGCCGAGAACCGCCAGCAGAGCTTCGGCCAGGTGCGCAACGCCTTCATCCGCGTGGTCAACCAGGCGGACGGCAACGAGCTGGCCCGTTACGACCTGAGCGAGGACGCCTCGACCGAGACCGCGATGGTCTTCGGCGAGCTGTACCGCAACGGCGCGGAGTGGAAGTTCCGGGCCATCGGCCAGGGCTACGCCTCGGGGCTGCGCGGCATCGCGCAGGACTTCGGCGTCAACGTCTGACCGGAGCAGCTTTCCGTGACCGGCGCCGTACGCCCCCTGCCGGGGGAGTGCGGCGCCGGGCGCGCTTGAGCACGACACAGCACCACCGTCACCGGGGAGGATGCGAACAACATGGGCGTCACGCTCGCCAAGGGAGGCAATGTCTCCCTCTCCAAGGCCGCTCCGAATCTCACCCAGGTCATGGTCGGCCTGGGCTGGGACGCGCGCTCCACCACGGGAGCGCCGTTCGACCTCGACGCCAGCGCGCTGCTGTGCCAGTCGGGGCGTGTGCTCGGGGACGAATACTTCGTCTTCTACAACAACCTCACCAGTCCCGAAGGTTCCGTCGAACACACCGGTGACAATCTCACCGGTGAGGGCGAGGGGGACGACGAATCGATCCTGGTGGATCTCACCAAGGTCCCACCGCAGGTCGACAAGATCATTTTCCCGGTCTCGATTCATGAGGCCGATCTGCGCGGGCAGAGCTTCGGCCAGGTCAGCAACGCATTCATCCGCGTCGTCAACCAGGCCGACGGCAGTGAGCTGGCCCGTTACGACCTCAGCGAGGACGCCTCCAGCGAGACGGCGATGATCTTCGGTGAGGTTTATCGCTACAGCGGGGAGTGGAAGTTCCGGGCCGTTGGCCAGGGGTATGCGTCAGGTCTGCGGGGCATCGCTCTAGACTTCGGGGTCAACGTTTCGTAAAGGCGCCGCGCGCTGCGCGCGGGGGACCCACACAACGAGGGATTGGGTAGGCAGTGCTCCTGAAAACCTTTGGCTGGTCGTTCGCCATCACGGCGGCCGGTCTGGCCTTGGCCGGCGTCCTCTGGGGGTGGCAGGGGCTCGCGATTGTCGGGATCCTGTCCATCCTGGAGATTTCGGTCTCGTTCGACAATGCGGTCATCAACGCGGGAATCCTGCGCAAGATGAACGCCTTCTGGCAGAAGATCTTCCTGACGGTCGGCATCCTCATTGCCGTTTTCGGCATGCGGCTGGTCTTTCCCGTCGTCATCGTCGCGGTCACCGCGAAGATGGGGCCGATCGAAGCGGTCAAGCTGGCGATCAACGACAAACCGCAGTACGAGCAACTGGTCACGAGCGCCCACCCCGCCATTGCGGCCTTCGGTGGCATGTTCCTGCTCATGATCTTCCTCGACTTCATCTTCGAGGAGCGGGAACACAAATGGCTGGCCTGGCTGGAGAAGCCGCTGGCCAAAATGGGCAAGCTGGACATGCTGTCCGTGATCGTCGCGCTGATCGTGCTGCTGGTCGCGTCGATGACGGTCGCCACCGATGTCGCGCACGGCGGCGGTGACAAGAGCGCCACGGTCCTGCTGTCCGGCGTCGCCGGTCTGCTCACGTACCTGATCGTGGGCGGTGTCTCCGGCTACTTCGAGGACAAGTTGGAGGAGGTCGAGGACGAGGAGGACGAGGACGGCGAGGCAGCCGCCGCGTCGTCGGGCTCCGCGGCGAAGAAGAACGGCACCGGCGCGGCCGTGGGCCTGGCCGGCAAGGCCGCGTTCTTCATGTTCCTCTACCTGGAGGTCATCGACGCCTCCTTCTCCTTCGACGGTGTCATCGGTGCGTTCGCCATCACCAACGACATCTTCGAGATGGCTCTCGGTCTGGGCATCGGTGCGATGTACATCCGTTCGCTGACGGTCTACCTCGTCCGCAAGGGGACCCTGGACGACTACGTCTACCTGGAGCACGGCGCGCACTACGCGATCGGCGCCCTGGCGGTCATCCTGCTCGCCACGATCAAGTACGAGATCAACGAGGTGATCACCGGTCTGGTCGGTGTCGTCCTGATCGGCCTGTCCTTCCTGTCCTCCGTACGCAGGAACAGACTCCAGGGAAAGCCGGGAGAGAGCTCCCGGCCGAAGTCGGAAGTCTCATCCGGAGTGTGACGAGGGTCTGATTGAGGAACGCTTTCAGCGGGGCGGCCACGGGGTTCTCTCCCCGTGGCCGCCCCGCTGTGGTTCCGGCGATCAAGGGGGTGGGCAGGGTGTCGTTCCTGGGGAACTGGTGGCGCGGTGGGGCGCCGATGTACGACGGCGGCGGTGCGTCGCATGTGGTCGAACTGACGAAGCGGAATCCCGTGGTCTCGCTGAGCAAGCAGGGCGCGGCCACCGGGCACCTGCGGGTCAACCTGCACTGGCAGATGCGGGCCGCGGACATCGGGCGGCCCGGGCAGTCCAGGGGAGGACTGCTGCGGCATCCGGGCCGGATGTTCAAGCCGGAGGTGGTGCAGGCACAGGGACCGGCGGTGGTCAAGATCGACCTGGACCTGGCCTGCCTGTACGAGCTCAAGGACGGCACCAAGGGCGTGGTGCAGCCGCTCGGGAACTTCCTGGGGGACATCAATGTCCCGCCGTACGTGAAGCTCAGCGGTGACGACCGGTTCGGTTCACCCTCCGGCGAGACGCTCTACATCAACATGGACCACCGCAACGAGATCAAACGACTGCTGATCTTCGTCTACATCTACGACGGCACTCCGGCCTTCGACCGTACGCACGCCGTCGTGACGCTCTACCCGAGCAACGGCCCCCGGGTGGAGATAGGGCTGGACGAACGCGCACCGCAGGCCCGCTCCTGCGCGGTGTTCATGCTGGAGAACAACAAGGGCGAGATGACCGTGCGCCGCGAGGTGAAGTACGTCTACGGCTTCCAGGCGGAACTGGACCGGCTGTACGGCTGGGGCCTCCAGTGGGGCCGGGGCTACAAGTCCAAGGTCTGAGACCGGGACAGGACGGCACCGGGACGCCCTGGAGTGATGGGCACCCACGCCCGGCAGGGCGTTCCGAAGCGGCGGGACGCCCAGGTCCCGCGGGACTCCCAGGCCCGGCGGTGCGCCGAGGCCCGGCGGGGCGCTCTGGAGCGGTAGGGCGCCCCGAAGCGGCGGGCCGTCCCGATGCGGCGCCGATCGGCGGGCCGTGGGCCGCGGTGGTCTCCATGTCCCGGACCGGGCCCGGGAGCCCGGCCCGGGACCGGACCGCAGGCCGAACCGGGCCGTAAGCCAGGACCGAAGCCGGGCCGTAAGCCGGGACCGGAGCCTGCTCCTGCGGCAGGAGCAGGACCGCTCAGCGGTGCTGGAACTGCGGACCCTGCGGAGGCAGCACGAAGTTCGGGTCCGGCACCGGGGGCGCCGGCGGATAGCCGTACGTCTGACCCGTCGGTACCCCCGCGCCCGGGTACGCCGGCTGCTGAGGCGGGTACATCTGCGGCGGCTGATGCGTGGGCGGTGACTGCGGCGCCTGCTGCGGATAGCCGTACGAAGGCTGCTGCGGCGGCCCCTGAGGCTGCTGCGGAGGTCCTGGATAGCCGTACGCGGGCTGGGCAGGCGGTTGGGACGGTGGCCGGGACGGCGGCGGCGGAACGTTCGGCGGGTAGCCGTAGCCGCCGCCCGTGGGCTGCGGCACGGGAGCGGAGACGGGCGGCTGCGCGTACGCGGTGGCCGGGTGGGGCGCCGGCGAGGGCGCCGGCGCGTGCTGCGGTACGGGCGCCGGCTGCGGTACCGGGCCGGCGGGCTGGGGCGCCGACGGGGCCGGCGGAACGTGGGCCACGGTGGACGCGGAGGTGTCCGCCGCCGGATCGGGCATGTGCTGGGTGGCGTCGGGGTCCCCCGGCGTGGACGGTTCCGGCTCGGCGGCCTCCCGCGGGGAGCCGGACGCCGCCCCCGCCGGGGACGCCGCCCCCGCCGGGACGCCGCCCCCGGGGACGCGGCTTCCGGCGCGGGCGAGGCCGCGGCGGGCCCGGCTGCGTCCCCCGAGGACTCGTCCTCCTCGACCGAGACCCCGAATTCCGTGGCCAGTCCGACCAGGCCGCTTTCGTACCCCTGCCCCAGCGCCCGGAACTTCCAGGTCTCGGCGCGCCGGTACAGCTCGCCGCAGAGCAGGGCCGTCTCCTCGCCCGTGTCCGGCACCACGTCGAAGACCGCGATCGGTTCGCTCTCGCCCGCCGAGGCGTCGTACAGCAGCACGCGCAGATCCCGTACGAGCCCGAAGGCGCCACCGTCCGAGGAGGCGGTGAGCATGACCCGGTCCACCGAGGCGTCCAGCGCGGACAGGTTCGCCTCGACGGCATCGGTGTCGGTCGCGCCGTCCTCCAGATGTGTCTTGCGCAGATGCCGGACCAGGCCGCTGGGGTGCCGGGGCTGGTTGAAGAAGACGAAGTCCTCGTCGGAGCGCACGCGTCCGTCGCTGCCCAGGAGCAGTGCCGAGGCATCGACATCGGGAACACCGGCACCGGGGGTCCAGCGCAGTACGGCCCGTACTACCGTGGCGTCGAGGGGTACGTTCGACCCTTTCAGCATCGCGTGCGTCATGCCGCAATCCTGCCTTCCCTGAGGTCGCAGGGACAACGCGGGGGGCCGGACGGCGTGGCCGGATCGTGGCACCGGACACCCGTACGTCGCGTAGGGGCAACCAGTTTTTCACGCGCGGGGGAACTTTCGATCGGCAGCCGCACGTACGATTACCGGCTGGATCCAGACAGCGAGACGCAGTGGGGACACCCCGGTCCACCTGCGGACGGGGAGTTGTATGCGTCATTTCGGGTACCTTGCGCCGAGCATGCGGAAGGCATTGTTCCACCAGGAACCGGCCGAGTTCACTGCCGACTCGCCCGCCCATATGCTCTCGGTCGCGCTCGGGGCCACCCTCTACAGCCCCGCCACCCGCCCGTGCCTCGCCGCCGACATCGTCAAACAGGCCGGCCGCGGTGTGGTGTCGATGGTGCTGTGCCTGGAGGACTCCATCGGCGACGGCGAGGTGGAGGCCGGCGAGGAGAACCTCGTACGGCATCTCACCGCCCTCGCCGAGGAGGACGGCAGCGGCCCCGTCCTGCCCCTGCTGTTCATACGGGTCAGGACGCCCGGACAGATACCCGATCTCGTGCGCCGGCTCGGACCCGCGGTGCGGCTGCTGTCCGGATTCGTACTGCCGAAGTTCACCGAGACGCGCGGGATCCCCTTTCTGGAAGCGCTGGCCGGCGCGGAAGAGAACTGCGGGCGGCGGCTGTTCGCGATGCCCGTGCTCGAATCGCCCCAGTTGCTGTACCTGGAGAGCCGCGCCCAGACGCTGGAAGGCATCGCGCGGACCGTCGAGAAATACCGGGAACGGGTGCTCGCGCTGCGGCTCGGTGTCACGGACTTCTGCTCCGCCTACGGGCTGCGCAGGGCACCTGACATGACGGCGTACGACGTCCAGATCGTCGCCTCCGTCATCGCGGACGTGGTCAACGTCCTGGGCCGGGCGGACGGCACGGGTTTCACCGTCACCGGGCCGGTGTGGGAGTACTTCCGGCTGCACGAGCGGATGTTCAAGCCGCAGTTGCGGCGTAGCCCCTTCCTGGGCCGGGCCGAGGAACTGCGGACCACGTTGATCGAGCACGACATGGACGGGCTGCTGCGGGAGATCGAACTGGACCGGGCGAACGGCTTGCAGGGCAAGACCTGCATCCATCCCTCGCATGTGGCACCCGTACACGCGCTGTCGGTCGTCAGCCACGAGGAGTTCAGCGACGCCGTCGACATTCTGCGGCCCGAACGCGGCGACGGCGGAGTCCTGCGCTCCTCGTACACGAACAAGATGAATGAAGTGAAGCCGCACCGCGCCTGGGCCGAGCGGACTCTGCTGCGCGCCGAGGTGTTCGGCGTGGCGCGCGAGGGCGTCGGCTTCGTGGAACTGCTGACCGCCAGCCTCCCGCAGCACTGACCGCACAGGAGGCGACGGACGATGACGAGCGCGACACCGGACATGACGCCGCGACCAGGGCCGGATGCGGCAACGGAGACGACGGCGATGACAGAGCCGGTGCATCCGGCAAAACCGACGGTGGCAACAAAGGTGAGTGAGGAGACAGGCCCGGTGGTGTGGACGGGGGAGTGGGTCGCGCGGAGGCTCGGGGTCTCGCTGAGCGGCGGTGACGAACTGCCCGGGCTGCTGGGCCTGGCCCTGCGCCGCAATCCCAAGCGGGCCCATCTGCTCGTGTCGAACGTGCTCGGCAAGCATGTGCCGCAGCGCCCCGCCGTGGTGTACGGCGCGGGCCTCGACCTCGGCCGCCGGGTCGGGGAACTGCTCGGCGACGCGGACGCCGCACGCGCCGTGGTCCTGGGATACGCCGAGACCGCCACCGGCCTGGGCCACAGCGTGGCCGACGGCCTTGCGTCGGCGCCCTACCTGCACTCCACCCGGCGGCCCATCGACGGCGTGGAGCAGGCCGGCGGCTTCGAAGAGGAGCACAGCCACGCGACCTCGCACCTGCTGTTGCCGCAGGATCCGCACCTGCTGGCCGGGGACGGCCCCCTGGTCCTCGTCGACGACGAGTTCTCCACCGGACGCACGGTCTTGAACACCATCAAGGCGCTGCACGCCCGCTACCCGCGCGAGCGGTACGTGGTCGTCGCCCTGGTCGACATGCGGTCGCACGCCGACCGGGGCCGACTGGAGAAATTCGCGGCCGACCTCGGCGCGCGGGTCGATCTCATATCCCTGGCAGCCGGTGACGTACACCTGCCGCCGGATGTCCTGCAGCGGGGACAGGAACTGGTCGCCGCGCACACCGCACACCAGGACCCCGCCCACGGCCCGACCCCGGCCCCGGCCCGTTGCGCGACGGCGCGGCCGGACGCGGAATCCGTCCGGGCAACAGATGTCGTACGTGTCGGCCTCGGCTGGCCCGAAGGGGTGCCGGACGGCGGCCGGCACGGCTTCACCCCCGCGCACCGGCAGCGGCTGGAGGCCGCGCTGCCGGGCATGGCGGCCCGCCTCGCCGGGGAGCTGGAAGGTGCCCGCCGGATACTCGTGCTGGGCAGCGAAGAGCTGATGTACGCGCCGCTGAGGATCGCCGGGGAACTGGACGAGGCCGTCGGGGCGGAGGTGTTCTTCTCCACCACGACCCGCTCGCCCGTACTGGCCGTCGACGACCCCGGATACGCGATCCGCACCCGGCTCGCCTTCCCCGCGCACGACGCACCGGCCGACGGACCGGGCGAGCGGTACGCCTACAACGTCGCGGCCGGCCAGGACCCCGCGCGCCGCTTCGACGCGATCGTCACCGTGATCGACTCGCGGGGCGACACCGCACAACTGCACGCCGCCGACGGGCTGCTGCACCGTCTCGCCCCGCACACCGACCGATTGCTTCTGGCCGTCGTCCCCTCCTACACGCCACGACCCGCGCAGCCGCGCACATCCGCAGCCGAACCCGCGGCGGGCCGCACGTCCGAGCCCGCGCCGCACACCCCGCAACGACAGGTCTGATCCATGCCCCTCCCCGAGCCCCTGCGCGGCCCCGACTTCTCCTCCTACGCCCCCGACGAAGTCGGCTGGCTGCTCCAGGACCTGTCCGCGATCACCCTCGAAGCGCCCACGGAAGAGCGCGAAGAGGCGATACAGCGCGGCGGCGCCCACTACGCCGAGTCGCTGCCGGTCGAATACCAGCCGAGCGAGCAGTACCAGGCGCTGTTCCACAACGCGCTCAAGACGTCCGCCACCCGGATCGCGCGAGCCGTGGGAACGGTCACCGAGACCGTGCTCGCCGAACACCCCCGGCGCGCCCGCCACACCGGCACTCCGTCGCGCCCCGTGCTTGTCTCGCTGGCCCGCGCCGGCACCCCCGTCGGCGTCCTGATGCGCCGCTGGGCCCGGCACGCGCACGGCCTGGACCTGCCGCACTACGCCGTCTCCATCGTCCGCGGCCGGGGGATCGACACCACCGCGCTGCGCTGGCTGGCCGCCCATCACGACCCGGAAGACGTCGTCTTCGTCGACGGCTGGACGGGCAAGGGCGCCATCACCCGGGAACTGGCGCAGGCGCTGCGCGACGTCCCCCGCTTCGCCCCCAGGATCGCCGTACTGGCCGACCCAGGCCGCTGTGTGGAGACCTACGGCACCCGCGACGACTTCCTCATCCCCTCCGCCTGCCTCAACTCGACGGTGTCCGGGCTCATTTCGCGCACGGTGCTGCGTGCGGACCTGGTGGGCCCCGACGACTTCCACGGCGCGAAGTTCTACCGTGAGCTGGCGGAGGACGACGTGTCGCGGACCTTCCTGGACACGGTCTCGGCCCGCTTCGACGACGTCGCCGAGGACGTGGCCACCGACGCCAAGGAGCTGGCCGCGGCCGACCGCACCCCCACATGGGAGGGCTGGGCAGCCGTCGAGCGGATCAGCGAGGCGTACGGCATCCATGACGTCAACCTCGTCAAGCCGGGTGTCGGCGAGACCACGCGGGTACTGCTGCGCCGTGTTCCTTGGAAGATCCTCGCCCGGCGGGGCGCCGGAACCGACCTCGATCATGTGCGTCTCCTTGCTGAACAGCGTGGCGTGCCCGTCGAAGAGACCGACGAACTCCCCTACACCTGTGTCGGACTGATCCACCCCCGCTTCACCCGCGGGGCGACGGGTGCGGACGGCAAGGCGGTGACCGCCCCATGAGCACGGTCGTCGCCAGCGACCTGGACCGCACCCTGATCTATTCGGCCGCCGCACTGGGCCTGACCATGCCCGACGCCCGGGCGCCACGGCTGCTGTGTGTCGAGGTCTACGAGCACAAGCCGCTCTCCTACATGACGGAGACGGCCGCCGGGCTGCTGGACACCCTGGCGCGCGAGACCGTTTTCGTGCCGACCACCACCCGCACCCGTGAGCAGTACGGCCGTATCCATCTCCCGGGGCCGAGGCCGCGATTCGCGATCTGCGCGAACGGCGGCCACCTCCTCGTGGACGGGGAGCCGGACCGGGACTGGCGGCGGACGGTCACCGCACGGCTCACCGCGGAATGCGCCTCCCTGGAGGAGATCCGCGCGCATCTGCTGCGCACCGCCGACCCCGCGTGGCTGCTCAAGGAACGGGTCGCCGAGGACCTTTTCGCCTACCTCGTCGTCGACCGGGCCCTGTTGCCGGAGACCTGGGTGAAGGACCTGGCCGGCTGGGCGGAGGCCCGCGGCTGGACCGTGTCCCTCCAAGGACGCAAGATCTACGCCGTGCCGAAGCCGCTCACCAAGGGCGCGGCCGTCGCCGAAGTCGCGCGCCGCACCGGAACCGAGCAGGTTCTCACGGCCGGCGACTCCCTTCTGGACGCCGACCTGCTGCTGGCCGGAACCCAGGGCTGGCGCCCGGGACACGGCGAGCTGGCGGACTCGGGCTGGGACGCCCCCCACGTCACGGCACTGACCGAGCGGGGTGTCGCGGCGGGCGAGGAGATCCTGCGCGCGTTCATCCGCGCCGCCGCCTGCCCTGGCCGCGTCTGCTGATCCGTACGGCCAGGAAGGCCAGCACCGCCAGTGCGGCAGCCAGCAGAACAACCTTCGCATACACATCCACATAGCCGGTCACCTCCTTCCAGTTCTCGCCGAGCGCACGGCCGGCGAGAACGAAGACCGCATTCCAGATGGCACTGCCGAGCGTGGTCAGGACCACAAAGGCCGGTAACGGCATGCGCTCGATACCGGCCGGCACCGATATCAGGCTGCGGAAGACGGGAATCATCCGGCCGAGGAACACCGCCTTGTGTCCGTGCCGCCGGAACCAGCGCTCCGTCTTCTCGATGTCAAGGACACTGACCAGCGGCAGCCTGGCCGCGATCGCGACCGTGCGCTCCCGCCCGAGCAGCGCGCCCACGCCGTACAGGGCGAGTGCGCCGGTCACGGACCCGAGCGTCGTCCACGCGAGCGCGGACAGCAGATCCATCCGCCCCTGGCCCACCGCGAAGCCGGCCAGCGGCAGAATCAGCTCGCTGGGCAGCGGCGGGAAGAGGTTCTCGGCGGCGATCGCCAGGCCGGCGCCGGGCGCGCCGAGGGTGTCGATGAGGCTGATGAGCCAGCCCGTTCCGGTGTTCTCGATCATGCTTCAACGCTAAAAATTTCTCTCCGCGAGCACACTGCGGAAAACCGCACAGAACCTTGCGGTTTTCCGCAGTACAGCGCGATCACGCAGCCGCTAGCGTCTCGATCACGCGGGGGATGACACGGCGCGGGATGCGCCACATGTGGAGAGCGCTGGTCGGCGCGGGCTTGGTGACGATGGAGCTGCCGTTCGTCGCGCTGACCGGGCTCGCGATGCTTTGCGTATACCTCTGGCCGCGCGGGCGGCGGGCGGTGCTGCGGCCGGTGATGTCCGTCGCGCGGTGGCTGGTGGAGATCGAGCGCCGTCGCCTGCGACGCGGCGGAGCCGACTTCGCCTCCGAGTACGACGACGCACGCGCGCTCGGATATCTCGCCTCGCGCGCGGCATTGGGGCTGCTGGGCGTGCTCGTGCTGGTGTGTGTGACCGCCGGGGCGACGGTGGTGCTGTGGGCGTCGACGGCCTGGATGTTCGACGAGATCCGTCATCCGGTCGATGTCGCGGAGACCGGCTTCGGCGCGGCCCTGCTCCTGTTCATCAGTGTCCAGGGCATGTTCGGGGTGTCGACGATGGAAGCCCGGCTGGCCCGTCATTTCCTGGGCCCGAGTCACGCCAGGGAACTGGAGCGCCGCGTCGAGGAGTTGGCGTCCAGCCGCGCGGGGGTCGTGGCCGCGGTGAACGACGAGCGGCGCCGTATCGAAAGAGACCTGCACGACGGTGTGCAGCAGCGGCTGGTGGCCCTGGGCATACTGCTCGGCCGCGCCCTGCGAAGCAAGGACCAGGCACGCGCGACCGCGCTGCTGCAACAGGCCCATGAGGAAAGCCGGCGGGCACTGACCGAACTGCGCGAAGTGGCGTGGCGGGTCTATCCGACGGTGCTGGACGAGGCCGGTCTGCGTGCGGCGCTGGAGACGGTCGCCGAACGTTCCGCCATCCCCGTACGGCTCTGCTACCGCCTGAACCGCGATCCGGATACCGCGGTGGCCACCGTCGCCTACTTCGTGGTGTGCGAGGCGGTCACCAACGCCGTCAAGCACTCCGGCGCCGGGCTGATAACCGTCTGCGTCGACCGGAAGGAGAGCATCTTGTTCCTGCACATCGAGGACGACGGCACGGGCGGGGCCAATGCCTCCGGAAGCGGACTGTTCGGGCTGTCCCGCCGGGTCGCCGCCCTCGACGGCCGGCTCAGGGTCAGCAGCCCGGTCGGCGGGCCCACCACTGTCACCGCGGAGCTGCCGTGCGCGTAGTACTTGCCGACGATTCGACCCTGCTGAGAGAGGGACTGATGCGACTGCTGGCCGAGGAGGGGCATGAGGTGATGGCCGCGGTGGGCGACGCCGCCGAACTGATCACGGTGCTGGAGCACGCCGCCAAGGAAGGACGGAGGCCGGACGCGGTCGTTGTGGATGTGCGTATGCCGCCCACGCACACCGATGAGGGGCTGCGGGCGGCGATGGAGATACGGGAGCGCTGGCCCGGGGTCGGGGTGCTCGTGCTGTCGCAGTACGTCGAACGGCGTTATGCGACCGAGTTGCTGACCGACGACAGCAAGGGCGTCGGCTACCTCCTCAAGGACCGTGTGGTGCAGGTGGACGAGTTCCTGGACGCGCTGGAGCGGGTCGGTGCCGGGCAGGCGGCCTTCGACTCCGAAGTCGTACGCCAGTTGCTGACGCGCAGCAGACGCGCCGATCCACTGGGCACGCTCACCTCGCGTGAGCGGGACGTCCTCGCGCAGATGGCCCAGGGCCATACCAATGCCGCGATCGCGGGCCGGCTGCACATTTCACAGAGCGGGGTGGAGAAACACGCCAACGCGATTTTCGACAAGCTCCAACTGACAGGGGCCTCCGGATACTCCCGCAGAGTGCTGGCCGTTCTGCGGTACCTGGGGAGCTGAGGCGTCTGGAGTGTCTGAAGCGTTTGAGTTTCTGAGGCGCCTGGGGGTGATGATGCGTCGGAAAACGGCTGTGCGTGATCTGTGATCCGTGCGGTTCGTGCGACCTGTGCAAGGAGAGTTGCAGGGGCCTTCGGGGCGGGTTCGGCCGCGGACCAGCGGGAGCTGCGGGGCGCGTGCGGGGACAGGTGCGTTCGTTCGGCGGTGCGGGTGCTCGGTTACTCTCGCGGCGGGCCGTACGGCTTCTACCTGGGAATCTGAGGAGACGAAGTGACCGAGAGCAAGAGCACGCCGATCACCCCGGAACTTTACGACTACATGCTCGCGCACAATGCGCCGCTGGACGCGGTCCAGAGTGAACTCGTGGAGGTCACGCATCGGCGCTTCCCCGATGCGGCGGGAATGCAGTCGGCGCAGGAGCAGGCCCCGTTGCTCGCCTTCCTGGTGCGGTTGGTGGGCGCTCGGCATGTGGTCGAGGTCGGTACCTTCACCGGGTTCTCGGCTCTGGCCATGGCGCAGGCGCTGCCTGCCGACGGGAAGCTGATCGCCTGCGATGTGTCGGAGGAATGGACGGCGTACGGCCGCGAGGCGTGGGAGAAGGCGGGGGTCGCGGACCGTATCGACCTGCGGATCGCGCCCGCGCTGGACACCCTGAGGGCGATGCCGGCCACCCCGCACATCGACCTGGCGTATCTCGACGCGGACAAGTCCAACTATGTGGCGTACTGGGAGGAGCTGGTGCCGAGGGTGCGGGCCGGTGGGCTGATCGTTGCGGACAATGTGTTCTTCCACGGCCAGGTCGTCGATCCGTCGGCCACCGGATCCGCCGAGGCGATCCGCACATTCAATGATCACGTTATGGCGGACGAGCGGGTCGAGGCGGTCATGCTCACCGTTGCCGACGGGTTGACGGTGGCGCGCAGGCGCGGATGAGGCGGTAGCACCGGTCGACAGGGCACGGGCCGGCACGGGCTGCCACGGCATGGAGCAGGAAGAACGCGAACCGGGAGGAGCACGGACGGGAGGAGGGCGGGCAAGCGGTGGCGCGGCCGAGAAGCGGTCACGCCGGTGCGCGATGCACGGTGGGGACCCGTCTGTGTCGGCGGGGCTGCGCCGGTGGATCTGCTGCGGTGGGTCAGCCGCAGCAGCCGCCTCCGCAGCATCCGCCACCGCCACCGGTTCCCGCGCTACGGGCGGGGGCGGAGGCCGTGCCGCCGACGGCGACCGTGGACAGCAGCTTGACCGTGTCCGAATGGCCGTCGGGGCAGGTCGCCGGGGCGGAGGACTCAGCCATCGGCCGGTTGAGCTCGAAGGTGGACCCACAGGAGCGGCAGCGGTATTCGTAACGAGGCATGGGGACAGATTAGCCGTGCGGGATGTACGTCCGGGATGTACGTCAGCGTGTGACCGTACGTACAGCCGTGCACGGCCGTGTTCGTGGCCGTACGGGTGGATGTGCTCCCCGGCGTTCTCCGGCTTCTTCACCACTCCGCGAACGAGCCGTCCTCATGCCGCCACACGGGGTTGCGCCAGGCGTGGCCCCGCTCGCCCGCCGCCCGTACCGCTGCCTCGTCCACGTCCACTCCCAGTCCCGGGCGGTCGGTGCGCAGCAGTGAGCCGTCCTGGAAGCGGAAGGGCGCCGGGTCGATGACGTAGTCGAGCAGTTCGGCGCCCTTGTTGTAGTGGATGCCGATGGACTGTTCCTGGATGAGGAAGTTCGGTGTGGTGAAGGCGATCTGGAGGCTGGCGGCGAGGGCGATGGGGCCCAGGGGACAGTGCGGCGCGACATGGGCTCCGTACGTCTCCGCCAGCGCGGCGATTCTGCGCAGTTCGGAGATTCCGCCCGCATGGGAGACATCCGGCTGGAGTATCGCCACACCGGCCTGGAGCGGGGCCAGGAAATCGCGCCGGGTGAAGAGGCGCTCGCCGAGCGCGAGCGGGATGTTGGAGGCGTTCACCAGGCCGGGCAGTGCGTCCATGTGGTCGCAGAGCACCGGTTCCTCGACGAACATCGGAGCGTATTCGGCCAGCAGCGGCAGCAGGCGGCGGGCATTGGCCGGGGAGACCCGGCCGTGGAAGTCCAGCCCGAAGTCCCGGTGGTCACCCAGGACTTCGCGGGCGGTTTGTGCACGGGACAGACAGGACCGTATTTCCGATCGGGTGGCCAGCGGCGTCATCCGGCCGCAGCCGTTCATCTTGACCGCGGTGAAGCCCGCCTCGATCTGTGCGGTGAGCGCGTCGCGGATGTCCTGGGGGTCGTCGCCGCCGATCCATGCGTACGTACGGATCTTCTCCCGTACGGGGCCGCCGAGGAGCTGGTGGACGGGTACGCCGTACCGTTTGCCCTTGATGTCCCACAGGGCTTGGTCCAGACCGGCGACGGTGGAGGAGAGAACCGGCCCGCCGCGGTAGAAACCGCCCTTGGTCATCACCTGCCAGTGATCTTCTGTGCGCATCGCATCCTGGCCGAGGAGGTATTCGGCGAGTACCTCGACGGCCGCGCGGACCGGTTCGGCCCGGCCTTCGACGACCGGCTCGCCCCAGCCGACGAGCCCCTCGTCCGTCTCCACACGGACGAACATCCAGCGCGGCGGAACCAGAAACGTCTCGATACGACTTATACGACTGATCTTCACGAGCCGGCGCACCTCATCCCCTCGCTTCACGCCGCACCATCGCGGCCGATGCCGTCACGGCGATGCTGTCGCGTCCCGTGCCGTGACGTCCCGTGCCGCGATGCCCCGCGGAGTGATGTCCCGTGCCGTCATGGCCCGGAGCGGTTCGGCCATCACGTCCCGGCGCGTCCCGGCGCGGTTCGAGTCTCCCTACCGGGGCGGTGCGTGGGAACCCGTACGCGACCGGGGGCCGTGGTCGGCGGGCTGCTCGGAGTGCCGGGAGCGCCAGTACGGATTGTCGTGCGGCAGACCGGCGGTGACCCGCCCGTAGAGTCCGAAGGTCAGCAGCATCACGCCGACCGCGAAGCTGAAGAGGACGTTCTGGATGCGGAAGGCGAGGTAGTTGTGACCGGTGTCCAGGAGGGCGAGATTGGCGAATCCGCTCAGCAGGAAGACCAGGCCCAGCACGATGTTGAGCGTCGACGCGAAGTTCCCGCCGATCATCATGCCGACGAAGAGCACGAGGCCCACGACGATCGACAGGGTGCTGAGCGCGCCGTTGGTGTTGAGCCCGCCGACGGTGGCATCGCCCGTGTCGAAGAAGCCGATCTTGTCGATCAGGCCGAGGATGCCGAAGACCAGCAGGATCAGGCCGGTCAGCCCGGCACCGATGCGGTAGATCCTGCTGAGCCGGTGGTCCACGGGCAGATGTTCATCGAGCCGGGTGCGCCGGCGCGCGTGCCGCCCCCTGCCGTGTCGCGAGCCGGTGCCCTGTGGCGAAGCTGTGCCGTGTGGGGGGTCTGTGCCGTGTGGTGAGCGGAAGGGGTGAAAGGACCCGTGGAGGGTCTGGCCAGCAGCCATGTCCGGCCTCCTTCGCGCAGATGAGCCGCTGTGGTCAACCGTTGTGGATCAACCGTTGCAGACGGGCCGTCCGGGCCGTACCGCCGTACCTTTCGTACCTCTCTCCAGCATCCGCCTCGACGCCCCGTACCGCCAACGGGCCACAGCCACGGCACTCCACGCCCACCGCACCTCACGCCCCACGGCACCCCGTGGCATCCCAGGCGCCCCAGCAGCGCCCTGCATCTCGGCGGGCAGCACGTTCGAAGGCCGGCTCAGCCGCCCCCGGCGCCCCGCTCCTCCCGGATCTCCTGTACGACGCGCGTCGCCGTCTGCCGTACCGCTTCCGTCTCCATCAGGAAATGCCACCAGTCCGGATGCCGGCCCTCCAGGCCCGCGACCGCCCGGTCCAGCCGCGCCACCGCATCGTCCAGCGGACGAGCGTGCCGGGGATCGGGCGTACTGCGTCCAGCCATCGCCAACCGCTGGGCATCCCTGATCGCGAACCGCGTCCGTTCGATCTCTTTCTGCTGATCGAAGGACACTTCATCCAGCCGTCGCAGCCGGTCACCGGCCGCCGACACGGCTTCGTCCGTGGTGTTCAGCAGCGCCCGCACGGTCGCCAGCCGCGAGGTCGCGTCCGCCCACCGCTGTTCGTCCCGCGCCTGCTGCGCCTCCCGCAGCTTCACTTCCGCCTGCTGTACGGACCGGGCCGCCTGCTCCGGTACGTGCTGGAGGTCCTGCCAGCACGCCGCGCTGTAGCGCCGGCGCAGCTCGCTGAGCACCGGATCGACCTTGCCCGCCCGCGTCGTGATCGCCTGGGACCGGGTCCGCAGCGACACCAGCCGCTTGTCGATCTCCGCGGCCTTCTCCGGCAGCCGTTCCGCCTCGGTCCGTACGGATTCGGCCTGGCGCAGCACCTCGTCGGCGCGCCGGATCGTCTCCTGTACGCCGTGTACGCCCGCGCCCTGGTTGAGCTTGGTCAGCTCCGGCGCGAGCGTCGCCAGCCGGGCCGTGAGATCGTCGGCCTTCAGGCCCCGCGCACGGACCGCGTCCAGCGTGTTGCTCGCCGCCAGCAGGGCCTGCCGCGCCCGCTCCACCGCCGGCGCCAGCCGTGCCAACTGCGACTCGGCGGTCTGCAGCAGGGGCTCCAGGCTCTGCGCGAACCGGTCCAGCTCCCTCTTGACCTGATCCAGTTCGTCCTTGGCCCGCGTCAGGTCCGCGCGAGCCCGCGAGGCGGCGCCCCCGTCGAGATCGTCGCGGTCCAGGTCATGGGAGTCCACCGCGCTGATGTAGCCCTGGCTGACCTCGTCGATCCGCTGCCCGAAGCCCTCGTAGTCCGCCGCGGCCTTCCGCGCCGCGGGCGAATTGTCCACGGCGGTGATCGTTTCTATCGTGATCCGCAGATCGCGCTGCGCCGTGTCCAGCTCGTAGAACGCCGCCGCCGCGGCATCCTTGGCGGCCTGGGCGTCGGCCCGCTGGCTCTCGCCCCGCCCGAACCAGCGCCGCGTACCACCCCCGCGAACGCCGCGGGGACCACTGCCACCGCCGCCGCCAGCAACGGCAGGGGCAACAGCATCAGCGTCACCACATCGCGGACCGGCCCGCTCGCCGCCGGCCTCCTGCCCCGCCGGACCGCCTCCCCACGGACACGACGGCTTGCCCGCTGCTCGTACGGCTGCGTGTGTGTCGCCGTCACATCCCTCTCCCGATCGGATCGCCCCAGGCCGGCTGCCCGGCTGTCATTCTCCCACCCCACACGAACGAACACACCGGCCGGTAAGTTCACGCTTCGCCCACGGGTTTGCAGATCAGCCCGGGTGGCAAGGTAGTCTGTCGGTTCGAAGGGGGCGCATAGCTCAGCGGTAGAGCGCTGCTCTTACAAAGCAGATGTCGGCGGTTCAAATCCGTCTGTGCCCACCAGTGAAAAGACCCCTGGCCGATCACGGCCAGGGGTCTTTTGGCATCTGCCGCGGCGACTGGGCCGGCATCAGCGGCTACGCTCCGCGACGGCGGTGCCCCGGGCCGATGGGTTCATCGGGCGGAGGTGAGGAGTTCGGCGGGTACGTTGCCCTGGGCGACGTGGGCCGAGAGGGCGGTGAGTTTTTGCCGGCGGGAGCGGGCGTAGGTGCGTAGCCGGGTGAAGGCTTCGTCCACGTCGATGTCCAGCCGGGCCGAGAGCACGCCCTTGGCCTGCTCGATCACCACGCGGCTGACCAGGGCGGTCTTCAACTGGCTCAGGACCTTGTTCTTGTCGGCCAGCTCCTGCTGGTGGGACAGCGCGGCGCTGACGGCGTCGGCCAGGGCCTGAACCAGGTGGAGGTCGCGGGTGTTGGCGTACGGCGGGCCGGCCATCAGCAGGTTGAGTGCGCCCAGGGACGGTCGCGGCAGGCGCAGGGTCACCGAGGCCACCGCCATGATCCCGGCGCGGCGGGCGCGAGGTGCGAAGCGGGGCCACCGGGCCGTACCCGGCGGGCCGGTGAGCGAGGTCAGCGGCAGGGGCCGCTGGGTGCGGGCGGCGTCCAGGCAGGGGCCCTCGCCGAGGTCGATCTGGTCGTTCTCCAGTCTGCGGCACGCTTCCTCGGAGGCGGCGACGTGAATGACCCGGCCGTCGCAGTTCATGACGGTGACCCCGGCCCAGTGCACCGGCAGCAGGGCGACCACCTCCGTGGTCAGGTCGTGCAGCAACTCCAGCGGCTCTGAGTCCGTGGGGTGGTTGGCGAGGCGGAGGATCGTCCGGGCGATCCGTACTTCGCGGTCGGTCGTGGACATGCTGAGCCTGCCGATCGGCCGGCTCGCGTCTCCTCGGCGACGGCGCGGTCGGAGCTGCGCCGGGGTGGGAGGGGGTCGGCGTCATGTGTCATGTCGTGCACGCGCCGAGAGGGAATGTCCCTTCCAGCCTTGCCTGGCCTTCCCTGGTTTTTCTTGTCTGCCTTCATTCGGCTTGTCGCCGGCGACCCGGCCGTACGTCGGGATCTCGCGGTACGTCGGGTCGGATACCCGGCGCCCGGCTCGTCAAACGGGGACGGACAGGGCCCGCCAGCGGATTTCTCCCTAAGCGGCCGGAGCGGGGCCGAAAATCGGCGGGTCGGCATGATCGGGGCCCTCGGATTTCATGGGACCGGCTTGTCGCTCGCCGTGCGGTAATGCCCTTTCGGCGGGCCGTGGAGTGTGAAGAATCGTATCGTCGCGGTATGCGAGACGAGAGATTCGAGGAGCGGTTGAGTGCGGAGGAGATGGAGTTGTTTTTTCAGTACCTCCATCGGTTCTGCCGACATGATCTGGATCTGTTCGCGCTGCTGGAAGCGGGGGATCCGCAGTACCCCGCCTATGTGACCTTCTCCAGGGACCCGATGACGGGGGTCGATCCGGACGCGTACCGGCGGCCTTGAGGTGGTGGGGCGGGCCGAGCGCCACAGCGGTCGAGCGGCGGAAGCGGCGAGCTGCGGGAAGGGGGAGTGAGCGGCGAGGGTTGTTTAACTTTCAATCTGTGTGTATGGTCGGTCGAAGTAGTGACTTGAAAGTTCAAGTACTTTGGTTCCGGGTAGTCCGGTGGCCCGGTGGCCCGGTGGCCCCGTAGTTCGGTAGTCCGGCTGTTTCGGCCGGTGGATGGAAGGGCGCTCGTATGACGTCTCCCCTTGGCACACTCGGCGCGCCCGCGCGGTCCGCCTCGTCCCCGTACGGCTATGGCGCGGGCCTGCTCCTGTTGCGGCTCGCGATCGGGCTGACCATGGCCGTGCACGGCGCGCAGAAGCTGTTCGGCTGGTTCGGCGGGGGCGGGCTGGAGGGGACCGGGCAGTTCTTCACGGCGAGCGGATACCCGTCCGGCAAGGCGATGGCGGTCGTGGCCGGGCTCAGCGAGACCCTGGGCGGGCTCGGGCTCGCGGTGGGTCTGCTCACCCCGCTCGCCGGGGCGGCGATCGTCGGAACGATGATCAACGCGCTCGCGGTGAAGTGGGGCGGCGGCTTCTTCTCCCCCAAAGGGGTGGAGTACGAGCTGCTGCTCACGGCGGTCGCGGCCTCGATCACGCTGGCCGGCCCCGGCCCGTACGCCCTGGACCGGTTCGTGCCGGGGCTGCGTACGCACAAGCTCACTTACGGGGTTGCGGCCCTGGTGCTCGCCATACTGGCGGCCGGTGTGATTCTGCTGATCCGGAAATGACGGGGCAGGGGAAGAGTGAGCGGCAGGAAATGAGGAGTTGGGGAGTGGTGTGGTGAGCGTGCGTCGGCTGAATCACGCGGTGCTTTATGTACGTGACGTGGCCCGGTCCGTGGCGTTCTATACGGAGGTCTTCGGGTTTTCCGTGGACAAGGAAATCCCCGGGCGGGCTGCGTTTCTCCGTGCCGAGGGATCGCAGAACGACCACGATCTCGGACTGTTCGCCGTGGGGATGGACGCGCCGGCTCCGGAAAAGGGGCGGGTGGGGCTCTACCACCTGGCGTGGGAGGTCGGCACGCTGGGGGAGCTGGCCGAGGCCGCCGCCGATCTCGCCGGACGCGGTTCCCTGGTCGGTGCCAGCGACCACATCGTGTCCAAGTCGCTGTACGCCAAGGACCCGGACGGCAACGAGTTCGAGGTCATGTGGCGTGTGCCGCGCGAGGACTGGCCGGGCGCCGGGGAACGGGAGCTGGTGCGTCCACTGGACCTGAACGAGGAACTCAAGCGGTGGGGGCCGGACAGGGTGACGGGGGCCGCCGCGGGGTCGGCCACCTGACGGGGGCGCGCGGCGGCCCACCCGGCGGGAGTGCCGGAGGGGCCGCCGCGGCCGAGCGGTGCGCTCAGGTCTCCTGCGGGGCCTGTGCCGTACGGGACGCCCAGCGCTTTTCGACGCCGGCCAGGCGCCAGTACGCGAGGGCCGCGGCCCAGACCACCACGAACAGGCCCACGATGACGAAGCCGACGTTGTCCAGGTTCAGGGACGATATCCAGCCCGTGAGGCCGTCGCTGAGCCCGAGTTTCTCGTGCAGGACGGACACCAGCTCGATGGTGCCGATGAAGAACGCGACGGCGATCGACAGCCCGGTGATGGTGAGGTTGTAGTAGACCTTGCGTACCGGGTTCGAGAAGGCCCATTGGTACGCGAAATTCATGAACGTACCGTCCAGGGTGTCGAACAGGCTCATGCCGGCGGCGAAAAGGAGCGGCAGGCAGAGAATCGCGTACCAGGGGAGGCCGGCGGCGGCACCGCTGCCCGCCATCACCATCAGCGTCACCTCGGTTGCGGTGTCGAAGCCGAGCCCGAAGAGAAAACCGAGCGGAAACATCTGGCCGGGCCGGGTGATGGAACGCGTGAAACGGCCCAGAACGCGGTTCATGAAGCCACGGGAATCGAGGTGCTCCTCCAGTTCCCGCTCGTTGTAGCGGCCCTCGCGCATGGCCCGGAAGACTCGCCAGATGCCCGCCAGCGCCACGAGGTTGAGGGCGGCGATGAGGTAGAGGAAGGTACCGGAGACGGTGGTGCCGACGGTGCCGAGGATTTGGTGCGTACGGGACTCGTCGTCCATCAGGACACCGGCGAGCTGCGCGCCGCCCGCCACCAGTGCCGCCATTGCGACCACGACGCTGGAATGCCCCAGCGCGAACCAGAAGCCGACCGAAACGGGCCGCTTTCCGTCAGCCATCAGTTTGCGGGTGGTGTTGTCGATGGCGGCGATGTGGTCGGCGTCGAAGGCGTGCCGCATGCCGAGGGTGTACGCGGTGATGCCCAGTCCCACCCCGAACACCTTGTTTCCCACCGTGTAATGGTGGGGGGCGACCAGCAGGAACAGCACGCCGAAGGCGACGACGTGCAGACCGGCTATCACGGCTATCAGGCCCGCGGTCCGTACGGTGTCCTGACGCCGCCAGCGGAATGCGGGGAGTTCGGGCGCGGCGGAGGAAGAAGAGGAGGAGGGGGAAGGGGTAGGAGAAGGGGAAGGGGCAGGGGAAGCCGGGGGAATGGGGGGAGTTGGGGACGGGGACATCCGGTGGTCACGCTCCAGCACCTCGTGGATCAATTCGTGAGATGCCGTGGCCGGTCTCCTGGCTTACGGGTGTCCGCGCCCGGCCCGGCCTTCCCGGCCGCGGGCTGCGGTCAGTGGCCCCGTACGCGCGCACGATGCGCATGACACCTCGTGACACGTACGGAAGGGTCGGGAACTGCCCGATCACAGTGGCGAGGGCCGCTCCGGACTGGGACCTCTAGGTCCGTCACCGGTCTTCCCGAACACCACGGCCCGGACACTCTAACGTCCGGCCAGGTCATCCGGTCACCGAGCCGCTGTGAGCCACTTCGGGACGGGTGGGAACCGGGCGGCGGGTTCGTTCGACTACCTGGTCCGGGTTCGCAGCGGTGAGCCCGTGATCGGTCGAATTCCAGGGAGTACGGATGCGCCTTCGCGCGAAGTGCGGCGTCGCGGTGACGATGACGGTTGCGGTCGTGGCGACACTGGCCGCCGGCTGCGGCGGCGGAAGCAGCGGCGGCAGCGGTGACAGCGGAAGCGGAAGCGGAAGCGGTGATGGCGGTACGGCCGGCTTCCCGGTGTCGGTGACCGATTGCGAGGGCCGTAGAACGACGTTCTCCCGACCGCCGGCGAAAATCGTGACCAGCAATGCCTCTGCCTTGGACATGCTGCTCCGGCTCGGTGCCGGGGACCGGATCGTCGGCACCGGATTCCCGCCCGGGAAAGGCACGTTGCCCGGTGAACTGGACGCACGGGCGCAGAAGGTTCCGGTCCTGGGCAAGGCGGTGATCCCGAAAGAGAAGCTGCTCGGTTCGGGGGCCGATCTCTACGTCGACACCTTTGCGTCGATGGGCAACATGGGCGCGGCGGGGGACCTGCCGTCCGAGGCGGAATTCTCGGCGGCCGGCATCAAGCACGTCTTCCTCGCCTCGACCGCCTGTGCACCGAAGAAGAACGCACCGCAGCGGGATCTGTCCGGGGTCGAGGGCGACATCCGGCGGCTCGGCGCGATCACCGGGACGTCGCGGCGCGCGCTGGAACTCGTACGGGGAATGGAGAAGAAGGTGGCGGCGGTGCGGAAGGCCGTGGCCGGTGTTCCGGAGGCGAGGCGGCCCACGTACTTCTTCTTCGATTTCGACGCGGGGACGAAACAGCCCATCGCGGTGTGCAACCGGCAGGTTGCCAACGCGGTGATGACGCAGGCCGGCGCCCGCAATGTCTTCGCCGACTGCGCGGGCGACTTCAAGCCGGTTTCCTGGGAGGACATCGTCAAGAAGGACCCGGACTGGATCCAGCTCGGTGTCCGTCGCCGTGGCGACCCGGCGGCCGACCGGAAAGCCTTCGCGCAGGCCGAGGAATTCCTCAGGGAATTCCCGGGGACGGCGGGGCTGCGCGCGGTGAAGGAAGGGAGATTCCTGCGGATCGGGTCGGAGGAGACCACCATCGCGGGCGTCGGGAACGCGGACACGGTGGAGAAGATCGCGCGGACGCTGTATCCGGGACAGATGGGTCAGGTGGGGGAGAAGGGACAGACAGGGGAGAAGGGGCCGTCGGGGGAGAAGGGGCAGGCCGGGTGAGGCTCCGTACGGGGCGTATGCCTCAAGACGCGCGTACGCGGCGTACGGTGCGCATATCGCGCACAGGGCCTACGGGGCGTACGGGACGTACAGGGCGTGGTGTCAGGGCCGGATGGCTCGCCGCCGGGCTGGGCATCGCGCTGCTGGTCGCGCTGACCGCCGCCGTCTCCTTCGGCTCCACCGACATCGCGCCCGGTCAGGTGTGGTCGGTGGTCTTCCGCAGGCTGTCCGGCGAGGCACCGCGGCCCGGCACGGACGACCTGATCGTCTGGCAGTTGAGGGTGCCCAGGGCGCTGCTGGCGGCGTTCGTCGGGGCAGGGCTCGGACTGATCGGTACGGCGGCCCAGGCGCTGGTGCGCAATCCGCTCGCGGACCCGTACCTGCTGGGCATTTCCAACGGCGCGTCGCTCGGCGCGGTGGCCGCGATCGTCCTGGGAACGGGACTGGGGACGGGACTGGGAGCCGGGGCGGGCGCGGACGCGGGCGCGGGATCAGGATCGGGCGCGGGCGCCGGGGGTGTGACTTCGGGGCTGAGCCTGTCCCTGGCGGCCTTCGCCGGTGCATTGGCCGCCTTCGCGCTCGTCTGGCTGCTCGCCCGTAGGGGTGGTGGTTTCTCGCCGCTGCGGCTGGTGCTGGCAGGCGTGGGCATCGGACAGTTCCTGTCCGGTTTCACCAGCTACCTGGTGTTGCAGGCGGGGGACGAGCAGCAGACGCGCGGCGTCCTGTTCTGGCTCATGGGCAGCCTCAGCGGCGCGACCTGGAGCGCGCTGGCCCTGCCGGTCGTCGCGGTCCTGGCGGGCCTGCTGTTCCTCCAGTCGCGGGCCCGCGCGCTGAACGCCATGACCATGGGCGACGAGACGGCGGCGAGCGTGGGCGTCGACGTCGTACGGCTGCGCAGGCTGCTGTTCGTGGTGACGAGTCTGCTCACCGGCGTCCTGGTGTCGGTGTCCGGGGCGATCGCCTTCGTCGGGCTGATGGTGCCGCACCTGTGCCGCCTGGTCGTCGGGGGCGATCATCGCAGGATGCTGCCGCTGGCGGCGCTGACCGGCGCGCTGCTGCTGGTCGTGGTGGACATCGTGTGCCGTACGGCGATGAGTGACCAGGAACTGCCGGTGGGGGTGGTGACCGCGCTGATCGGCGCGCCGGTGCTGCTGCTGGTCCTCGACCGGCGTCTGGACAGCGGCAGATGAGCGGGGAGCGGGGAAGGGAGAGGAAGGAGCGGAGAAGGGTGAGCGGGGAGCGAAGAAGGGGGAGCGGGAGCGGGGAGCGCCAGGTGAACAGCGGTGAGGAGAACGGCGGCAGTGGTGGGGACGGCGGGTGCGCAGTGACGGGGATGCGTATCGACATCGACGATCTCCGGGTGTCGTACTCCGGACGGTGCGTGGTGGCCGGCGTACGGATGATGGCCGCACCCGGCGAGATCGCGGGCGTGGTCGGTCCCAACGGGAGTGGCAAGTCCACGGTCCTGCGTACGGTGTACCGGCACCTGGCCCCCGACGCCGGACGGGTGCTGCTGGCCGGTGAGGACGTACGGGCGATGCCCTCGGCGCGGGCCGCCCGGCACATCGCGGCCCTCCCGCAGGAGCGCGGCGGCGACTTCGAACTCACCGTCCATGAGGTCGTGGCGATGGGGCGCACCCCGTACAAGAGGGCCTTCGCGGGCGAGGACGAAACGGACCGTGACGTGGTGTCCCGGGCGTTGGCCGATGTGGGACTGGCGGGCCAGGGCGGGCGCCGGTTCTCCGCGCTCTCGGGCGGGGAACGGCAGCGGGCGCTGCTCGGCCGGGCCTTCGCACAGCAGCCGGACGTGCTGGTACTGGACGAGCCGACCAACCACCTGGACGTACGGCACCAGGTGGAGCTGCTGGCCCTGCTGCGCGCGCAGGGCCGTACGACGCTGGTCTCGCTGCACGATCTGAACGCGGCGGCGTCCGTCTGCGACCGGCTGCACGTGATGCACGAAGGAGCGGTGGTGGCGTCCGGGGCACCGCGCGAGGTGCTCACGCCCGAGCTGCTGGCGGAGGTCTTCGGCGTACGGGCCGCGGTGGTCGACCATCCGCTGACGGGCGACCCGCTGATCGCGTTCGACCACCGACGGCCGGCGGATGCGGACGGGTGCCGGCTTTAGCGTCTCCCGGCTTTAGCGTCTCCCGGCTTCACGGCGTGGTCGGCTCTTGAGTGGATCAAGTGGCCGGCTCTTGAGTGGATCAACTCGTGACGCGGCGAGGAGCTGCATGGAGTGAAGGCACTTCAACCACTCAGGGAGAATGAGGGCATGGACTGAATGGGGACGAGGCTGTGCTGCGTCCGGTGGCCGATGGCGATGCTGAGGTTCTCGAAAGGGGCGTAGGAGAACCGGAAGTCGCGGTGATGCGAGACGATCCAGCAGCAAGAGAGCGCCGGTGTCCGGTCAGTGTGAGGGGCGGCAGCGGCGTACATAGTAGGCATAGGTCAGTGCCAGTACCAGAGGGCCCCACAACATGCCCGGGGTGATACAGACCTTCGCCAGGATCTCCCACCAGATGTTGGAGAAGCCGACTCCGTCGAAGCCGGGGACGTGGAGCCAGTGCAGCAGCGTGGGCGCCCAGAAGGCCGTCGCGCCCAGGCCGCCGAGCGCGGCGGGGACGATAGCCGCGAAGGGCGGAATGCGCTTCCCCCGATGACCGGCAGCCAGCGGGGCGCCGCCTCGCCCCAGCCTCGCACCAGGCCGAAGGAGAGCAGCGCCAATGCCTCTGAGACGACGCTGAGCCCGAACACGTAGGGGATGGCCCACCACACCCACTCGGCCCGTCAGTCTTAACGATCTCCGGTGAATGGCTGACCGCCCCGCCCCGCACCGGCCGGATGCACGACCAGGCTGCGGTCCGCACCGAGGGCATCGCCGGGCGACTGCGGTTGCCGCGGTTGCATCCGGACGTGGAGGCAGGGTGTGGCGCTTCGGTGGTTTGTCGCTTTGTGGCTGTCGTCATGCCGGCAGACGCGGAGTAGTTTCCGCAGTGGGCCTGGGGCCGAAAGGGCGGCCCGGCCCACGGGAGAGATCATGCGCCTCCACAACCCTCTTCTCCAGAACCTGGCCGTCAAGACCCGGCTGAGCCCAGGCGTGCTGGAAGAGTCCGTCGCCGCCCTGCGCGAGTGCGAGGAGGCCGTCACGGTCTGCGCGGCGGCGATGCTCACCGAGGGAGAGCCGGAGCAGATGCGGGAGGCGGTCTCCCGCGACGTGGACTGCGCCGATGTCCTGACCGCCACCCGCCGGGTGCTGGCCCGGGCCGGCGGCGGCGACGTCGGCGTACTGGCCGCTCAGTTGAACGCCTGCGCGGTGGCCTGCGAGCGCAGCAACGAACTCTGCTCCCAGCACGCGGACCACCTCGAACACTGCCGTGTCTGCGCGGAGGCGACCGGCAAGGCCGCCGAGGCGTGCCGCCGCATCATGGCGGGGGTGACGTCCGCCTGAGCGGACGTTCCCGGCGGACGCGGACGCGGACGCGGAGGCGAAGGCGGGCGCGGAGGCGGAGGCATGCCGACTCGTCACGACTCGTAGTGGCTCGGCCGTCCGTCCCGGTGGACGAGGCGGCCGGCCGCGTCGGCGTCCGCGCGTCGCATCAGCCGTACGCTGCCGTCCGGGCGCCGCAGCACACATGAGTGCCACGGCGTCATCCAGGCGTCCGGCGCGTCCAGCAGCCTGATGCCGAACTTGGCCGCGCCGCGCGGCTGCGGGTGGATGGACAGGCGTACGGCGTCCGGGTGGTGCTCGGCGATCAGGGCTCCCCAGGCGCGGCTGCGCTGGATGACCGCGTAGGCGCGGGTACGGCAGTGGCGCTGGAGGGCCGAGCGGGTGCCGGCGAAGCCGGTGGTGTCCTCGACGAGGAAGCGGGTGATGCCCCGGTACAGGCGCAGGACCTCCTGGGGGTCGGGTTCGTGCGGGTCGGGTTCGTGTGCGTTTGGAGAACCGTGCGCGTCCGCTGGTTCCGCTGTTCCTGGTGGCTGCGTGGTTCGCGTATCGGCTCGTGTACTGGCCTGCGTACCGGCCCGCGTACCGGCGCGTCCTGCTGTACGCGTTGCCGCACGCAGGGCGTCCAGGGGCGGGGCGTAACGTTCGTGCACCAGCGTGCGCTTGGCTTCACAGGACAGATCACCGTATACGTCGCGCAGGTCGAACGTGCGGAGGCGGGACAGGCCGGCGGCACGGATCATGGCGCGCAAGGCGTCGTTGTACGCGTCGACGCGCGGGTCCGGGACGCCGATAAGGTCGCTGAACAGGTGCCCGTCGGAGCAGATGACCAGGTGCGCGCCCGGTTCGTACAGCGTGCCGACCTCGGAGCACAGGCGGTCCAGGAAGCGCAGCGCCAGGCGTTCGCCCTCGTCCGGGAGGGCGCCCAGGACTTTTGCCGGGTTGGGTGACTTGCAGGGAAAGCCGGGGAGGGTGAAGCGGATCGGACGGCGGTCGGCTATCAGCGCCGTCAACTGCCTTAGCTGGTACGGGAAGTCGTCGACCGTGGCCGGATCGTGCTCCAGTGTGCGGCGGTAGGGGAGGAGCGTGGCGAGTACCGCTCTCGCTGTTTCCGTGGCGCTCTGGGCGTGGGCTTGGGCGTGGGCCTGGGCATGGGCCCGGGGGTGGGAGCGCATGCGGATGTCGTGGGTCATCGCGCGTCTCCCGCGGACATGGGACAGGCCGGGCCCGGGACCGGGGGTTCGTACGTGGTGGGAGCGGCGGCCGGGGCGGAGAAGGTGACGGGAAGCCGGCCGACCCCGCGGGCCAGTACCGCGGGCAGCCAGTGGAGTTCGCCGTCGGGCACGGCCAGGCGCAGCCCAGGGAGCCGGCGGATCAGGGTGCCGAGGGCTGTCCGGAGCTCTGTACGGGCCAGGGCGGCGCCGGGACAGAAATGGATGCCGTGGCCGAAGGCGAGATGCGGGTTGGGGGTGCGGTGAAAGTCGAGCGTGTCGGGGGCGGCGAAACGTTTCGGGTCGCGATTGGCCGCGCAGAGCGAGACGATCACGGAGTCGCCGGCGGGCACCCGGGTCCCGTACAGATCGGCGTCCTCGGCGAAGAATCGCCAGGTGGTCAGCTCGAAGGCACTGTCGTACCGCAGAAGTTCCTCCACCGCCCCGGGGAGGAGGGCCGGGTTGGCGCGCAGCGCCGCCAACTGTGCGGGGTGGCGCAGCAGGGCGATGAGGGCGGTGGTGATCTGGTTGGTGACCGGCTCCTGCCCCGCGACCAGGAGCTGGAAGATCATCGAGTCGCGCTCCGCCGCGTCGAGCCGTCCCTCGTCGCACGCGGCAACCAGGCGGGTGAGCAGGTCGTCATCGCCGCATGTGCGGTGCGAGTAGTACATGTCGCGTTTGTACTGTACGAGATCGGCGATGTACTGCTGGAGGGCGCGCAGCCTCTTCTCGTACGCCGGTCTTCCCGGGTCCGTCGGCCCCACCGGCTGGACCACCTTCCCCCAGTCCCGGTCGAAGCGGCGCGCGAACTGCGGCGGCAGGCCGATGACCTCGGCGAGTACGAGGAAGGGGAAGCGGGCGGCGAACGCTTCCACCAGGTCCACGACCAGGTCCACGGCGATACCTGGAGCAGCGGTACCTGGAGCAGCGGCACCGACGGACGTGGACAGCGCGTCCACGAGTGAGTCGGCGATCTCCTGGAAGCGGGGGCGGAGCGCGTGTACACGCCGAGGAGCGAAGGCGTCGGTGATCAGGCGGCGCATGGTGGTGTGACGGGGCGGGTCCTGGTGCAGGAGGTGGACCTGGAGCTGTGAGTGCTGCGGTTCGGGCATGATCGAGGCGCGGGCGCGCCAGGCGGCGTTGCCACGGGAGTGGTGTTTGCCCAGCCGCGGGTCGTTGAGCGCCTGATGGGCGGCCTCGTAACCGGTCACGAGCCAGGCGTGCACACCACTGGGGAACTCGACGCGGTGGACCGGACCGCGGGCGCGCAACTCGCTGTAGAGGGGGTAGGGGTCGCGCTTGTAGTCCTCCCCGTAGAGAGGGACAGGGGAAGGATCGGGGCGCAGGGACATGGAGGTGTGCCTCAACTGGTCGGTTCGAGCGGTGGAAGGGGAGCCGGAGCCCCGCCCGGGCGCGTCAGAGGGAGATCTCGGGGCGGTAGTGGTCCAGCCACAGGGACAGATCGACGACGCGCTCCAGGCGCAGCCGGTGTCCCCACTGGAGGCGCTCCGGGGCGATGTCCAGGCACGGCTTGAGTACCGTCTCGTCGACCAGGTCGCCGATCCGGTGGTGACCGGCCGCGAGAGCCTCGCGGGCCAGATCCTGGAGACCGCGGTTGTAGTCGGGGTGGTGGGTGGCCGGGTAGTGGTTCTTGGGCCGGTGGAGTACGGAGTACGGGGCCAGCCGGGCTCCCGCGGCACGCAGCAGGCTCTTCTCGCGCCCGTCGAAGTCCTGGACGCCGACGGGTGCGTTGAAGACGTACTCGACCAGGTGGTGGTCGCAGTACGGCACCCGTACCTCCAGCCCCCGCGCCATGCTCAGCCGGTCCTTGCGGTGCAGGAGCTGGCGCAGCCAGCGCGTCAGTGAGAGGTGCTGCAGCTCGCGACGCCGGTGCTGTGCGGGCGTCTCGCCCTCCAGGTGGGGCACGGCCGCGAGCGCCGAACGGTAGGTGTCGGCCTGGAACTCACCGATGCGCAGGGTGTCCGCGAGCGCCGGGTGCAGTGGCATCGCGGCCTCGTCCTCGGTGACCAGCAGCCAGGGGAAGGTGTCCGCGGCCAGCGCCGCCGGATTGCGGAACCAGGGGTAGCCGCCGAAGACCTCGTCGGCCGCCTCGCCGGACAGTGCCACGGTGGAGTGCCGGGCCATCTCCCCGAAGAGCAGGTAGAGGGAGGTGTCCATGTCACCCACGCCGATGGGCGAGTCGCGTGCCACCACGACCGCCTGGCGGTGCCCGGGGTCCAGCAGGGTGTGGGGATCGAGCACGACGAGCCGGTGGTCGGTGCCGATGAAGCGGCCCGCCTCGGCGGCGTACGGGGTGTCGTGTCCGGTGCGCAGCACATCGCCGGTGAACCGTTCCGCCTGGTCTCTGTAGTCGACCGCGTACGAGCGCAGGCGCGCGTTGGGGCCCTCCCGTACGCGGAGCTCGTCGGCGAGCAGCGCGGTCAGGACGGTGGAATCCAGGCCGCCGGAGAGCAGGGCACACACGGGGACGTCCGCTTCCAACTGCGCGCGGGCGGCACGCTCCAGACGGGAGCGGACTCCTGCGACGGTCTGCGCGACGACATCGTGGAGGCCGTCACCGATGCCGGTACCGGCGGCGTGGGCGTTGATGTGAGCGCCGTCGCCGGCTTCGGCGTCGGCATGGGGCCGGGCCTCCAACTGCCAGTAGAGGCGCTCCGTCAGCCCGTTCCGGTCGAACACGGCCGTACCGCCCGGCCGCACCTCCCGTATGCCGGACCACAGGGTCGCGCCGGTGCCGAAGACCAGGCCGTACGCCTCGCGCAGCCCGTGGGCGTCCACGCGCGGGCGGCAGGCGGGGTGGGCGAAGAGGGCCTTGGGCTCGGAACCGAAGACCAGACCGCCGCCGGGGACCTCGGCGAAGAACAGCGGCTTGACGCCGAGGCGGTCACGGACCAGGAGAAGCCGCTGGTCGCGGGCGTCCCAGAGGCCGAAGGCGTACATCCCCTCCAGGTGCTCGGTCAGCGCGTCACCCCACTCCTGGTAGGCGCGCAGGACGACTTCGGTGTCGCTGCGGGTGGTGAAGTGATGGCCGCGATGGCGCAGTTCGGCACGCAGCGCGTGGTGGTTGTAGATCTCGCCGCTGTAGGTGAGGACGTGGCGGGTCGTGCGGGGGTGCGCGTTGTCGGCCGCGGTCATGGGCTGCCTACCGCCGTCGGGATCGATGACGGCGAGCCGTCGGTGGCCGATCACCGCGAACGGTCCGCACCAGATGCCCGAGGCATCGGGGCCGCGGCGGGTGAGGGCGGCGGTCATCTCCTCGATGACATGGGGGTGCGCTCGGGGATCTTCGTGGTACGAGATCCAGCCGGTGATGCCGCACACGGCTACTGCTCCTTCGCGGTCGGAGAGATGAGATGAGGCAAGCGGAAGAGAGAGGGAGGGATAGAGGAAAGGGGCGTCGCTTGATTGGTCGGGCGGTGCGGCGGATGAGTTCCCGGCGGATGACACCGAATTCCGCTGTATACGGGGCGGGTTGCTCGGTGACGGTGAATTACAGGTAGTCGTCCGGCGAGCGGCGTCGGTTCCCGACGGCGGGCGGGATGAACCTCACGTATGCGGTTCCGCCGGTTTCAGCGGGTTCCGGTGGGTGAGCAGGGCTCGTACGTGCCACGATGGCCGCTCCGTGCGGGCCGGATCCCTTGTCGCGCCGCGTGTTTCGGGGGCGCTGTTTCTTCCCTGCTTACTTCCTCACTTCTTCCTTACTTCGTTAATTCGTTGCTTGCTTCTGTGCACGGGAGTGGTCATGACCGACCGACGTCTTTCGTTTCCTCTGCCCGCGAGGCCGGTGATCGGGTTCGGGCTGCTGTTGCTGGTGCTCTTCACGGCCGCCTACGCGGTCGGCGCTTTCGCCGGGCCGGTGGCGCCGGCAATGCACCCGGGAAAAGGCGGCATTCCCGCTCCTCAGCGGTCTGATGCCGGCGATGACGGCATGGGCGGGATGGATGACATGGGTGGGATGGATGACATGGGTGGTATGGGCGGTATGGGATGAGTGAGCGGGTCACTGTTCTGACGGTGGGCGGGATGACCTGTGCCGCATGCGTGGGGCGGGTCGAGAAGAGACTCGGGCGCCTGGAGGGGGTGAGCGCCTCGGTCAACCTGGCCACCGGAAAGGCCCGGGTCACTCACCCGGCCGCGCTCCCGGTCGACGATCTCGTGGCGACCGTGGAAGCCGCGGGCTTCACCGCCGAACGTCCCGAGCCGGAAGCGGCGAGCGATCCCGTACGTGAGCCCGAACCCGAGCCCGTGCCAGGGGAAGTGCAGGACGCCGACCGGCAGGAGCGTCGGCGCCTTCTGCTGACGGCGCTGCTGTCCGTCCCCGTACTCGTCCTGTCGATGGTGCCCGCCTGGCAGTTCCGGAACTGGCAGTGGCTGTGCTTCACCCTGTCCGCGCCGGTCGCCGTATGGAGCGCACTGCCGTTCCATACGCGGGCGGCGCGTGGGCTGCGGCACGGAGCCGCCACCATGGACACGCTCGTCTCCCTGGGCGTCGGTGCCTCCTTCGGCTGGTCCACGTACGCGCTCTTCCTCGGCGGCGGCGCAGCGCACAGCTATCTGGAAGCGGCCGTCGGGGTCCCGCTCTTCGTCTTGGCGGGCCGGTATCTGGAGGCCAGGGCCCGGCGCGGGACCGGTTCCGCGCTGCGCTCGCTCGCCGGGCTCGTCGTCAAGGACGTCGCCGTACGAGCCGAACGGGCGGAGGGCGCCGAACGCCGTGTACCGTTGCGCGATCTCCGCGTCGGTGACGCCTTCTTCGTACGCCCCGGAGAGCGCGTGGCCACCGACGGCACCGTGATCGACGGCAGTTCCGCCCTGGACCTGTCGCTCGTGACGGGAGAGAGCCGGCCGGTCGACGTGGGGCCGGGGTCGGCGGTGACCGGTGGGGCGATCAATTGCGGGGGGCTGCTGGAGGTCCGTGCGACGGCGGTGGGCGCGGACACGCGACTCGCCCGTATCGCCGGCCTGGTGGAGGAGGCCCAGGCCGGTAAGGCGAAGGTGCAGCGGCTGGCCGATGCGGTGGCCGCCGTCTTCGTACCGGCCGTCCTCGCGGTGTCCGTGACCGTGCTGGGGTTCTGGCTCGGCGCGGGGGCGGATCCGCAGGCCGCGATCACCGCCGCCGTAGCCGTACTGGTGGTGGCGTGCCCGTGCGCCCTTGGACTGGCCACTCCCACAGCGCTCCTGGCGGCCACCGGGCGCGGTGCGCAACTGGGCATTCTCGTGCGCGGACCCGAGGCACTGGAGCGGCTGCGGCGCATCGACACGCTCGTACTGGACAAGACGGGCACGCTCACCACCGGCCAGATGCACGTCATCGCCGTCACCGTACGTGCCGAGGCGGCAGGCACGGCCGATCCGGACGAGCCACGCACGTCCTGTACGTCACGTACATCGCGCACACCGAGCACACCGCGCACATCGCGCACGCTGGACGCCCAGGAAGCCCTCCGCCTGGCGGCGGCCGTCGAGCGCGGCTCCGAACACCCCTTGGCGCGCGCCATCCTGGCCCGAGCGGCCGAGGCAGATTCCACGCTGCCCAGGGTCCGGCACTTCACGGCGACTCCTGGATACGGCGTGTCCGGACAGGTCGCGGGCCGCGAAGTGACCGTGGCCCGGCCCGGCGCGCTCGCGGACCTTCCCCCGTCGCTCTCGGAGGCGGTCGGCACGGCGGAGGCCGAGGGCCACACCGCCGTACTGCTGACCGTCGACGGTACGCCGCAAGCCGTCATCTCCCTCGGCGACACCCTCCGCCCCGACTGCTACCGGGCGGTCGACCACCTGCGCCGCCTGGGACTGCGGCCGGTCCTGGCCACCGGGGACCTGGCGGCCACGGCCCGCGCCGTCGCCGGACACCTGGGCATCACCGAGATCCATGCCGACGCCCTCCCTGAGGAGAAGGCCGCGCTCGTGACCACTTTGAAGGAGCACGGCGGCCGGGTGGCCGTGGTCGGTGACGGCGTCAACGACGCCGCGGCGCTCGCCCACGCCGACCTCGGCATCGCCATGGGCAGTGGCACGGACGCGGCGATCGGTGCCGCCGATGTCACGCTGATGCGCGAGGACCTCCAGGCCGTCCCGGACGCCGTACGTCTGGCCCGGCGCACCCTGCGCACCATCCGCGTCAACCTCCTCTGGGCCTTCGGCTACAACCTCGTCACCGTGCCGCTCGCCGCCGTCGGCCGGCTCGACCCGATGACCGCGGCGGCGGCCATGTCGGCCAGTTCCGTACTGGTCGTGGCCAACAGCCTGCGGCTGCGGACCTGGACCCCACCCAAACCCCGTCGCGGCGGTACTTCCCCTGCCCGCCCCCGGCGGCACCGGTCCGCGACCATGACGACGCGATGGGAGACCTCATGAACCACCGTCTTCGCCGTAGTGCCGGAGCGCTGCGCGGAGCCGCTGTCCCCTCGGCCGTATGCCTGGTGACACTGGGAGGCCTGGTCCTGTGGACCGGTGCCGGGTACGCGGGCACGCCCGCCGAGCTGCGGGTGACCGACGGCCGCATTCTTGTGCCGTCCAACGACGAGGCCACCGCCGCGTTCTTCACCATCCGGAACACCGGCACCTCCTCTGACGAGCTGACCGGCGTCACCGCGCCCGCCGGACACCGCGCCATGCTCGGCCGCGACATCGAAGTCGCGCGGGGCGCACACCGTATGGAAATGGCCGGTGCCGCCGCGGTACCGGCGCGGGGCACGCTGCGGATGGCGGCGACGGGGCTGGACGTCATGGTCACCCCGCCGCCGCGGCTGTCGCCGGGCGACCGGCTCACCTTCACCCTTCACTTCCGCGACAGCGGGGACATCACCGTGCAGGCGGTGGCCGTACGGCCGGGACAGCCGATCCCGTAACCGGGCCCGGTAACCGGCTCCACCGCCGCGCCAGATGTATTGCTCACGAACGCCACGGACGTCACGAACGCCACGGACGTCACGAACGCCACGGACGTCACGAATGCCACGAGCACCACGGACGGCGCGGACGGCGCGACGCAGCCCGGGCCGGGCCGGGACCGGAACCTCGTCATCCAGCCCGGCTCCGGCCCGGTCCAAGCCCCGGCCCAGGCTCCGGCCCCGGCGTCGTTCAGGCGGCGGAACCGGCCAGGGCGGCCAGCCGTACGGGCCCTGCGGTACGTACGGGCCGCCCGCCACCGCCGGCCCGTCCCCCGGCCGCGTTCCCGGTCCCTGCCTCCGCTGCCGCCGTGTCCGCTGCCGCCGTGTCCGCTGTCTCCGTCATCCGCAGCGACGAGATCAGCGTCTCGCGCGCCCTGGCCACGCGGGAGCGGACGGTCCCCACCGGACATCCGGCGATCGCCGCCGCCTCCGCGTACGGCAGGCCCAGCATCTGCGTCAGTACGAACGCCTCCCGGCGCCGCGCGGGCAGCGTGGCGAGCAGTTGGGCCAGTGCGACGCCTTCCTCGAACCCCGGCACATCGCGTGGCTGCGCCCTCTCCGCCACCGCCTGCCAGTCGTCGGTCCCGGCCAGCCGGGGGCGGCTGGCCTGGGAGCGGAGCCGGTCGGCCACCACGCGCCGGGCGATCGTCAGCAGCCAGGTCCGGGCCGAGGAACGGCCCTCGAACCCGGGCAGGCTGCGCAGCGCCCGGAGGTAGGTGTCCTGCACGAGATCGTCGGCGGCCTGTGCGTCACCGCTCAGATGGGTGACATAGCGGCGTACGTCCAACTGTGTCGCCCGGACGAACCGTTCCACGGCCGCCTCGTCCCCGGTACGGGCTTCCAGGGCCCACGACGTCACCATGGCGTCATCCCGCACGGTGTGCCTCCCCTCGGTGCGGCCGGCAGGGGTCGGGGAGGATGGGCGCATGCAGTGCTCGCGCATACGAACCGCCCTTTCCGCCCGACTCGACGGAGAACAGCTCCCTGCGGGTGTCACGGGCCGGAGCCTGGGTGCCCACCTGGCGGGCTGTGCCCGGTGCCGTACGTGGGAGCGGCAGGCCGTCCGTCTCCGGCAGCTCGTGGCGACCACGAGCGGACCGCGCGGCGCCGGTGACGACGGTGGTCTCGGTGACGACGGTGGTCTCGGTGACGACGGTGGTGCCGGTGACGGCGGTGGTGTTGGCGACGGCGGCACGGAGGCGCTCGACGCGCTGCTGGGACGGCTCAGGCGGGCAGCCGCCGGGAACGGCGACCGCACGGGCTGAGCCCTCCCCGGGTTCACGTGCTTCTTCGAGATCTTCAAGAACGGGCGGCGACGTCGGTGACGCCTGCGTCCGGACATGGGTCATCATCAGGGGTCCTTCGCGAAGTCCGGCCCCGCGTGCTGCGCGTTACGTGTTTCGGTGTGCGGGACCGGTGACGACAACAGGGACCAGGACCGCACGGCCTCGTGCACGCATACGGAACACGGCGCGCCGTCCTGGGTGTGACCGCGCTGTCAGCAGACAGCGGTCCCTTGAGGCGGACCCCTCAGCCAGATGGCGTGGACGAGAAAGAGCTGTCGCAACGGCCGCCGGGGCTCGCGGCGCACCGTACGGGCGGGCGGCGCCGCAACGGGCAGCATCACGCGGAAGACGACGACCAGCGGTATGAACACGCGGGCCGAGACGGCACGTGCCACCCGGAACGCGGCCCGTTCGCCGCCGCACAGCCACCAGGCGCTCAGCAACGCCACCAGCAGGTGCGCCGCGGCCATCCCGCTCATACTGCCGTGCATCCCGCCCATGGAAGCCATGTCTCCCATGGACGCCATGCCGTCCATGCCACTCATGCCGTCCATGCCAGTCATGCCGTCCACGCCGGCCAGGTGACTCGACGACATGTGATGATGCATCGCCATGTGATCGGCCCCCGTGCCGGTCAAGGCCCCCGGCCCCGCGCCCGCCCCGCACATCGACGACGCGGCCCAGCGCATCACAGACGACATCTGCTCGCCGCCGCCGCTACCGCCACCGGCACTGGCGCCGGCCCCCATGCCGCTTCCACCCCTCCCGGCGGTCCAGCCCATGACCGACTGGCCGAAGGAGAAGGCGGTATGCAGCGCGGCCTGCGCGCTCACGGTCAGGGCGGTCACGAAGAGCGGGCCCCGCTCACGGCCGGCCAGGCACCAGGCCCCGCCCGCCGTCACGGCGATCGCGCCGAGCACCACCCACCAGGGCACGGGCGCGTCGGACATCGACGCGTGGCCGAGGGCGGCGAGCAGCACACACACCGCCGCGAACACCCCGGCCCGCAAGCCCCTGAGAACACGCCCCGCAACCATGACCCGCACATCGTTGCACCCCGCCCCGGACGCCGGACGTCAGGGGCCTCCCCCAGGCCACAGCAGGTGCCTCAGCTCCCCTCAGGACAGGCGCCGGGCCGCCCTCCAGCGGGGAGCCCCGTCGTCGGGAACATCCGGGGAGGCGAAGCGGAACGGCACCCCGAGGCGGTCGGCGAGGGCCTGCCCCGCCTCGGCGGCCACCGCACCCGCCGGGCGTCCGCCGGGCCGGTTGTACACGGTCGCCAGGTGGCCTTCTCCCGCCGGATCGTCCATGACCGCAACCATCAGGACGAAGCACTCATGGACCGTGTCACCGTCCCACAGTGCCTCGACGGCAACCAGCCGACCCGGAAGGGCCGAGGCGCGGGCCGCGAGCGAGGGCAGGTCGAGCGGATCGGCCGGCCGCCTGCGAACGCGGTCCCCGAGGTCAGGCCCGGTCCGGCCCGGTCACTGGGGGAGTGAGGACAGGAAGGCATGGAGCGCCTGGTCAAAGCAGGTGGTGTTCTCCAGGTTCACCATGTGGCCCGCGCCCGGCACCCGTATGCGGCGGGCGCCGGGGACGGCGAGGGCTATCGCATGGGCGTTGGCGGAGATGTCCGTACTGTCCAGGTCGCCGTCCAGGACCAGGGTCGGCACCCGGATCTCCGACAGCCGGTCGGCGGCACCGACCTCGATCGGCATGCCGGCCCCCAGACCGCCCGCGTGCGCCACGATATTGGCATCGGCCGAGGCCCGGATCCGTTCCCGCAGCGCGGGGTCCACCGCGGACGCAGGGCGGTGCGGACCGTCCACCCACATACGCAGGAAGTGCTCCACGTACTGCTCCGCGCCGTCCGGGGCGCCGATGGCGGCGACCTGCTCCTTGATGTGGTGCAGGATGAACGGGTCGGTGAAGGTGGTGCCGCTTATGCCGGGAGCGGCGAGGGCCAGCGCCGATACGTACTCGGGATGTGCCAGGGCGGTGTCCAGTGCCACTCGGGCGCCGTGCGAGAGGCCGACGAGTGCGGCGCGCCGGATGCCCAGGTAGGTGAGGAGGGCGCGCAGGTCGTCGTGGTTGGCGTAGTCACCGGCGACGGTCGAGGACAGGCCGTGCCCGCGGTGGTCGTAGCGGACCACCCGCAGGCCGGAGCGGATCAGCCAGGCGAACTGCTCGTCCCACATCCGCTGGTCCAGCATTCCGCCGTGCAGCAGCACCACCGCGGGGCCGTCGCCCGCCATCTCGTAGAACAGCTCGCCGTTGTCGACCGGTGCGGTGCCGTTCTCGACCTCGGCGTCGTGCCAGGCGTGGATGCCTTGGGTCATTCTCCGTGCCGTCCTGTCGGTGCGGGAGGGGAAGGGAGGGAGGGAGCGGTCGGATGCGCGGCGAGCCGGCGGAACTCGTCGCCTATCCGGTCCAGTACGCGCAGAGTCGTGGTGATGTCCTCCACGGTCAGATCGGCCAGTGCGTGCCGCAGCTCCGTCGCCTCGAATCCCTGTACCGCGCCCATGACGTCGCTGCCGTGCGCGGTGAGCCGGATCAGCGCCGACCGGCGGTGGGCGGGGTTCGGCGCCGACTCCACCAGGCCCAGATCCGTCGCGTGGTTCACCCAGCGCTGTACGGGCTGGCGGTCCAGCTCCAGCGCACGGGCCAGTTGCGGCACCGTGCGCGGGCCGCCGGTGCGCAGGGCGTCCAGAAGGGCGTGCTCGCCGGCGGTCATGCCCGTGCCGGTCAGCTCACGCTCCACGGCCCGTACCACCGTCCGGTGCAGGGGCCACAGACGGCGGATCACCTCGTACGCGAGGTGCTCGGGAGAGGCGGGACCGCTCCCCGCCTGGCTGACACTCATGATGTCATGATGACATCGGCGATGTCGTTTTGCACAGGGGCTGGGCACATCAATTTCCGCACTGCCCTGTTTTGTTGACGAAGTCGGTTGCCGGTCTCCTTCTGCCTGTGCCGCCGGAGGGACCGGAAGGGCGGGGCGTCGGGCTACGTAAGATGGCGCGTGCCGTGGGTGGCGGGGCACAGGGTGCTGTGCTCGGAAAAGTGGCTTCATGTGTGTTGTGTGCGTGAAGTGTAAAGTGCCGCAAATGCCCGTTGAACGTGCTTTGTTCGTCACCTCGCGCAGCCTTACCCGCCGCATAGCCGTGCCGGTACCTCCCGCGCTCCTGACCCTCGCGCTCGGCCTGTGGGGCATCACCCGCGAGGACAGCGTCTGGCGGGACGAGGCCGTGACCTGGCAGGTGGCACAGCGCTCCGTCGCACAGATATGGCACATGCTCGCGGAGGTCGATGTCGTCCACGGCCTCTACTACGTGCTCATGCACGGCGTCTTCGAGGTCTTCGGCGTCAACGTGTACACACTGCGCATGCCTTCGGTGCTGGCCATGATGGTCGCCACGGCGGCCGTCGCGGCCATCGGCCGCCGCCTGGCCGGGCCGTGGGCCGGGCTGACGGCGGGGCTGGTGTTCGCGGTGATTCCCAACGTCCAGCGCTACGCCCAGGAAGGGCGTGGTTACGCGATGGTGGCGGCTGCGGTGGCGGTGGCCACCTGGCTGCTGGTGGGGTCGCGGGACCGGTGGTGGCGCTGGGCCGGTTACACCGCGGCCATGCTCACCGCCGCGCTGCTCAACTGGTTCTCCCTCTTCGCCCTGCCCGCCCATGCCCTGACCGCGCTGATGGCCCGTCGCCGCGGCCACCGCCCCTTTCTGGCGCCGTGGTCGCTGTGCGCGGCGGTGGTGGTCGCGGGCGCGCTGCCGCTGGTCCTCGCCAGCCGCGCGCAGGCGGGCCAGGTGGCGTGGATCCGGCCCACCGGCGTGTCCACGTACGTGGGCGTCGCCTCCCTGCTGGTCGTGGCGTTGATCTGTGCCCGCGTTCCGTACGGGCCAGGCGTGCCGACCGTCCCGGGCGGCGGTGCGCCGGCGATGTCCCCGGCCTCGGTCGGCCTGCCCCTGCTCGCCGTACCGCAGGGCGTTCTGCTGCTCCTCAGCCTGATCGAACCGCTCTACATCGACCGGTACGTGCTCTACACCAACATCGGTTTCGCCCTGCTCCTCGGCGTCGGACTGAGCGGGGCCGTCCAGGCACTCCACGCACTCAGGGACCGCAAGAACCCGGAGCGGCCACGGGGGAATCCCCGGTCCGCCCGTGTACGCAAGGGGGTGCTGCTCGGGGGCGTGACGGTGACGGCGCTGGTGGCGCTGCTGCCCGTGGAACTCGGCCTGCGCCGGCCGGACAGCCGGGTCGACGACGTCATGAGCTCGGCGGTGGTGGTCGCCGCACACTCCCGCTCGGGCGACGGTGTGGTCTTCCTGCCGGCCGCCCGGCGCGACACGGCACTGGTCACCCCCAGGGCCTTCGCCGACCTGGAGGATCTCGCGCTGGACGAGGACCCGGCGGCCTCCGGCACGATCAAGGGCATCGAGAGCGCGCCCGACCACATCCGGGCCGCCATGCTCGCCCGATCCCGGATCGTCCTGGTGACCGATCCCCAAACGCCCCGCCCGGAACAGGCCACGGCCGCCGAGCGGCTCAAACTGAGCGTGCTCGCCGAGCACTTCGAGCGCATCACCGATGTGACGACGCGCGGACGACGCATAGAGGTCTATGAAAGGACGCACTGAGGTCGCGCGCACGGGACGGCACACAGGTACGGGCCCGCGCCCACGGCCGCAGTTACGGGCCGCGCCCACGGCCGGAGTCACGAGCCGCGCGTCGAAACGCAGTTACGGGCCTTCGCCTTTCGCCGCCCTCTCGGCAGGCGCCTGCTCCTCCAGGGGCGCCGCCACCTTCAAAGGAGCGGGCTCTTCCAGCGGAGCCGGTGCCTCACCAGGGGCGAAGCCGACCACGAGGTCCGCACGCCTGCGCCCGGCCTCGACCGTACGGGCATTGGCCTCGTCCGAGTCGTACACGAACCGTTCGGCCCGCTCCCGGGGCTTGCCGAAACGTTCATGGCGGTCGATCAGCCGCCGTACCCGCTCGGCCCCGTCCAGCTCCACGTACCAGACCTCGTCCAGCAGCGGACGCACCCGCGCCCACGGACCGTCCTCCAGCAGCAGGTAGTTGCCCTCCGTGACGACGAGCGGGAGGTCCGGCGGTACGGGGATGCTCCCGGCGACCGGCTCCTCGATGCGCCGGTCGAAAGCCGGGGCGTACACGAGGGTGTCCGGCTCCGGAGCGCGCAGGCGGGCGAGCAGGGCGGCGTACCCGGCCGCGTCGAAGGTGTCCGGGGCCCCCTTGCGTTCCGTACGGCCCAGCCGCCGCAGCTCCGCCTCGGCGAGATGGAAGCCGTCCATCGGTACGAGGGCACAAGAGCCGGCCAGTTCCGCCACCAGGCGGGCGGCCAGGGTGGACTTGCCGGCGCCCGGCGGTCCGGCGATGCCGAGCAGCCGCCTGCGCGAGGGCGTCGCCGAGGCGGCCAGCCGCCGGGCCCGGGCGAGGAGGTCCTCCAAGCATGACGGCTGTGCGGGGTGGGTCGAAGCGCTCCTGGTGGTGGTCATGGCTCAGCCCGCCGCGG
Organism: Streptomyces sp. MST-110588; assembly: GCF_022695595.1. Taxonomy (NCBI): domain Bacteria; kingdom Bacillati; phylum Actinomycetota; class Actinomycetes; order Kitasatosporales; family Streptomycetaceae; genus Streptomyces; species Streptomyces sp. MST-110588. The sequence continues at coordinate 5,911,696 of NZ_CP074380.1, forward strand.
CGCCCAGCCGCCACAACGACGTCACCTCCGCCGCGCGGGCCGCGTGCAGCGGATCGGAGGTGTCGCGGGCGCGCGGGTGGCGGGGGGCGATGTCCAGCCGGTCCCGTACCGTCAGCCCGGCCGACTCGAAGGCGGACAGCAGCTCCGCACGCGGACGCAGACCGAGGTGTTCGGCGAGGTCGGAGAGGATCAGCCAGCCCTCTCCGCCCGGTTCGAGGTGGTCCGCCAGGCCGTCGAGGAAGCCGCGGAGCATCCGGCTGCCCGGGTCGTAGACCGCGTACTCCACCGGGGAGGTCGGTTTGGCCGGTACCCAGGGCGGATTGCAGACGACCAGGGGCGCGCGGCCGGCCGGGAAGAGATCGGCCCGGACGACCTCGACCTGTCCGGCGACGCCGAGCCGCCCGGCGTTCTCGCGGGCACACGCCAGCGCGCGGGGATCCTGGTCGGTGGCCACGATCCGCCGGACGCCGCGCCGGGCCAGCACCGCGGCCAGCACGCCCGTGCCCGTACCGATGTCGAAGGCGATGGCGGGATCCGTCGCGGGCAGCGGAGCGCGGGCCACCAGGTCGACGTATTCGCCGCGTACGGGGGAGAAGACGCCGTAGTACGGATGGACGCGGTCGCCGCCGAGCGCCGGGATCTCCACGCCCTTCTTCCGCCACTCGTACGCGCCGATCAGTCCGAGCAGTTCGCGCAGCGAGACCAGCGCCGCCTCCTGGCCTCCGCCGCTCGCTTGCTCGGCTCCGTCACCGTTCCCGGCTCCGTCCCCGTGCCTCTCCCCGTCTCCGGTTCCGTGCCCGCCTTCGGTTCCGTACGCCTGGGCGCATGCCTGGCGTACGTCGGGAGCGCGGTGCAGCGGGACGACGTAGCCGGGGTCGAGGGGGACCAGCAGCATGCCCAGGATGCGGGCGCGCTGGCTCTGGGCCGCGCGGTGGAGGTGGAAGGCCCGCGCGGGATCGGCCGGGGGCTGCTTGCGCGGGCGCCGGTCGATGCGCCGGGCCAGCGCCGTCAGCAACTGGCGCGCGTTGTGGAAGTCACCGCGCCACAGCAGCGCGGTGCCCTCACACGCCAGTTTGTACGCGGCGTCGGCCTTCATACGGTCGTCCGCGACGACCACCCGGCGCGGTGGCGGGGCCCCGCTCTCGGAACGCCAACGAGCGGAGCGGGCCTGGTCGGCCTCGATCCATTCAACGACCGCCGGGGAGTTCACCGATGTGCGCCTCGTGGTAGTGGTTCGAGCCTCTTCCCGCGGGGTCCGGAAAACGGTGGCCGGCACACCGGGAGCCGGTGGCCGGGATTGATCCCGGTGATCGCGGCAAGGTGTTTCCTGTGCGGGGAGGAGGCGGTGACGTCCGACTTTACTCCGTGCCCGGGGCCCGGCCCGCGCCCAGGCCGTACGGACCGAGGGGAGCCCGGCCATGCGGGCCCCGTGCTGCTACGGTCCCGACCGCCGCCCACATAACCCATATCGCTCATACGGAGGAATGCATGCCGTACCTGGACACTTTGCCGGTCATCGTCGCGGTGGACGGATCCCCGGACAGCGAGCGGGCGTTGCACTGGGCCATCGAGGCGGCACGGCTGCGTTCGGCGCCACTCCAGGTCGTCCACGCCTGGCCGTACGCGTCCCCGCCGGAGGCCGCCGTCACCGCGACCGGTGAGGGCGATCCCGTACTGGACGAACTGCGCGGGAAGCTGGTGCGGCGGGGCGCCGGCGGCGGACTGCCCGAGATCACCTTTCGCGGCCTGAGCGGCCTGACCGACACCGTGCTGCCCGCGCTGGGCGACGAGGCCCAACTGCTCGTGCTGGGCTCGCGCGGACGCGGTGGATTCGCCAGCCTGCTGCTCGGCTCCAACGGTCTGGCCTGCGCCGCGCACTCCGCCGCGCCGGTCGTGGTGGTGCCGCGGCCGGACCGCGGCGGCGCCCCCGGGCACGCCGCCGAGCAAGGCACTTCGGGCGGGGACGCTTTGAGCGGGGGTGCCTTGGGCGCAGACACCTTGGGCGGCGAGGCCCGCCGTCCCGCCGCCGGCCGGATCACGCTGGGCATCGACGCCACCTCCGACGAGCCGGGAGCGATCGGCTTCGCCTTCGAGGAGGCGAGCCGGCGCGCGGCCCGTCTCGACGTCGTCTGCGGCTACTCCTGGCCGATGCTCACGCCGCCCGCCTTCGAGTACACGGCAGCGTACGAGGGCACGCAGCAGGAGTACGAGGACGCGCTGGCCAAGCGGCTGGCGGAGGCCCTGGCGCCGTACCGCGACCGGCATCCCGAGGTGGCGGTCGAGATCACGCTGCGGGACGCGGACGCCGCCGGCCAACTGGTCGAGGCGTCGAAGGACAGCGATCTGCTGGTCGTCGCCCGGCACCGCCGGCGGCTGCCGGTGGGCCGCCGCCTCGGCTCGGTGACGCACGCCGTACTGCTGCACGCCCTGTGCCCGATCGCGGTCGTGCCCGCCCCGGCCGCCGGCCCGCCCGCCGCGCCGCAGCCCTGAGCCCGAGGGCCGCGACGCGCGACGACGCGTGACCTGGCGCCCCACGGCAACCGGCAGCCGGCAACCGGCCACCGCGGCCACCGCCCGCCGGACTCACCAGGTACCGCCCACCGGACTCACCGGATGCCGAACGCCTCCGCGTAGCGCACCGTGCCGCGCGGGGGCTCGGAGCCGTCCAGGGACAGCGCCATGAACGCCTCGTCCGGCCACTCCTGCGGCGCCAGGATCCCGAACCGCGAGGCCGGCTCGAAACCGAAACGCGGGTAGTACGAGGGGTGCCCGAGCACGATCGCGGTCCGCTCGCCGGCCGCCCGCGCCGCGTCCAGCAGCGCCCGTATGACGGCGCCGCCCACACCCCGCTTCTGCCACTCGGGCAGTACGGCGCACGGCGCCAGCGCGACGGCGCTCGCCTCGCCCACGTGGCACCGGGTGAGCAGCGCGTGCGCGGCCACCGTGCCGTCCGCCGCCTCGGCGACGTACGACAGACCTGGCAGCCGGGCCGCCGGATCCCGGCGCAGCGCGTCGACGAGATCAGCCTCGGCGGCCGTCTCGAAGGCGGCGAGATTCACCCGGCGAACGGCCGGGATGTCCGCTGAGGTCTCGGGCCTGACCTGCCAGATGTCCATGTGCGCCATGGTGCCACGGCCCCGGAACGCCAACCCCGTCGGCCGGCGGACACCGCGGCACCCGGCCGGCCCACCGCTGCCCCTCTACGGCCCGGCTACGGCCCCGCTACCGCGCGAGTGCCGGCTGGTCCGTGACCCACAGCCACGTCCCGTCCGGCTGGCGACGGGCTATCTCGACGGACACGTCGCCGTTGGTCTGCGTGGCCGCTGTCATCGCCACGTCGCCGGTCACCAGCGCCGGGTGCTGCCTGCCCGGCGAGAGCACCGGCGCCGCCGCGACGAACTGCTCGTACACCTTGCGGATCTCCGCATGTCCGGACGCGAGGCTGCCCGGTGGGAACGCCAGCACGGCGTCCGGCTCGTACAGCGCCACCAGCCCGTCGACGTCCCCCGCGTTGGCGCGCTCGATGAAGTACTTGCCCAGGTCGTTCGGCTCGGTGGCCACTTCCTTGTTTGTCATGCCGACAAGCCTCCCAACGAATACACGACACCCTGTGTCACGTATTCCCTATAGGCTTTTCGGGTGCGCGCCGACCGGTTGGTATCGCTGGTACTCCTGCTGCGCCAGCACGGCCGGCTGTCCGCGACCGCGCTGGCCCGCGAGCTGGAGGTGTCCACCCGCACCGTGCTGCGCGACATCGAGGCACTGTCCGCGGCCGGCGTCCCGGTCTACGCCGAGCGCGGTCGGCACGGCGGTTTTGCGCTGCTGCCCGGTTTCCACACCGAGCTGACCGGACTGAACCACGACGAGGCGCTCGCGCTGCTGGTCGCCGGTTCGCGGCGCGGCGCGCAGGTATTCGGACTCGGCCCGGCGCTCGCTTCGGCCCTGCGCAAGGTCGTTGACGCGCTGCCGGAGAGCTATCGGGCCACCGCGGCCGGCGCGGCTCGGCGACTGCTCATCGATCCGGAGACCGACCTCCTCTCGCGTCGACTGGTTGCCGAGGAGGTGCCCGACACGATCGTGGCCGAGGTGCGGCGCGCGGTGTTCGCCGGGCACAAGCTGCGCATCCATTACGCGGCCGTGGAGCAGGCCCCGAAGTGGCGCACCGTGGACCCGATCGGCCTGGTCACCGTACGCGACCAGGGTTACTTGCTGGCCACGCGGACGGGCGCGGACCGTACCTACCGGCTGTCCCGCATCCTGGCCGCCGAGGAACTCGCCGAACCGGCACAGCGGCCGGACCGGGTCGATCTGGGCCGGGCCTGGCAGGAACGCAGCACACGGTTCCGGACCGGCGGCGATCAAGTCACCGTGCTGGTACGGATGGACCCGGCGCGGCGGGAGGACGTGGTGGGCACCGCGCTGGCCGTCCTCGCAGAGGAAACCGATGCGGACGGCCGGCTGCGGCTGGAGGTGACCTTCCAAGATCCCAGACATGCCGAATGGGCGATGTGGCACCTCGGCGCGGACGCGGAAGCCCTGGCTCCGCAGTGGTTGCGCGACTGCCTGCGCGACCGCGCCGCCGCGCTCGCCGCCCGTTACGGACTGCCCTCCTGAGAGCAGCCGCCAAGCGGGCGGATCCGCCGGCGGTCGGCCTTCGCCGTACTTCGCCCTTCGCCGTACTTCGCCCTGCGCCGCAACCGGCTGGGGTTTCAGTCCCCGGCCGGGCCCGAGAACGCCGCGCGGCGCTGCGGGCGGCGCATCAGGAAGACGGCGGCGGAACCGGCCGCGAACAGGGCGAAGACCGAGATGGCGGTGCTCACCCAGGTCGCGCCGAGCCACTGGCCGCCGACGTACCCCAGGCACACGCTGTACGCGGCCCAGGCGAGTCCGGCCAGCGCCGACCAGGGCAGGAACTCCCGGACCGTACGGTGGGCGACGCCCGCGCCCAGACTGACCACGGAGCGGCCGGCCGGTGCGAAGCGGGCCAGTACGACGATGCCGCCGCCGCCCCGTGTGAGCGCGGCGCCGAGTCGTTCCTGCGCGGCGGTCAGGCGGCGGGAGCGGGCGATGGCCCGGTCGAAGCGGTCGCCGCCGCGCCAGGCGAGGCGGTAGGCGACCATGTCGCCCAGTACGGACGCGGTGGCGGCGCACAGGACCAGGGCGAGCATTTCCGGGACGTCCGCACCGCCCCGTACGGACCCGGCGACGCCTACCGCTCCGGCGGCGGTCTGGGTCCCGGCGGCCGTGGTGGCCGCGGTGATCACCAGCACGCCGCTGGGCAGGATGGGCACGAAGACATCGAGGATCACGGAGAGCCCGATGATCGCGAAGATCCACGGGGAGTCACTGAAGGACCCCAGGCTTTCCAACAACGTTCTGCTCCCGGTCCGAACCCCTGCCGCGACGTCGCGTGGGGCGGCTGGGGCGGCGCTACAGCCATACAGCGTACGCCTGAGTGGGGGTAGTGGGCGGGCCGGGGCGCGATGTGTTGTTGATATCACCCGAAACCGGTCGGCTTCGGGGTCTTCAGGTGTCGCCGGGTGTCTTCAGGTGTTGGCTCCGGGAGTCTTCGGGCTTCTCCTCAAGCCCCTCCCCAGGCCCCTCCCCAGGCCCCTCCCCGGATCCCCTTTCCAGGGCCCTTTTCGGCGCTCCGGGTGGTTCATGTCACCCGAACAGACCAGAGACGCGGCATAAAAGTCGCCGGACGGGAACGGTATGTGCCGTAATGCGCGCTCCACGTGATCACATCGGAGCGACTGGGTGGCACTACCGATGGAAGGAGCGGTTCAGTGGGACGAGCGATGAAGCGGGTGGCGACGGGGATGGCGGCGGAAACGGCGCGGGGTGCCGGGGAACAGAGGGGGAGGGGCAGAGCTGTGGTCGTCAGGGCGGCGAGTGCCGTGGCCGCCGCGGGCGCGGTGATGGCGGCGCTGGCCTCGGCTTCCGTGCCGACGGCCGCGGCGGAGGGCGACAGCCATTACACGGCGCGCTCGACGACACAGTTCTCGCCGGCGGACGGGCCCGTGCTGACCAAGGCGGTGACCTACAACACCAAGCTGGTGCCCGCGTCCTCCCAGGTCACGGTCACCGAGGAAGCGCGTACCGAAAGCACCGAGGTCACGCTGGAGGTGAGCGGGCTGCAGCCGAACCGTGCGTACGGGGCGCATGTGCACACCCGGCCCTGCGGCCGGCAGCCGGCGGAGTCCGGGACGCACTACCAGGACCGTAAAGATCCCAAGGAGCCCTCGGTGGACCCGGCCTACGCCAACGCCAAGAACGAGGCGTGGCTGGACTTCACCACGGACGCCGACGGGAAGGGCAGTGCCAAGTCCTCGCACAACTGGCACTTCCGTGCGGGCGAGGCCCAATCGGTCGTGATCCATGCGCGGAGGACCGCGACCGGGCCCGGTGAGGCGGGGGAGGCGGGCAAGCGGGTGGCCTGTGTGACGGTCCCCTTCGGGCAGGCGGGCCGCTGACCGGACGCCGGACGGATGCGCGCACTGAAATAACAGGGGCGAGCACCGGAATAACGGGGCGCGCACAGAAACCGAGCACCGAAACCGAGCACCGAAACCGAGCACAGAATCAAAGGGCGTACGGGCTCCCGTGATCCTGCGGGAGCCCGTACGCCGTATGAGAGAGAGTTCGAGAGTTCGCTACCGGACCGCGGGAAAGCGCCGCGAGGTCAGGCGGCGGTCGGCTCGCGCCGGGTCTCGGCGGTGGCGCTCCGCGCCCGCCGCTGCTCGCCGAAGAGGGCGCGGTCCAGCGACCAGGGGCCGGGGCCGGTGAAGACGATCAGCAGGAACGCCCAGCAGAACAGCGCGGACAGCTCGCCACCGTTCTGTATCGGCCACAGGCCCCCGCCCGCGTGGACGGAGAAGTACGCGTAGGCCATGGAGCCGGAGCTGATCAGGGCGGCCACGCGGGTGCCCAGTCCCAGCGCCACCAGGACACCGCCGACGAGCTGGATGACGGCGGCGTACCAGCCGGGCCAGGTGCCCGTCGGGACGGTGCTGCCGTTGCCGCCCATGGCGCCACCGAGCACGCCGAACAGGGAGGCGGCGCCGTGGCAGGCGAAGAGCAGGCCGACGACGACGCGGAACAGGGACAGGACGTGGGGGGTGGATTTTTCGGTGAAATCGGTGAGAGGGGCGGACATGGTGGGACTCCTACGGACTTGGGGACGAAAGCCGATGAGGGGTCCAGGTTAGGGAGACCTAATCAATACTTGCAAGTTCAACATCTGGCCATATAGGGCCGTTGGCCCAAAACGGCCGTGGCCGCAAGAGCCGCCCGTGCCGCCGCGTCGGTATCGGCCGGCGTCACCGACCCCACGGCACAGCCGTGCGCCCGCGGCCGTCACTTGGCGGGCCGCCTTCCGGCCCCAGTGCTCCCATGAGGCGATCCGGAACGCGGCCAGCACCTCCGCCTCCCTTCGGGCTCCCGTGCGCGGTGGCCGGAAACCGCCCCCGGAAATCCTCCACGGGCCGCGCGTCAAGGGGCCCGGCGCGCCGCCCTTCCAGGGACGCGTGCGGCCCGTCACCCGGCTGGTGCGGACCTCCTGACGTGCGCTCCCGCGGCAGCGCCTCGTAGTGGGCCGGCTCCACCTCTTTGGCGGTCAGTGGCCAGATCCCGGCACCGGGCCCGCGCACGGAACGGTGTCGTCGGTGAAGAGAGCGACCTGCGAAGCCATGGCGTGCCAAGAGGGGGCCCGCAGCTCCTCTGTATCACTGATACAGAGGAGTCCGACCCGTATCGCCCTTGTTCTCCTTTTCGTCCTTCCCGCCTCTGTTGTCCGTGTCGTCGGTTTCGACCGCTTCCGAGAGCGCATGGTGCCAGACCGCCACCATCCGCTCCGGATCCTGTTGCTCCGCTCGTGCGTGGTCCAGCCGCAGGTCCGCCGCCCGCCCGCGCAGCGTCAGCGTCATGAGCTGATTGCCGAACCACGGCCCGCCCGTACGCCGCCACTCCACGGACGGCCGCGGCAGCCGTCCGTGCCGGGCCAGCACCTTGCCCAGCCGACGGCCCGTACGGCTCCAGCCGAAGCGGAAACCGGCCCGGACCGACGCGGGGATGCTGTTGTGCACGGGGGAACAGGTGAGCTGAAACACCCGGCTCCTGCGGACGCCGCCGCTGCCGGAGGCGCCCATGTCGGACGCGCCATCGCCGGACGCGCCACCGCCGTCAAAGGCGTCGCCCTTCCCGGGCCCGCCCGCGTCACCGGGCCACAACGGCTCGGCCACGTACGCGTGGTGCACATCGCCGGACAGTACGCACACCGTGGCGGGCGCCGCCTCCCCGCTCGCCGCCTCGGTGATCAGCTCGGTCAGCGCCTCGAAGGACTCCGGGAAGGCCGCCCAGTGCTCCAGGTCGGCCCGCTGGCGCAGCGTCTCGCTCCGCCGGGCCCAGCCCGCGCCCCGCTTTCCGCCGCACAGCGCGGCGTTCCACCCTTCCACGTCGTGTATCAGGTGCGGCAGCAGCCACGGCAGCGAACTGCCGATCAGGAGATGGTCGTACGATCCCCGGTCGGCCAGCGCCTCCTGCCGCAGCCACTTCATCTCGGCCGGGTCGAGCATCCCGCGCCGCCCTTCGTCCAGGACACGGTTGGCGCGGGTGTCGACCATGATCAGCCGCACCCGCCCGAAGTCGCGGCGGTAGCTCCAGCGGGCGCAGGCCGGCTCGGCGTCCGCGGCCGTCGCGAACTCCCGTACGAGTTCCGTGCCGTCCGGCAGGTCGCGCACCCGTACGTACAGCTCGTCGCGGGCCAGCTCGGCGGGCGAGAGGTTCCCCAGGTGCTGGTGCACCCAATAGGACATCAGGCCGCCCATGACGCGCTCCCGCCACCAGGAGGTCGCGCGCATCCGCGTCAGCCAGGCGGCGGAGGTGTTCCAGTCGTCGATGACGTCGTGGTCGTCGAAGATCATGCAGGTCGGGACGGTGGAGAGCAGCCAGCGCACCTCCGGGTCGAGCCAGGACTCGTAATAGAGGTGGGTGTACTCCTCATAGTTGGCCACCTGTTTCCACGGCGGCTGCGAGAGGTCGCGGTGCTCGGCGAGCAGCCGGGCGGTCGCGTCCGAGGTCTGGTCGGCGTAAACCTGGTCACCCAGCAGGATCAGCACATCGGGGCGGTCGCGGCCGGGATCGGAACTCAGGGCATGGGCCAGCGCATTCAGGGCGTCCGGTCCGATCGGGTCGTGCGAGGAGTCCGCGGGCGGCGCCGACCAGCGGCAGGACCCGAAAGCGATACGCAGCTCGGAACGCTGCGCCTGCCCGGGCCCGTTGCCTTCCTGGGGCCCTGTGGACGCCGGCAGCGTACGGATCGTGCTGGCCGGAAAGCGGCCGTCGGGCAGCGGCCACACCTCCTGCCCGTCCAGCAGGACGCGGTACGGTGTCTCGTCGCCCGGCGTCAGCCCCGTGACCGGGACCAGCGCGTAGTGGTGCCCGGCCACCTGCCACGTGCGTTCCGCGCCGCCCGCGCCGCTGTCGCACCGGACATGCACCTCGCACGGCCGGTCCGTCTCGACCCATACCGTCGCACTGTCCTCGTCCACATACCGCAGCAGCGGTCCCAGACGTAACCCGGCCATCGACGACCCTCCCCTTATACGGGCACGTGCGCCCGTATGTCGTGCTCAGAGGATAGGAGTTGACCGCGAGTCACGTACGCGCGGGACAACCTCCAGGCGGAACGGTTCTGCCTCCCCGTACAGGAAGGACGGCACCGCCCCACCGGAAGGTTGCCATGACTGCACGACTACCTCATGGGTGGATGTGTCCTGGAGGGGCGCGTCACGGATGGGCGCGACGTGCCTCGCGACGCGTCATGGGCCGATTCGCGGACGCCTTATGAACACTCCGTCATGAACGATCCGTCATGAACGGTCCCTCGAACGATCCGTCATGAGCGAGCCGTCAGCAGGCGTTCAGGATCCCCTTCAGCGCCGCCTTCTCCGCCGAGTCGGCCGTCAGCCCGTACTCGTGCTTCACCCAGACCCACATCCGCGCGTACTCGCAGCGGTAGGAGGTCTTCGGGGGCAGCCACTTCGCCGGGTCCTTGTCGCCCTTGTCCTGGTTGACGTTGTCGGTGACGGCGATGAGCTGGGAGTGGGTGAGGTCGTTGGCGAACTGCTGGCGCCGGGCCGTGGTCCACTGCGCGGCGCCGGACTTCCACGCCTCCGACAGCGGTACGACGTGGTCGATGTCCAGGTCGGACGCCTTCGTCCAGGTCGCGCCGTCGTACGGCGAGTACCACTTGCCGCTGACGGCCGCACAGTTCCCGTCCTGCTGGACATTGCTGCCGTCACGTTTCAGCACCACCTCGCGGGTGTTGCAGTTGTGCCCCTGGTCGATCCAGTGCGGGAACTTTGAACGGCTGTAGCCGTCCTGCGGGCCCTGTGGCTGCTCCTTGATCTGTGCGAGGTACGTGCGGGCCGTGGCGGCGTTCGGGGGGCTGGGCGGGGCTGCCTGGGCGGCCGGGCCGCTCAGTGCCAGCGTGCCGGCCAGCGCGACGGCGGATGCTGCGGCGAAGGTTATGCGACGCGCGTAGACACCGGACATACGAACTCCCTTGTTCCGAGGGGGAAGAGGCCGGACGGACCGGCTTCCGGTACGGACCGGCCTTCATTCAGGGGACATGCGAGCGGGGCCCATGGTGGCGACGTGGGGTTGCCACCAGATGGGCTCCAGGTAACAGGGTGACGACATGCCCACGTCAGTTCAAGAGCTGTGGTGATGCTCAAGGGGCTGGAGGTGTCACTGACACGGCAGCAGGCGTACGCCGTCGCGCGGCACCCGGCCCCTGCGGACCCCCTCCGCCCTACAGTGATCGCGTGCTGCTGCCGGTCAACGTCACCCTGGGCATCGTCCTCGCCGTCCTCCTGGCCGTCGCCGTGGCGGTCGCCGCCCTCGCGCGGCTCGGCCGGGCACGCGCCATCGCCGTCGCCGGTCTCCGCGCGGCCCTCCAGCTCGCCGCCGTCTCTTACCTCATCGGCTGGGTCGTGCGTACCGTGCCCTGGCTGCTGTGCTTCCTCGGCCTGATGTTCGCCGTGGCCGTACGGACCGCCGGGCGCCGCATCACCCGCAACGGCACCTGGTGGTGGGCCGCCGCGCCCATCGCCGCCGGCGTGGCCCCGGTCGTGGCACTGCTGCTCCTCACCGGCCTGGTACCGCCGCGCGGTCTGTCCCTCATTCCCGTCACCGGCATCCTCATCGGCGGCGCGCTCACCGCCACCGTGCTCGGCGGCCGGCGCGCGCTGGACGAACTGGAGACCCGGCGCGGGGAGGTGGAGGCCGGGATGGCGCTGGGGCTGCTGGACCGCGAAGCCCGTATGGAGGTCGCCCGCCCGGTCGCGGCGGACGCGCTGCTGCCGGGTCTGGACCAGACCCGGACCGTGGGACTGGTCACTCTTCCGGGGGCGTTCGTGGGCATGCTGCTGGGCGGGGCGTCACCCGTTCAGGCGGGTGCGGTGCAGCTTTTCGTACTGGTGTCGCTGATGGCGGTCCAGGCGGTGGCGGTTGCGGTGGTGCTGGAACTGGTGACCCGCGGCCGGCTGAACCGCGTATCCTTGCTGTCAGCAGAAGGGGAGTAGCTCCTCGCCGGACCGTCGACATACTGCCCTCCCGCCCGTCGCCCGACCGCCATCCGTGGTGGAGTGGGAACGCGCCATGTGCGTGGACAGGCCGGGAGAGCCGGCGCCCGGAGCCCGTGCGGTGACGTACGTGAGGCGCGGCATGTGCCGCGATCACGTGCCGTCGACGCATCGGGCCAGCGAGACCTTCGGCCGCAGTGTCATGACGCTGCCGTGCCGAAGCGACCCCTCATTCGCGGGCCCCTCGGTGCGGCCCGATCGATCGAGGTATCACCCCGTGTTCAGCTTCACCGTCGCAGCCGTCGTTTTCGGCGTCGTCTTCCTCGCCGAGCTGCCCGACAAGACCGCTCTGGCCGGCCTGATGCTCGGCACCCGCTACCGGGCCTCGTACGTCTTCGTGGGCGTGGCGGCGGCCTTCGCCGTCCATGTCGCCCTGGCCATCGCCGCCGGCAGTGTCCTGACGCTCCTTCCGCACCGCCTGGTGCAGGGGGTGGTCGGCGTGCTGTTCCTGGCGGGCGCGGCGGTCCTGCTCTTCAAGAAGGACGACGAGGAGGAGGAGATCAACAAGCCCGCCGACCAGACCTTCTGGAAGGTCTCCGGGGCGGGCTTCATGATGATCCTGGTCGCGGAGTTCGGCGATCTGACCCAGATCATGACCGCGAACCTCGCCGCCCGCTACGAGGACCCGCTCTCGGTCGGCGTCGGCGCGGTCCTGGCGCTGTGGGCGGTCGCGGGTCTGGGCATCCTCGGCGGCCGTACGCTGATGAAGTACGTACCGCTCAAGCTCATCACCAAGGTCGCGGCCTGCGTGATGCTGCTGCTGGCGGGCTTCAGCCTGTACGAGGCGATTGCCGGGTAGGCGGTAGGCGGGTAGGGGCGCGGGCCGGGGGCGTGCAAGCCGGGGGAGCGTGGGGGCGGGGCGCGCGGACGGGGCGTGGGGAGTGTGGCAGCCGCTCTCAGGCGGCAGCGGCGTCCGTCCCGGCATCCGTCCGGGCGTCCGCCGTGGCGTCGGGAGCGGCTTCGGCCGTCGTGCCGTAAGCGGCGTCCGCGCTGATGTGCAGGGCGATCGAGCCGTCCGGCAGCGCCTCGACGCGTACCTGGGTCAGGTCGCGGACCTGGACCGTGGGGCCGAAGGCCGCCGCCCGCTCCCCGACACCGACCACGCGCATGCCGGCCGCCCTGCCCGCCATGATGCCCGCCTCGGAGTCCTCGAAAACGACACAGTCCTCAGGGGCGAAGCCCAGCGCGGCGGCGCCCTTGAGGAAGCCCTCCGGATCGGGCTTGCTGGCGCTCACGGACTCGGCGGTGATACGGACCGCCGGCATCGGCAGCCCCGCCGCGCCCATACGGGCGTCGGACAGACGTATGTCGGCGGAGGTCACCAGGGCGTGCGGCAGGCCCTGTACGGCCTCCATGAAGACGGGGGCCCCGGCCACCGGCACGACGCCGTCCATGTCGGAGGTCTCCTGCTCCAGCATCCGCCGGTTGTCCTCGTGGTTGAGCTCCATGGGGCGGTCGGGCAGCAGTGCCGCCATCGTGGCCCAGCCCTGGCGGCCGTGCACGACCTTGAGGACCTCGTCGGCCGGCAGCCCCTGCTCGTCGGCCCAGCGGCGCCAGCAGCGCTCCACGACGGCCTCCGAGTTCACGATCGTGCTGTCCATGTCGAGCAGCAGGGCGCGGGCGGTGAGCGTGGTGGTGGCCGGCATCGGCGGGCTCCTGGGCGCGTAAGGCAGGAAAGAGACAAGCGGTCCCGCCCGCCGGTCAGGGGTTGCGGGCGGAACCACTTTGTTCCTACAAGATACAAAGAGTGGGGGCATACCGCCAACCACTGCCCATGGAGGCACGTCCGGCCCACGGCTGGACCGGGGCCGGGCCGGGGCCGCATCAGGGCCGGATCAGGGCCGGATCACGGCCGGACCGGTCGTGGTCCAGGACCGGCCCGCCACACATTTCGTACCGGTCAAGGCCGCTCGAAGTCGCTCACAAAGTGCTCGCAGGCCGCTCCGCGAACGCTCACGGCTCGTCCGTACGGGACTCCAGCGACCGCCGCGTCCACGGCCCGTACACGCCTTCGGGATCGCCCCGCACCTGATAGGCCCGCTGGTAGGCGGCCACCGCCTCCCGTACGTCCGCGTCGTACCGTCCGTCCGCCGGGCCCGCGTACCCGCCCACCTGCCGCAGCCGGTCCTGCAACTCCACCACCTCCGGGCCGCTGGCTCCCTCCCGCAGCACGAGCGGCCCGCCCGGCGGGGTGCCCGTCCCGTCGCCGTCGGGGGCCTGGCTCACGGTGCCGGACACCGTGGTCACCGCCGGGGAGGGTACGGGGGACCGCGACGGGGCGCGGGAGACGCCGTCCGAGGGGCGGGAGCCGGCCGTCGTACGGGACGGGAGGGCGGACGGCGAGGCGGCAGCGGATGCCGTGGGGCTCGAAGATCCCGGAGCGCCGGGGGATCCGGGGGAGGGCACCGCGCCGGCCGACCGCCGGGCCTCGCCCTCCGTGGGGCGGGTGGGGACGTGGGAGTCCTGACGGCCGTCCGGCAGCGCGCGGTCGTCGTCCGCGTCGGTCAGCAGGGCGCCGCTGAGCAGCACCGCGCCCGCGGCCAGACCCGCCGCGGTCACCGCCATCGCGGCGACGGCCGCCTGCTTCCTGCGATGGCGGCGGACGAGCATCGCGGATGTCGCCGTCGTGGCCGATCCGGCCGACGCCGCCGATCCGGCCGACGTGGCCAATCCGGCCGATGTGGCCGATGGGACCGTCATGCTTGACGTGGTCGCGTCCCCGTTGTCCCTGCTGTTCGCGTTCCCCCCGTGTTCCCCGTTCCCCCCGTTGACCCAGGTTTCCTGTCCCCGGCTCTCCGTCCCGTCCCTGCCCGTGGTCTCCTCCCACTTCTCCGCCCCGGCCCGGTCCCGGCGGGCCCGGCCCCTTTCCGTTCCGATTCCCTCTTCTCCCTCGTCTCTACCGTCTGCGCGCCTCGTGCCGACGTCCTGCCCCTCCGCCAGGGGCCGCGGCGCGTCCGGAACATCCGGTACCTCCGGCAGATTCACGTACGGGCGCAGGTGCAGCGGATCAAAGTCCTCGGCGTCGGCCACCGCGCACAGGCAGGTCGGCCGGCCGTCGGTGCGTAGGGGTGCGGAGCAGTGCGGGCAGCTCTCTGCCGTCACGAGCGGTTCCTCCCTAGACCCTCGGGTGGGCAGCGATTATCCAGACACCGTCCCATCCTGCACAGGGACCGACGGGTAGCAACGTCACCAACGGGCGGCAACAGGCACCAATGGTCGGCAACGGACATCGGCCGGTCGGCAACAGTCATGCGCGCCGACTTCGCGGGCACCCGTGGTGCGGCCCCGCCGAGCCGCAGTCGCGCCGTACCGATCGCGCTGTCCAGCGGGCCGGATCCCGGCGCACGCTCCAGGATGGGGAAGGTGAGGCCGAGGCGGAAGCCGTAACGATCAGGCAGCACCGAACCCGTACCAAGGTCCGTACCGAACCCGTACCAAGGTCCGTACCGAATCCCTGCCAACGCCCGTACCGAGCCCGCACCAAGGTCCGTACCAGGACCGCACCAGAGTCCGTACCGGGACCGAGGCGTCACCGGACCGGAGGGAGACGCTCATGGCGCACCACACCGGCGCCCCTGCCGTCCCCGGCGAGGGGCAGTCCCCGCGAACCGTCCTCGTCGCGATCGGCGCGCTCTTGCTCGGCATGCTCGTCGCGGCGCTCGACCAGACCATCGTCGCCACCGCACTGCCCACCATCGTCAGTGACCTCGGCGGCCTGGACCACCTCTCCTGGGTGGTCACCGCCTACCTCCTCGCCTCGACGGCGGCGACTCCGCTGTGGGGCAAGCTGGGCGACCAGTACGGGCGCAAGAAGCTCTTCCAGACCGCCATCGTCATCTTCCTCCTCGGCTCCGCGCTGTGCGGCCTGGCGCAGGACATGCCGCAGCTCATCGCCTTCCGGGCGGTCCAGGGGCTGGGCGGCGGCGGTCTGATCGTGCTGTCGATGGCGATCGTCGGTGACATCGTGCCGCCCCGGGACCGCGGCAAGTACCAGGGCCTGTTCGGCGCGGTCTTCGGTGCCACCAGCGTCCTGGGACCGCTGCTCGGCGGCCTGTTCGTGGACCACCTGAGCTGGCGCTGGGTCTTCTACGTCAACCTGCCCATCGGCGCGGTGGCCCTGATCGTCATCGCCGCCGTACTGCACATCCCCGTACGCCGTACCCCGCACCGGATCGACTACCTGGGCACCCTCCTGATCGCCGCCGTCGCCGCGGCCCTGGTCCTGATGACCTCGCTGGGCGGCGTCAGCTACCCCTGGGGCTCCTGGCAGATCATCGGCCTCGGTGTCCTGGGCGCGGTGCTGCTGGCCGCGTTCGTCCTCGTGGAGCGCCGGGCCGCCGAGCCCGTGCTGCCGCTGCGCCTGTTCAAGCTGCGCACCTTCACCCTGACCTCGGTCATCGGCTTCGTCATCGGCTTCGCGATGTTCGGATCGATGACCTATCTGCCCACCTTCCTCCAGGTCGTGCACGGCGTGTCACCGACGGTGTCCGGCGTGCACATGCTGCCGATGGTCATCGGCGTGCTGCTGTCCTCCACGGCGTCCGGCCAGATCGTCAGCCGTACGGGCCGCTACAAGGTCTTCCCGATCGCCGGCACCGCCGTGACGGCCGTGGGCCTGCTGCTCCTGCACCAGCTCACCCCGTCCAGCAGTGTCGCCGTCATGAGCGCGTACTTCTTCGTCTTCGGGTTCGGGCTCGGACTGGTCATGCAGGTTCTGGTCCTGATCGTGCAGAACGCCGTGGCCTACCAGGACCTGGGGGCCGCCACCTCCGGCGCGACCTTCTTCCGTTCCATCGGCTCCTCCTTCGGCGTCTCCATCTTCGGCACGATCTTCGCCAACAAGCTCGGGCCACGGATCGCCGACGCACTCGCCGGAGCGCCACTGCCGCCCGGCATCGACCCGTCCAAGATCGCCGAGGACCCGCGGACCGTCGCCCAGCTCCCGCCGGACCGGGCCGGCGGCGTGCTGAACGCGTACTCCACCTCCATCACCGACGTCTTCCTGTACGCGGTCCCGATCGTGCTGTTCGCGTTCGTCCTGGCCTGGTTCCTCAAGGAGGACCCGCTGCGCGGCAGCGTCACCGCGCCCGACAACAGCGAGGTCTACTCCTCCAACCCCGTCGAACGCTCCTCCTACGAGGAATGCGCCCGCGCGCTGTCCAAGCTCGGCAGCCTGGAGGGCCGCAAGAAGATCTACGAGAAGATCACCGCGAAGGCCGGACTGGACCTGAAACCGGCCGCGAGCTGGATGCTGCTGCGGATCAACCGCTTCGGGTCGGTGGAACCCGCGCTCCTCGCCGAGCGCAGCATCGTTCCGCTCCATGTGATCACCGAGGCCGCCCGGCAGATCGAGGAGCGCGGTCTGGCCGTACGCGAAGGGCTGCCGCTGATCCTCACCGAGCGCGGGCGCGAGGTCGCCGCGCGGCTGGCGGCGGCGCGTCAGGAGTCGCTGGCCGAGCTGCTCGGCGACTGGTGGACCGAGGACCGGCCCACGGACCTCACCGAGTTGGTCGAGCAGTTGTCGACGGAGCTGTGCGGCTCGGACGCGGAACGGCCGGACAACGGTGACGCGCGGTGGCGCAGGAACTCCGCGACCGCCGGACGGCCGACGGGCCGCATGCACTGACGTGTGCTTTCGCGTGCACGCCGGCGTGTGTGCGGGCGTGCACGCGGGCATTTGTACGGGCATGTGCGCGGGCATCTGTTCGGGCGTGCGCGCCGGCGTGTGCCGCAGTGTGTGCGCCGGTGTGCCGGAGTGCCGGAGTGCCGGTGCCCGGCGGACATGATCCGGGCCATGGGTCCGACGACGCCGACGAGGCGATCCGCACCCTCAACACCATGACCGGCCACAACCACTCGACAGCCGGGCGGCACACGGCCGGGCCGTCACACCGGCTCGCCACAGCAGCTTGCCGCAAAGCCGCTTGCCTCAAGCCGCTTGCACGGCCGTCTGTCCCCGTCGCTCGTCACAGCCGCTTCTCGAAGAAGATCTGCGCGTACGGACTGTTGTTGTACGCCGGGATCTCCCGGAAGCCGTGCGCGCGGTACAGGGCTATCGCCTCGACCAGGTCCAGCCGGGTGTCCAGCCGTATGCGCTCGGCGCCCAGCTCCGCCGCGGCCCGTTCGGCGGCGGCGAGCAGTACGCCCGCACCGCCCTTGCCGCGTACGGCGGTCCGCAGGAACAACTGCTTGAGCTCCGCCGTCCGCGCGTCCAGCAGCCGTACGCCCGCGCAGCCCACCGCCTCGTCCCCGTACCGGGCCACCAGCAGCAGTCCGTCCGGTGCCACCAAGCCGGGGGTCGGGTAGTCCGCGAGGCCCTCTTCGAGTTCGGCGGGCGTGGAACGGCGCCCCTCATGGAGCAGGAAGTACCGGTCGGAGACCTCGGTGTAGTACTCGCGCGTGAGGGCCATCGCCTCCGGAGAGCCGACGGGCTCCGCCGCGACGGTCCAGGAGAGGCAGGTGGTGGCAGGGTTGTTCATGGGGTCATTGTGCCCGTACGCTCCCAATAGCCGTCCACCGAAGAGAGTTTGAGGCCGCGGGGCGGAGTTTGGGGCCACGGCAGCGGGCTACCCGAACGCCATGTCTATTGGCGCGATCATTACGCTGGTCGTGGCGGCGGTACTCCTCGTCGCGATCGTCATCCTCGTCGGTGCGAAGACCCGCGGTGGTGGTCGCCGTCGTCTGCGGCGGCATTTCGGGCCGGAGTACGAGCGGGCCGTCGCCGTCCATGACGGCGACGTACAGGCGGCGGAGAAGGAACTCGACGCGCGGCTGCGCCGGCACGGCGACCTCCGGCCGCTGCCGCTCACCACGGACGCGCGCCGCCAGTACTCCGCTCAATGGGACATCGTCCAGGAGCGGTTCGTGGACGAGCCGAGCGCGGCCGTCATCGAGGCGGACCTGCTGATCGGCCGCCTCGCCCGCGACCGCGGTTACCCGGCCGACGCGTACGACGAGCAGGTCGACGCCCTGTCCGTCCACCACGCCCACACCGTTGACGGCTACCGCCGGGTCCACGAGGTGGCCGGCCGGGCCCACGGCAGCGGTCTGGTCGGTGGCAGCGGTAGCAGTAGTGGCAGCAGCAGCGGTCTGGTCGGCGGGGCCCGGCCGTTCGACG
Source organism: Streptomyces sp. MST-110588 (assembly GCF_022695595.1). Classification (NCBI taxonomy): domain Bacteria; kingdom Bacillati; phylum Actinomycetota; class Actinomycetes; order Kitasatosporales; family Streptomycetaceae; genus Streptomyces; species Streptomyces sp. MST-110588. Next base: position 5,930,461 of record NZ_CP074380.1, read on the forward strand.
GAAGCCGGCCCGTCGACGGGAGCCCGGGCGCAGGAGGCATCCAGGGGAGCGGCTCGGCCGTCGGGAGCGGTGCGGCGGGCCAGGGCCGGGCGACCGGTGGCCGTGGCCCCGGTACCGAGGAACTCCGCGAAGCCCTCGTCCAGGCCCGTGCGTTGTTCACGGAACTGCTCAGGGCGGCGCCGGAACAGGACACGGCCCGCCACCGCCGCCGCAACGAGCCGGCACGGCGCCAGGCGCAGCCGGAACCAGCGGCAGAACCGCCGCACCAGACCCCTGACGCCACCAGCACCACCGGCACCCCCGACACCGCTGGAACCACTGACACTCCCGACACCGCCCGGCATACGGGCGGCGACGGCCGACTGCACCCGCCGTGGACGACCCACCACGACCCCAAGTCCACGAACTGACCGGAAAGAGGCACCTATGAGCGCCTTCGAAGAGCGCGGCCGGCGGCGCGAAGAACGCCGCGAAGAACGCCGCGAGGGACGCCGTGAGGAAAGCCGTGAGGGACGCCCGGGCCGGGAACGTGCCGAAAGCGAAGGCATGATCGCCCCCGAGTCGGCCGGCACTCCCCGCACCCCGCCGAGCCGCTCCCCGGAGTCCACCCCCGAAGCCGCCCACGGCACGAACTACCAGCCCACCGCCGCCCCCGCCGCCCCGGACACCCCGCGCCCGGCGAGACCGTGAGCAACGCCCCCACGACCGGCGCGGCCCCGAACGCCCCCACGACCGGCGCGGCCCCGAGCGACGAACGTGAACCGCTGCTCCCGCCCAGTGAGTACGACAAACTCACCCGGCGCCTGGAGCAGGCGGTGGTGGCCTTCGTCGACCGGCCCCGCCAGGCGGTCGAGGAAGCCGACACGGTGTACGAGGAACTGGCGGCCCTCCTCCCCGAAGCCCTGGCCGCCCGCCGCCGTGCCCTGCGCACATCCTGGGAAACCCACGAAAGCGGCGAAACCGAAGCCCTACGCATAGCCCTCCGCCGCTACCGCGACCTCACCACCCGCCTCCTGACCCTCTGACCCACCCCAACGCTCCCAAGAACACCAACCACCAACCACCGGCCTGCACCCCCAGACCAGACCGACCCCAGAACGCTGCGACCCTGCGCTCCCGTGCGCCCAGGACCGCAGCCCCACCCCCGGGCCCCTCTCCCTCCGGCCCGGGGGTACTCCTGCCGTGCGTCCTGCCCGCGCCCGCGCTTACACCCACCCACCCACCCACCCCGCCCTTCGTCCGTACGGTCCTTGGTCCGTACGCCGCGGCTCGCCCCCTGTCCGGAAGCGAGCCGCGGTAGGTGGCACGCGGTGTCAGCCGGCGCGCCCCGGCCTCAGCCCTGCGCGTCAGTCCTGCGCGTCAGCCCTGTGACTTAGGGGCCGCCTGCTGTACGACCTCGAAGGACCACACGGTCGAGCCGGTCGCGGCCGGCTTGGGACGCTCACCGGACGGGCCGTCGGACCCGGCACCGGCGGCGGACCCGGGACCGTTGCCGCCGCCCTGGTGGGCGGCCTTCATGGGGCCCTCCATCCATGCCTGGAAGGCTTCCTCGTCCCTCCAGCGCGTGTAGACGAGGTAGTTGTCCGTGCCCTCCAGCGGGCGCAGCAGCTCGAACCATTCGAAGCCGTCGGCTGAGTCCACCAGCCCGGCGCGCGCACCGAAGCGCTTCTCCAGGACCTCCCGCTGCTCAGCCGGAACCGTCAGCATGTTGATCTTTACCACACTGGGCACATGACACCTCACACAAATAGGACGCCGGACTGGCGCCTTAACCTTGACCCCGTGCGTGCAGTCTCTTACATCCGCCGGTCCAAGCGTCGCGTGGATGACTGCTGGCTCTCACCCCCTTCGATTCCATGGCCCGGCACCTGCCCGACGCCGGGCGGGTGCGGGACCTTCCGGCGTTCACGCGGCACCGTCGAGGACCGCACGGACTTCTGGAACGTCTCGGTAGCCTTCCAGCCGATCCAGTACGACCCGGACCCGTTCGGCCGTGCGGTCGCTGGTCACGGTCGCGCTCAGCGTGATGACACGTTTCGCTGTTGCCGCCGCCTCCTCCGGTTCGTTCGCGTCGGCCAGAGCGACAGCCAGCCACGACAGGTACAGGGCCAGTTCTCGGGTGTGTGTCGTGTCGTACCGGCTGAGTACGTTCCGCAGCAGGGGCACAGCCCGCAAAGGCCGGCGTAGCTCTGTGTAGATCCGACTCTCCATGACCTGAAGTTCCCCAGCGTCTACCCAATACAGGTAGGCGGGCGGCTCGGCCCCTGCGCTGTCTTCGGCCAGCGCCTCACCGGCCTCTCCGAGGGCCCGCATGGCGGGCTGAGCTTCCCCCGCCTTGGTGTGGGCCCACGCGACCCGATCGAGGTATAGAGCACGGGCTTTGGGGGGCGCATCCGGGCCGGCTCCAACGAGGGCCGCCCGTGCGAGCTGAGCCCCTTCAATCTCCCTGCCGGTGTTGCTCAGTTGATAGGCCAGCGACCCGGCAAGATTTCCGGCTAGCGTTCGGTCTTCCGCCTGCCTCGCCGCGCTGATCCCCAGCCGGTAGATACGCTCCGCGTCTTCATGCTGTCCGGCGTCGCTGGCGATCCATCCCGCGATCTGCGCCAACTCGCCGATCTGCCCCAGAAGAGCGCGGCTCACCTCTCCAGAGTGGGTGCCTTCCCGGTAGATCCGTACAGCGGCACGAAGTTCCCGCAGCGCGGGTCGGAACAAATCGCCTCCGGCCAGCACATCATCAGCGAGCCTGAGCCCGTGCACACGCTCCTGAAGATCACCCACTTGCCTCATACCGACACGTCGGCCCTCGCGGGCACTGAGCGGGGACAGTGGGTCATCGTCGGGCAGGAAGTCCGCCAGGGTCGGCAAAGGGGGCTCATCCGGCTTCTGGGGCTCCTTGAGCGTGTCCACGGACACTCCGAGGGCGGTAGCGATGAACGGGAGCCATTGATGGGGCGTGCGCTTCCCCTTCTCCCAGCGGCTGACCTCTTGGCGGCCGACCGGTTTGCCTTTGACCCCAGCGCACTGGCAGATCTCATGCCCCAAGCGTTCCTGACTCCATCCACGGCGGTCCCGCTCACGCCGGATGTTGGCCCCAATGCTGCTTCCCATGGAGCCAGTCTGGCCGACACCTGGCCTACACGGGGCCGCTAGTGGACGCGCTCTCCCCGCGCGACGATCACCCAAGACGTACTGAGAGGACGGCGATGAACCATGGCCTATGACTGGGCCCCCACCACGGGCGTGTACGCGGTGGACAAGGCGACCGGCCGGATCGGTGAGGTGCGCAGACTGTTCGAGGGGTCTGCGTACCTCGTTCCGCCGGGTGGCGGCGCGGAGTGGGCGGTCCGGCCCGACCGGTTGCGCGAGCCCACCGCCGAGGAGCACGAGCGGGCGCGGGTCTGGACGCGCCCGGTCGGGAGCCGGCCGTGAGCCGGGCCTACTTCGCGCCGCCCCACAGCTACTCGGAGCCCTCGGTGCACCTGCCGTTGCCGGGCCTGCCGCCCGTGCCGGTCGAAGGCTGCCCGGTGTGCGCGCACGCGGCGGTCTGGCGGACGGCGTACGAGACGGGCAACGGCGCGCCCAGCGGCTACGTGGACCGGTCGGCGGCATCCGATTGCAACGTGGAGATCCGCAACCACCCTCACGTGCGGCGCATGGTGGCGTTGCCGATCAACCCCCCGGCGGTGCGTCCGTGAGTACCCGCAGCGTGATCCGGGCCGTGAAGCACGCCATCGGCACGCACCCGCACAGCAAGATCACCGTTTCGGCGCGCTGCCTGGACGGCGGATGCCCGTGGACGCTGGAGGCGACCGCCGACCTGGAGGCGGCCGACCTGGCGATGATGGTGCACACGGGCCGGACCGGGCACCCGACGTTCGCCCGGACGTTCCAGGACGTGGCGCTCGTACGCCGTCTGGAGCTGAACGAGGGACGCACGGCGATCCCGCCGCTTCCGGCGCCCCATTAGGCCCCCGCTCCGGTCGCCCCCACCCTGGACAGGTCGAGCGGCCGGAGCGGGGCAACCCACAACAGGGAGGCACCGCACATGCGAGACGCACGCGCTGACCCGGATCGTGGCCCTGATCGAACAGGCCGGATACATCGTGGACCGCGAACTGTGGGCGGGGCCGACCACGGCCCTCGTGCCGGTCGCGGCGAACTGCTCGCACACCCCGAAGCCGGGAGGCTGCGGCCCCATCAATCCCGGTGGCTGCGGGTCACACGGCGGCGGGAAGGCCAGCTAGGCTGCCGCACCCCGATAGAGAAGGTGAGGGCATGGACGCGGAAGAAGCCCGGCAGGTGGATGCCACGCTGAGGCGACTGGGTATCCCTGGGGTCGTGGCACCGGAGGACCCGGACAACACGGCAGGGGCATGGCGGGTGTACGACAGTTCCGACCCTGGCACGCGGAAGGACATTACCGCTGACACCCTGGTGGCCCTCATCGCCCAGTTCAGGGAAGCCAACCCCGAACCGCCCCGGCGCGCTGACGGTGGGCCCACACGAGGCTTCATCATCCCGCCCGACGAGAGCTGACCGCCCGAACCGGCCCCGCCCGTGCGTGCTCCGCTGGCGTGCAGGGTGGGGTCTCCATGTGCGTGGCTCGACACACTCATTGATCTTCACGAGGGTGATGCCGGCCATGGTCCCGCATCACCCCGGGGCGCGCATGGCTCACCAGGTGCCTCACGAGGCCGGTACTCGGATCAGAACCCTATTCGGTGACGCGGTTCCCACCGCGAGACCCGACGCGAGTCCCGACGTCGGTCCGGCCCGGCGCGCCTACCGCGGCGCGGGAGCGCGTACAGCTCAGCGGAAGCGGAAGCACCGGCGGGAAGCGGACGGTGCCGGGCGAGGTGAGGGAGGGCAACGAGGTGGGAGACCTTGAGGACCGCCGCGAACAGGGACAGCGCGGCGACGGTCAGCAGCGTCGGCGCCGGTCCTGTCAGCAGGGTGGTCAAGGTTTCCATGCCAAGTGAACGGGCGGTGGGAAGAGTTGGTTCCCGGTTCGCGGTTCAATTGTTCGGTGGAGATCGCATGCGGGGCGCCGTGTGTGAAATGTGGCGCGTGGTGCGGGTGGGAGGCGTGAATGCGGGCAAGTCAGGCATCGGTTGACTGGGCGCGGTACTGGCGCGATCCGGATCGGCCGCTGGAGGCCATGCACGCCCACTTCGTCCGGCACGTTTTCCACCGCCACAGCCACGACGCGTACTCCTTCGCCGTCACCGAAGCCGGCGCCCAGCGCTTCAACTGCCGCGGCGGGGACCACACCAGCGCCGCCGGAATGGTCATGGCGTTCAACCCGGACGATCCGCACGACGGCCAGGCCGCCGCCGAACTCGGCTTCCGGTACCGGATCATCTACATCGGCCAGGAGGTCGTCCGCGAGGTACTGGCCGATGTCGCCGGCGCATTGACCGGTGGCCCGGCCACCGACCGCTCCGGCGGGCAGGCCGCCGGAGCGGTCGGCAAGCACGCCGCTCTGCCGCTGTTCGCGCAGCCGGTGGTCGATGATCCCGTACTGGCCCGGGCGCTGCACCGGCTGCACCCCGCGCTCATGGGCGGCGCCGACCCCCTGGTACGCGACGAACGGCTGACGGCGGCCGTGACGGCGATGGTGCGTCGCAACGCCACCCGGCGGTCCGGCCCGCTGCGGCCCCGGGACCTGACACCGGGCGGTCAGTTGAGGGCCGCCCGGCGGGCGCGCGCCCTGCTGGAGGACGCCTTCGACCGGCAACTGACCGCCGAGGACCTCGCGGACGCCGCCGGATGCAGCCGCTTCGCCCTCTACCGGGCCTTCCGCGCCGCGTACGGGATGGCGCCGAGCGACTTCCAGCGGCTGCTGCGGCTGCGCCGGGCCCGCACGCTGCTCGCCCGGGGCCGTACCGCCGCCGAGGCCGCCGCGGAGTCCGGTTTCACGGACCAGGCCCACTTCCACCGCTGGTTCGTCCGCTCCTTCGGCATCACCCCGGGGACCTTCCGGCGGGCCGGAGCCGGAGCGGACACCGGCCCGGGAATCCGCGCCTGAGCCGGCCCGGGAACCCGCGCCTGAGCCGGGCCAGGACCAGCACCTGAGCCGGGCCAGGACCGGCGCCTGAGCCGGGCCGGGCGCCCCATGAGCCGGGCTCAGGCCAACGGCGGCGGTACGTGCACCGGAGGCGGCGGCAGGGCGGCGTCGCGGCGCCGCTTCGACCCTCGTACGAGCAGCGTCACGGTCGTCAGCAGGAGCAGAACCAGCAGCAGCCCGCCCCCGACCGTGAGGATCCAGGCCGGTACGCCACCGACCCGCAGAATCCGCTCCTGATAAGTGACCCGTTGGTACGGGCTGTCCGCCGCCGTCCGCCGCAACTCGTGGTCGCCGGTGATGCGATGGGGGAACAGGAAGTCCTGTGCGATGGCGGTCAGGAACATGGTGCGCCCGTCGGTCAGCCGGCCGACCGCGCCCTGTGGCGCGGGCTCCCCGGCGTAGAAGACGCTGGGTGCGGACCCTCCGATGGCGTCCCTCGGCTCCATCCGGTGCGACGCGAAGACGTACAGAGTCAGTGACTGCGGCGTGGTGGCGAGGCGGGAGAGACGCATGGGGTAGACGAGCCGGTCGCTGGCGAAGGTGAGTCGCAGCGGATCGAGGGTTCCATAGAGGCGCGTGCCCTTCTTGGCGGGCGCGAGACGTACGGCCACGTACTCCCAGTGCTGGTTCACATACGGACGCAGCTCGGTGGCGAGCGCGCCGGGCAGGTGGAAGCCGTTGGCCTTCAGCCAGTCGCGCAGCGCGCCGGGATCGTCGGCGGTCAGCCGGGCGACATCGAACGGCCCGAGCCGCTCACGTCCGACCACCCCCACCGACGGCCTGCCGCTCCCCGGAGCCGGGGCCGCGGCTCCGTCACCGCCTCCGGAACCGCCCAACGGCCAGTCGGTGCCTCTGGGCCAGAAGTAGTGGCGGGTCTTGACGACGGGGGCGGTGATTCCCGCGAGTTGGTCGAAAAGGGAGCGATCGCCCAGTTTCACCTCGGCCCGGTGTGGCACCGGCATGATCCACGCCGCGTCGGGGGCCGTACCGTCCACCGTCAGACTCATCACGATCTGCTCGGTCTTCCCGTCCCACCGTACGGCCGAGGTCTCCCGGTTCACCGACAAGGTGGTGCGGGAGTCGTGTACGAGAGCGCCGCAGCCACAGGCGTACGCGGGCCTGGCCAGCCACACCAACTGAACCGCCAGCAACAGCAGCACCACCAACAACGCCCGCTGCCGCAGCCGCGGCGACTCCCGCGGTGTCCGCCATACCGTCGCGCCGTGCATCCGTCCCCCGTCTTCGTATGCGTATGTCTTGATCTTCTCGCGCTGATGAGCACGTACGCAGACGGACGGAGCGGGGGCCCCGGTTCCGCTCCAGGGTCCCCGCTCCGTAATGTCCGGGTAAGGCGTGAGTGATGTCCGATCGCACGGTTTCCGGGGCCGCTCAGGCCGCCGCGCGAATCACCTGGCGCCCGCCACCTCGCGCGCCTCCGCCTCCGTCTCCACCGCCGGCGGCGACCCCGGCAGCGGCTTGCGCGCGCTCTCGCTCATCAGCAGCACCGCGATCCCACCGACGACCGCCGCCGCCATCATGTAGTAGGCAGGCATCATCTTGTTGCCCGTGGCGCCGATGAGCGCGGTCACCACCAGCGGCGTCGTGCCGCCGAAGAGCGAGACCGAGACGTTGAACCCGATCGACAGGGACCCGTACCGCACCTTGGTCGGGAAGAGGGCGGGCAGCGTGGACGGCATCGTGGAGGTGAAGCACACCAGCAGCAGACCGAGCGCGGCCATGCCCAGCGCGATTGCCGCCAGCGACCCCTGCCGGATCAGCAGCAGCGCCGGTACGGACAGTACGAGGAAGCCGGCGCACCCGGCCGCGATGACGGGCCGGCGGCCGAAGCGGTCCGAGAGCCGCCCCGCGAACGGCTGCACGCACATCATCAGCACCATCACCCCAAGGATGACCAGCAGCCCGTGCGTCTCGTCGTACTTCAGCTCCGAGGTCAGATAGCTCGGCATGTACGACAGCAGCATGTAGTCGGTGACGTTGAAGACCAGGACCAGGCCGACGCACAGCAGCATCGCCCGCCACTGCCCGAAGACCATCTCGCGCAGCCCGATCCGCTTCTCGGCGGCGCGGCGTTCCTTCTCCTCGGCGCGCGCCTCCTGTTCGAGGCGGGCGAAGGCCGGCGTCTCCTCCAGCCGCATCCGCAGGTACAGGCCGATGATGCCCATGGGGCCCGCGATCAGGAACGGGACCCGCCAGCCCCAGGAGAGCAGATCCTCCGGGCCGAGGACGGCGGTCATCAGTGTCACCAGGCCGGCGCCGCCGACGTAACCGGCGAGCGTGCCGAACTCCAGCCAGCTCCCGAGGAACCCGCGCTTCTTGTCGGGTGCGTACTCGGCGATGAAGGTGGACGCGCCCCCGTACTCACCGCCGGTCGAGAAGCCCTGCACGAGCCGGGCGATCAGCAGCAGGACCGGGGCGCCGACGCCGATGGAGGCGTACGAGGGGATCAGTCCGATCGCGAAGGTGCCGGCAGCCATCATGATCATGGTGATGGCCAGGATCTTCTGCCGTCCGATGCGGTCGCCGAGCGGCCCGAAGACCATGCCGCCTATGGGGCGTACGAGGAAGGCTGCCGCGAACGCTCCGAACGTCGACAGCAACTGCGCGGTCGGATTGCCGGACGGGAAGAAGACCTTTCCCAGGGTGACCGCGATGTAGCTGTAGACGCCGAAGTCGAACCACTCCATCGCGTTGCCGAGGGCGGCTGCCGACACCGCGCGCTTGACCATCACCGGATCGACGACGGTGACGTCCTCGTGCTGTGCGACCTGCTTGCGCTGCGAGGCATTGGAGGTGCGGGAGGCACCGGAGGTACCAGAGGTATCGGAGATGCCGGGAGTACCGGAGATACGGGACGTACTGCTGGGCCGGGCTACGACGGGGGACTGCGTCGGCACGTGTTCACTCGCCTGCACTCTCTGGGACGACGACAGGGGCATCACCCGCCGTGGCATGACGGGCAAAGGTCGACCATAGGGGCAGACTGGGTCATTACGGACGGTGTACGAGTGACCGCGCAAGTACCCCCTGCCCCGTTCGCACCTGGGGAAACACTCGATTTCTGATCCTTATCCCGCCTTTATCTCTGTGATCCATCTCGCGAAGATCACCTGCAACCGCGGGCGTGTCGCCCCGCCCGGACCGGTTCTTTGCTGCTGCTCCGTTCTTCTCGGCTTGTCATGTACGGCGTCACTGCGCTTGAGTGGTGAGAAATGATCAATGGATCGAAGCGATAGAGGGGCTGGCAGTGTTCAAAGCGGTACGGGGGACCAAGGCGGTACGGGGAATCACGGCGGCGGCCGTGCTGATGGCTGGACTGGCGGCGTGCGGCAGCGGCGGAGGCGACGGGAAGGGGGGCGCACAGGCTTCGGGCGGGACGGGCGGCACGGTCCAGGAGCGTCCGATCGTGCTCACCGAGGACCAGGTACGCACCGCCCTCGTCGGCAAGGCCGGCGCCCCCACGGGTTGGGAGGGCACGTCCCCCAAGATCGACGACCCGGGCGACGCTCTGAACAGGTGCCAGGAGGCCACCAAGACGAACTGCGGCGGGTTCCTGGCCCGGGGCAGGTCCTACTTCCGGCAGGAAAAGGCGAACGAGCAGGGGGGTGTAGGGGAGGTGAAATTCACCGTCTACGCCTTCCGGACACCGGACGACGCCAAGGCCGCCTTGAAGGGCCTGGCAGCCACGGAGCGCCGTAAAGCCGGGTCCGCGGCCAAACCCCTGAAGGTCGAGGCGGGGGCGGACGAAACGGACGCCTTCACCGGGAAGACCACCGAGATCGGCATGCGCGTCGGCGCGGTCCTGGTCCGACTGGAGAGCATCGACCTGCGCGAGGGGCAGCCCTACGCCGACTTCGCGAAGCTCCAGATCGACCGCATCAAGAAGACCGCCCAGGGCAAGAACCCCGACGCCTGAACCTGTCCGTCAGGCATCGTCCGTCCGACTTCGTCAGTGAGGCATCGTCCGTCCGGCATGGTCCGCCGAAGACCGTCGGCCGGACGAAGATCGTCGGCCGGACCCGGACCGTTACCAAGCGACCTGCCGGTAGTCCTTGAGCAGCACGCCGTGAACGGGCGCGCCGGCCTGTCCTTGCACGATGGGGTGGTAGACGCGCGCGGCACCGTCCACGACGTCCAGCGGCGGTCGCCAGCCGTCGGCCGCGCGCCGTTCCCGGAAGGGCAGCGGCTTCTCGTCGGTGACCCAGCCCGTGTCGACGCTGCACGTGTGGATGCCGCGGGCGGCCAGGTCGGCCGCGCTGGTCCGGGTGAGCATGTTCAAAGCGGCCTTGGCCATGTTGGTGTGCGGGTGGTTGCCCGACTTTTCCCGTACGGCGAACTGGCCCTCGACGGCGGAGACGTTGATCAGGTACCGGTACGGGTGCGGGGAGGCGTCCATAAGGGGAAGCAGGCGGTCGGCGAGCAGGAACGGCGCGACGGCGTTGACGAGCTGGACTTCCAGCAGCTCGGCCGGGTCCACCTGCCCCAGCCGGAGCGTCCAGGAGTTGACGGCGGCCGTATCGGGCAGCAGCCCCGCCTCGTCGACGGCTTGCCGCGGCAGGGGCAGAGGGAGGGCGGCCGGAAGGACGTCGGCGTTACAAGCGTCGCCGGGATATGCGTCACCGGGATGTACAGCATCGGGATGTGCGGCATCGGGCAGGGCGGAGCGCGAAGGCGCCTCGGTACGGTGCGTGAGTTCCGCCGTCCACGGCAGGGGAGCGGTACGGGGGCCGGGCACGGTGAACCCTGGAGCGCACCAGATCTCGGGCGCGGCCGGTGAGCCGTGTACGGATTCGGTCGACCGAGCGGACCGGACGGACCGGACGGACCGGACGGATTCGGTCGACTCGGCGGCGGCCAGCGCCGCGTACGCCTGAGGGGAACGGTGCAGCGTCTGCGCCGCGTTGTTGATCAGAATGTCCAGCGGCAGTCCCTCGGACAGCAGATGGTCGGTAAAGGCGAGGACCTGCCGGGGATCGCGCAGGTCCAACGCGGCGATCCGCAGCCGGTCCCACCAGTCCGCGGCATCGGGTGCCGCCGCGAAGCGCCGTACGGCGTCCTGGGGGAAGCGCGTCGTCACGGTCAGCTCGGCCCCGTCGCGCAGAAGCATCAGCGCCACCTGATGGCCGATCTTGACGCGCCCGCCGGTCAGCAGCGCGCGCCGGCCGGTCAGGTCGGTACGGGCCGTGCGCCGGGCGAGGTTCTCCTCGGCGCACCGCGGGCACATCAGGTGGTAGAAGTGGTGAACCTGTCGGTAGTGCTCTTTGCAGACATAGCACCGCAGCGGACGATTCAGCAGCCCTTTGCCCCCGTCGCACCCGTGCCCGTCGCACCCGTGCCTGGCGCACTCGTCCCCGCCCTCCCGGTCCGGTACGCGCTCATGGTGCGCACGCTCCGGCGTAGGCAGCGGCGCGTCCATGACACGGTCGGTCGCACCGGTCGCGGTGGCCGCCAGCAGCTTCGCGTCGGCCGCAGCCCGTTCCGCCCGGGCCTGCGCGCGGAGCCGGGACCGCTCGTCACGTACGAGCAGACCGGCCGCCTCCGCCAGCACACGCCGCCGGGCGTCCTCCATCGGCAGCCGCCGCGCCTGGTGCAGCAGCTCCAGACAGATCTGTATGTGCTCGTCCAGCAGCTCCGCCGCTTCTGCTTCCACCGGGTCCCCCATCGAACGCGTGAGCGCATTTGCGCGCAATGATCACCCATGATGCAGGACCGGCCGGACAGATGAGATACCCGCACGTCCCGTGCCACCGAAGCGCGAGTGATGTCACAGGACGCAAAAGTTCAGGGCGCAAAAAGTGCAGGTCACAAAAGGATCAGGCCGCAAAAGGTTGCTGTCAGCGACCTACCAACGGAAGCACGGAGAAGGTGTGGTCCTGCCAGATCAGCCGCGAGGTCTCCTCCGGATAGGCGGCGACGGCCGGCTCGGCGTCGAAGAGCCGTACGAGACGTTGCTCACCGTCGTACGCGGGCCAGCCCGGGTCGCCGTGAGTGGCGAACGCCGTCCACGCGGCGCGCATGCGGGCGGACAGCGCCTCCGCTTCCCCCCGCGCTTCCGTCCCCACCGCGGTCCCCACCACCGTCCCTGCTTCCGGACCGGCCTCCGAGGACGGACCTTCGCCGATCAGCAGGGCCGGCTGGCCGCGGTCCAGGTTGCCGAAGACGAGCGGTACGTCGAGCCCGTGGCAGGCACCGAGAACGCCGCCCATGCCCGGCGCGGGCCAGGTCAGCTCGTACACATGGGCACGGCTCCCGGCGGCGGTCTGTGCCTGGGCGAGGTGGAGGGAGGGCATACGGAACAGCCGGTCGGAACGCACCATTTCGTACAATTCGTCCGGGTTCGCGGCCGGAAAGCCGTCACGGTACCGGCGGGCGCCGTCCGGGCCGGGACCGAAGACGCGCAGAGCCTTCGCCGCCTGCTCCTCCGTCACCTGGCCGAGCAGGCCGTTCAGCGCGGTCAGCAGCCGCTGCTCGTGGCGGGTGTGGCCGACGAGGAGTGCGATGTCCCGGCCGGCGCCGTCGGCCAGGGCCTGCCATGGCGTGACAGGCAGTGTGTCGCCGTCCACAACCGGCGAGAACAGGACCGGTACGTACGCGGCCTGGCCCCAGCGCTCCGCCCACTGAGCCGCCTTGGTGCCGACAGCGTGACCAACCGCGTCACCAACTGCATCACTCACCGCGTCACTGGCGGCGGACAGCCGGGCCGGAGCCACCGTGGACAGCTCGGCCACTGTGGGCCGCAGCCCCAGTTCGGCGGCGCAGGCCCCGGTGATGTCGGCGGCGAGCTCCGGCGAGAAGTACGTGCCCTGCGCACTCTGAACGACGGCCCGGCCGAAGAGCCCGGCCGCACGCGGCATCGCCAGCAGCGCGGCGACCGACCCGCCGCCCGCCGACTGGCCGAAGACCGTGACACGCTCCGGGTCGCCGCCAAAAGCCCGGATGTTCTCCCGTACCCACTCCAGAGCCGCTATCTGGTCCAGCAGTCCCCGGTTGGCGGGCGCCCCCTCGATCTGCCCGAAACCCTCAATTCCCACCCGGTAGTTGAACGACACGACGACGACACGGTTACGGGCCAGGAGCCCACCGTCGTACTCCGGGAGACCGGACATACCGATCGTGTACGCACCGCCCTGGACCCACACCATCACCGGCAGCCCTGCATCCGGGCCCGCGCCCGGGCCCGCCGCCGGTTCTGGACCCGGCCCCGGCTCGGGCGTCCAGACGTTGACCGTCAGCCAGTCCTCGCCCGCCGCCTCCCGAGCCAGCGCCGCCATCCCGAAATGGCCGCCCTGAGGGGGCGGCGGCCCGTACGCCACCGCTTCCCGCACCCCGTCCCACCCCCGTGCCGGACGGGGTGCGGCAAAACGCAGCGAGCCGACCGGCGGCTCGGCGAAGGGGATGCCACGGAAGACCGCCACCCCCGCTTCCCAGGTGCCGCGCAGCGCCCCCGCCGCCGTACGGACCTCGGGCCGGGACCCGGACGACTCCGACTGCCCCGGCGACTTGGACGATTCCGACGGGTCAACGCTCATCGCAACTGCCCCTCAGGCAGGTGGAGAAGGCCCGCAGCGGCCCCGGACCCCGCACATCATTCGCCGTACGTGGCTGCCGCGCCAGCCATTTACGTGCGCGCCCCGCACCTCATTTGTTGCCCACTTGACCGGATACCCGGTGGCGCCCGGCCCCAGGAGACGCAAGGGTGCACAGCGGCAGCGAACCGAACCGTCCCGCACAGGGAGTGGACATGCCTTTCGCCACGTCAGTCACGGCAGTGCTGACCGCCTCGCTGGCCGCCGTGTCGGCCACCGCGCCCACCACCGCGGCACGGTGTCCCGATGTCGTGGTCGGCGCCCGATTCGTCCCGGCGCCCGGTTCCGGCCCGGACACCAAGGCGCTCACCTACGATCCGAAACTGGTCCCGGCCGGCAGCCGGGTGGCGGTCGTCGAGCGACGCCACAAGAACGGCAAGGACGACAAGAACGCCGGCAAAGGCGGCAAGGGTGGCGGTACGACCGTCGTCCTGCGCCTGAAGGGCCTCGTACCGGACCGTACGTACGGTGCCCACGTACACACCAAGCCGTGCGGCCCCCAACCCGCCGACTCCGGGCCGCACTACCAGAACGTGCCCGACCCGGTTCAGCCTTCGACGGACCCTGCGTACGCCAACCCCCGCAACGAGGTGTGGCTCGACTTCACGACGGATGAAGACGGCGACGGCGGGGCGGTGGCCCGGGTCGACTGGCACTTCCGGGCAGGTCAGGCGCGTTCCGTGGTCGTCCACGAGCACGCGACCGAGACCGAGCCGGGGCACGCCGGAATGGCGGGCGCCCGGCTCGCCTGCGTCAACGTCCCGTTCGTATGAGGGAGCTGCGCGGCGGAGAGAAGGGCGCCAACCGTATGTGCGGGAGGTGCGGGCAGAAGTACGGCGTGGCGGTGATCACCGCCACGCCGGTCGGGCACATGCCGTACGATGGAAGGTGCCGACCTTCAAGTTCAGCGAACGGGTGGACGCGGCGCTCGATACGGGCGGCGCCCTGACGCGGCTGACGGAATTGGTGCCGAGAAGAAGTGCACTCAATCGCCAATCCGCCTGAAGGTGAGGCTCGTTCGCTTCGTTACGATCACCTCCAGGCCGCGGCTCTGTCACTGAAGGACTCGGCGGAGCTGATCCAGCGCGTGATGGAGGAACGCTGTGGAGTGCACATCTGACGTGACCGGCGTCCAGTGGCGTAGGTCGAGTCACAGTGGTGATGCGGGGGGATCGCGCATCGAGTGTGCGCTCCTCGGTGCCACTTGGCGGAAGCTGAGCTACAGCGGCGACACCGGCGGCGAGTGCGTCGAGACAGCCCCCCTCCCCGCCGCCGTAGCCGTCCGTGACTCCAAGGACCCCGAGGGGCCCGTACTCACCGTTCCCCCGGCCGCGTTCGCGGCGTTCGTCGCGACGGCTGCGGAGGGGTCCTGGTGAGGCTCCGGCAACTCGGCGCCGGGGACGCGGCGTGCGACGTCTCCGCGATCGGGCTCGGCTGTATGGGGATGTCGATCGCGTACGGACCCGTGGACGCGGCCGAAGCGCGGCGGACGCTCGACCGCGCCGCCGAGCTGGGCGTCACGCTGCTCGACACGGCCGACGCGTACGGCCGTGGCGCCAACGAGGAGTTCATCGCCGACTGGCTGCGTACCCGCCGCTCGAACACGGACGGCGTGTTCCTTTCGACCAAGTTCGGGCTGCGGCACGACGCCGCCTCGGGGCGGGTCGGGGACGTCGACACCTCACCGGAGTACGTACCGGTCGCCTGCGACGCCTCCTTGCGCCGCCTCGGCGTCGACCACATCGACCTGTATTACGCCCACCGCCGTAATCCCGAGACCCCCATAGAGGACACCGTCGGCGCCATGGCGGAGCTGGTGGCGGCCGGCAAGGTCCGGCACCTGGGGCTCTCCGAGGTGAGCGCCGCGACGCTGCGGGCCGCGCACGCCGTCCATCCGATCAGCGCCGTGCAGTTGGAGTACTCGCTGTTCACCAGGGACGTGGTGGAGGGCGAGATGCTGGCCACCTGCCGTGAGCTGGGGATCACCGTCGTGGCGTACTCGCCCCTGGGGCGCGGCATGCTCGCCGGGGCGCTCACCTCGCGCGAGGAGCTGACCGAAGAGGACAACCGGCGCCGCTGGCCCCGCTTCTCGGAGCAGAACATCGGCCGTAACCTCGCGCTCGTACGGGAGGTGCGCCGCCTGGCCGCCGAGTTCGGCTGTACGCCCGCGCAGGCGGCGCTCGGCTGGCTGCTGGCCCAGGGGCAGGACATCGTACCGATCCCGGGGACGAAACGGACGCGGTACGTCGAGGAGAACGCCGCCGCGGTGGAACTGGACCTGACCGCGGAGCAGGCCGGGCGGCTGCGGGCGGCAGTGCCCGACGCGTCAGTTGCCGGGGAGCGTTATCCGGTACAGGCCCTGGCGCGGCTGGGCCACTGACCGGCTGGGCCACTGACCGGCTGGGCCACTGAGCCACTGACCGGTCGGCCCGCGCCCACCGGCCGGTCAGCGGGCGCGGGCCGTACATAGGCCGTACGCCACGGCCGCCGGCCGCGCGCCGTGACGGGCCGCGCGCCGTGACGAGCCGCGCCCCGTGACCGGCCGCGCCCCGTGACCGGCCGCGCCCCGTGACCGGCTGCGTACGGCGCCCGGCCGCGTACGGTGCTACCGCATCCACGCGTCGTACGACAGCACATCGCCCTCCTTGATCTTGAACTCGCCCAGATCTTTGGTGGAGGTCACCTCGATGCCCAGGACCGCGCCGGTGTCGGGGTCGAGGATCACCATGTGGCGGGTGGCGTCCATGGCGCCGTCGGGGCCGTCGTACACGTACGCCTGGCCGCGGCGGCCGAGCCGGTCGACGACCTCGCCCACCGGGTGCAGGCCGTCCGTGCCGGCCAGCATCCGGGCCACGGCGGCGCGCTCGCGTGGCCCCGGCGTCCACTCCTGGAGGTACGTCGACAGGGCCAGGAGGAGCTGCGGCGTCCTGGTTTCCGCGCCCCCGTAAAGGGAGGCGAGGAAGGCGCGCAGGGCCGTGGGATCGGTGGGCGGCTTCGTACGGGAGACGACGCCGTGGCCGGCGGACCCGGGCGGATAGTGCTGGCGGTGCAGGACCTTGCCGTCGTTGACCGTGCGCCACTTGCCGCCGTTGTCGTCGATCACCGGGCGGCCGGGGTGGAGCGGGTCGGTGGCGACGACCAGTTCCGAGCCGCTGCCGTCCGGGTTCCAGCGGGTCAGGCTCTCCTCGGGAACGGTGACGGGCGGCGCGGCGTCCTCGCCCGCCTGCATGCTCAGGCTCCAGCTCTGGAGATGGGCGCCCCGGCGCGGCCCGGCGCCCGGACCGGCCGCTCGCGCCCTGTCCCGCGCCCGGTCGGCGATCTCGTCCAGGGGGACGGGCGGGGCGTCGTGGCGCGGGACGAGTGCGGAGGGGGCGGCCACGGCGGGGGTGGTGCCGACGCCGGAGACCGTGAAGGTGAGCGCGGCGAGGAGGGCGGCGGACGCCGCGCCGAAGCTCAGTACGAGCCGTCGGCGCCGGGGCCGGGGTGCGGGCCTGGGCCGGGCGCCACGCGGGGGCTTGGGCTTGAGGACGGGCCAGGGCGACGGCTCCGTGCTGGTCAGCAGCGTGTTCAGATGGTCCTCGGCGTGTGCGGGCAGCGGCCGGTCGCGCCAGGGCCCGTCGTGGGCGGGGGCGGGGTCGGCCTGCCGCAACAGCTCCAGTTCGTCAGCCATGGCTGCGGCCTCCTGCTTGGGTGATCACCGGCTGTACGGACAGGGGACGCAGGCTCCGCTCGGCCCGTTCGCCCCATTCACCTCGCTCGTTTCGTCCGTTTCGGCCGCTTGGCCCATTTCGTCCACTGGTTCTGTTTGGTTCGCCGCGCTCGGCCGCCGTACGGGTCGTCGTGCGGCCTCCCGTAGGGGGCGTCGTACGGGGCGTCGTACTGGTCGTCGTGCGGGCGGTCGTGCGGGCGGTCGTGGCGGTGGACATCTGCATGCGTTCGATCTGCGTACGGAGACGGGCCCGGGCCCGGTGCAGGCGCATCGCCGCCGCGCTGGGGCTGCAGTCCAGCGTGACGGCCAGTTCCTCGGTGTTCAGCTCCTCCCACGCCGTCAGGCGCAGCACCTCCTGGTCGGCGGGGGAGAGGCGGGCGAGGGCCTCATGGACCCACGAGCCCGGCTGCTCGGCGTCGGGGCTCTCCACGGTCTGCCGGTTGTGCGCGGTCTCGTGGTGGCCCAGCCGGTGCAGCAGGCGCCGGTAGCGGCCGAGCCCGCGCACCGTATTGGCCAGGCAGTTGCGGGCCACCCCGTACAGCCAGGGCAGCGGCGACTCGGGAAGCTCGGCGCGGCGTCTCCAGGCTATGGAGAAAACCTCCGCCACCACTTCCTCGACCTCGTGTGCCTGGCCGTCCAGTCGGCGCGCCACGAAGCGGCTGACCGCCCAGTAGTGCGCGCGATAGGCATCGGCGAAGGCGTCGTCCGTGCTCATGATCCGTAGGTGTCCGGCATGAGGCAGATCTTCACACCTGCTACCGGTGAAGTTTTCAGCGGCCTCGGACACCTACGGGGCATGAGGTCTCCAGTGAAGTGGTTGACGACCACCGACCACAAGACGATCGGTACGTTGTACCTGGTCACGTCGTTCGCGTTCTTCTGCCTCGGCGGGCTGCTGGCGCTGCTGATGCGCGCCGAACTGGCCCGTCCCGGCACGCAGCTCATGTCGAACGAGCAGTTCAACCAGGCGTTCACGATGCACGGCACGATCATGCTGCTGATGTTCGCGACGCCGCTGTTCGCCGGGTTCGCGAACTGGATCATGCCGCTGCAGATCGGCGCGCCCGACGTGGCGTTCCCGCGGCTGAACATGTTCGCCTACTGGCTCTACCTCTTCGGCTCGCTGATCGCGGTCGGAGGTTTTCTCACACCCCAGGGAGCGGCGGATTTCGGGTGGTTCGCCTACGCGCCACTTTCCGGCGCCACGCATTCACCGGGAATCGGCGCCGACATGTGGATCATGGGTCTGGCGTTCTCCGGTTTCGGTACGATCCTGGGCTCGGTCAACTTCATCACCACGATCATCTGCATGCGCGCTCCGGGCATGACGATGTTCCGTATGCCGATCTTCACCTGGAACGTGCTGCTCACCGGTGTGCTGGTGCTGCTGGCCTTCCCGGTGCTGGCCGCGGCGCTGTTCGCGCTGGAGGCGGACCGTAAATTCGGGGCGCATGTCTTCGATGCGGCCAACGGCGGGGCGCTGTTGTGGCAGCACCTGTTCTGGTTCTTCGGCCATCCCGAGGTCTACATCATCGCGCTGCCGTTCTTCGGCATCATTTCCGAGGTCATTCCGGTGTTCTCCCGGAAGCCGATGTTCGGTTACTGGGGCCTGGTCGCGGCCACCATTTCGATCGCCGGTCTGTCGGTGACGGTGTGGGCGCACCACATGTATGTGACGGGCGGCGTGCTGTTGCCGTTCTTCTCCTTCATGACGTTCCTGATCGCGGTGCCGACCGGTGTGAAGTTCTTCAACTGGATCGGCACGATGTGGAAGGGCTCGCTGTCCTTCGAGACGCCGATGCTGTGGGCGGTCGGCTTCCTGATCACCTTCACCTTCGGTGGTCTGACCGGTGTGATCCTGGCGTCGCCGCCGATGGACTTCCACGTCTCGGACTCGTACTTCGTGGTGGCGCACTTCCACTACGTCATCTTCGGTACGGTCGTCTTCGCGATGTTCGCCGGCTTCCACTTCTGGTGGCCGAAGTTCACCGGCAAGATGCTGGACGAGCGGCTCGGCAAGATCACGTTCTGGACGCTGTTCATCGGCTTCCACGGCACCTTCCTCGTCCAGCACTGGCTGGGCGCGGAAGGAATGCTCCGCCGCATTCCCGATTACCTGGCCGCCGACGGCTTCACCGCCCTGAACACCGTATCGACCGTCTTCTCGTTCCTGCTGGGCCTGTCGATCCTGCCGTTCCTCTACAACGTGTGGAAGACGGCCAAGTACGGCAAGAAGGTGGAGGTCGACGACCCGTGGGGTTACGGCCGTTCGCTGGAATGGGCGACCTCCTGCCCGCCGCCGCGGCACAACTTCGTCTCGCTGCCCCGTATACGTAGCGAATCGCCGGCGTTCGACCTGCACCATCCGGAGATCGGCGCTCCGGAGCTGGAGCCCGACAAGGGAAAGCGAGCCCTCGTATGAGCGGCAGGACGAACAGCGGAATGAGCAGCGGAATGAGCAGCGGGGTGAGTACGGGCATGAGCGCAGGCACGGGGGCGGGCATGACTGCGGGAATGACTTCGGGCATGAGTTCCGCACAGGCCATCAACGAGATCGAGGGATATCTCCTCTGGGAGGCGGAGAAGGACAAGGCCCGGACGCGTGCACAGGATTTCTGCGCCGCCATGCCATGGCTGACCGATTCCCAGCGGGAGGAGGTCGAGCGGCTTTACCGGCAGGACCATTTGGAGGTCTCGCGTGCCTACCTGAAGAGAATTGCGGCCCGCAGCGGTGAATTGCGGGCCGAGTACGAGGGTGTGTACCGCGTGCTGCGCCGCCGGCTCGCCACCGCCTTCGTACTCGCGGTCGCCGTGGTGACGGTGGCGGCCGTTGTCCTCACTTCGCGGTGAGGACAACGGCGATGACCTGAGCCGGGGCCTGGTCGCGGCCACGATCGAGGGCGCGACCCGGGGCGGGGCCGGGCGCAGGGCCGGACGTGAGCGCCCGCGCCCGCCGCGGGCCGTCGTCAGTCGGAAACGGTGATCGAGGCGGCCGGGTCGGTGGTGTCGGACACCTTGTACGTGGCGTTGAACGTCGAGGTGGTCGCGCTGGTCGGGCAGCCGAACCCGCCGGTCACCGTGACCGGCACCGAGGCGTTGGTGAAGGTCAGGGAGGACGGGCTGCCGTTGGTCCAGGTGCCGGTCACGGTCGCCGGCGCGCTGGGTGCCGCGGTCACCGTACAACTCGCCAGTCCGCTGGTCTTCAGGACGAAGCCGCCGGACGGGATGGTCAGCCCGGCGGTCGCCGGCGCCCCGTTCTGCATCGAGACGCCCCAGGGCCCGCCGGTGGTGATGGTGGCGCTGACGCCGGGCAGGCTGGTGGTGCACGAGCTGTAGCTCGGCGCACCGATGGTGTTGCTGACCGGTCCGTCCGCGTTGTGGTTGTCGGGAGCGGCCGGGACCTGCCCGTCGGCCTTCGAGACGGAGCAGGTCACCGTCACCGAACCGGCTTTGAACGTCGCCTTGCCGCCGCCGTTGAGTTCGGCGACGTAGGAATGCCCGGCGGGGGAGACGGTGGTGGACCCGGCGGCGGGGCCGTTTCCGGGCCCGGTGGCGGTGGGCTGAGCGGCGGCCGGGCCGGTGACGGCCAGTGTCATCGCGGCGGACGCGAGGATTCCCGTTCCGGCGGCGAGCAGCGTACGCGAACGTAAAGCTCCGTGCGTCATCTCGTGTCTCCTTCTGCGGGTGCGGGTGCGGGTGCAGGTGCGGACGTAGGCATGGGCGTGGAGGTGGAAGCGGGTACGGGTACGGAGAGGGGCGCGAGCGCGGCTGCGTGATCCGTACGCGTACCGGTCGGCGGCACAGGATCGGGCCCGGCCACGGGGCGTGGCTGCCAGGCGAAGATCATGCCGCCACCGAGAATGCCGACGACCGTGCCGAAGAGGAACCCGCCGAGATTGGACATGACCAGCGCCGCCGCGGCGACCATGACGGTGAGAATTCCCGCCAGTCCCCGGTAGTGCGGCGCGAACCACGCGGCCAGCCCCATCAGGATCATCACCAGTCCCATGAGTACGGACGGGATCCCGGCGATGCCCTGCTGGAGCATGATCTTCAACGGTGCCAGAGGGATGGCGCAGATTTCCGCCCCCGCGACGATCGCCGCCAGGCCACCCCAGAAGGGACGCCCCTTGCGCCAGCGCCGCCACCGGGCCCATGGCCCCAGACGCGCGCCGGAGCCCGGAACCACGCCGTCAGCGCCCACGGCCGGACCGCCCCCGGCGTACGGCCCGGTGCCCGCATGGCCCTCGGCTGGAGCACCCGTCTCCGCACTGGCATCCGTGGCCGTACCGGCATCCGTGGCCGCACTGGCGATGGTGGGAGTTCCGGGGCGGCGGTCCGGTCCGAGAGCGGCCGTCATGTCAGTAGCATTCCTTCTTGCCCTTGGTGATGTTCATGCTCAGGCCGGACAGCTTGAAGGTCCCCGCATTGGTCGCCCAGGCGGTCTGCCGCAGCTTGGTGATCTTGACCTTGTCGGCCTGCTGGGCGAAGAGATCCTGCATGCCCTGGGCGGTCTCCGGGCCCTTGTCCAGGGTCGAGGCATCGCGGCCGATCTCGATGTTGTCGAAGTCCGCGTTGCCGGAGAGCTGAGTCGCGTCGACAAAGAGATTGGTCGCCTCGACCGGCTTCTTCTTGCCGGCACTGAGGTTGAGCGAGATGTCACCGATGATCGGCAGTGTGGTGACGACGGACTGGCACAGGTTGTGCAGCTCGGCCGACTTGATGGCGGTCACGGCGACCGGCAGCAGCTCGTCGCGGGCGTTGCGGTCGACGCTGCCGTACTGGGCGAAGCCATTGCCCTCAAGGCTGTCGGCGGACACCTTGAACTGCTGACCGGAAACGGCGAACGAGGCCGCCAGCGCACCGTTGGCCAGGGCGATGGCCAGCGCGGCCGTGGCGGCGAAGCCCGGGACGGACAGCACGGCGAACTTCCGCCAGCTCACGCGTCCCGTCACATGTCTGCCGTGTGCGTCCTTCATTGACGTAAATCCCCTTCGAAGAGCAGTAGATCGCGCTGTCGAACATGTGGGGGGAGAACGTGAGGGAGCGAGCAAGCGGAGAAGTGGGGGGAGTGTGGAGAAAAACGGACGGAGTGGTGCGGTTCTGCGGGCAGCGTGAAGGGCCGCACACAGTTGTGTAGAACTTGCCGGTGTTACTGGCGAGTTGAATGTAAGACCACCAATGGGTGGTGACAAGGTTGAGGACGCGACGTTTTCAGATGACCCCACCCCCAGCCCCACCCTCACAGCCCCCAGGCACCCACCCCTCCAGGCTTACCGACACCCCCACCACACCGCGTCACCCACCCACCGCAAGCGACCACAACCCCCCGCCCCGCCCGTCCACCCACCCACGCACCCAACGTCAGCAGAACGACAGCGACAGCCGCACTCACCAGCCCAATCACCTGCATACGGACGCCTTTCGCGCCGAACACGGCGATCCCGGGAGCGGCCACGGCGCCCGGCCCGCGCGAGAACATCGCGAGCGATGCCCGGTATCTACCTCAGACCGCCGCCCACGACACGATCTGCCACGACACGATCAAGCGCTGCCCGGCCTGCGGGGCCCCATGCCGGCTTGCCACCAGGAAGCCCCCGGTCTCCGTTCTGCCCCATAAGCACGAGGAACAGACTTTTCAGAGCAGCCAGCCCACGAGCGCGCCGGATCGTCGCCTCGTCAGCATGCGCATGCGCATACGCATCGAAGAACCGTGAGGCGGCACCTGCGGGAAGGACCACCCATGCAGCCGCGAGGTCCCAGGCTGGATCGCCGGCGAACATGTCACCGAAGTCGATCACACCCGAAAGCGTCCCGTCCGAGACGACGACATTCGCCGGATGAAGATCACCGTGCACCCATACCGGCGGGCCCTCCCACTCGGGCGCCGCAACGGCGTCATCCCAGACGGCCCGGACCTCGTCGGCGATGCCGCCAGGTGCAACGGCTTCGAAGAAGTGATCGAAGCCGTCCATGTACTTCTTGGGGTGAGCGCCGCGGTCCGAACCGGTCGGCGCCTCAGCGGGAGCCTCGATGTGCAGCGCCCTGAGGAAGTCCGCCAGCGTGTCAGCCGCGTGGTCGCCGCGGCTGATCGAGGCGGAGTCCAGTGGCTCGCCAGAAACCCACGTCATGATGGTCCAGGGTTTCGGAAAGCGCGCGGACGGTTCACCGACCCGCATAGGGTTCGGGACCGGGAGCGGCAGGCGCGGGGCCAGGACAGGCAGCCACCGGCACTCCTTGCGCTGGAGATCCGGAGCACGTTCCGTACGCGGCATGCGTACGACCAACTCGTCCCCGAGGCGCCACTGTTGGTTGTCCCATCCGCCCGCTACTTCGCGGACGGCCAGCCCTGCAAGGTCCGGATGCTGCTCCTGCAGCAGGTCATGGACCAAGTCTGCGGTGATCTCGATCTCGACGTCGGTCATACGAAGTCACAGTACCGGGACAGTAGAAGCCGCCTCCGATGCCCCGATGCCCCCCGCTGTCACTCCGACGGTATGGACCACGCGGCGCGCACGGCGGACATGGGTCCGGCGGATGCGGGGCCGGCAGGCGTGGGGCCGATGGCCACGGGACCGGTGGAAGTGGAGCCGGTGGAAGAGGAGTCGGTGGAACTGGGGCCGGTGGAAGTGGGGCCGGTGGACGCGGGGTTGACCGGCCGGGAGTCGGTGGAGTCGGACACGATGACGGGTGAGGAGGCGGCCGGAGTCATGACCGACGTGAAGGCGGGAATGGCCGGGGCCGCGGCGACGGCCATGAGCACGGCGGCGGCGAGGACGGTACGCGTACGAATGTTCATCGTGGGGCCGATTCCGGTGGAGTGCGAGTGGGTCGGGTATTGCTGTCGGGATCAAGCCTGGCGTACCGCGGGGACGGGAGCATCACCGCTGAGGATGACACCGCCCCTCACCTTTCCCTGGCGAAACAAGCCTGACGTCTCGGGGAAGGTGTCAGGGGAACTGTCGGGGGCAGCCTCGGGGCCGGAGCCAGGGGCAGGGTCAGGCGTGCCGCCCGGCCCCGGGCGCATCAGACGTACATGACCTGCAGTTCCTTCACGCCGTTGAGCCAGGCCGACCGCAGTCTCCGCGGCTCACCCGCGAGGGCGATGTCCGGCATGGTGTCCGCGATGGCGTTGAAGATCAAGTCGATCTCCAGCACCGCGAGGGACTTGCCGAGGCAGAAGTGCGGTCCCCCGCCGCCGAATCCCAGGTGCGGGTTGGGGTCGCGGGTGATGTCGAAGATCTCCGGGTGCTCGAAGACGTCCGGGTCGTTGTTGGCGGAGGCGTAGAAGAGCCCGACCCGCTGGCCCTTCTTGATCTGCGCGCCACCCAAAGTGGTGTCCTGAGTGGCGGTCCGCTGGAAGGAGACGACGGGCGTGGCCCAGCGCACGATCTCCTCGGCGGTCGTCGCCGGACGGTCACGTTTGTAGAGTTCCCACTGGTCGGGGTGGGTGAGGAAGGCGTGCATGCCGTGGGTGATGGCGTTGCGCGTCGTCTCGTTCCCGGCGACGGCCAGGAGGAGGACGAAGAACCCGAACTCGTCCGGCACGAGATTGCCTTCGTCCTCCGCCGCGACGAGCCGGCTGACGATGTCCTTGGCCGGGCACTCCTTGCGCGCGGCGGCGAGGTTCATCGCGTACGAGATGAGTTCCGCCGCCGCATTGCTGCCGACCTCCTCGGTGATGGCCAGCTCGGGATCGTCGTAGGCGATCATCTTGTTCGACCAGTCGAAGATCCGGGTCCGGTCGTCCTGGGGAATGCCGATCAGCTCGGCGATGGCCTGGAGCGGGAGTTCGCAGGCGATATCGGTGACGAAGTCCCCGGTGCCCTTGAGTTTTGCCTCGGCCACAATGGTCTGCGCACGGGTGCGCAAGGCGTCTTCCAGGGCCCGTATGGAGCGCGGGGTGAAACCGCGCTGGACGATCTGGCGGACCCTGGCGTGCTCGGGCGGGTCCATGTTGAGCATGATCAGCCTTTGTGCGTCGATCTGGTCGCGGGTCATCGACGCGTTGAACCGGATGATCGAGGTGTTGAGAGCGGCGGAGAAGATCTCCGGCTTGGTGGACACCTCCTTGACGTCCTCGTGGCGCGTGACGACCCAGTAACCGTCGTCACCGAAACCGGCGATGCCGTGTGGCTGGGCGTTCCACCAGACGGGAGACGTCTGCCGTAGCGCTGCGAACTCCGGCAGGGGCACGCGGTGTTCGTAGACGTCGGGGTCGGTGAAGTCGAATCCGTCGGGCAGCGCTGGGCAGGGCATCGGTGACTCCAGGTCTGTTCCGCGTATCGGTGTTGACGTGTGGGGCCGACGGTCGACGGGGGACAGGTGACGGATCGGCGCTGACGGCCCGTCAGGTCCTGCGGTGGAAGAGCGAAGGTAGTAACGGGTTCCGCAAGTAGCAAGGGGCGTGACAGTGCTCGTTGCCGACGCGCCCTGTCCACGCGTGCACAAGGCCGGTGCACGACCCTTGCGCCGCGGAGTACGGCTCATAAGACTGTTTCCGGAATTAGAACGCGTACTAGTTCTATCGCCGCGGGCGCCGGGGCGTCCAGTGGACGCGAGGAGAGGACGAGTCAGTCATGGCCGCGGAACCCGTCATCGTCGAAGCCGTACGCACCCCCATAGGCAAGCGCGGCGGCGCGCTCGCCAATCTCCACCCCGCCTACCTCCTCGGAGAGACCTACCGCGAACTCCTCGCCCGTACGGGCATCCGGCCGGACTGCGTCGAACAGATCGTCGGCGGTACGGTCACCCACGCCGGTGAACAGTCCATGAACCCCGCGCGCAACGCCTGGCTGGCCATGGGCCTCCCGTACGAGACCGCGGCGAGCACCGTCGACTGCCAGTGCGGCTCGTCCCAGCAGGCCAACCATATGGTCGCCAACATGGTCGCGTGCGGCGTGATCGACATCGGCATCGCCTGCGGGGTCGAGGCGATGTCGCGGGTGCCGTTGGGCAGCGGCTCCAAGCACGGGCCGGGCAAGCCCTGGCCGGACGAGTGGAACGTGGACCTGCCCAACCAGTTCGAGGCTGCGGAACGGATCGCGCGCAACAGGGGGCTGACCCGGGAGGACGTCGACTCGCTGGGACTGCTCTCGCAGGAGCGGGCGGCGGTGGCGTGGGCGGAGGAGCGCTTCAAGCGGGAGACGTTCGCCGTGCAGGTGCCCACCACGGAAGAGGAACAAGCCGCCGGACAGGGCATGTGGCGGCTGGTGGACCGCGACGAGGGGCTCCGCGACACCAGCATGGAGGCGCTGGCGGGCCTCAAGCCCGTCATGCCGACGGCCGTCCATACGGCGGGGAACTCCTCGCAGATTTCCGACGGAGCCTGCGCCGTGATGTGGGCCTCAAGACGGATGGCGCGTGCGCTCAAGCTCAGGCCCCGTGCGCGGATCGTCGCACAGGCCCTGGTCGGCACCGATCCGCACTACCACCTGGACGGGCCGATCGACGCGACCTGGGCCGTACTGGGGAAGTCCGGCCTGTCCCTGAAGGACATCGACCTCATCGAGGTCAACGAAGCGTTCGCGTCGGTGGTGCTGTCGTGGGCGCAGGTATTCGAACAGGGCCTGGAGAAGATCAACGTCAATGGCGGCGCGATCGCGCTGGGACATCCGGTGGGGGCCACGGGCGCCCGGCTGATCACCACGGCGTTGCACGAGCTGGAGCGCAGGGACGGCGAGTTCGCGCTGATCACGATGTGCGCGGGCGGCGCGCTGGCCACAGGAACGATCATCCAACGGCTGTAACCGGCCGGCTGAGACCGCGAGAGGGCGCCTGGAGCTGAGGCGTTGTCAGTGCCACCTGACACACTCGCGCCATGACCG
Organism: Streptomyces sp. MST-110588; assembly: GCF_022695595.1. NCBI lineage: Bacteria > Bacillati > Actinomycetota > Actinomycetes > Kitasatosporales > Streptomycetaceae > Streptomyces > Streptomyces sp. MST-110588. The sequence goes on from NZ_CP074380.1 coordinate 5,957,668, forward strand.
AGCCTGCCCAGATACCCCCGCAAAACTACGCACCGAAGTTGGAGGGGGATACCCGCGCCGCCCTGCCCCTGGTGGGCGACGAGCGCGAAATCCTCCTCGCCTACCTCGACCATCAGCGTGCGACCTTCGAGCTCAAGTGCTCCGGGATACCGCCCGAGCGCCTCTCGGAGCTCTCCGTCCCGCCGTCCGGCCTGAGCCTGCACGGCCTGGTGCGCCACCTGGCCGGCGTGGAGCGGTGGTGGCTGCGCATGCAGTTCGCCGGCGAGCGGCTGCCGCTCTTGTACTACTCCGACGACGACCCGGACCAGGACTTCGACGACCTCGGTGGCGATGTGGAAATGGCCCTCGCGGTGTGGCGGAAGGAGTGCGCGCGCACGCGCGAGATCGTCGCCGGCACGCCGTCCCTGGAGGCGACCGGCGTGCACGCGGCGACGGGCGAACCGGTCTCGCTGCGCCGCATCCTGGTGCATCTGATCGCCGAGTACGCCCGGCACAACGGCCATGCCGACCTGCTGCGCGAGCGGATCGACGGCGCCACGGGCCACTGATTCCGAACTGCGGTAAACCACAGTTGAGTTTGTGGTTAACCGCATACCGCGGCGGCGGAGATCGGCATAGCGTCGGTGCCATGAACAAGATCTGGACGAATCCAGTAGCGGACCGCTCGCCGGTTCCACCGACAACCGACGCAGGCACGACGCACGGCAGACGGCGGAGCCGGCGCGGTCGGCAGGCACTGGCCGCCGCCGGTGTCGCCGCACTGCTCACGGCCCTTCCCGCCACCCCGGCTTTGGCCACACCACTCTCCGACGCGCCCCTGTCCGTCACAACGCGGGCACAGCACAGCACCCCGGGCACCGAGCAGAAGCGGGGCGCGCTGCTCTCGGTCACCGCACTCGGCCGACTGGACCGTGACCAGGTCGTCTCCGCGGTCCGCGCGCAGGGGTACGACGCCGACACCGCCCGTCACGGTGTCACCTCCTACCGACTGACCTATCGCACCATCACCCCACAGGGAAGACCCACCACCGCATCCGGGCTGCTGGTGCTCCCTCTCGACGGCCCGCGCCGGCTGCCGGCCGTCGTCCACACCCACGGCACCCTCGCCTACCGCGGCTACGCCCCGTCCGTCGCCGACGGGCCCGACCGCACGGTTTCCCTTCTCTACGCCTCGGCCGGACGCGCCGCCGTCGCCCCCGACTACCTCGGTCTCGGTACGGGTCCCGGACGCCACCCCTACATGGACGCCCGGTCCTCGGCCGTGGCCTCCCTCGACATGCTGCGGGCAGCTCGCTCGGCCGCCCGGCAACTGGGAGTAACGCTCGATGGGCGGACAGGGATAACGGGCTTTTCGCAGGGCGGCCAGGTGGCGATGGAACTGGGGCGGCAGATAGCCCGGGGAGCGGACCGCCGGTTCTCACTGCGGGCGCTGGCACCCGTCGGCGGGCCGTTCGACCTGGAGGGCAGCGAACTGCCCGGCATGTTCGACGGCCGGGTCAACGACCGTTCCGCCGTGTTCTACGTGTCCTTCTTCCTCACCGCCCAGAACCGGCTGCACGGCCTCTACTCCGACCCGCGCGAGGTCTTCCGCGCCCCTTACGCCGAACGTGTGGAGGCCCTGTTCGACGGTGAGCATCCGGCGGGCGAGATAGCAGGCAAACTCCCTGGCACCCTCAAGGAACTGCTGACCGACACCTGGTACAAGAAGATGCAAGCCCCTTCCGGCGCCCTGCTGAGGACACTACGGACCAATGACCGCACCTGCGACTGGTCACCAGGTCCGAAGGTCGACCTCACCCTCTACACCGCGAGCGGAGACCGAGACGTTCCCATAGCCAACACCCGCACCTGCGCCCGTCGTCTGGCGCAACACGGCACCCCGGCGAAAGTCATCGACCAGGGCAAGGACGCCAACCACTACGCCTCCTTCACCCGCTCGCTCCCACGAATAGCGCGCTCCCTGCCCGTCGCCCGCTGACCTGGGGCCGGCCATGCCGATGGCGCCGGGCGGGAGCCGGCCTCGGGCGGCTGGGTGATGACTGGGTGATGAGAGGTCGTTGGCCGGTGAACAGCGATACTCCGGCCGGGAGCACCTGCATGGTTACCTCAGGCCACACCTACGGCACCTGGTCTGGCGGTTGCTGCCGTCGGTTTTCGGCTCGGACCGGCAGACGGTATGCCGACGCATCGCCCTGTGGAGCCGGGACCGGGTCCGTCCGGCTCACTGGGCGTCCTCGAAGAACTCGGTGCTTGTGGTGAGTTGCTGGAGAGGTGGACTGGGTGGGGTGCGCGATCGGCTCCGCAGCTTCAGGGCTGGGAAAGCCGGGAAAGTGGACCACTGGCCGGACTGCATTCGACCGGCTGCGGCAGGAAGGGGGCAAAAATTCAGGTCATCATCGTCCGGAAAGGAAGGTCTCTGGCTTTGGAGATTACCGTCGAGAACGTGTACGGCGGGCTCGGCGCGCAGCCGCTCGTGCGTGGCGTCTCGCCCGTCCGCTTCCGCCGAGGTTTCTCTCGGTGAGGTGCGGCCAAGCTGCGCGCACGCAAGGGTTGTGACTACCGCTACCTGGGTCGATGGATGAGTCGGCGAGGCATCCGCCGTCGCGTCGTCCGCAAGGATTCCTTGGCCTGGCCGGTATGGGCGCAGTCCTCAGTGGCTATCGGCGGCTCGTAGCTCGCAGCGGCCCATGCGGCCGTCACTGGGCCGTACCGGACAGCAACCAGCGGCGTACGCGCACTTCCAGCAGCACGCGCACGCTTCCTGGGCGGGTGGGGGCGGTTACGTCCCACCCGTACTTCTCATCGAACGCCGTCACGACTTCAGGGGGGAAACGATCATGGATCGGTGCCGCATTTCCTTCGGCGACGACCGGGAAACGGCCGTCTTCCAAGGCCAGAGAGACCCGTGGCTCGGTCCGGATGTTTCTGACCTTGACTGAGCTGGAATCGGCGCCAATCCACCATCTGGAGCTCTCATAGACGAACCAGACGGGCGTTACATGTGCAGATCCATCAGGGCGCACAGTGCACAGCCAGACGTTCTGCTCCTTGGCCAGGCGCATGCGGACGGCTGGCCCTGGCTCGCTCACAAGATCATTCATGTGGCGATTCGACCAGTGCTCCCGATGAAGTACATCGGTCGGCGAGTCGGACCAACGTCCTAGGTCCATACGCCATCCATGGGGGCGTCGGCCACTTGGAGGGGCTGTTGGCGGGGTGGGGTCAGTACCAGTTGTGGGACTGCCAGAAGGCCCAGGCGGCGCAGGGGCTGCCGTACGTGGTGTTCATGTAGTTCAGGCCCCACTTGATCTGGGTGGCCGGGTTGGTCTTCCAGTCGGAGCCGGCCGAGGCCATCTTCGAGGCGGGCAGCGCCTGTACCAGGCCGTATGCGCCGCTGGACGGGTTGGTGGCGGCCGGGTTCCAGCCGCTCTCGTGCTCGACGATGTTGCTGAAGCACTGGTACTGGGCCTGGTCCGGGATCATCCGGTGCGCGACGGCCTGGGCGGAGCTGGTGGCGGAGCCCGTGCTCGTGGGGGCTGCCTGGGCCGGGACGGCGGCGAAGGCCACGGCGGAGGCGCCGAGAGCGACGGCGCCGGCGGTGAGGGCGGCCTTCTTGCGGGCGGTGAGGCGGGTGATGACCGGGGACGAGGGGGAGGTCACGGAGGGAGGGCCTTCCGTCGGGGGCATGGGGCGTCGCCGGGTCGCGGGTGAGGTTCGCGGTTCCCGGCGACCCGTTCACCATGGGAAGCGCTTGCGGGGGCAGGCAATACCCCCTGCTACTAGGCGCGCTCGCAGTCGGGGTGGCGGTCCGGACGGTGATCCCTGGGAGGGGCGGGACGGGGCAGGGGGTGGGCTACGAAAGAGGTTCGTGTGTGACGTAGGTCCTGTGTGAGGCCTCACAGGTGTGTAATGGTTGGGTGTGGGGGTGGGGCATTACTGAGTGGTGAGTGGCATAGCCGGCCGCTTGGGGCGGCGGGGCAGGGAGTGGAGAGAATGATGATCAAGCGGGCGGTGGAGCGGGACGCGGCGCGGCTGACGGCAATGGTGCGGGGCTCGCGAGCGTATGAAGGGGCGTATGCGCCGATGGTCGCGGGGTACAGAGTGACCGGGGACTACATACGGCGACACCGGGTCTTCCTCGCCGCGGACGAGGAGGACCGGCTGCTCGGCTTCTATGCCCTCGTGCTCGATCCGCCGGAGCTGGATCTGATGTTCGTGGCCGACGCCGCGCAGGGAACCGGGCTGGGCAGACGGCTGGTGGAGCACATGAAGGAGGAGGCCCGGGCCGCCGGGGTCGGGAGCGTGAAGGTGGTTTCGCATCCGCCGTCGGAGGGCTTCTACCGGAAGGTCGGTGCGGAGCGGGTCGGGACCGTGGCCGCGATGCCGCCGAAGATCACGTGGGAGCGCCCGGAGCTGGTCTTTCCGATCCGGGAGCCGGCGGTGTGCCAGGTGGGGTAGCCGATGCGGACGGCGACGTGGAGGGGGTGGGTGACGAGGCGAAGGTGATGGGGACGTCGAAGGCGGCGCGGCGGGTGGCGCGGCGCAGGGCCTTGAGGACCGTACCGCCGAGGACGAGGGTGAGCACGACGGTGACCAGGGCGCGGGGGAGGTCCCAGCCCAGGGAGGTGGCCAGGCAGTAGGCGAGGAAGCGGACCAGGTTCTCGTGGAGCGGATCACCGGGTACGAAGGACACGCCGGTGGCCATGCCGCCGATGTACGGCCAGCCCTGGAGGTTCATGACCAGGCCGTACAGGACGGCGGCCACGGCTCCGTACGCGGCGAGCAGGACCAGCTCCCGGCGACCGCGCAGGCGTCCGGGGCCGGGCAGCAGGCCCGCGCCCATCGCCACCCACCCCATGGACAGCATCTGGAAGGGCATCCACGGGCCCACCCCGCCCGTCAGCAGCGCGGAGGCGAACATCGCCACCGAGCCGAGCACGAATCCGAAGCCGGGCCCCAGCACCCGGCCCGAGAGCACCATCAGGAAGAACATCGGCTCGATGCCGGCCGTGCCCGCGCCCAAGGGGCGCATCGCCGCGCCCGCCGCGGCCAGCACCCCGAGCATGGCGATGGCCTTCGCGTCCAGGCCGGTGTCGGCGATCGTGGCGACAGCTACGGCCAGCAGCAGCGGCAGCAGCGCCGCGAACAGCCAGGGCGCGTCCTTGGAATGTGCGAGCCCGGAGGCGGAGTCGGCGAGCAGCGGCCATCCGAAGGCCATGACACCGATGGCCGAGACGAGGACGAGTGCGGCGACGGAGCGGGGGCCGAGCCGGACGGCACGGAGTGGGGAGCCGGAGGACGATACGACCGTTCGGTCACCGGCTCGGGTGCGGATACGGGCGCCGACGCGCTGGGTAGGGGTGCCGATGCGCCTGGTAAGGGCGCCGAGGCGTCTGGTGCGGGGCGGGCGGTCGGTCACGGTGTGGTCTCCAGGGCCCGGGCGACCTGCGGCACGGTCAGCCACGGCAGCGGGGCGAGCACCTTGGCGACCTGTGGGGCGAAGGCCGGGGAGGAGACGACGACCTCGGCGGTCGGGCCGTCCGCGACGATCTCGCCGTCGGCGAGGATGACGACCCGGTGCGCCAGCTCGGCGGCGAGTTCCACGTCGTGGGTGGCCAGGACGATGGCATGGCCCTCGGTGGCCAGCGTGCGCAGCAGCTCGACCAGGCGGGCCTTGGCGGCGTAGTCCAGGCCGCGGGTCGGCTCGTCCAGGAGCAGCAGCGGCGGGCGGGCGGTGAGTACGACGGCCAGGGCCAGGGCGAGCCGCTGGCCCTCGGACAGGTCGCGGGGGTGGGTGTCGTCCGGTACGTCCGGCAGCAGCCGGGCGACCAGGGCCCGGCAGGTGCCCGGGGCGGCGTCCGCGTCGTGGTCGGCGGCCTCGCACTCGGCGCGTACGGCGTCCGCGTACAGCAGGTCGCGGGGCTCCTGCGGGACGAGGCCGACGTGCCGGAGCAGCGTACGGGGGCTGGTGCGGTGCGGAGCCACGCCGCCGACCCGCACCGTGCCGGAGGACGGCTGGTGCATGCCGACCAAAGTGGTCAGCAGGGTGGACTTCCCGGCGCCGTTACGGCCCATGAGGGCGATGGTCTCGCCGGGGCGCACGTGCAGGTCGACGCGGTGCAGGGCGTCGATACGGCCCCGGCGTACGGAGAGAGCGGTGACCTCGGCGGCGGGGGCTCCGGGGGCGTGGACTTCGGGGGCGGAGGTTGATGCGGGGGCGGATGCTTCGACAAGCGGTCCGGGGCCGGTCCTGGAAGCCGACCCGGAGGTGGGCGCGGAGGCGGGTGCCGGCAGTGGCGCCGGGTCCAGGACGGCGGCGGGTGGTTCGAGGCCGCTCAGCCGCTCGCGCAAGGACGCGGCCTTGCGCCGCGCGTCCCGTACGGACAAGGGGAGCGGTGACCAGCCGGCGAGCCGCCCCAGCGCGACGACCGGCGGATGGACGGGCGAGACCGCCATGATCTGCGCCGGGTCACCGATCACCGGGGCCGCGCCCGGGGCGGGCAGCAGGATGACCTGGTCCGCGTACTGGACGACCCGTTCCAGGCGGTGCTCGGCGAGCAGGACGGTCGTCCCCAGGTCGTGCACCAGGCGCTGCAGGACCGCGAGCACCTCCTCGGCCGCCGCCGGGTCGAGCGCGGAGGTCGGCTCGTCCAGGACCAGCACCTTGGGGTGGGTGGTCAGTACGGAGCCGATCGCGACGCGCTGCTGCTGTCCGCCCGAGAGGGTGGCGATGGGCCGGTCGCGCAGTTCGGTCAGGCCCAGGAGGTCGAGGGTCTCCTCCACGCGGCGGCGCATGACGTCCGGGGCCAGCCCCAGGGACTCCATCCCATAGGCGAGTTCGTCCTCGACGGTGTCGGTGACGAAGTGCGCGAGCGGGTCCTGCCCGACGGTGCCGACGACATCGGCCAGTTCGCGCGGCAGATGCGTACGGGTGTCGCGGCCGGCGACGGTGACGCGACCGTGCAGGGTGCCTCCCGTGAAGTGCGGTACGAGGCCGCAAACGGCGTTCAGGACGGTCGACTTGCCGACGCCGGACGGGCCCACGAGCAGACACAGTTCGCCCTCGGGCACCGTCAGGTCGACGCCCTGTACGGCGGGCTTCCCGGCGTCCCCGTAGGTCACCGACACCTGCTCGAACCGGATCACTGGGTGGGCTCCTTCTCGTACGGAAGATCGGCGGAACGGTGACGGGGAGAACGGTGACGGGAAGAACGGCGCTCTTGGCAACGGCGCTCGGAGGCCGGGTGCTCGGAGCCGGGGTGCTCGGAGGTCTGATGCCCGGCGGAACGGCGCCCGGATGCCTGGTGCCCCGCAGAACGTTGCCCGGATGCGCGGTGCCCGGCAGAACGTTGCCCCGTCGGCCCGTACGGCGGCTTCGGGGCGACGAAGGCCGGCAGCAGCCCGAGGAGGACCGAGGCGGCCGGCCACAGGGGAAGTTCCGGCGCGGTGAGCGGGACCGCCGGCGGGTGCAGCGCGGTGGAGGCGTACGCGCTCGCCCAGATCGTCAGGGCCGCGACCGCCACCCCCGAGCCGGAGACCAGCCAGGCGCGCACGCCCCACCGGTCGGGCCGGTAGCGGCTGCGCACCGAGCGCCGGCCGCCCAGCCACAGACCGCCCAGCGCCGCCGCGAGCCCGGCGGCCAGGACGGGCAGGCCGTAGCCCGCGCCCGCGTCGGCGAGCAGCCCGTACGTTCCCGCGCAGATGCCGAGGAGGCCGCCGAGGGTGAGGGCCGTGGTGGTGTGCCGTACGGCGGGCGGGACCTGGGCGGTGCGCCCGTACCCGCGCGCGTCCATCGCCGCCGCCAGGGACACCGACCGCTCCAGCGCGCCCTCCAGCACCGGCAGTCCGACCTGGAGCAGCGCCTTGAAGCCCCGGTCGGAGCGTCCGCGCAGCCGGCGGGCGGCGCGCAGCCGCTGGACGTCCGCGACCAAGTTCGGCGCGAATGTCATGGCGACCACGACCGCGACCCCCACCTCGTACAGCGCGCCGGGCAGGGACTTGAGCAGCCGCGCCGGGTTGGCCAGGGCGTTCGCGGCGCCCACGCAGATCAGCAGGGTGGCCAGCTTCAGGCCGTCGTACAGGGCGAAGAGCATGCCCTCGGCGGTCACCCGGCCCCCGACGCGTACGCCCCTGGCCCAGTCCGGCAGGGGCACTTCGGGCAGGGTGAGCAGAGTGTGGGTGCCGGGGACCGGGGAGCCCAGGACGAAGGCGAAGAGCAGCCGGACGGCGATCACGACCAGGCCGAGCTTGACGAACGCGCCGTAGGAACGGGCCCAGGGCGCGTCCGTACGGCGCGCCGCGACCACATAGCCCGCCACCCCGGCCAGCAGACCCAGGACCAGCGGATTGGTGGTACGGGACGCGGCGGTCGCCAGGCCCAGCGCCCACAGCCACCAGGCGCCCGCGTGCAGTGCGTTCGTGCGGGTCGCCTGTGGGGCGGCGCTCATCCGCGGCGGCGGCGCGCCTGCCACACGGCCGCTGCGCCCAGTACGAGGACGGCACCGATGCCGCCGATCAGGCCGGCGGACGGGCCGGAGCCGCCGCTGCCCCGCTCATCGTCGGCGGCCGACGGCTTTCCGGAGCCGCTTTCCTTTCCGGGGGAGTTGGCGGGGGAGTTCCCGGAGGAGGGGGAGCCCGAACCGGACGCGGTGGCCTGCTCGGCGCAGCCCCGCGCCGGGTAGCCGGAGATCGCGCACAGCAGCGCGTGGGAGTCGTACCGCAGCGGCCCGGCCACCGCGGCCAGCGCGTCCCCGACCGACGCGTCCCGGGGCACCCGCGCGCATTCCGTACGGATGCGCGGCGGGTGCTCGCCCTCGGGCGCGTCCGCCGCCGTACCGAAGTCCAGGACGAGCGCAACGCGCTTGGCGCCGTCCTCGGCGGGCGTCCGGGCGCAGACCGCGCCGAAGTCGGCGGCGGCACGCGGTTTGCCGGCCGCGGCGGAGCCGGCACTGACGGCGAAGCGGAAGCCCGCTACGGCGCCGTCGTCCGGGCGGGAGGTGGCGGGCCCCTCGGTGGCGTACGTCCAGGCGCCGTTCTTCGCGTTCCAGAAGGACCAGTAGCGGTACGCCTGGGTCTGTGCCCGCACCTGCGCCTGTAGCGGCGCTTGTGCCTGTACGTGCGCCTGCGCATGTGTCTGCGCCTGCGCCTGTACGGACGTCTGGACCGGCGCCTGTACGTGCACCTGTGCCTGCGCCCGTACCCGTGCACCCGCCTTCGGCTGCGCGACGGCCGGCCCCGTGGCGACCGTACCGGCCAGGGCCAGGGACAGAGTCAAGGGCAGGGCCAGGGCGCCGACGGAGAGAGAACGCCGCACCCGCCCAGGGCCCCATGAGCGCCGCGAGCCTCGCATCAGTGCTGGTTCTTCTTCCTGCGACCGCTGATCAGGAAGCCCACGCCGGCGCTGGCGACGAAGACGATGCCGGCGATCCACCACGGCTGGATGCCGCCCTCGTCGTCCTTGGCGTCCTTGGCGTCCTTCTCGGCCGTGGCGGACGGCTCGGCGCTGCCGGCCGGCTCGGGACCGGTGGCGTTGAGCTGTGCCACCAGGTCCGCACCGCCGAAGTGGCGCGGATCGGCGCCGGTGGCGTGCGCGGCCAGGACGAGCTGGGCGTACGCGGCCGGACCGCCCTCCTTCGCCCAGGCCGCGGAGTTCTTCTCCAGCCACTTCAGCGGCGGCTGCGCGGCGTCGCCGTGGGAGCCCGCGGCGAGCGCGACGACCGCGTCGGCGGTGTTGCCGACGTCGGGCTGGTCGCCGGCGCCCGGCATCGCGGACTTCAGGTGGTGGTCGTTCTTGTCGAGCACCGAGACGAGGTACGCGGCGGCGCCCTGCGCGGCCCGCTCGGCTCCCTCCTTGCCGCCCTTGCCGGACTTGTCCGCCTTGTCGGAGCCCTCGCAGGACAGGCCCTTGACCGGCTCCTCGACGTCCTTGCCGGCCGGGTCGACGACATAGCCCTTGCCCAGCCCGCCGAGCGCGGCTGCCGCCGTCGCGTCGTCGTTCGCGGTGAGCTTGCCGTCCTTGGGCTGGAAGGCGAACGCGCCGCGCTGCCCCTCCTCGGCGTCCTTCGCGTCACAACCGATCTGGAAGGTGACCAGTGCGTCGTACGGGCTCTTGCCGCCCTTCTTGGACGTCACCGACTCCGGCTTCTCGCCCGCCGCGGCCAGCGCGCCGATCACGACCGAGGTGGAGTTGGTGTCCCCGGGCGAGCCCGGCATCGAACTCCAACTGCCGTCGTCGTTCTGGACGGACTTCAGCCACGCCACGGCCTTGCCCACCGCGTCACCGTGCCCGCCGAGCGCCGCCAGCGCCTGCACCGCGGCGGCCGTCTGGTTGGTGTCCCGCATCGTCTTTCCGTCACACGCCTTGGCGGGGTCCGGGCGGAACGCCGCGAAGGAACCGTCGGAGCACTGCTGCCCGACGAGCCAGTCGACGGCCGGCCGCGCCGGGCGGACGCCCACCGTGTGCTGGGCGAGCAGCGCCAGCGACTGCCGCCACACCCCGTCGTACTGCGGGTCCTTGCTGCCGTACAGCCCCTGGGGCAGCTTCGGTGAGGGGGAGGCGGACGCGGCGGGGGTGTCGGCGGACGCGGCGGGCGCGCCGGCCGCGCACAGTACGGCGGCGGTGGCCAGCGCCGCGGCGCCGCGGCGCGCCAGTACGGCGGGGGAGGGGGCCATGGGGGCCATCGGGTCGGTGCCTCTCGGGTCAGTTCACAGCGGTGGGCGCGCGGCCACGCTCGGTCACCCATCCGCGCCGGTCACTGACCGGACACGGTGGCACCGGGCTCAGCCCCGCATAGAGCCCGCGTCATCACCCCGGCCGGATCGGCGCGCGTGCCGGGCGGCAGGCGCGCCGATCCGGCCGGGATGTGGGACACAGACTCTTACCTCGACGGTGCCGCACCCCGGTCGTGCGTACGCGGTGCGTGGCGCGGCCGGTGGCGGGAGCCTTGGCCGTTCCCTGTCAGGCGCTCCGGCTCGTACGGGCCGCAGGCGTACGGCGGTCCCGGCCGGCGGACGGTGTCGTGCCGTCGCGCCGGGGGCTGCTCGTACGTACGTCCCGGACTCACGGTTGCGGGTCAGCGCCGGATTTCCACCGGCTTCCCCCGATCGGGTACGGATGAAACGGATGAAGTTGTCCCGCACACCCTAACCAACGGGCCGGGGGGCGGAGCCCCGGCGTGCGGCGGCGACTGCGCGGCGACTGCGCGCAGACGTGTGGTGGCTGCCTGGCGACCGGGCCGTGACGGCGCGGCGACCGTGCCGTACGGCCTGCCGGCGCCTTGCGCACGCCTCGCGCACGCCTTCCGTACGACCCGCACAGCTCATACGGCCTGGTAGGTGACGGGGTCGGCGGAGCCCGGGACCGGCTCGGCCAGCCCCCGCTTCACCAGGTGGCGCAGGTGCGCCTGGGCCTCGGAGACCGCGATGGTGCGGGAGGCGTGCGGAATCCGGTCCCAGGGGCGGTTCCACTTCATCTTCTCGGCGAGCTGCCAGGGAGTGAGCGGAACCGAGAGCAGTGCTCTCAGGCCGGACAGCCGCTCCGCGTGGTGGGCGATGAGCTCGCGGACACGCCCGGCCGTGTCCGTGAAAGGGTGCTGATGGGCGGGCAGCACCTCGGCCGGGGCGAGCCGGGCGACGCGCTCCAGCGAATCGAGGTAGTCGCCGAGCGGGTCGGCGCCCGGCACTTCGCTCTCCGGATCGCCGCCGTCATCGCCGTCCGGGTGCTCGTACAGGCCGTCCGGGTCCTCGTACAGCCCGATGTGCGGGCTGATGCCCGGCAGCAGATGATCACCGGAGAAGAGCCGGCCGCCACGAGTCACCCCGCCGCCCTCCTCCAGATGCAGGCACACATGACCCGGCGTGTGCCCGGGCGTCCAGACGGCGCGCAGCCGGCGCCCCGGCAGGTCCAGCAGCTCCCCGGGAACGATCTCGCGGTCGGGCAGGGCGGCCCGCAGCCCCGGCAGCGACCGCCCCCGCCCCTCGGCACGCGCCTGCCGCAGCGGCGCCAGGTGGGATTCGGGCGCGCCGGCCGCCGCGAGCCTGGCCGTCAGGTGGTCCAGCCACCGTCCCGGACCGGCCTCCCGGGTACGGCGTACGACGGCCGCGTCGGCGGCGTGCATCGCGATCCAGGCGCCGGAGGTCTCCCGTACCCTGCCGGACAGCCCGTGGTGGTCCGGATGGTGGTGGGTGATCACCACCCCGTGGATGTCTGTCGCGTCGAACCCGCAGGCGCCGATGCCGGCAGTCAGCGTGTCCCAGGAGCGGGGGTCGTCCCATCCGGTGTCGACGAGCACCGGCCCGCGGTCGGTCTCCAGCAGATGGACGAGGGTGTGGCCGAGCGGGTTGTCGGGGATGGGGACGGCGATGCTCCACACCCCGCCCCGGTGATCGGTCACCTGCCCGGTCGCCGTGTCGGTCACCTCATCGACCGGCTCCCCGGTCACCTCATCGGCCGGCTGCCCGGTCACCTCGTCGGCCGGCTGCCCGGTCACCTGCGCCATCCCGGCCCCCTCTCGGTGGGACATGCCGCGTGCCGCCCGCGCCGATGCGCGATCCCGGCCCACCACAATGAGAACACGTTTCAACGAGTCCTCGCCCACCCGCCAACCGGCAAGCCACATAAGCGCTTTGTCCGGCTCCACCCCGTGGACTCCTGGAACTGGAACTGATATCAGTTCTGCTGCGGCGTCAGCTCAGCCGCTCCCCAGGACGACGGCACGGCATCACCCACGGCGGCCCACCCGCAGGAGGCGGCGGCGATGAGCGACCTCGGCGACCTTGACCACCAGAGCGACCTCAACCACCAGGGCGACTTGAACCACCACAGCGGCCTGGACCACCACAGCGGCCTCGTCGAGCACGAACAGCTCTTCATAGGCGGCGAGCTGACCGACCCGGCCGGGACGGACACCATCGAGGTCGTCTCGCCGCACACCGAGCAGGTCATCGGCCGCGTCCCGCACGCCTCGCGGGCCGACGTCGACCGCGCCGTGGCCGCGGCCCGTACCTCCTTCGATTCCGGGGTGTGGGCCCGGACGCCGCCGGCGGAGCGGATCGCGGTGGTGACGCGGATCAAGGACGCGTTCGCCGCACGGAGCGAGGAGATCGCCCGGCTCATCAGCGCGCAGAACGGCACCCCGTACACCGCCGGCGTCATGGTGCAGTCGCTGGCCGCGATGATGGTGTGGGACGCGGCGATCACCGTCGCGCGCGACTTCGCGTACGAGGAGCGGCGGGCGGGCGTGCTGGGCCCCCTGCTGGTACGGCGCGAGCCGGCCGGGGTGGTGGCGGCCGTGGTGCCCTGGAACGTCCCGCAGTTCACCGCCGCGGCCAAGCTGGCGCCCGCGCTGCTGGCCGGCTGCTCGGTGGTCCTGAAGGTCTCGCCGGAGACGCCCCTGGACGCGTACGTCCTCGCGGAGATCGCGGCCGGGGCCGGGCTGCCGCCGGGTGTGCTCTCCATCCTCCCGGCGGACCGCGAGGTGAGCGAGTACCTGGTCGGGCACCCTGGGGTGGACAAGGTGTCCTTCACCGGGTCGGTGGCGGCCGGCAAGCGGGTCATGGAGGTCGCCGCGCGCCACCTGGGCCGCGTCACGCTGGAGCTGGGCGGCAAGTCGGCGGCGGTGATCCTGCCGGACGCCGACCTGGACGCGGCGGTCGCCGGCATCGCGCCGTACGCCTGGATGATCAACGGGCAGGCGTGTGTGGCCCAGACCCGCATCCTCGCCCCCCGGGACCGCTACCAGGAGATCGCCGAGCGTTTCACGGCCGTCGCCGCCGCTCTGAAGGTCGGTGATCCGCTGGACCCGGCCACCGAGGTCGGCCCGCTGGTCGCCCACCGGCAGCAGCGGCGCTCCCTGGACTACATCGCCCTCGGCCGCGAGGAGGGTGCCGAGGTCCTCGCGGGCGGTGGCACGCCACCGGAGCAGAAGACGGGCTGGTACGTGGAGCCCACGCTCTTCGGCGACGTCGAGAACTCCATGCGGATCGCCCGTGAGGAGATCTTCGGCCCGGTCGTCTGCCTGCTGCCGTACGAGGACGAGGAGGAGGCGGTCCGGATCGCCGACGACTCCGAGTACGGGCTGTCCGGCTCGGTGTGGACCGCGGACGTCGAGCGCGGCATCGAGGTCGCACGGCGGGTGCGGACCGGTACGTACTCCGTGAACACCTTCGGCATCGACATGCTCGGGCCGTTCGGCGGCTACAAGAACTCCGGCATCGGGCGGGAGTTCGGACCGGAGGGCTTCGGCGAATACCTGGAGCACAAGATGATCCACCTTCCGGCGGGTGCGTGATGGCCGGCCGCTGGCGGGTGGAGGTGGACCGTACGGTGTGTGTCGGCTCGGGCATGTGCGCCGCCACCGCGCCGGGTCACTTCCGGCTCGACGCGACCCGCCGCTCGCAGCCGGTACACCCGGAGACCGAGGCCGCCGAACCGGTCCTGTCGGCGGCCGAGGGCTGCCCGGTCGAGGCCATCACCCTGACCGCGGCGGACTCGGGCGCGGCGGTCTTCCCGCCCGACGACGAGTGAGGCGGTCTTCCCGCCCGACCACGAGTGAGCGGCCGGGGGCCCGGCCGCCGCCCGGCTCCCTCCTGACTCCCTACGCCCGCGTCGCACCTTCTGATCGAAAGTGCGTTCCTCATTGGGTCATGCATTCGAGCGTGCATTCCGTACGTGCGTTCGCGAATGAAGTTACTCATGCGTTCCTCACGGTGAGTTCATGACATGTGCGACTGTCCGTCACCCCGGCGGCGTGGAAATGTCATTGCCACGCCGCCGGGGAGGGGACGATGGATCAGCGATACGAGGTTTACTGTCTCGCCGACAGGTATTTCTACGAGACCCCGGATCGTTTGTCCGCAGGGGCCGGCGGCAGTTCCGCGGAAAGCGGCCCGGACCGCGTACCGCTGTACGAGGCGGCACAGCGCACCGTCCCCGAAGGGTGGCAATGCCGTCTCTCCGGGGAATGGCTCCACGTGAGCCCGGCGAAGGTCCTGGGAGGCGTGGCCGGGGGCGAGGGCGGCGACGGAGCCGTTGACGAAGCCGGTGGCGGGAGCGGCGGCGAGGGGGACGCGCTGCCGGCGGGGCTTCCGGCGCAGGGCTGGAAGATCCATGTGTCGGCCTGTACCGACAACGCCGAGAAGATCGCCGCCAAAGTCTGGGACTACTGCGTGGCGCGTTCCGTCCCCTTCAAATTCGTACCCGGTCCCCGGCCGCTGCACCTGCGGAATTCAAAATACGCCGACCGTGGCTCCAGTGGTAAATTCGCCACCCTCTATCCCGCGGACGAGCGGCAGCTCCACACGATTCTCCGGGAACTCGGCGCGCTGCTGGAGGGCGAGCCGGGCCCGTACATCCTCAGCGATCTGCGCTGGAAGGACGGACCGCTCTACGTCCGTTACGGGGGATTCGCCCGGCGCCATTGTGTCGACGAGAACGGCGCGCTGGTCACCGCCATCGAGGATCCCGAAGGACGGCTGGTCCCCGACCGGCGCGAGCCGGCGTTCCGGCCGCCCTCATGGGTGACCCTGCCCGACTTCCTGACCGAGCAGCTCGCCGCCCGCAACGCCACCACCGTCGCCGACCTGCCCTACAGCATCGAATCCGCCCTCCACTTCTCCAACGGCGGCGGCGTCTACGTCGGCCACGACCGCAGGACCGGCGAGAAGGTCGTGCTGAAGGAAGCCCGGCCGCACGCGGGGCTCGCCTCCGACCGCGCCGACGCGGTCACCCGCCTGGAACGCGAACGGACCGCCCTGCAGCGGCTGTCCGGGCTCGGCGCCGCCCCCGAGGTACGCGACTGGTTCACCCTGGACGACCACCGCTTCCTGGTCATGGAGTTCCTGGAGGGCCGCACCCTCAACTCCTTCTTCGCCGACCGTCACCCGCTGATCGGACCGCGGCCGGACCCCGCCGCGCTCGCCTCGTACACCGCGTGGGCGCTGCGCATCCACGCCGCCGTCCAGGAGACCGTCGCCGCCGTGCACAGCCGGGGCGTGGTCTTCAACGACCTGCACATGTTCAACATCATGGTGGCGCCGGACGAGCGGAGCGTGCGGCTGCTGGACTTCGAGGCCGCCGCGGACATCGGCGAAAACCACCGCCAGGCGCTGGCCCACCCGGGTTTCATCGCCCCGGCGGACCGCTCGGGCTTCGACGTCGACCACTACGCCCTGGCGTGTCTGCGCCTGGCGCTGTTCCTGCCGATGACGACGCTGCTCGTCATCGACCGCGCCAAGGCGGCGCATCTCGCGGAGATCATCGGCGAACAGTTCCCGGACGTGCCGCGGGACTTCCTCGCGGAGGCGGTACGGGTCATCTGCGCGCCGGGTCGTACGGAGACGCCAGGTCGTACGGAGACGGCGGGGCGCAGCGAACCGGTGGCGCGTACGGAACCGGTGGCGCGTGCGGAGGGTGCGCAGCGCTCGGTACGGACCGGGCCGGCGGGGCGGCGCGAGCGGCGCCCGTACCTGCCCTGCGAGCCCGGCGACTGGCCGCGCAGCCGCGACTCCATGGTCCGCGGCATCCTCGCCGCCGCCTCGCCCGGCCGCGGCGACCGGCTCTTCCCCGGAGACATCGCGCAGTTCACCACCGGCGGCGGACTGGGCGTCGCCCACGGCGCGGCCGGTGTGCTGTACGCGTTCGCCGAGACCGGCGCCGGACGGTACGAGGAGGGCGAGGAGTGGCTGCTGCGGCACACCGCCCCGCCGCCCTCCGGCACCCCCCTGGGCTTCTACGACGGACTGACGGGCGTGGCCTGCGTACTGGACCGGCTGGGCCATCGCGAGCGCGCGCGGCAACTGATCGACCTCGTCCTCGCCGAGAAGTGGCAGCGGCTGGCGCCCGACCTGCACGGCGGCCTGTCCGGACTCGGCCTGGCGCTGGACCACCTGGCGCGTGCCTGGGACGAACCGGAGCTGCGCGAGCGGGCGGGGGAAGCGGCGCGGCACACGGCCGACCGGCTCGACGCGGACGGCGGCAAGGACAGCGGCAGCATGACGGCGGGCGGAACGGCGAGCGGGAGGGGGAGCGGCGGCAAGGGCGGGGGCAGGCGCGTCGGCCTGCTGCGTGGCGCTACCGGGCCCGCACTGCTCTTCCTGCGGCTGTACGAGTCCACCGGCGACACCGGGCTCCTGGACCTGGCCGCCGGGGCGCTGCGGCGCGATCTCGCGCGGTGCGTACGGGACGCGAGCGGCGCCCTGGTCGTGGACGAGGGCTGGCGCACCATGCCGTACCTGGGGGCGGGCAGCGTCGGTATCGCGGCCGTCCTGGACGACTACCTCGCGCACCGGGCCGACGAGGAGTTCGAACAGGCGCGGGCCGCCATCCTGCCGGCCGCCACCTCGCGCTACTACGCCCAGCCCGGCCTCTTCCGTGGACGCGCCGGGATGATCTGGCACCTGGCCCGTACGACGGCCCGTACGACGACTCCCGTGCCCGGCGCGGAGGGCAGGCAGGGCACGCAGGACAGGCGGCAGGGCACGGAGGACAGGCAGGACACGGAGGGTACGGGCGAAGGCGGCGGAGCCGGAGCCGGGGCCGCGCCGCAGAGGCCGCAGGGAGCCGGTACGGGCGAGGCCGCCCTGGCCGCGCAGATCAGGTACCTGGGGTGGTACGCCGTGCCGTACCGGCAGCACCTGGCCTACCCCGGAGACCAGATGCTGCGGCTGTCGACGGACCTGGCCACCGGCGCCGCCGGCTGTCTGCTGGCGCTCGGCGCGGCCCTCCACGACCGGCCCGTCGAACTGCCCTTCCTCCCGCCGCCGGTGCACGGCACCGGTGGCCACCGAGCCGGCCCCGGCCACCGTGCCGGAGCCGTAGCAGGAGAAACAACCGGAATTCCGGAAACCGCACAACACGTCCCCGAATGAGTGGAAAGGACAGTGACATGGCACTTCTCGACCTGCAGATGATGGAGTCCTCCGAATACGGCGGTGGCGGCGGCAGCGTCATCAGCCTCCTCCTCTGCAACAGCCACGCGAGCGTCACCCTGTGCCTGTGACCGGTCCTTGGACGATCGGTCCCGGCACGTCGCAGCCGGACGCCGTGATCCGGGCGGCATGACCCGGTGGCGCGGCCGGCCCGGGCGTCATGAACCGGGCGCCGCGATCCGGGAGCCCTGATCCGGCATTCGCGAACCGGCCGTGCGTGCGGTCCCTCCGGGGGCCGCACGCACTCCGTATGGGAGCCTTCGTTGACCGCCCGCCCCCCGTTGACCACCCAGCCCGCCACGTCCCCGTCTCCGCGCCCCCGGCCCCGGCCCGGAGGTCGCCGTCTCCTCCCGGGAGGCGACCGGCTGCTGCTCGGCGCGCTGCGCCACAGCGCGGCACAGGCCGCCGCCGTCCTCCTGCTCGGCGTCGCCTCCACCGGCCTGAACCTGGCGCTGCCCGCCCTCCTGGCACACACCCTCGACCTGCTGCTGGCCCACCGTCCGGCCGCCGCCTGGCTCGCCGCCTGCGCGGCCCTGACCACCGCGCTGGTGGTCTGCGACGCACTGGAGGGGCTGTTCTCCGGCACCACCGACGCCCGGGCCGGCGCCTGGCTGCGGCGGCGGCTGCTGCACCACGTCCTCGCCGCCGGGCCGCGCGCGGCCGGCCGGTACGACACCGGCGACCTGGTCTCCCGGATCGTGGGGAACGCGGCCCAGGCAGGCGGGGCGCCCATCGCGCTGGCGGCCACCGGCGCCGCGGTCCTCACCCCCCTCGGCGCCCTGGCCGCCCTGGCCGTCCTGGACCCGTGGACCGCCGGCGCGTTCCTGCTGGGCATGCCGCTGCTGGCCCTGCTGCTGCGCGCCTTCGTACGGGATACCGGTGACTGCGTGGCCCGGTACCAGGAGCACCAAGGGGAGATGGCCGGTCGGCTCGTCGAGGCGGTCGGCGGGGCCCGTACGATCGCGGCGGCGGGCACCGGACGGCGCGAGACGGCCCGGGTGCTGGCCCCGCTGCCCGGACTCTCCCGCCAGGGCCACCGGATGTGGCACGTCCAGGGACGGTCCACCGCGCAGGCCGCCGTGCTCGTACCGCTGCTCCAGATCGCGGTGCTGACCGTGGCCGGAATTCGACTGTCCTACGGCGCGCTGACCGTCGGCGAACTGCTGGCCGTCTCCCGCTACGCCACACTGGCCACCGGAGTCGGCCAGCTCGTGGGA
Organism: Streptomyces sp. MST-110588; assembly: GCF_022695595.1. Lineage (NCBI taxonomy): Bacteria > Bacillati > Actinomycetota > Actinomycetes > Kitasatosporales > Streptomycetaceae > Streptomyces > Streptomyces sp. MST-110588. The sequence continues at coordinate 5,976,810 of NZ_CP074380.1, forward strand.
CACCTCAACGGCCTCGTGCGCAGCAGGGCCGCCGCCCGCCGGCTCGCCGAGGTCCTCCAACTGCCCGCGGTACGTTACGGGCGCCGCCAACTGCCGCCCGGTGGCGGTGCGTTGTCCCTGCGCGGGGTCACCGTGCGGCACGGTGACCGCGCCGTCCTGAGCGGTCTGGACCTGACCGTGCCCGGCGGGAGGACCGTGGCGGTCGTCGGGCGCTCCGGCGCCGGCAAGACCGCGCTGGCCGCGCTGGCCGGACGGCTGGCCGACCCCGACGCGGGCAGCGTCACCCTCGACGGGGTCCCGCTGCCCGAACTGGACCACGACGCGCTGCGCCGCGCGGTCGGCTACGCCTTCGAGCGGCCCGCGCTCCTCGGCGGCACGATCCACGGCACGCTGGCCCTGGGAGCGTATGAACCGGGCCGTACGGAGGTGGTGGCCGCGGCCCGCGCCGCCTGCGCCGACCCCTTCGTCCGCCGCCTCCCGCAGGGGTACCGGACGCCGTGCGCGGCGGCCCCGCTCTCCGGCGGCGAAGCCCAACGCCTGGGCCTGGCCCGTGCGTTCGCCCACGCCGAGCGGCTGCTCGTGCTGGACGACGCCACCTCCAGCCTGGACACGGTCACGGAACTGAGCGTCGGCCGGGCCCTGGTGCGCGACGTACGGGCCACCACGCGCCTGATCGTCGCCCACCGCGCCTCGACGGCGGCCCGGGCCGATCTCGTCGCCTGGCTCGATGCCGGCCGCGTACGGGCGCTGGCGCCGCACGCGGAGCTGTGGCGAGTGCCGGAGTACCGCGCGCTGTTCGGCGCTCCGGGGGACGCCGGCGATGCGGCGGAGAGTGCGGCGGGCGGATCGGCGGACGGGGTGCCGGGTGACGGGCCTCAGGTGCCGGGTGACGGACCTGGCGACGTGCCGCGGAGGGGAGCCGCGTCATGACCGGCGGCCGTGCCGCTCGCGAAGTGACGGACGGTACGCGGGAGCGCGCGTCCGCCCGTACGGCGGTCCCGGCGGCCCCCGTACCGGACGTGCCGGACGCCACAGAAGCCCCACCCCGCCCCCGGCCGCCCGTACGGCTGCGGTCCGCGGGCGTGCGTTTCCTCCTGCGCCGGCGCCGGGTGCTGGCACGGCTGGCCGCATGGTCCGTGGTGGAGACCGGGCAGACCTTCGTCCTGGGCTACGCGCTGGCCCGCGCCCTGGACGACGGGTTCCTGCGCGGCGCGCCCGGCGTCGGCGCGGCCTGGCTGGCGGCTGCCGCCGTCTCCGTCGTCGCCGGGGCGTACGGCACGGGGCGGGTGTACCGGGCGGTGGCGGGTCTCGTGGAGCCGCTGCGGGACGTCCTGGTGCGCCGGGTCGTGGAACGGGGGCTGCGGGCGGCCGACGGCGCCGCAGTCTCCCGGCTGACGCACCAGGTGGAGATCGCCCGGGACACCTCCGCCGGTCTGGTGCTGGTCTCCCGGTCCTTCGTCTTCGTCGCGGCCGGCGCGCTGGCCGGGCTGCTGTCGCTGGCGCCCGTACTGCTGCTGGTGGTGCTGCCGCCGCTGGTGCTGGGGGTCGCGCTGTTCCTGGCGACGCTGGGGCCGATGGCCCGCCGCCAGGAGACCTTCCTCGCCGCGGACGAGGCCATCTCGCGCGAGACGGAAGGGCTGATCGGCGGCCTGCGGGACATCACCGCAGGCGGGGCCGAACGGTGGGCGGCCCGGACGGCGGGGGAGCGGTTCGACGCCGAACTGCGGGCGGCGCGCTCGCTCGCCCGCTGGAGCGTGTGGCGGGTGCTGGCCCTGGCCGTGAGCGGGCACCTGCCGCTCGTCCTGCTGCTGGTGACCGCGCCGTGGCTGCTGGAGCGGGGGGTGACGGCGGGCGCGTTGGTGGGGGCGCTGGCTTATCTGTCGCAGTCGCTGCTGCCCGCGCTGCACAGCCTGATGCACGGCCTGGGCACCTCGGGCACCCGCCTGGGGGTGGTCCTGCGCCGCCTCCTGGCCGCTGACAGCCCAACGGATGTACGGACTTCTGCTGGTATGTACGGTGATACCGGCCCCACATCCAGCCGCACATCCGACCCCACAACCAGCCGCACATCCGATCCCGCATCCGGCCCCGCGTCCCACCCCGCATCCGGTCCCGCGCCTGCCTCTGCTCCCGCTCCCGCTCCCGCCCCCGGGGTCGCCGTGGAGCTGCGGAACGTCAGCTTCGCGTACGGCCCGCACGCCGAGCCGGTCGTCCGCGACCTGGACCTGATCCTGCCGGCCGGCGCCCATCTGGCCGTGGTCGGCCCGAGCGGGATCGGCAAGTCCACCCTGGCCGCTCTGATGGCGGGCCTGCTGCCGCCCGGCCGGGGTGAGATCCGCACCGCTTTCCCGGGCCCGCGGGCGCGGGTGCTGCTGCCGCAGGAGGCGTACGTCTTCTCCGGGACCGTACGGGAGAACCTGCTGTACCTGTGCCCGGACACCTGGGGGTCACCCCCGCAGACGGACGCGGGGACGGACACCGACGCCGACACGGATGCGGACACCGGCGCAGGCGCCGACGCCGGCCTATGGGCCGCCGCCGAAGCCGTCGGCGCGGACCGGCTCATGGAGCGGCTGGGGGGACCGGCCGCGCGGGTCGTGCCCGCCGAACTGTCCGCCGGAGAACGGCAGTTGATCGCCCTGGCCCGTGCCTACCTCGCGCCCGCCCGGCTGGCGATCCTGGACGAGGCCACCTGTCACCTGGACCCGGCGGCCGAGGCGCGTGCCGAGCACGCCTTCGCCGGGCGTCCCGGCGGCACCCTCGTCGTCATCGCCCACCGCGTCAGCTCGGCGCTGCGTGCGAAGGAGGTGCTGATCATGGACGGCACCCACGCGCTGCACGGCCGGCACGACGAACTGCTGCGGCGCTCCCCGCTCTACCGCGACCTGGCAGGCAACTGGGCGGCCGGGGGCGCGCTGCCGCACGCCCGGCGCGCATAGGGCTGCCGCACGCCCGGCGCGCATAGGGCTGCCGCACGCCCGTCCGCACGCCTCTGCCTGTACGTACGCTCCCGTACGCGCCCCCAGGCCCCAGGCTCAGCCCCCAGGCAGCGGAGAACACCGAGCTTCGCCTGCGAGGTCGTAACCGGGCCCGTCATAGCCAGCCCTCCCCCTGGGAGATGCGGATGGCGTCGATACGGTTGCGGGCGCCGGTTTTACGGGTGATGGCGGACATGTAGTTGCGTACGGTGCCGGTGGCCAGATGGAGGATGGCCGCGATCTCCGGTACGGATGCGCCTTCCGCCGCCAGCGAGAGCACGGTCAGCTCCCTGCGCGTCAGCGGGATCTCCGCGGCCTGGAGGAAGCCGAAGCCCAGCGAGCCGTCGACGAAGCGTTTGCCCTCGGCGACCTGGCGGATGCCGGCGGTCAACTGTTCCGGGGGCCTTCCTTGTCGACGAAGCCCATGGCGTCGGCGTCGAAAGCCCTGCGCAGCGGGCCCGGTCTGCGGGCCGAACCCAGGACCAGGAGGGCCGGGCCATGGTGGCGCACCGGGGCCCGGCCGTCCTGCCCGGCGCGCGCGGCATCCGGGGCCCAAGGGACACGGGTGGTCCAGGAGGTCCGTGCGGGCCGGGCGATCCGGGACATCCGTGAGAGCTGGCGCAGCACGCCGAGCCCCACGGTGTCCGTACATTCCACATCCACCACACAGACGTCGGGCCGTAACGCCCGAGCCCGTTCCGGTGCTTTACGGGGCGTGGTCGCGGCCACTTCGATGTCGCTCTCCTTGCCCAGCACCTCTGACAGCGCCCATCGGAACAGACGGGTGTCGTGCACCAGCAGTACCCGGATCATCTCGCTCCTCCAGTCCCCCGTGTACCGGTTCCGTTCCCCCGTTCGCGCCCCAGCGGCCCCAGAGCCCTAGCAGTCCTTGCACCCCTGGCAGCTCCCTGGCAGCTCCCCGTCAAAGGTCTGTTCCTCGATTCATAGCGGGATTGCCGAGGGCACGGACCCGGAGAACTGGCCAACAGGGGGTGCGGGGGCGCACGCCAGCGCACTGTGCGCCCCGTACGCGCTGCGCGCTGTTCCGCACTGTGCGCGCTGCCCCAGGTACCCGCGATCCGGCGCGAGCAACGGGGACCGTACGGAAAGGGGCGCGCGGCGAAGCCCGTACGCAACGGCCGCGAACAGCGGGACCGATGTGTCTTCCGGTGAACGGGTACCGCGCCGGAACTCAGGCGTCGTGGCGGGGAGCGGTGATGTCGACGAGCCGGCAGGCCGTCTCGATGTCGATCTTCACCTGGGCGATGGAGGCTCGCCCGGACAGCCAGGTGATCAGGGCGGAGTGCCAGGTGTGCTCGATGACCCGGACCGCCGAGAGCTGCTCGGGGGTCGGCGCGGCCGGGCGCGCCGACTCCTGCGCGGGACGGCCGGCGGCGGGCGGCGCCATCGCGTCCAGGATGATCGCGGTCGTCAGCCGGGAGACGGTGTCCACCTCCGGGCTCACCGACCGGTCGGCGAACGTCAGGGCGCGCACCATGGCGTCCGCGAGCTGCGGCTCGCGCTGGAGCGCGCGGAAGGCGCGCATCAGGGTCTGTGCGACCCGTGCGCCGGGGGCCGGCGCGGTCGGCGGGCGCTTGCGCAGCGTCTCGTGCATGCGCTGGAGCTGGTCCTGCATGGTCGCGACGAGAAGGTGCACCTTGGAGGGGAAGTACCGGTAGAGCGTGCCGAGCGCGACATCCGAGGACTCGGCGACCGCACGCATCTGTACGGCGTCGAAGCCGCCCCGCCCGGCCAACTGGGCGGTGGTGTGCAGGATGCGGCGCCGCCGCGCCTCCTGACGCTCGGTCAGGGGAGGACTGGCGGGAAGCGCCGGCCCGGCCGCTCTGGGTTCCGTAGTCATATGTCCCGTTCCGTGGCAGTCCATCCGCGATGCGACGCGTACCGGTGGTGTGGTCGGCACAGCATGGCAGGGGCCGGGTCGTGGCGCGAATCACCTGGTGCGGCTCTTTTCGCCCGGTCCCCGGCCGGTAGATTCAAGGCTCCTCGAACTGATCGGTAGCCGATTGGTTCTGAAACTTGTTCTAGATTAGCGCCGGCGGTTACGCTCCGGCGAAAGTCCAGTCCGAAAGGGGCCGAGAGTGTCCGCCGAGGCCGTACAGGCAGCCGCGTCTCGCCCCTCCGGGGCCCCGCCGGCTCCCGCGGAGGCGAGCGGGGACCGCCCCCTGCGCATCGCGCTGCTGACGTACAAGGGCAACCCGTTCTGCGGCGGCCAGGGCGTCTACGTACGTCATCTCTCCCGGGAACTGGCCAAGCTCGGCCACCACGTCGAGGTCATCGGCGCACAGCCGTACCCGGTGCTGGACGAGGGCGTGCAGCTCACCGAACTCCCCAGCCTGGACCTGTACCGGCAGCCCGACCCCTTCCGCACCCCCAAGCGCGGCGAGTACCGGGACTGGATCGACGCCGTCGAGGTCGCCACGATGTGGACCGGCGGCTTCCCCGAGCCGCTCACCTTCTCACTGCGCGCCCGCCGCCACCTCGCCGCCCGGCGCGGCGAGTTCGACGTCGTCCACGACAACCAGACCCTCGGCTACGGGCTGCTGTCCGACCTGGGCGCGCCACTGGTCACGACCATTCACCACCCCATCACCGTCGACCGGCAACTGGACCTGGACGCCGCCGAGGGCTGGCAGCGCCGCGCCTCGGTCCGCCGCTGGTACGGCTTCACCCGGATGCAGAAGCGGGTCGCCCGCCGGCTGCCGTCCGTGCTGACCGTCTCCGGCTCCTCCCGCCAGGAGATCGTCGACCACCTGGGGGTGCGCCCGGACCGCATCCACGTCGTCCACATCGGCGCCGACACCGACCTCTTCTCGCCGGACCCGGCGGTCCCCGAGACCGAGGGCCGGATCGTGACCACCTCCAGCGCCGACGTCCCCCTCAAGGGCCTGATCCACCTCATCGAGGCGCTGGCCAAGGTCCGTACGGAGAACCCGCGGGCGCACCTGGTGGTGGTCGGCAAGCGCGCCGAGGACGGTCCGGTCGCCGCCGCCATCAGGCGCCACGGGCTCGGCGACGCGGTGGAATTCGTCAAGGGCATCAGTGACGCCGAACTCGTCGATCTGGTGCGCGGCGCCCAGGTCGCCTGCGTCCCCTCCCTGTACGAGGGCTTCTCGCTGCCCGCCGCCGAGGCCATGGCCACCGGCACCCCGCTGCTGGCCACCACCGGCGGCGCGATCCCCGAGGTCGCCGGGCCCGACGGCGAGACCTGTCTGGCCGTGCCCCCGGGGGACGCGGACGCGCTGGCCGCCGGGCTCATCCGGCTGCTGGGCGACGCCGACCTGCGCCGCCGGCTCGGCGCGGCGGGCCGGGAACGCGTACTGACCCGCTTCACCTGGCGCCAGGCCGCCATCGGTACCGCCGAGCGCTACCGGCAGGCCATCGCCCGCCGGGCCTCCACCGGCGGCACCGTCCGCGCCCGCTCCTCGGCCGCCGCGGTGGCGCGGACCCCGGCCGGACGCCCGTAGTGCACCACCGCCATGACCCGCCGCCCGCCCCCGGCGCGCGGACCCCCAGGACGAAAGCAGAGAGAACGTGCTGACCGTCGACTTTTCCCGATTCCCGCTGGCGCCGGGCGACCGCGTCCTCGACCTGGGCTGCGGCGCGGGCCGGCACGCCTTCGAGTGTTACCGGCGCGGCGCGCGGGTCGTCGCCCTCGACCGCAACGGCGAGGAGATCCGCGAGGTCGCCAAGTGGTTCGCCGCGATGAAGGAGGCGGGGGAGGCCCCGGCGGGTGCGAGCGCCACCGCCATGGAGGGGGACGCACTGGCCCTGCCTTTCCCCGACGAGAGCTTCGACGTCGTCATCATCTCCGAGGTCATGGAGCACATCCCTGACGACAAGGGCGTACTGGCGGAAATGGTACGAGTGCTGCGTCCCGGCGGCCGGATCGCGGTGACCGTGCCCCGTTACGGGCCCGAGAAGGTCTGCTGGGCGCTGAGTGACGCGTACCACGAGGTCGAGGGCGGCCACATCCGCATCTACAAGGCCGAGGAACTGCTCGCCAGGATGCGCGAGGCGGGCCTGAAGCCGTACGGCACCCACCACGCCCACGGCCTGCACAGCCCCTACTGGTGGCTCAAGTGCGCGTTCGGCGTCGACAACGACAAGGCGCTGCCGGTCAAGGCGTACCACAAGCTCCTGGTCTGGGACATCATGAAGAAACCGCTGGCCACCCGGCTGGCCGAGCGGGCCCTGAACCCGCTCATCGGCAAGAGCTTCGTCGCCTACGCCACCAAGCCGCACCTGCCGGCGCAGGCCGCGGCCACCCAGGTTCCCTCCGCCGCTGCCGAGGGCGCCAAGTGACGAGCCCGGGGCGTACCGAACGCCTGGTCCTGCCCGGCGTCCTGACCGCCGAACAAGCCGCCCGGACCGTCGCGGGCATCCTGGCCACCCAGCGCGAGGACGGCGCGATCCCCTGGTTCCGCGGCCACCACCTCGACCCGTGGGACCACACCGAGGCCGCCATGGCCCTGGACGCGGCCGGCGAGCACGAACGCGCCGAGGCCGCGTACGACTGGCTGGTGCGCCACCAGAACCCGGACGGCTCCTGGTACGCGGCGTACGCCGACGGGGACGCCGCCGTGCCCACCGACCGCGGGCGCGAGACGAACTTCTGCGCGTACATCGCCGTCGGCGTCTGGCACCACTACCTCTCCACCGGCGACGACACCTTCCTGGACCGCATGTGGCCCGCCGTGTACGCGGCCATCGAGTACGTGCTGGACCTCCAGCAGCCCGGCGGTGAGATCGGCTGGAAGCGCGAGGACGACGGGACGCCGCTCACCGAGGCCCTGCTGACCGGCTCCTCCTCCGTCCACCAGGCACTGCGCTGCGCCCTGGCCATGGCCGAACAGCGCGAGGAGCCGCAGCCCGACTGGGAACTGGCGCTGGGGCGGCTCGGCCACGCCATTCGCAGCCACCCCGAACGCTTCCTGGACAAGTCCCGCTACTCGATGGACTGGTACTACCCGGTCCTGGGCGGCGCGGTGCGCGGCCCGCAGGCCAAGGAGCGGATCGAGGCGGACTGGGACCGCTTCGTGGTGCCGGGCCTGGGCGTGCGCTGCGTGCTGCCCAACCCCTGGGTCACCGGGGGCGAGAGCGCCGAACTGGCGTTGGCGCTGTGGGCGATGGGCGAGTCCGAGCGCGCCGTACAGATCCTCAAATGGGTGCAGCACCTGCGCGCCGAGGACGGCATGTACTGGACCGGCTACGTCTTCGAGGACGACGCCGTCTGGCCGCGCGAGCTGACCTCCTGGACGGCGGGATCGATCCTGCTGGCCGTGGCGGCGCTCGGCGGCGACGAGGCCACCACGACCGTCTTCGGCGGCGACCGGCTGCCGGTGGGACTGGACCCGGACTGCTGCCGCTGACCGCCGGCCGGCGGGGCCGCCAGGGGTCCCGCCGGCCGGCGTGTCCGCTCCATATGGCGTACTCGGCCGTGCCCACGGCCGTCGGTGATGAGGTACTGGCCGGGTGGACCGACCGACCTGATCCCCGACGCCCCCGTAGGAGACCGCCATGCTCCCGCGCACGCCCTCTCGCCGTGGCGGCCGTACGCCGGCCGCCGTGGCCATCACTGCCACCGCCACTGCCGTCGTCGCCGTGACCGCCGTCGCTGCCCCCGCCCCTACCCCCGCCGCCGTACGGGCGAAGCCCGCGGTGAACGTCTCCTGCCGGGCCGGCGGCAGCGCCGCGTTCACCCCCGGCCTGCTGCCCGCCCCGGCCCCCCGGAACACGCGCGTACGGTTCGACGGCAGCTGTCACCCCTGCACCGGTGCCACCCCCACCGGCCGGCAGCTCACCGGCGCCCGGTTCACCGCCTCGTACAGCGCGCCGATGTCCTGCACGGTCGGCGGCTCCCGCAGACCGTCCACCGGCTCGGGAACCATCGAATGGCGGACCAGAGCCGGCCGGGTCCTGACGAGCACCCTGTCCCTGACCGTCACCGGCCCGCTGTTCCACACCGCCACGGTCAACGGCAAGGTGACCCGGGGCGCTTACACCGGCGGCACGCTGCACGGCGAGTTCGAGGCCGAAATCGTCAAGCAGGGCATCAACTGCCGGGCCCAGAGCCCCGGCGGCGGCCTGCGCGGGGCCGGCTACACCGGCCACTTCACCTTCAGGAAGTGACCGCGTTCAAGCGCTGACCGCATGCAAGCGCTGAACGCGTTCAGGCGGTGACCGTGTCCAGGCGGTGACCGTGTTCAGGCGCCCAGCACGCCGAGGGCGAGCTTGCGGGTGCGCACGGCCGCCTCGTCGACCGGTACGTGTGCTCCCGCCGGCGGGAAGAAGTCGACCACGCCGATCGCGCCGTAGTCGGCCCAGAAGCAGGTGGTCATGGGGAAGGTGTCGGTGACGTTCTGCTGGCACTTGAGCATCAGGTCGGCGGTGGTGAAGCTCTGCGGCGTACCGACCGGGTTACGGCCGTAGCCCTGGGCCAGGTGCATGGTCCGGGCGAAGACCTTGTCCAGGGCGCGGGCCGGGTCGGCGACCTTCCGGTACAGGGTCGTACGGGACGTCAGGTGCGGGACGGTCGCCCGCATGCCGCCCTTGCTGAGCGTGATGCGTGACGCGCCGAAGCACGAGATCTGGTCCTCTTCGGAGGTCTTGACCTGGGGAAGGCCGTCGTCACCGGCCACCATCAGGTCGCGGTCGCTGCCGAAGCGGAAGCCGCCGTCGCCCTTGTCGCACGTCATGCCGTCCAGTTGGGGCACCTTGAGGCTCGTGTACCGTTTGCCCGGGTCGGCGGCGAGCTTGTCCGCCGTGGGCAGGGCGGGGCCGGAAGCGGCCTTCTTGCCCTCGGTCCTGCTCCCGGATCCGCCGTCGGAGCCGGAATCGGAACCGCAGCCCGTGACGAGCACGCCGATGGCGGCGGTGGCCGCCAGAAAACGCCATTTGTTCATGTCTGTCGACATCCCCCGTGCTTTTGATCAAGACCAGGAGATCCTATACGGGGGTCAGCGCTCGATGTGGCGGACGCGGGCGGCGACCGCATGGCCGACGACCAGGTAAACGATCGCCGGAAGGCCGTAATTGAGCAGCGTGCGCAGCCATTCCGTCTCGAAAGTGAAGAGGTTGTAGGACCAGCCCGCCAGCCAGTGGGCCGCGTCATGGATGAAGCTCACCAGGGCGTTGGCGGGATTGGCGTCGAGGATGGACATCACGATCCACAGGCCGAGGATCACGGCCGCCGCGTCCGCGGCGACGACCACGGCTGTCGCCACGTAGCTGCTCGCGTACCGGTGTCTCTTGGGCATGCCGGCCGAGTAGCCTCAACCGGCGTCCGCAAACAGGTGGTTGGTGACGGTCTGCGGAGCCGGGTGCGGAATCCGGGAAAGGGGAGGCCGGGCGGCGGGCCGCTCATTACGCTGCGGCCATGACTTTCGACGGCTCGCTGTCGCACGACCGCTACTGCGCCGAGATCCTCGCGCAGACCACCGCGTTCAGACAGACCCTGCGCGGCGCCGACCTGACGGTGACCGTACCGACGTGTCCCGACTGGACGCTGGCGCGGCTCGCCCGCCATGTCGGTGGCGCACACCGCTGGGCGGGCACGATCGTGGCGACCAGGGCGGAGCGGAACGTGCCCGAGGCGGACGTGCCCGGGCTGCCCGGCCCCGAGGAGGACGATCCGGACGCGCTGGACATGTGGCTGGAGGAGGGCGCGCGGATGTGCGCGGACGCGCTGCGCGAGGCGGGGCCGGACACGCGGGTGTGGTGCTGGGCGCCGGGACAGCCGGCCGGGTTCTGGGCCCGGCGGATGACGCACGAGACCGTGGTCCACCGGGCCGACGCGGCGCGCGCGGCGGGCGTGGAGTTCCGGGTCGAGGCCGAGGTCGCGGCGGACACCGTGGAGGAATGGCTCCAACTGGTCCGGATGTCGCAGACCACCGGGCACCGGCCCGGACTGGAACGGCTCCTGGAGGGCGGCGGAACGATCCTGCTGCGTGCCACCGATACCCCGCCCGGCCTGGCGGCCACCTGGTTGATCGACCTGAACGGCGAGGCGGTCACCTACCGGCGCGCCGCCCGCGAGGACGCCGACGCCGAGCTGCGCGGCCCGCTCGCCGACGTCCTGCGGGTCTTCTACCGCAGGCTGCCCGCGGACAGCGGCCGGGTGGCGGTCCGCGGCGACCGGGCGCTCCTGGACCGCTGGCTGGAGCTGGTGTCCTTCGAGTGACGGGGCGGCCGGGCGGTGGGTCGGCCGAGTGGCGGGCCGGCCGGGTGATGAGCCGGCAGCTCCACGGCTCGGCGTGCCCTGGAGGCCCGTCGGGCAGCGTGGCGCCCGGTGCTTCAGGAGTTGAGTTCCGCCAGGACCCGCAGCGTGTGCGGGTCCGGGGCGGTGACCAGGAGGTCGGTGACCGGGCCCCGGCGCCACGCCGCCAGCCGTTCCGCGATGCGTTCGCGCGGCCCGACCAGGGAGATCTCATCGGCGAAGGCGTCGGGGACGGCGCGTACCGCTTCTTCCCTGCGGCCCTGGCGGAAGAGGTCCTGGACGCGCCGCGCCGCCTCCTCGTACCCCATGCGGGCCATCAGATCGGCGTGGAAGTTACGGGCCGCATGGCCCATGCCGCCGATGTAGAAGCCGAGCATCGCCTTGACCGGCAACAGCCCCTCGGCGACGTCCCGGCAGACCGTGGCACGGGCCATCGGCGCCACGAGGAAACCGGGCGCAGCCGCCTCCAGGGCGGCTGCGTGGAGATCGCTGCGGGCCGGGGACCAGTACAGGGGCAGCCAGCCGTCGGCGATGCGGGCCGTCTGCGCGATGTTCTTGGGGCCCTCGGCGCCGAGCAGTACGGGGAGACCGGTGCGCAGGGGGTGGGTGATGGACTTCAGGGGCCTGCCCAGGCCCGTACCGTCCTCGCCCCGGTAGGGCAGCGGGTGGAAGCGGCCGTCGCAGGTCACCGGCTCCTCGCGGCGCAGGACTTGGCGGACGATGTCGACGTACTCACGGGTCGCGGTCAGCGGGCTGCGGGGGAACGGACGGCCGTACCAGCCCTCGACGACCTGCGGCCCCGACAGGCCGAGCCCCAGCAGTACCCGGCCGCCGGAGAGGTGGTCCAGGGTGAGCGCGTGCATCGCGGTGGCGGCCGGGGTGCGGGCGGCCATCTGCGCGACGGCGGTGCCCAGTTTGATCCGTGAGGTGTGGGCGGCGATCCAGGTCAGCGTGGTGAAGGCGTCGGAGCCCCATGCCTCGCCGGTCCATACGGAGTCATAGCCCAGTTGTTCTGCCGTACGGACGAGTTCGAGGTGCCGGGGGTCGGGGCCGCGCCCCCAGTAACCGAGCACCAAGCCGAGCCGCATGCGCTCTCACCCGCCCCTGTTCCGTCCTCACCGCCTGACGACACCTGCCTGACGTCACCTGCCTGACGTGACCTGTCTGACGGCTCGTCAGGTCGGTGACGGGGAACTGTACGGGCCGGAGGCGGGTACGGCAACGGCCCCTCGCCCGGGGAGGACGAGGGGCCGTACGGCCTGAAGATGCCGACCGTGGAGTCCGGACCGTGCGGCGGCGCCGGGCCGCGGGGTCAGCCGCGCTGGATACCGGTGGTGTCCTGGAGGACGCCGCGACGGCCGTCCTGCGTCTGCGCGATCAGGGCCTGGCCGCGCTGCTCCACCGCCAGGTACCACGTGCCGGGCGCCAGCTCGGCGATCGGCGCCGGAGAGCCGTCCTCGCCGTACAGCGGGCGGGCGACCGGCACCGCGAACCAGAACGGCGCGAACTCCGCGCCGCCGCCGGCCGCCGGCGTCGCCGCCTGCTGGCCCGCACCGCCGGATGTACCGCCGGAGGCGTCCGCCGTGGCGCCCGCCTGGCCGCCGTAGGACTGCGGACCGGGCTGACCGCCCTGGCCCGGCTGCGCGGAGCCGCCCGGGTAGCCGTAGCCCTGGCCCGGCTGCTGCGCGCCCGGGTAGCCGTAGCCGCCGGGGGTCGGTCCGCCACCGTACGGGGACGGGGCCTGCGGACGCGGGGCGCCCACGAGGCCGACCTTCAGGGCCGGGACGAGCGGGGTGGCGATGGCCGCGCCCGCCAGGATCAGGGCGGCGATCAGGCCGAGGATCAGCCCGGCCGACGCGCCGGTCGCCTGGATGATCGTCCAGAAGGCGCTCCACGCGGCGAAGAAGGCGAAGGCGACGCCGAACTGGCCGACGTCGATGCCGGCGATCCGGCGCTGCTGCGGCAGGGCCCGGGACACGACGATCAGAGCAGCCGCGATCACACCGGACAGATAGATGGTCATCAGGATGCTGAGCGAGTCCCAGGCATTGGGATTGGCCATCTTGGGCGGGCAGTACCGGCCGACGCATTCGTCGACGCCGGAGGAGGTGAGATCGAGGAACGAGGCGATGAACAGCAACACCGCTGCTCCGATCACCACGCCGTCGCCTCTAGTGAGGGAGCGGATGTTCACGTAAGGGTCCTTTGTCGGTTCCGGTGTTTGGGTCTCGCTGTCGCTGGTGCGCGCGCGGTGTGAGGCACGGGGGCGGCCCCTATCGTAAAGGGGAACCTACCGTCGTTCCGGGCGGGTCGTCCTGTCGGTATCGCGTCGGTATCACGTCTGTATCACTTCTGTGCCGCAGCCCGGACACCGTCGGCCGGGCTACCTCGTCAAGAAGTCCGTAATGCCCTCGGTGATCCCGCGAGCCGCCTTTTCCCGCCACTTCGTATCGGTCAATTGCGCGGCATCCTGCGGATCGCGCATATTGCCGCATTCGATGAACACCTTCGGAACGGTGGAGAGGTTGAGGCCGCCGAGATCGGAGCGTACGTCCAGTCCCGTACCGCCGCCGATGTAATTGGACCGCGGGCTTCCGGTCGCCGCCGCGAAACGGCGCGCCAGGCCCTCGCCGAGCTGCCGGGAGGAGCCGGTGACGGCGGAGGTGTCCGCCGCGCCCGAGGCGACGCGCGCGGGAGGATGACGTGGAAGCCGCGGTGCCCCACCGACGAACCGTCGGCGTGGACGGAGACCACCGCGTCCGCGTGGGCCCGGTTGCCGGCCCTGGCCCGCTCGTCCACGCAGGGGCCGTACGGGCGGTCGCCGTCCTGGGTGAGGAGGACCGTGGCGCCGCGGGCCCGCAGCAGGGCACGGGCGCGGCGCGCCACGTCGAGGGTGAAGGACGCCTCGGCGTAGCCGGAGCCGGTGGCGGTGCCGGTGGTGTCGCACTCCTTGCGGCCGGTGCCGATGTCCACGGTCCGGGCGATGTCGCGGGTGTGGTCGCGGTTGCGGGGATTGTGCCCCGGGTCGATGACGACGACCTTTCCCTTCAGGTCGGTGCCGGTGCCGGTTCCCGTATCGGCGCCGGGGCCGGTGCTCTTGTCCGTACCCGTTCCATGGCCGCCCGGTGTGGCGCCGCCCGTCCGGCCGTCCGTACCGGCACTGCCGCTGCCGTCCTTGCCGCCGCCGTCGCCGTGCGGGCCGGCGGCGGCCCGTGGCGGCCGGCCGTCGTTCCCATGGGCGCCGCCCTCACCGCTCATGGAGCGCCAGACCAGCCACCCCGCGCCGCAGACCGACGCCAGCACCGCCAGTACGCCGAGGACAGCGAGTACGCCGAGCACGCCGCGCGGGCGGCGGCGGGCGGGCCGGGGAGGAAAAGTGCTGCCGTTGGACACGTGGCGATCGTAGTGGGGTGTCAGATGCCCTGGCCCGTACGGCGCAGGACGTGCAGCGAGCCGTGCGCGGAGACCTCGGTGAAGGCGCCGGACTCCAGGGCACGCCGGTAGACGCGGTACGGGGCCTGGCCGCCGTCCGCCGGGTCGGCGAAGACGTCGTGGATGACCAGCAGGCCGCCGGGCGCGAGGTGCGGGGCCCAGCCCTCGTAGTCGGCGGTGGCGTGCTCGTCGGTGTGGCCGCCGTCGACGAAGACCAGGCCGACCGGGGTGTTCCACAGCGCGGCGGCCTGCGGGGAACGGCCCACCAGCGCCAGGACGTGCTCTTCGAGGCCGGCGGCGTGCAGGGTGCGGCGGAAGACGGGGAGAGTGTCCATCCGGCCGGCCTCCGGGTCCACCAGGGTCGGGTCGTGGTACTCCCAGCCGGGCTGCTGCTCCTCGCTGCCCCGGTGGTGGTCGACGGTCACAGCGGTGACACCGGCGGCGCGCGCGGCGTCGGCGAGCAGGATCGTGGAGCGCCCGCAGTACGTACCGACCTCGACGAGCGGCAGCCCCAGGGCCGCTGCGGCGCTCGCGGCCTCATAGAGGGCCAGCCCCTCGTCCACGGGCATGAAGCCCTTCGCGGCCTCGAACGCGGCCAGGATCTCCGGCGCGGGAACGGGCGTGGTGGCGGGTGCTTCGGGAGCGGCCATGGCTTCCTCCAGGTCTGCGGCTTCCCGCTCATCGTGCCGTACGGGGCGGCGCGTGGCGTGTGCGGGGAGGCCGATACGATCACCGATCGGATCGGCCGCCGGGGCCGCCGTGCCCGACAGCGGGACGGGGCGCCCCGGTTGATCACTTGGGGGGCGGGGTCGGGGACAGGGGATGGGAAAGCGCGGACGCCGGAGGGGAATTCCCGGCGGAGTGGTGGCCGGGCCGCCGACCGCGACCGGACACGTACGACGAACGACCGGTTCCCGGCCTTTTGCAGGGCAATACCGCCGGGGTGCCCGGCCGGTGACAGCGGCTCGTACTTCTTGGGCGACAAGGCGCCGGAAGGCGGCAATGCCGGGGGCGAGAGCCGTGAATTCCCGTGCGGCCGACGACGACTTGGTGCCGTCGCGGGAATTCGGGAACCGGGTCACCGGCGAATACGGAGTCGGCGCCCGGTACACCGGCGGGCGGCGGGCGATTTTCCACGTACACACCAAAGGGGAGGGAACCGCACGATGACGGAGAAGACGGCGGGCGAGGCGGAAGTTCCGGCGGGCCAGACGGAGGTCCCGGCGGCGGACACCGAGGCTTTGGCGGCGGACGCGGAGACCCCGGAGGCGGACGCGGAGACTCCGGCGGCCCCGAAGCGCCGGTGGTTCCGGCGCCTGGCCCCCGTACTGGCGCCCGCCCTCGCCGGCGCGCTGGTGGGCGCGGGCGTGGTCGCCTGGCGGACGGACACGCTGCCGTTCTTCAGGAGCGCCCCTGCTGGGGCTCGCTGGAGGATGACGCGCTCTTCGCCCTTTTCAGGAAGACCGAGCCCAAGGTCCAGGAAATAGCCCCGGGGCACGACCCGCTGGGGGACCTCGGTCCGCGCGGACAGTGCCGTATCCAGGGCCTCGACGACGACCGGGTCCAGTGGCAGGTGGAGTTCGCCGTCCACCAGCTCGACGGCCTGCGGGGCCAGGACGACGGCCGGTGGCCGAACGAGTTCCTCAGCCCGGCGATGGTGCCGCTGGGCGGCGGCCTGAACGGCATGGTGTCGGAGAACCGGGCCTGGGTCGCGCTGCCGCCAAGCTGCCTCGGCCGGCCGGGCGAATTCGACGGCCCCACGGTCGTGGACGCCTCCGTCGGCAACAAGGACGTCGAGTTGGGCGGCGAGCGGGGAGAACGCGACCGGACGGCGCTGGCCCGCGCGGTCGTACGGGTCGCCAACGGCACCCTGCGCCAACTGGGCTGCAAGGACTCGCTCGCCGACCCGGGGAAGCTGCCGCCGGTCTCCAGGACCACCCCGACGCAGATGGACGCCCTGTGCGGGATCAAGGGCCTGAAGGCGCCGGACGCGGAGCGCGAGTCACTGCGCCGGACGCGGGTCACCAGCGGTCAGGGAGGCCCGGTGCGCACCTGCGACCTGACCCACAGCGGGCGGCCCTGGTCTACTTCCGTGCGGTTCATGACCGTCGAGGACCCCCAGCTCGCCAAGATCTTCTCCATGGCCGCGATGACCGGGGGACCGCGGATCAAGGGCACCAAGGGCTACGGCACCCTGACCCCCTCACGCGCGGTCTACGAGCGGACCTGCCGGACGGGACGCGCCGTCTTCCTCGTGGAGCAGCGCCAGTCCGACCGCGGTTACACCCTTCCCCGGGAACTGCTGCCCGCCTATGCCGAGAGCGAGGCCGGACGGCTCGGATGCGGGCCGGTGGAGATGAAGATGCCGGCCGGCTCCTGAGCCCGGGGCCGGGCGCGTTCGCCCGCCGCGGCCGGCCCGGGTACAGCCTGCGCCCGGCCCGCGCCCGCCCCGGGTTCGCCTCCGCCCTTTCCGGCCCCGTGCCCGAAGGAGCCACGTGGCCAGGACTTTCGTATGGTCTTCCGGGGCGGATGGGCCTAGGACCAGCGGAAGTCGTCTCCCGGGACGATATCCCGATGCGTGTACCGGAGCGCCGGTGCGACGATGGGACCCATGCCGTCGACCACTTCTCCCGTCATGCTGCCCGAAACGACCCGCCGCGCCTCCCCGCCCCCCTGGCTGGTGATGCTGCTGGTCTGCGCGGGACAGTTCCTGGTGGTCCTCGACGTCTCGGTGGTCAACGTGGCGCTGCCCGCCATGCGCACCGGGCTGGGCCTGAGCGAGCTGGGCCTCCAGTGGATCGTCAACGCCTACGTGATCACCTTCGCCGGCTTCATGCTGCTCGGCGGCCGGGCGGCCGACATATTCGGCCGCAAGCGGGTCTTCGTCGCCGGGCTCGCGCTCTTCACGCTCGCCAGCGCGGCGGGCGGGCTGGCGCAGGAGCCCTGGCAGTTGATCGCGGCCCGGACGATCCAGGGCGTGGGCGCGGCCGTGCTCTCCCCGGCCACCCTCACCATCTTGACCACGTCCTTCCCCAGCGGCCCGGCCCGTACGCGTGCCATCGCCACGTGGACGGCGGTCGGCGCGGGCGGCGGCGCGGCCGGCGGCCTGGTCGGCGGCCTGCTGACCGAATACCTCTCGTGGCGCTGGGTGTTGCTGATCAACGTGCCGGTCGGCGCGCTGGTGCTGATCGGCGCGGTGCTCTGGCTCCGGGAGAGCGGCCGGGGCGACGGCCGGCGGCTGGACGTCCCCGGCGCGCTGCTGGTCACCGGCGGCCTGGGGCTGGTCGCGTACGGCATCGTGCAGACCGAGACCGACGGCTGGGGGGCGCCGAGCGCACTGGTGCCGCTGGCCGCCGGACTGCTGGTGCTGGGCGCGTTCGTGGCCGTCGAGGCCCGTACGACCGCTCCGCTGATGCCGCTCGGGCTCTTCCGGCTGCGCTCGGTCTCGGCGGCGAACACGGCGATGCTGCTGGCCGGTGCCGCGATGTTCTCGATGTGGTACTTCCTCTCCCTCTACACGCAGAACGTCCTGGACTACACGCCGCTGCAGGCCGGGCTGTCCTTCCTGCCGCACTCCCTGAGCATCGTGCTCGGCTCGAAGATCGCCCCGCGTCTGATGCACCACGTCGGCGCCAAGACGCTGGCCGTCGCCGGAGCGCTGATATCCGCCGCCGGAATGATCTGGCAGAGCACGATGAGCGCCGACGGCACCTACCTCGGCACGCTGCTGGGCCCCGGCATCCTCATGGCCTTCGGCGCCGGACTGACCGCGACGCCGGTCGCCTCGATCGCCACCTCCGGCGCCGCCCCCTCCGAGCAGGGGCTGGTCTCCGGCCTGATCAACACCTCCCGCCAGATGGGCGGGGCGCTGGGCCTGTCCGTCCTGTCCACCGTCGCCGCGACCCGCGTCGGGGCGGGCGGCGGCCCCGATGACCTGGCGAGCGGCTACGGGCTGGCCTTCCGGGTCGGCTCGGTGATCCTGCTGGCGGCCGTACTGCTGATGATCGTCACCCTCCCGCGCCGCCGCGAGGACTCCGCACCGTCCTGAACCCTGGGCGCCCGCCCGTCCGCCGGCCGTACGGCCTCAGGCGTCAACAGCGGCCGGCAGCCGGTTCAGCCGGCCGCGGCCGTCAGTGAATGATGGACACGATCCGGCAGGCCGCCGCGGCCAGTTCGCGGTCACCCTCGACGTGGGCGCGGGCGAGCGCGGTGGCGGGCCCAATCCCGCGGGTGCACAGGCGCCAGGCGGTCTCCGCGTCCAGCCGTACCAGGGCGGCGGGCCGCCCGGCGTCCGGCTCGGCCAGTGACCACCGGTCCGCGGTGGCGGTGACGGTCCAGGTGCCGCCGGCCGGACCGTCCACGACCAGTCGGACCTGCTCGCCGACGGGCGCGGCGACATCGCGCAGGGTGTGCGGCAGGGCTCGCATGAAGGTGTCCAGGACCACGGACAGGAACCGCGGGTCGGGGTCGGTGTCCTGGCCGGTGGCGTGGCGGATCTGCTGGCGGTGGGTCCAGAACTCGGTGAGGTCGCGGGCGGTGTCCAGCCACATCGGCGCCGGGTCCGCGCCGGCCCAGGAGACCCCGAGCGACGGGGCGTCGGGGCCGGTGGTCTCGAAGTGGCGGGCGACCTGCCCGCCGATCAGGTCCAGGGTGTCCAGGAGCGCGGCCGGGCTCACCCGGGCACAGGCGTCGACCCATTCCTGGTTGACGCGGTGGATGAACGCCTCCAGCGTCTCGCCCGGCGCGGGGCCGGGCCCCTCCCGGTGCCCGTCGCGGTCCCGGGCCAGCCGTCCGTAGTAGTCGCCGAGGAGGTGCGCGGCGAGGTCGCGTACGCTCCAGCCCGGCACCGCCTGCGCGCCCCAGTCGGCGGGCGCCAGAGCGCGCAGCGTGGCCGTCAGCGCCGCGTGCTCGGGCGCGAAGAGGGGACGGGCGTCGATCGGGGTGCCGAGCCGGGCCCAGCCGGAGACGTCATCGCGTTGCGCGTTCATGGGGCGAGCCTGCCAGCCGTACGCCCACGTCATCCACCGGATATTCCGTACGGGGGCAGGTCCGCCTCGCCCGGGGAGGCGATCCGCACTCGCGCTAGTGTGCGGGCGTGAGCCATTACGTCATCGTGGGATTCGGGCCCGCCGGGGCGGCCACCGCCCGGCTGCTGGCCGAGCGGGGGCACTCGGTACGGGTCGTCACCAAGTCAGGCCGGGACCCGGAGCCCGGCATCGAGCACATCGCGCTGGACGCGTCGGACAGCGGGCGGCTGACCGAGGCGTCGCGGGGCGCGACCGCGATCTTCGGCTGCGCCGCACCGCCGTACCACCGCTGGGCGGATCAGTGGCCGCCGCTGGCCTCGTCGCTGTGCGCGGCGGCCGAGGCGACCGGGGCCGTCCTGGTCATGCTGGGCAACCTCTACGGCTACGGACCGGTGGACGGCCCCCTGACCGAGGAGCTGCCGCTCGCGGCGACCGGCACCAAGGGCAGGGTGCGCGCCGCCGTCTGGGAGCAGGCGCGGGCCCTGCACGACCAGGGCCGTATCAAGGCGGTCGAGGTACGGGCCTCGGACTTCTTCGGGCCCGGCGTGACCGACGGCGGGCACCTGGCCGCACGGGTCATGCCGCGGCTGCTGCGCGGCAAGCCGGTCTCCGTGCTCGGCGACCCGGACGCCCCGCACAGTTGGAGCTATCTCCCCGACGTGGCCAGGGCCCTGGCCGAGGTCGCGGACGAGGAGCGGGCCTGGGGACGGGCCTGGCACGTGCCGACGGAGCCCGCGCGCTCCATGCGGGAGATGGTCGGCCGCCTCGCCGACCGGGCGGGAACCGGGCCGGTCGCGGTGCGCCGGCTCCCGCCCGCCGTACTGGGCGTGGCGTCGGTCTTCTCCCCGCTGATCCGCGAACTGAAGGAAGTCCGCTACCAGTTCGACCGCCCGTTCGTCATGGACTCCGGCGCGTACGAAGCCGCGTTCACGGTACGGGCCACCCCCGTCGAGGAGCAGGTCGGGGCGACGGTGGACTGGTGGCGCGGGAGACCGGCCGCCGCGGGATGACATCCGCGACCAGGCGCAAGGACTGGCCGGCCGGAGAACCGGTTGGTCCTTGCGCCTGGTCACCCCGTCACAGCCAGCCGTTCTGGCGCGCGGTGCGCACCGCCTCCATGCGGTTACGGGTCCCGGTCTTGCCGATGGCCGCCGAGAGGTAGTTGCGGACCGTGGCCTGGGACAGGTGCAGCTTGCCCGCGATGTCGGCGACGGTCGCGCCGTCCACCGCCGCGGTCAGCACATCGCGCTCCCGCTGGGTGAGCGGATTGGGGCCCGCGCTCAGCGCCGCCGCGGCCAGCCCCGGGTCGATCACCCGCTCCCCGGCCAGCACCCGCCGGATCGCCGCCGCCAGATCCTCCACCGGGCCGTCCTTGACCAGGAAGCCGGACGCCCCGGCCTCCATCGCCCGCCGCAGATACCCGGGCCGGCCGAAGGTCGTCACGATCAGCACCTTGCAGGAGGGCAGTTGCCCGCGCAGCTCGGCGGCGGCGTCCAGACCGCTCATCCCCGGCAGTTCGATGTCCAGCAGCGCGATGTCGGGCCGGACCTCCAGCGCCGTGGGCACCACCTTGTCGCCCGCCGCGACCTGCGCGACGACCTCCATGTCGTCCTCAAGTCCGAGCAGGAGCGCCAGCGCTCCCCGCATCATCCCCTGGTCTTCGGCGAGAAGAACTCTTGTACATGTTGCGGGGTGCCCGCCGAGTGAGTCAGTCATAGAACCAGACTAGACAGCGACACCCCCGCCCGGTCACACCGAACGGGGCTTCATCGTTGCTGGTCAGCCACAGAACGACGACCTCACGGCGATCACGGTCCGCGCCGCCTGGTCGTCCGTGAAGGCCCGGGACGGTCCCGCGGTGGGCATCGGTGGTCACTGCGTCCGCTCCAGCCGGTGCAGTGCCGCGGGGCTGGTGGTCCATTCGCGTCCGCCGCCGACCGGGCCCACGAACACCACGAACTCGGTCTTACCTGTGCTCGGGTCCGTCCAGTCGCCTGCCTCCCGAAGGGTGCCGCGCCTTCCGGTGTCGTCTTCGACCAGTACGCCGACCGATGCCTGTGCTTCTTCCTCCGTCATGGGTGCACCTCTTCATTTTCATTGCGGACTCTGCGCGTGCCCACGGCCGGTTGCCGGGGCTTGTGACCCGCCCCCGGCCGGGTGTCATGACAGGGGGAGCCATGTGTGCCTGCGGCCGGGGACGGGGACTCAGGAGCGGTACGCGCGCGGTTGAGCGCCCGCTTCGGGGACGACGTCGAACCCGGAGTGTTCATGCCGCGTGAAACTCGTGTGCCCGGTAGCTGTCGTATGCCGGCGTGCCCAGTCCTGCGGGGGGACGAGGGCCCCCCAGGTCGGGGACGCGGCACCGCACACCATGTCCCCGACACGGCTCACGCACTCGGCGGTGATCGCTTTTACGCCCGTGATGCGGACGGCGAGGCGTTCGCTCTCTTGGAGGGCGCTATCGGGGTTCGGCACGTCTCCGCCTTCCGTTGCAGGGTGAGGGTGAGGGTGAGGACGTGGAGCATCGGACGCCGGGGGCGGACGCGTGTGACTCTGAGGCATGGTCGCTCCTCTCCGTAGTGGTTCCACTACCAGCGGCGTTCAGACTGGCCTACAGTCGCCCTGTCTTCAACGTTCGGAAAACGGAGGGCACGTTGGTAAATCTCAAGCAGTTGAACCCGGACGCCTCTCCTCAAGCGGCCTACGGCGCCCGTTTGCGCAGCGTGCGGGAAGCTCACGGTTGGAGGCAGGACGAGCTGGCCAAACGGGTGGGCTACTCGGGACGGCACATCTCGGCAGTCGAAACCTGTTGCAAGCCGCCATCTCGCCGTTTCTCGCACGCTGTAGACGCTGCTCTTGGGCTCGCCGGTACCGCAGAGTCGTTCGAGCGTGAGTGGGCGCAGATCAAGAACGGTAGTTTGCTGGAGGGGTTCTCGGAGTACGTCGGGTACGAGGGCCGGGCGGTGGAGATTCGACAGTTTGAGATCGGAATCATCCCTGGCCTGTTGCAGACACCGGAGTACGCACGCGTGTTGGCAAACAGCGCCGTACGTCGCGGTGCCATTACACCCGAACAAGCAGATGAACGAGTCGCGTTCCTGGCTGCGCGACAAGCGGCGCTCGAACGGCCCCAGCCACCCATGCTGTTCGTGACCATGGACGAAAGCTGTATCCGGCGTCCTGTCGGCGGGTGGTCCGTCATGGACGCTCAGTTGAGGCACCTGGTGGAGTTCGCCGAGCGGCCAGACACACTGTTGCAAGTTGCACCGTTTGACATCGGCGAGCGTCGCACGCTCAACTACCCCGTCAACCTCCTGATGATGGCGGACCGGACTCTGGTCGCCTACGCAGAGTCCCAAAGTCAGGGGCACCTGGACCGAGAGATCTCGTCCGTGATGCCCATACTGAAGGCATACCATCAGTTGCAGGCCGAAGCGCTCTCCCAAGCGGCGTCCGTGGCCATGATTGAGCAGTTGCGAAAGGGCACATCGTGACTACCGAACCCCCCGTTGGTACAAGTCCTCATACAGCGACAATGGCGGCACGTGCGTGGAAGTCGCTGCAAACCTCGCCATGTCACACGGCGTGGTACCCGTACGGGACTCCAAGGACCCGAACGGTCCAGTCCTGACGTTCACCCTCACCGCCTTCACCGGACTGGTCGAGTTCGCCCGGCAAGCCGCCATCTGACCTACGCGGCCGGCCCGCCCACGAGCCCCGCCACCCCCAACGGGGCGGCGGGGTCCGACGACTCAAGCGCCCGACGCAACTCCTCGTCCAACGACGGGGGCCAGGCATACCCGTACTCCTCGGCGCACTCCCGGTCGCCCCCGCAGACGACCGCACCGGCCAGGGGGTGCGGTTGCCTGAGAGCGGCGAGGATGCGTTCGGCCTGGATGCCGGGGCTTTCCCCGGTCACCGGGAATCCGATCCGCAGTTGGACGGCCAGTTGGGCGTTGACGCGCGGCACGTGCAGGGAGACGAGCACCTGCCCGGGGTCCGAGTCACAGACGGAGACCCAGAACGGATCGCTGTTCCAGGCGGCCAGCGGATTCGGCAGGACGTGCAGCCGCTCGTCCACCAGGTCCGCGACGTCCCATGCCTTCGAAGGCCGCGCTGCCAGCCCCATCGTTCCCCTCGTGTGTACGTTCGGCGCCCGACCAGTTCGTGGGCGCCGGTGATCGCCCGATCATAACGACGGCCGTCGCCTCTCCCGCACGTACGCATCGCGTACGCATCGCGTACGAGTGCGGGTACCCCGGCGCCGCATCCCCCTCCCGTACCTACTCGGCCCGGCCTTCCGGTGACACCAGATCGTCCGCGTTGACCGGGAGTTCGGCGGTGAGGCGGAAGCCGCGGCGCGGGGCCGGGCCGGTGGTCAGGGTGCCGCCGGCGGTGGCGAGGCGTTCGGCCAGGCCCTTCAGGCCGGTGCCGCCGACGCGGGGGGCGGGGGCGGCCGGGTCCTCGGGGGCGGGGCCGTGGCCGTCGTCCGTGATGGTCAGGTGGGCGCGGGCGCCGCCGGGGTCGACCCGGACCTCGATCTCGCACTGCTGCGCCCCGCTGTGACGCACCGCGTTGGTGACCCCTTCGCGTACGACCCAGCCGAGCAGCGCCCCGGCCTGCGGGGGCAGCGGCGGGCCGGACTGGCGGACCACCGGCTCGATGCCGGCCGCCTCCAGTGCCGAGCGCGCCCGGTCCAGTTCGGTGCCCAGACTGCCCTCGCGGTAGCCGGTGACGGCCTCGCGGACCTCGGTCAGGGCCTGGCGGCCGACGCTCTCGATGTCGGCGGCCTGGGCGAGGGCCGCGTCCAGGTTGCGGGGGGCCAGCCGCCGTACGGCCTCGGCCTTGACCACGACGACCGACAGGGTGTGGCCGAGGAGGTCGTGCAGATCGCGGGAGAAGCGCAGCCGCTCCTTCTCCACGGCGGCACGGGCCAGCTCCTGCCGGGTGGCGCGGAGTTCGACGACGGTGTCGGAGAGCTTGAGGACGGTGTGGGTCACCATGCCGGAGATGAAGGTGCCGTAGCCGATGGACCCGGCGTCCGAGGTGTCGGTCAGGCTCGTCACGTACCCCGCGATGCCGCTCAGGCTGACCAGTCCGAAGGCCAGCGCTTTGCCGCGCAGCTTGCGTACGGTGCCCGCGGCCAGCGAGAGCAGCGGGAAGAACGTCAGCCAGGCCCCGCCGTACCCGAGGGTGACCGCGAAGGTGATTGCGGCGAGGAGGCCCAGGGCGCACAGCGGGATACGGGAGTCGCGCAGGCGCGGGTTGAAGGAGGTCAGGACGACGGTGACGTACAGGGAGTTGAAGGCGAGGAGGGCGGCGCCGGCCACCCAGGGGTTGCCCTCCTTGCCCTCGATGACGTTGGAGAAGGCGCCCGCGCCCAGGATCAGCCAGGGAAGGAAGGCGAAGGCGGGGGGTCCCTTGTCGGTGATCACCGGGTCACCGTCTGCCCGGCCGGCCTTCTTTTCCCGCTTCACCCGGCCGAAGAGGCGACCACCGCCGCAGTCCCAGTCGTCCTCGCCTGCCCGGCCCGCCCTGCCGGTCAGGCCGGGCAGGCCACCGCGGCCGGCCTGGTCCACCGTGCCGTCCGCGGTCTTCCGTTCTTGCACCGTCACTCCCGTTCTCGTTCACGCCCGCGCGTTCACGCCGTGAACATGTCCATGCTCATGTTCACACCGTGCGTGCCGCCCGACGGTACGCGTGCACCGCGTAGCCGCCGAACACGGCCAGCCACGCCACCAGCACGCCCACCGTGACCAGCCCCGGCGCATGGCGCTCCGTCACGCTCCAGCCGAGCTCGGCGAAGCGGTGGGCGGGCGTCCACTGGGACAGCGAGCGCAGCCAGCCGGGGAAGGACTCGGCCGGGAACCACAGGCCGCCGACGATCGCCAGCAGCACCATGCACCCGGTGTTGACCAGGCCGGTGGTCTGGGCGGAGAGCCGGTAGCCGTTGCCCAGGCCCAGGAGGGTGAAGGGCGCGGTGCCGAGCCACAGGAGGACCACCAGCGCGGCCCACTGCCACCCGGCCATCTCGACGCCGTTGACGACCGCCCCTACGAGCAGCACCGTCACGATAGCGGGCAGCACCGTCACCGAGCCGGTCAGGGCGCGCCCGAGGACGGCCTGACCTGGGCTCATCGGCATCGTACGGAGCTGCCGCAGCCAGCCCAGCCCCTTGTCCTCGGCGACGCCGGCGCCGGTGGCCAGGGCCGCGCCCAGTGCCCCGTACGCGGCCATCGCGACCATCGAGGAGATCTTCCACTGCGCCGCGGAGCCCGCCGCGCCGGTGCCCAGGTTGGTGAACATCAGATACATCAGGACCGGCATGCCGATGCCGAAGATCACATAGGTCTTGTCGCGCAGGGTGCGGCGGACTTCCAGCCCGACGTAGGCGAGCATCACAGCGTTCCTCCGGTGATGTGGGAGCGGGCGGGGAAGCGGTCGGCGGACCCGGCGCCGCCCTTGGTGCCGGCGCCGGTCAGGGTGAGGAAGGCGTCCTCCAAGCTGGCCGGGGCCACCCGCAGACCGCGCACCAGGCCCTGCCCGGCGAGCGCGATCACCGTCGCGTCGGAGTCCGAGGAGCGCAGCAGGGCGCGGTCGCCGCGCACCTCCAGCGCGGTCACGCCGGGCAGCAGCGCCAGGCTCTCGGTCGGCCTGCCGGCCAGGTCGAAGGAGATCAGCGTCCCGTTGACCGCGGCCTTGATCGACTCGCTGCTGCCGTCGGCCACCACCTGCCCGCGGTCCACGACGACGATCCGGTCGGCGTTCTCGTCCGCCTCCTCCAGGTAGTGGGTGGAGAACAGGACCGTGTTGCCGCGCTGCGCGTAGGCCCGCATGGAGTGCCAGAAGGCGCGGCGCGCCTCGACGTCCAGGGCCGCCGTGGGCTCGTCCAGGACCAGCAGGTCGGGGTTGCCGGCCAGCGCCACCGCGAATCGCACCCGCTGGGCCTGCCCGCCGGAGAGCTTGTCCACCCGCCGCCCGGCCAGTTCGCCGATGTCCGCCAGCTCCAGGGCTTCCTGGACCGGCATCGGGCGCGGGTAGCCGGCGGCGACGAAGGTGATCAGCTCGCGCACCGTCACGCGGGGGATCGGCTTGCCGTCCTGGAGCATCGCCCCGACCCGTCCCCGGCGTACGGCCCTCTCGGGATCCTCGCCGTACAGGCGCACCGTGCCGGAGGTGGGCGGCAGCAGTCCCAGCAGCATGCTGATGGTGGTGGACTTGCCCGCGCCGTTGCGGCCGAGCAGGGCCACGGTCTCGCCCCGCCGTATCTCCAGGTCCAGCCCGTCCACGGCCCGCACGTCCCCGTAGGTCCGTACGGCTCCGCGGAAGGACACCGCGACCGCCGCGCCTGCCGCGGCCGTCGTCGTCCCCGCTGCCGGGCCGCTTCCCGTCGTTGTCGTCGTCATGTCTGCGACTCTATGAAGATGGCCGCTGACCTGGGCAGATACGAATGTGGGCGGCTGTGGGGGACAAATGTCACCGGTGGCCCGCCCGGTCCGCGACTGGTCTCACCGCCGCCCGGCTCGTCGCACTCCTGACACCGCGTCAGGACCCTTCCGGCTGTCCGGCGGATCGGCTATACATGACTGCCATCGGTTAGAACGCGTTCTAGAACGGGGAACGGGTGCGGCCGACCCAGATGCGACCCCGGCGCGGCCGACGGTGCGGACGGCCGGGCCGGGGTCTTCCCGCCGTGGTGAAGGAGCAGCAGCCCCATGCCCATCGACGCCGCCAAGGCCACCGCCGCCGAACCGCGGACCACCGAACTGACCTGGGACCACAAGGACGTCCAGCTCTACCACCTCGGCATCGGCGCCGGCGTGCCCGCCACCGACCCCGGCGAACTGCGCTACACCCTGGAGGACCGGCTGCACGTCCTACCCAGCTTCGCGACCGTGGCGGGCGGCGGTATGGCACTGGCCGGCGGCCTGTCCGCGCCCGGCATCGACGTCGACCTCACCGCCGTCCTGCACGGCGGCCAGACCGTCACGGTGCACCGCCCCCTCCCCGTCAAGGGCAGCGCCGTCCAGACCGCCACCGTCCCGGCCGTCTACGACAAGGGGAAGGCCGCCGTCATCCTCCTGCGCGCCGAAGTCGCCGACACCGACGGCCCGTTGTGGACCTGCGACACCCAGATCTTCGTACGCGGCGAGGGCGGCTTCGGCGGCGAGCGCGGCCCCTCCGGGCGCCTGGCCCTCCCCGACCGGGCGCCCGACAAGACGGTCGAGCGGCCTCTGCGCGAGGACCAGGCGCTGCTCTACCGCCTCAACGGCGACTGGAACCCGCTGCACGCCGACCCCGAGTTCGCCGCGCGGGCCGGTTTCGACCGGCCGATCCTGCACGGGCTGTGCACGTACGGCGTCACGCTCAAGGCCGTGGTGGACACGGTCCTGGGCGGGGACGTCGGGCGGGTGCGCTCGTACGCGACCCGCTTCGCGGGCGTGGTCTTCCCGGGGGAGACACTGCGCGTACGGATGTGGCGGGACGCCCCGGAGCCCGGCCGCGTGCAGGTGGCGGTCACGGCCGCCGACCGCGACGACGCGCCCGTCCTGGCCGACACGGTGATCGAGCACGGGCAGGCCGGACCTGTGTGAGCCGCAGGACCCGTACGAGCTGCCCCCAGGGGTTCGTACGAGTCGTCCCGGGTGTCGTCCGGGCGGGTCCGTACGGCATGTGCCCGAGTGATTCCTGCGCGTACCCGAGTGATTCCCGTGTGAGTCCGTGTGAGTCCCCGTGAGTCCGTACGAGAGGAGCCGCGCCGTGCGCGCAGCCGTACAGCACGCGACAGGACAGGACAAGCTCGACGTCCTGGACGACGTCGAGACGGTGGGCTTCGGCCCCGGCAAGGTCAGGATCGGTGTCAGGGCCACCGGACTGTGCCACTCCGACCTCTCGGCGATGAGCGGTGTGCTTCCGCAGCCCGCGCCCTTCGTCCCCGGACACGAGGGCGCGGGGCAGGTCCTGGACGTCGGTGACGGGGTGACGGAGCTGCGGCCGGGCGACCGGGTGCTGGTGTGCTGGCTGCCGGCCTGCGGGACCTGTGCCTCCTGCAAGCGGGGACAGACCCACCTGTGCCTGGCCGGATTCATGAGCGCCGGTACGCCCAACTTCCGGCGGACCGGCGCCCGCCCCACCGAGTTGTACGGGTTCGCCGGGACCGGCACCTTCGCCGAGGAGGTCGTGGTCGCCGCCCCCTGCGCCGTCCCCATCCCGGACGACCTCCCGTACGAGATCGCGGCGCTGATCGGCTGCGGGGTGACCACCGGCCTCGGCGCGGCCCTGAACACCGCGCGGGTGGCAGCCGGTTCGTCGGTCGCGGTCATCGGCTGCGGCGGCGTGGGCATCTCGGTCATCCAAGGCGCGCGGTTGAGCGGCGCCGCCCAGATCGTCGCGGTGGACCCGGTCGCCTTCCGGCGCGATGCGGCGCTGCGCTTCGGCGCGACCGAGGCCGCGGCGCCCGACGCCCTCGACGACGCCCGGCAGCGGATCACCGCGGGCGAGGGCTTCGACTACGTCTTCGAGGCCGTCGGCAGGTCCGCCACCACCCGTACCGCGTACGACATGACCCGGCGCGGCGGCACCCTGTGCGTCGTGGGCGCGGGGGCGGTCGACGACTTCCTCCAGCTCAGCATGTTCGAGCTGTTCTTCGACGAGAAGCGCGTCCTGCCCTCCCTGTACGGAGGCGGCGACGTACTGCGGTCCTACCAGCGGACCATCGCCCTGTGGCGGGCCGGCCGGATCGACCTCGAAGGGCTGATCACCCACCGGGTACGGCTCGGTGAGATCAACGAGGCGCTGGACCAGATGCGTACGGGCGTCGCGCTGCGCACCTGCGTGGAGATCTGAGGGCCCGAGGACCCGGGGAGCCGAAGAGCTGAGGACCCGGCCAGCACAGGCGAGAACCGACCCGAGAGGACCGCGAGAATGGTGCGCACCGATCCTGCTCCGTCATCTGATCCGTCACCTGTTCCGTCCCTGCCGCTGGAGGGGCTGTCCGCCCTCGTCACGGGCGCGGGCCGGGGCCTGGGCCGCGCGGAGGCGCTCGAACTCGCCCGCCTGGGCGCGAGCGTCGTCGTCAACGACTACGGCCGGCCGGGCCGGGACGGCTCTGGCGCGGGCTCCGCGGCCCCGGCCGAGGAGACCGCCGCGGCGATCCGCGCGGCGGGCGGCCGGGCGGTCGCGCACACCGGTGACGTCGCCGAGTTCGAGGCGGCGCGGGACATGGTCCGCCTGGCCGTGGAGAGCCACGGGAAGCTGGACATCCTGGTCAACAACGCGGGCATCCTGCGGGACCGCATGGTCTTCTCGATGAGCGAGGACGAGTGGGACCAGGTGATCCGCGTCCATCTCAAAGGCCACTTCAACACCACGCGTTTTGCCGCCGCCCACTGGCGCGAACGCTCCAAGGCCGCCGGCTCCCCGGTGTACGGGCGGATCGTGAACACCTCGTCGGAGGCGTTCGTGGCGGGCTCGGCGGGCCAGCCCAACTACGCGGCGGCCAAAGGCGGCATCGTCGGGCTCACCACCTCGACGGCCCTGGCCCTGGCCAAGTACGGCGTGCGGACCAACGTGATCTGCCCGCGTGCCCGGACCCGGATGACCGAGGACGTCTTCGCGGACTTCGCGGTGCCGGGGGAGGGCGAGTTCGACCCGCTGGCCCCGAGCACGTGGCGCCCCTGGTCGGCTACCTGGCCTCCCCGGCGGCTGAGCGGGTCAACGGGCAGCTCTTCGTCGTCCACGGCGGGCTGGTGGCGATCGTCCAACGGCCGCAGGTGGCCGCCCGGTTCGACACGGAGAAGGACGTCTTCACCTACGAGGAGCTGGACGGGCTGCTCACCCCGTACTACGCGGAACGCCCGCTGCAGGAGACCTTCGCGGCGTCCGAGATCCTGGGGCTCAAGCACGTATGACACGGACGCATGACATGGCACATGTGGCACGGCACATAGGGCGCGGCACGTATGTCATGACATGTATGGCGCAGCACGTGGACGCGGCGGGTACGACGCGGGTCCGAACGGCACCGCCGCCGCCCGGTCGGACCGGACGGCGGCGGAAAGGCGGTGCGGCCGGTGGGCCGGAAGACCTCGGACGTCAGGCGTCCTGCGGCTCCTTCTCCCGGCGGTGCCTGCCGTTGGGGGACGTCCCGGCGTCCTCCCGTGCGGCCGGGCCGCGGTGCCTGCCTGCGCCTTCCGCCGTGGCGGCCTGGGCGGATGCCTCGTACGGGCGCGCCTCGGTCGTGTCGGTCCGGGCTTCGGACATGGGTTGAGTCACTCC
The DNA here is from genome assembly GCF_022695595.1 of Streptomyces sp. MST-110588. Classification (NCBI taxonomy): domain Bacteria; kingdom Bacillati; phylum Actinomycetota; class Actinomycetes; order Kitasatosporales; family Streptomycetaceae; genus Streptomyces; species Streptomyces sp. MST-110588. The sequence goes on from NZ_CP074380.1 coordinate 6,007,760, forward strand.
GTCAGATAGCTTGCAGTACGCGTCGGGACCTCGTCGGCCGGCGCCGGGAAGTCACCCCGGACACCACCCTCGACGGCCGGGTCAACCGGCTGCGCAGCCCCCGCCCGGAATCCTAACCGGGGGGTCGATCTTGCACTACCGGGCTTCCCGGACCGCCAGCGGGGCCTGCTGGAGCGGTACCGGTCTGCACGGTGAAGGATGCGCGGGCGCGCTGTCCGGTTCCTTGATCACGGATTCCGGTTGTGTGGATGTGGATGATGTGCGGCCGGAGCCGTCCGCCGGTGGTGAACCGGGGCCGGAGCCGGAATCGGGACCGGAGCCGGGACCGGCTCCCGCCGCCGGGTCCGCTGCCGGCCCGTGGTCCGCTTCCCGCTCGGGATCCGTTCCCGGCTCGGGCCCCGTTCCCGTCGCGGAGCCCGTACCCACCGCGGTTTCCGTCCCCTCCCGCCACTCGGGCGGCGCGGTCATCCGGGCCACCCCGCACGGCACCTCCCGTGTCGTGTACGGCAGCCGCAGCTCGCCGTCCGCCGTCCACAGTCCGGCCCCGGCCAGCCACCCCGGCGGCGCCGGAATCTGCCGCAGCCGTCGGTCCACGGGCCGCCACAGCCCCAGCCACGTCCCGGCCGCGCCGTCGATCCGGAACGCCACCGCGCAGCTCTCCGGCAGCAGCATCCGCCCCGGCTGCGCGGCGAACGGCAGCAGCGCGGCGTCCGCGAGCCGCAGGCAGTCCGGGAAGCGCACCGGCCGCGCGCTGCCGAGCACGCCCCAGCCCAGCCGCTCGTGGCCCGGGGCGTCGGAGCGCACGACCAGCAGCCCGCTGTCCGGGTCGGCCAGCAGCAGCCGGTCGTTGCTCTCCTCGGTGATCTGGAGCAGCGGGCTGGTCTCGCCGTCCCGCCCGAGGTCCACCACCACGGTCTTCGTGCGGCCCTCCCGCTCCCGGTCCAGTGCCAGCAGCCGGCCCGTACGGTCCAGCCAGACGCCGCCCGAGCAGCGCCCGGGGACCTCGGCGACATTCCGGCAGGCGGCCTTCGGCGTCCCGTCCGGACCGGGCCCGGAGTCCGGGCCGTACACCAGCCACACCGCCGTCGAGCGCTCGCCGGGCGCCAGCGCATAGGCGACGGCGCCGCCCGGTGTGGGCGGCAGCAGCGTCAGCTCCGGTGCCTGTACGGCGCCCAGCGGCAGCTCGCCGGTCCCCGGCCCGGCCGGGTAGAGCAGGCTGACCGCGAAGCGGTCGGCGACCCGCCGCAGGATCAGCACCCGGCCGTCGGCGAGCGGCAGCAGTTCGCTGTCCGGCTCCTCGGGCTGGCTGCCGGGCAGCGGTACGGCGTACGGGACCGCGTACGGACCGGAGCCGCCCAGCGTCCAGCGCTCGGGGAACCAGCTTCCGCTCTCCTCGTGGCGCGCGAGCCGGGCGGCGTACGAGCCGTCCGCGGCGACGGTGAGCGCCGCGGGGGGCGGGCTGCCGAGCGCGGCGGAGTCCTCGGTGGCACAGACCGTCATCGGGTGGTCACCTCCAGTCAATGACCGAAGCTAGTTTTCGTACTTCCAGTCGATCAACGGGAGTCGGGGCACTTCACGCATAAGGGTGGCGATTGTTCGATTCGGGTGTTTCGGGAGGGGTGGGTGTGCCGCCGGTGTCAAGGACGCTTAAGGTAAGGCGTACCTAACTTTCCCCTCCCGGGCCGGTGTGACGGCTGCCTCTGTGTGCGTGCGAACGCCCGCACACAGAGGAGAACCGCCGCGGCTCGGTCTTCCTTGGAGTGCGTGATGTCCCTACGCCGCCGTGGCGCCGCCGCCACCGCCCTCGCCGCCGTCTGCGCGCTGTCCCTGGCAGCCTGCGGATCCGCCGGTTCCGACGGCGGGAAGGACGGGAACGGGGCCGGCTCCAAGGCCGTCGCCCAGGGCGGCAAGGACTTCGGGAAGGCCGCCGAGGAGACGGCGAAGATGGGCACGGACGCCGCGCCCGGCCACTTCCCCAGGACCGTCCGGCACGCCATGGGGAACACCACGCTCAAGGCCGCGCCCCGGCGGGTGGTCGTCCTGGACGTCGGCGAGCTGGACAACGTCGTCTCGCTGGGCGTCAAGCCGGTCGGCTACGCCCCCACCGAAGGCGACGGCGGCATCCCGGACTACCTCAAGAAGGACGCCGGGAACCCCAAGAGCGTCGGCACGGTCAACAGCCTCAACCTGGAGGCCGTCCACCAGCTCAAGCCCGACCTGATCCTCGGCAGCAAACTGCGCGCCGAGAAGCAGTACGAGCAGCTCTCCAAGATCGCCCCGACCGTCTTCTCCATCCGGCCCGGCTTCACCTGGAAGCAGAACTACCTCCTGAACGCCGCCGCACTGGACCGGACCGGCCAGGCCAGGGCGAAGCTGGCCGCGTACACCGCGAAGGCCGGGAAACTCGGCGCGGACATCGGCCCGGACAAGCCCACCATCAGCATGCTGCGCTACATGCCGCAGTTCACCCGCCTGTACGCCCAGCAGTCCTTCATCGGCACCATCCTCAAGGACGCCGGCCTGCCCCGGCCCAAGAACCAGCAGGTCAAGGATCTGGCGGTGGAGGTGAGCCCGGAGAACATCAACCAGGCCGACGCCGACTGGATCTTCACCGGCGTCTACGGCGACCCGAAGTCCACCAAGCGGGACGTGGCCGAGAACAACCCGCTGTGGAAGAAGCTGCAGGCGGTACGGGACGGCCACGCCAAGGACGTACCGGACGAGACCTGGTACCTGGGGCTGGGGGTCACCGCCGCCGACAGCGTCCTGGACGACCTGCGGGCCGCACTCGTCCACTCATAGGGCCATCCCCCGCCCATGGGGGCCCCTTTCCGCACGGCCCGAGCACCGGTCCGCCGGGCAGCGCGTCCAGGGACGCATACGAGGGGCGCATACGAGGGACGCGTACGTGAGACGCGTATGACAGGCGCGTACGAGAGGCGGTCCGGCAACGCATCCGGCAGTGCGTCCAGGAGCGGCCCGTCATCCGGGCGCGGGTGAGAGGTAACCTTCCACCCGTGCCCGCACTGTCTGAAGTCCTGACCGCGCTCGACGCCCTGTGGCCCCCCGAGCGGGCCGAACAGTGGGACGCCGTCGGCACGGTCTGCGGCGACCCCGATGCCCCCGTCGGCCGTGTGCTGTTCGCCGTCGACCCCGTCCAGGAGATCGCCGACGAGGCCGTACGGCTCGGCGCCGACCTGCTCGTCACCCACCACCCGCTCTATCTGCGCGGGACGACGACGGTGGCGGCCGGCACCTTCAAGGGGCGGGTCGTGCACACCCTGATCAAGCACGACATCGCGCTGCACGTCGCCCACACCAACGCCGACACCGCCGACCCGGGTGTCTCCGACGCCCTGGCCGGAGCCCTGGACCTGCGCGTCCTGGGCCCGCTGGTCCCGGACGCGAGCGACCCGGAAGGGCGCCGTGGTCTGGGCCGCGTCTGCGAGCTGACCCATCCGATGAAGCTGTCCGAGTTCGGCCCGTACGCCGCCGCCCGGCTGCCCGCCACCGCGCAGGGCGTCCGGATCGCCGGCGACCCGGACCGGGTGATCCGCAAGGTCGCCGTCTCCGGCGGCTCGGGCGACAGCCTCTTCGATCACGTACGGGCCGCGGAGGTGGACGCCTTCCTGACCGCCGACCTGCGCCACCACCCGGCCTCCGAAGCCACCCAGACGGCCCGCCCGGCCGAAGCGATCCCGCCGGCGCTGCTGGACGCGGCCCACTGGGCCACCGAATGGCCGTGGTGCGAACAGGCCGCGGCCCAACTGGACGAGATCTCCGACCGGCACGGCTGGGGCCTGCGCACCTACGTCTCCCGTACGGTCACCGACCCCTGGACCGCCCACGCGGCGTCCGCCACCGACTTCACCCCGACGAACACAACAGGAGCCCCACGCTGAACGCCGCGCCCGCCGACCAGATCCGCCTCCTCGACGTCCAGTCCCTGGACGTCCGGCTCACGCAGCTCGCGCACAAGCGCAAGAACCTGCCCGAGCTCGCCGAGATCCAGACCCTGGAGGCCGACCTCACCCAGCAGCGCGACCTGCTCGTCGCCGCGCAGACCGAGGAGAGCGACACCGCCCGCGAGCAGACCAAGGCGGAGCAGGACGTGGACCAGGTGCGCCAGCGCGCCGCCCGCGACCAGCAGCGCCTGGACTCCGGCGCCGTCACCTCCCCCAAGGACCTGGAGAACCTCCAGCGCGAGATCGCCTCGCTGGCCAAGCGCCAGGCCGACCTGGAGGACGTCGTCCTGGAGGTCATGGAGCGCCGCGAGAGCGCCCAGGAGCGGGCCAGGGAGCTGACCGAGCGCGTGGCGGCCGTCCAGGCCAAGGTCAACGACGCCGTCGCGCGCCGGGACGCCGCGTACGCCGAGATCGACACCGAGGCCGCCACGGTCACCAAGGAGCGTGAGCTGACGGTCGCCGACATCCCGGCCGACCTCCTCAAGCTCTACGACAAGCTGCGCGCGCAGCAGGGCGGGGTCGGTGCCGCCCGCCTCTACCAGCGCCGCTGCGAGGGCTGCCGCCTGGAGCTGAACATCACCGAGATCAACGACGTGCGGGCCGCCGCCGCCGACAAGGTCCTGCGCTGCGAGAACTGCGGTCGCATCCTGGTCCGTACGCCCGACTCGGGCCTGTAGGCATGCCCCGTAGCCTCACCGGCCTCACGAGCCTCGTCGTCGAGGCGGACGGCGGGTCCCGGGGAAACCCGGGGCCCGCGGGCTACGGCGCGGTCGTCATCGACCCGGAAACCGGACAGACGCTGGCCGAGGCCGCCGCGTACATCGGCACGGCGACCAACAACGTCGCCGAGTACAAGGGGCTGCTGGCCGGGCTGCGGGCCGCCCGCGATCTGGCCCCGGAGGCGACCGTACGGGTCCGCATGGACTCCAAACTCGTCGTGGAACAGATGTCGGGCCGCTGGAAGATCAAGCACCCCGACATGCAGCCGCTCGCCGCCGAGGCCCGCACCGTCTTCCCGCCGTCCCAGGTGACGTACGAGTGGATCCCGCGCGAGCGCAACAAGCACGCGGACCGGCTCGCCAACGAGGCCATGGACGCCGGCGCGCTGGGCCGGCAGTGGGAGCCGCGCCTGTCCACGGCCGAAGTGGCTGTTCAGGCGGCCGGCGCAGGCATGGCCGCCGAGGTGGCCGGTCAGGCGGCCGGTACGGGCGAGGCCGCCCAGGTGGCCGGTCCCACGGAGACCACTGATGTGGCCGCCGCGTCCGCGGGCGCCGCCGCTGCCGACCTCGGCACGCCCACCACCCTCGTACTGCTGCGGCACGGCGAGACCCCGCTGACGCCCCAGAAACGGTTCTCCGGCAGCGGCGGCTCCGATCCCGGGCTCTCACCCGCCGGCGAGCGGCAGGCCGCCGCGGTGGCCGCGGCCCTGGCCGCGCGCGGCACGGTGCAGGCCGTGGTCAGCTCACCGCTCAAGCGCTGCCGGGAGACGGCCGGGACGGTGGCCCGGCGGCTCGGGCTGGAGGTCCACATCGAAGAGGGCCTGCGCGAGACCGACTTCGGGGCCTGGGAAGGGCTGACGTTCGCCGAGGTGCGGGAGCGCTTCCCGGCCGACCTGGACGCCTGGCTCGGCTCCGCGCGGGCCGCCCCCACGGGCGGCGGCGAGTCCTTCGCCACGGTCGCCCGCCGGGTCGCCGCCGCCCGCGACAAGCTGCTGGCGCGCCACGCGGGCCGTACGGTGCTGCTGGTCAGCCATGTCACCCCGGTCAAGACGCTGGTACGGCTGGCGCTGGGCGCCCCGCCGGAGTCGCTGTTCCGTATGGAGCTGGCGGCGGCGTCGCTTTCGGCAATCGCCTATTACGCCGACGGGAACGCCTCACTGCGGCTGCTGAACGACACCTCGCACCTGCGCCGGCCCTGACGCCACCGCCGGGAGAATGGAGTCCCCGAAGCGCGGACCCGGGAGCACGGAGCCTGCGCCCACAGCCGGAGCACGGAGCCTGATGCCCACAGCCGGGGCACGCAGCGGCCCGGAGTCCGCAGCCGCGCCCGGGGTGGCCCGTCGGCCGTCCGGCGGGCCACGCTCCCCGCCGTGGACTTCAGGCGGCCAGCGCGGCAGCCTCACGGGCCAGCCGCGTCACCCGGCCCCAGTCCTTCGCGCGCAGCGCGTCCGCCGGCAGCATCCACGTACCACCGACGCAGCCCACGTTCGGCAGGCGCAGGTACGAGGGCGCCGACGCGGCCGTGATGCCGCCCGTCGGGCAGAAGCGGGCCCGGGGCAGGGGCCCGGCCAGCGACTTCAGGTAGGCCGTACCGCCCGCCGCCTCCGCCGGGAAGAACTTCAGCTCCGTGACGCCCTCCTCCAGCAGCGTCACGACCTCCGAGGCCGTCGAGACACCGGGGAGGAACGGCACTCCGGACGCCTGGAAGGCATCCAGCAGCCGCGGTGAGCAGCCCGGACTGACCAGAAAGCGGGCGCCTGCCGTGACGGCCGCGGTCACCTGTACGGGGGTGAGCACCGTGCCGGCGCCGACCACCGCCTCCGGCACCTGCTCGGCGACGGCCCGTATCGCCTCCAGCGCGCCGCCCGTACGCAGCGTCACCTCGATCGCGGGCAGGCCGCCCGCCAGGAGCGCACGGGCCAGCGGAACCGCGTCGGCGGGGTCCTCCAGGACGACGACCGGGACGACGGGGGAGAGCCCCAGGACCGACGGGGCGGCGGATGCTTCGGCGCTGGTCACGCGCTCATAGTGCGCGTGATCGACGACCTCCGCAACGATCGTTGCAGGTCATGCAACGCAGGGGCGCCGCCCGGCCAGGAGGCCGCACGTCATGACTGTTTGACGTCGCGATTGTTTGGCGTCACGACTTTTTGCCGTCACGACTGCTTGACGTCACGACTGCTTCGCGAGCCGCTTGCGGCGGCTGTCGGCCCATCCCGCGAGCGCGATGCCGATGCCGACGGCGGCCAGGTGGCCGGTCAGATGGGCCCCGAAGCCTCCGGGGGCCCAGCCGAGCAGCCCGTAGTTGCCGTGGTCGAACAGCAGCCGAATGGCGCCCTGGGCGCCCAGCACCGTCAGGGCCATGCCGACGACCTGCCACACGCTGTACTTCATGAGCACTGACCACCTTCCAGAGGGAACGGGGGCTTATCGCGCACGTTCGCGAGCCGGGCCGTCGCCTGCCTGACGCAGGGCGGCCCGGCGTCGCCCCCCTTATTGATACGATCGAACCATAACACTGGGTGCGATGGAACCGGGCGCGAGAATCGAGCACGGACAGCACCGCGAGAATCAGCATGAGAACCAGCACGAGAACCGGACGCGACGGAACCGGTGCCAAGCACGACAGGTGAGTGAGGAAAGAACGCATGCCCCGACAGGCCGATCACGACCAGCGCCGCCGCCAGATCGCCGAAGCCGTCTGGCGGCTGGCCTGCCGGCGCGGCCTGGAAGACGTCACCCTGCGGCAGGTGGCGGCCGAGGCCGAAGTCTCCGTACGCCTGGTCCAGTACTACTTCGGCAACCGCGACGGGCTGCTGCTGACCTCGCTGGAAATCCTCAACGCCGACGCCGGGAAGCAGGCCCGTGAGCGCATCGAAGCCGCCGAGGACGAGCCGACCCCGTACACGCTCGTTCGGGGAGTCCTGCTGGAGATGCTGCCGCTGGACGAGGAGCGGCGGACCCGGCATCTGGTCTACGCCGCGTACTTCGTACGTTTCCTGACCGACGAGAACCTCGCCGCGGTGGCCCGGGACGCCCCGCCCGAGATGGAGAGGCTGGTCGCCGGCCTGATCGTCCAAGGCCAGGAGGCGGGCCAGGTGCCGCCGGAGATCGACCCGGAGCCCGAGGCCGAACTGCTGCTGGCCGCCGCCGAGGGCCTGCAGACCGGCGTCCTGCTCGGCCAGCGGACTCCTGAGCAGGCCGTGGCGCTGCTCGACCACCAGCTCGACCGGGTCTTTCCGGGCGTACGGGCGGCCGGCGGATAGGGGCGGGTGTCCTCATGGGCGGGGCGCCGTCATGGGCGGGGCGAGCGCCGTCATGGGCGGGGCGGGTCGCCTCATCGGGTGAGCGGCCCCGCCCGCCGCCTACCCGCCGTGGCCGCTCACAGCTCGCGCACCACCACGTCCAGCGCCCACGCCTTGCCGCTCTTGCCCGGGGCCTGCGCCTCCACCACGTAACCCAGCTCGCGCAGCGCCTCCACCAGCTCGGCCGGTCCGGCCGGCGTGCACCCCGCCGTCAGCAGGTCACGCACCAGCCGCCCCTTGGTCGCCTTGTTGAAGTGGCTGACCACCGAGCGCTTCTCCACCCCGTCCACGGTCCTGGCGTGCAGCACCCGCACCGTCGCCGTACGCCCCGCGACCTCGCCCTTGGGCTTCCAGGCCGTCGCGTACGCCGCCGACCGCAGGTCCAGCACCAGCCCGGACCCGGCGGCCCGCGGCATCACCTCGGCCATCGGCGTCCGCCAGTACGCGCCCAGCGCACCCAGACCCGGCAGCTTCACACCCATCGAGCACCGGTAGGAGGGGATCCGGTCCGTGATCCGTACCGCGCCCCACAGCCCGGAGAAGACCAGCAGCGAGGCTTCGGCCAGGTGCCGCGCCTTGGCGTCCAGCGTCGCGAGCCCCAGCGCGTCGTAGAGCACCCCCGTGTAGATCTCCCCGGCCGGCCGCGTCCCGGCCTCGCGCAGCGCGGCGTTCTTGGCGACCTCGCCCCTGAGCCCCTCGCTCAGCCCGAGGACCTCACGCGCCTTGGACTCGTCCGCCGCACACAGCTCGACCAGCTCCGCCAGCACCGTCTCGCGAGCCGGCGTCAGGTCCGGCAGCGACAGCGAGCCCGTGTCCAGCGGGGCGCCGGCCCCTCCGGCGGCCTTCCCTTCGGACGGCGGCAGCAGCACGAGCACGGTGGTTCTCCTTCATGGCGGTACGGAACGGGGGCGGGGCCGGGACGACCGGGGCGGCCCCACCGAACCCTACGACCTGCCCGGCGCCCCCACGTGCCCGTACCCCGTGTCCCGTCCGTACCCCCTGCCCCGCCGCCACCGTGCCGGTCGCCGCCGCCCGTCCTAGGCTCGGTCCATGCCCCGTCGTCATATCCATGTGACCGACGCAGCCGAGGCCCCCCTGAGCGCGGCGCTGCGCCGGCTGCGCATGAGACTGGACGTGCACGGGGAGTTCCCGGCCACGGCACGGGCCGAGGCCGAGAGCGCCGCCCACCACCCGCGCCTCCCCACGGCCGGGGCCGCCCACGCACCGGACACCACCCACGCACCCGCCGCCACCCCCCACATCCCCGCCGCCTCCCGCGCCCCCGAGATCCCACACGCCGCGGAGACCGCCGACGCCACCGACCTCCCCTTCTTCACCATCGATCCCCCCGGCTCGATGGACCTGGACCAGGCGATGTTCCTCTGCCGGCGCCCCGGCGGCGGCTTCCGCGTGCACTACGCCATCGCCGACGTCGCCGCCTTCGTCACCCCGGGCGGCGCCCTGGACGCCGAGGCCCACCACCGCGTACGGACCCTGTACTTCCCCGACGAGCGCGTGCCGCTGCACCCCCAGGTCCTGAGCGAGGACGCCGCCAGTCTGCTGCCCGACCAGGACCGTCCGGCCGTCCTGTGGCAGCTCGACCTGGACGCGTACGGAGCGCTGCAAGCCACCTCCGTACGCCGCGCCCTCGTACGCTCCCGGGCCCGGCTGGACTACGCGGGCGTACAGCGGGCCCTGGACTCCGGGAGGGCGGAGGAGCCGCTGGCCCTGCTGCGCACCATCGGCCTCTTCCGCGAGGAGCTGGAGGTGGCCCGGGGCGGCATCTCGCTCAACGTGCCCGAACAGGAGATCATCGAGCACAACGGCGGCTACACGCTCGAATACCGCGCCCCGCTCCCCGCCGAGGGCTGGAACGCGCAGATCTCCCTCCTGACCGGCATGGCCGCCGCCGAACTCATGCTGGCCTCCGGCACCGGCATCCTGCGTACGCTGCCCACCGCCCCGGACGGCGCGGTCGCCCGGCTGCGCCGTACCGCCCACGCCCTGGGCATCGACTGGCCTCCGCACACCTCCTACGCCGCCCTGATCCGCACCCTGAACCCGCGCGGCGCGGCCCATGCCGCCTTCCTCCAGGAGTGCACCACCTTGCTGCGCGGCGCCGGCTACACCGTCTTCGACGGCACCCCGCCCGCCCCCGCCGACGCCCTGCACGCCGCGGTCGCCGCCCCCTACGCCCACACCACCGCTCCGCTGCGGCGCCTGGTGGACCGCTACACCGGTGAACTGTGCCTGGCCGCCTCGGCCGGCACCGAGCCGCCGCAGTGGGTCCGCGGCGCGCTGCCCGGGCTGCCCGCCGAGATGGCGGCGGGCGACCGGCTGGCCGGCCAGGTCGAGCGGGAGTGCGTCGACCTGGTCGAGGCCGCGCTGATGAGGGACCGTGTCGGGGAGCTCTTCGACGCGTACGTCATCGACGTACAGGAGAAGAATCCGGGCCACGGAACGGTCCACATCGACAACCCCGCCGTCGTCGGCCGCCTCGAAGCCGACCCCGCCGGACCGCCGCTGCCGCTGGGCCACCGTCTGCGCGTACGCCTGGCCGCCGCCGACCCCGGCTACGCCCCGGTCCGCTTCATCCCGGCCTGACCCGCCCCGGCCCTCCCCGCTACCCCGTCACCCCCGCTATCCCGTCACCCCCGCTGCCCCACCACCGGCCGCACCCCTCCCTGAACTCCCTCCCGAGTCGCCTCCCGGATCGCCGCGACCGCCCCCGCGCGTCATCCGCGTGGAACCGCACCGTACGCACTTCCTCTTCCTGCCCCAACAGCCGTACCGCAACGACCGGTTCGGCCAGTTCGACCGTCACGGACGTCTGCCCGGCGACCGCCAGCTCCAGTACGCCTTCCCCCGCCGCGCCCCGCCCGTCCTTCGAGAACCGCAGGTCGTACCGTACGGACGCGATCCGCTCCAGCGGTATCCACAGATCCATCCGGGCCCCTTGGCGGATCCGCAGCCCGTCCGCCGTCAGCACATGCGGCCGGGTGACGGCGGCGGCATGTACTCCCAGCACCATCAGCACCGTGTACACGTCCAGTACGAGCATCACCAGATGCACCACCGGCATCTCGGCGAGCAGAACCGCCATCCCCACCGTCTCCACGACGCACACGAACGTCATCCCGTACAGCAAGACCGCCTGCGTCCCCGCGTACCGGATGGCGTGATCCCCTTCACCCACCCCGTGCCGCCGCCGCACCAGCCACAGCGCCAGACTCGCCAGCCACCGCCCCTCGTGCGCGAGCAGCCGCCGCCCCGCGCCCCCGTCACCCCGTCCGCTCACCAAAACCACCGTCCTTCCCACCACACCCGCGCCCGCGCCACCGCGTCAGCCATCCCGTACTCCCGGTAACCGTTGGCGCGTCGCTCGGGCTCCGGCAGCAGCCCCAGGTGGTGGTAGTGCCGTACGGCACGCGTACTGACCCCGGCCGGCGCCGCCAGCTCCCCGATCCTCATGACGACCTCCCGCGGACCAGTAGAAACCTTGTCGCTACGACAAGGTCAACCCTCCGCCCGGGCGGCTGAGCCCCCGCTCCCGCCAGGTACCATGGTCCATACGGCGGACGAGCCGGCCGGGCGGTCGCGTGGGGATCATTCGATCCCCCCGAGGAACGTCCGGGCTCCACAGGGCAGGGTGGTGGGTAACGCCCACCCGGGGTGACCCGCGGGACAGTGCCACAGAAAACAGACCGCCGGGGCCGCAAGGCTCCGGTAAGGGTGAAACGGTGGTGTAAGAGACCACCAGCCTCCGAGGTGACTCGGAGGGCTAGGTAAACCCCACCTGGAGCAAGGTCAAAAGGGGGCACCCCGGTGCTCCTGCGCGGACGTTCGAGGGCTGCCCGCCCGAGTCCGCGGGTAGACCGCACGAGGCTGCCGGCAACGACAGCCCTAGATGGATGGCCGCCTCCCCTGGGCCCGCAAGGCCCCAGGGAGACAGAACCCGGCGTACAGGCCGACTCGTCCGCCACTATGGCCCTGACCAGGCAAAACACCCTGGGAGGGGCCACTGTGCGTCGTCTGGCCATTCCCTCCCCGACCTGCGGTTTTCCCGCGACTTCCCGCGCGATTGTGCACTGGTTGTGCGCGCTGTCCCTCGGGGCGTCGGGGCGCGCCGTACGCCGTCGGGCTGTGAGCGGCGCGGGCGGGAGCCCTCGGCACAGCACCGAAACATGGGAACGGGGACACCGCGCGTCAGCGGGACGTTGAGGGAGCTCTTCTGGCGCCGTGGCAGTGGGGCGGTGTTATCGGAGGCCGTGGCGGTCGAGGCGCTGGATGAGGCCGGTGCGGCGTCGATGGTCCTCGCGCAGGCGCGCCAGGCGCTGGTCGAAGTCGGCGGGCCGTCCGGTGTGGGCGCAGGCGTCGCGCAGTTCCGCGAGGAGGGCGGCGGCCACTTGGCTGGGGGCAATGTCCGGCTGGCTTGTTCTGGTGGTGGGTCGGTTGGTGCGAGGGGCGACTCAAGTGGTGGGGTGGGGGCGCGGCCGTGGAGGGTGCGGCGGGTGGTGAGGGGGTTCGTAGGTGTGAGGGTGTGGGCGGGTGAGGGGTGGACGCGCGCGGCCCGGCGGGACGGGGTGTCCTGCCGGGCCGCTGTCGGAGGCGTCGGTTGCCGGTCGGCGCTTGAACTCAGCGCTCGAACTCAGCGCTTGAATCAGCGCTCGGATCTAGTGCTTGAAGGCGTCCTTGGCCTTTTCGGCGGCCTGGCGCAGATTGCCCTTGGCCTTCTCGGCACGCCCCTCGGCGGTCCGGCTCTCGTTGCCGACCGCGCGTCCGGCGGCTTCCTTCGCGGCGCCCTTGGCCTGCTCGGTCTTGGCGGCGGCCTTGTGCTGCCCGGTCATGGTGTCACTCCTCAAAGGTCGAGGTGTTCCTTGACAAGGGTCCGCCTCCCCGGCAGCCGCGCGGGCAAACCTCCCTTTTCGGAAGATGTCCTGGCTTGGGTCCCGACTTGGGTCCGGGCTTTTGTCCGGGCTTTTGTTCCGGTTCAGGAGGACTGGGCCTCGTTGTAGAGGTTCTTCGCGTCGTCACCGAAGTACGGCCCGAACATCCTGTTGGGCAGGAAGGTGTAGCCGAAGCTGTTCACCGAGGACTGCAGGCCCGCACCGGCGGACTCGTCGAAGTCCGTGAACCAGGGGCCGCCGCTGGAGCCGCCGGTCATGTTGCAGGCCATGCCGTGGTCGGTGGAGAACAGCGGGTCCTTCATGGTGTTGCCGCTGCAGTAGATCAGCTTGGTGCCGTCGTACGGGGCCGCGGCCGGGTAACCGAAGGCGTACATCGGCTTGTTGTAGCCGGTGTTGAACGCCACGCCCTGGCCGCCGACGACATCGGTCAGCCGGTTGCCGCCGGCCGGGGCGACGACGGCCGCGCCGATGTCGTAGTTGATGTTCTCGCTCGCCGTCCACTGGGGCGTGCTCAGGGTTTTGCTCGCCGTCCACCTGCCGTACGGGGCCTGGCCGTCGTGGTACCCGGGGACGAAGACCCAGTCGGTGTGCCAGGAGCCGTTGAGTTTCACGCAGTGCCCGGCGGTGAGCACGGTGCTCTTGTTGGCGCTGGTGACCGCGTCACCGGAGCAGGAGGCCGTACGCCCCTGATAGGTGAAGAACACCCGGCCGACGGTGTACTCGACCGCTCCGTCATCGGTCCAGGGCCCGCCCGGCTGCGGGAAGGAGGCGGCTTTGGAGGAGGTGGAGCGTGCGGGGCGTGTGGGGCCAGAGGTGAGCGGGGTGCCTCGGGGGACGCGTTCCCGGGTGGCCTCGGGGGTCACGGTGAGCAGGTCCAGGGGCGTGGCCCGGCGCATCCGCTCGGCGGTCCAGAAGGCGGCGGCCCGGGACCGGTCGGCAGGGGAGAACGTATGGGACGGCGCGGTGGCGGCCGGGGGAGTGGCACCCGCGGCCCCGGCGCTCCCGGTGGCCGAGGAGGCGGTCGCGGCGCCGGCCGTGCCGGTCTGGAGGGCCGCGACGAGCAGGGTGCCGGTGGCCAGCAGGGCTCCGAGGGCCGTACGGGACGCGGCGCGCCGCAGACGCGGGCGCGCGCGGTGGCCGGAGCCTTCGCGGGCGGCACGGGAAGCACCGGGAGAACGAGAAGCGCGGAAAGTACGGGAAGCGCGGGAAGCAGCGGTTCGTATCACGCGTAACTCCTTCTGCGATGACCGCGCGGTGTGCCACACGGCCGTGAGGAACGTGGCCGCGGGTTCGGCGGCCCGGCAGATGAGCGGTGCGGACGGAACGTGCGAAGGGGCGTGCGGATCGGAACGTGCGGAGGAACGTGTGGGGACGGGCCGGCGCTGGGGTGGTGAGGGCGGTGCGGGCGTCGTGTGAGGAAGGGTGCCACCGGATGCGTGCACTGTCAGGAGCGCGTCATCAGGAAGCCCTGAGAAGTCCGGAAACATATCCCTGAGGGCGGGCCGGGGCCCGCCCTCACCCCCGTGCGCTGTATCCCGCTCGCCGTTACGCGGCGTCCGGGATGGCGGTGGCGGTTCCGCTCACGTGCGAGCGCGGATCGCCGTCGCGCAGCTCGACGGTGAGCAGCCCCGGCCGGCCGAGGTCGTGGCCCTGGTGGACGGTGAGCGTGGCCGGCGCGGTGACCAGGCCCAGCGTCCTGGCGTACGCGCCGAGCGCCGCTGCCGCCGCGCCGGTGGCCGGGTCCTCGACCACCCCGCCGACCGGGAACGGGTCGCGGGCGTGGAAGATGAACTCGCTCTCCCGCCAGACCAGTTGGAGGGTGGTCAGGTCCAGTCGGCGCATCAGGGCGGCGAGCCGGTCGAAGTCGTAGTCGAGGTCGGCCAGGCGCTCGCGGGTGGCGGCGGCCAGGACCAGGTGCCGGGCGCCCGCGTAGGCGATACGGGGCGGCAGCGCCGGGTCCAGGTCGGCGACGGACCAGTCAAGGGCGGCCAGCGCCTCGGTGAGGTCGGCGCGCGAGACGTCCTCGATGCGCGGTTCGACGCTGGTGAGGGTGGCGCGCAGGGCGCCGTCCCGCTGCTCCACCGTCACCGGTACGGTCCCCACGCGGGTGGCGAGGAGCAGATCGCCCGGGCCGGTCCGCTCGGCCAGCGCGACGGAGGCGGCGACCGTGGCGTGCCCGCAGAAGGACACCTCGGCCAGCGGGCTGAAGTAGCGCACCGTGAAGGCGCGGCCGGGCTCGCCCAGGCCCTCCGGGGGTGCCGTGAGGAAGGCGGTCTCGGAGTAGCCGAGGCGGGCGGCCACGGCCGTCATGGCGGCGTCGTCCAGGCCGGTGGCGTCCAGGACGACACCGGCCGGGTTCCCGCCCGCGGGGTCGTCGGAGAAGGCGGTGTAGCGCAGGATCTCGACGTCCGGGGCGGTCATGGTCTGAGCGCCGGCACGCGGGGCGCCTTGTGTGGCGGCGTCGTGTACGGCGGTGTTCTGCGGGGCGGCGTCCGTGCCGGGGTTCTTGATCGTCACGGCCGGGACAACTCGCTGGACGCGCCGGGCTATTCCCGTGCCCGTGCGGTGCCGACGTCTGCGGCGCCTGGGAGGTCTGTCATGACTGCGGGGTCTGTCATGACTGCGACGCCTACGGGGTGTGGAACCGTTTGAGGACGGCGGACTTGGCGGAAGCGAACTCCTCGGCGGTCAGAATGCCGTCGCGGTGCAGCTCACCCAGCTCCCGCAGCCGGCGCAGCAGCGCGTCGTGATCCTCGCCGCCACCAGTGCCGCCCCCGCTACCACTGGAATCATCGTCCGCATCGGTGGCTTTGCTCAACACGGGCGCCGGCCGGGAACCGGCCACGGCGTCCGTACCCGCGTCCGTACCGGTACCCGCCTTCCCCGACGGGTGCGGCAGCCGTGCCGCGACCGCCGCCGCCAGCAGCGCGGTGGTGCCGCTCTCCTTCTTGAAGCCCCACAGTTCGATGCTGTTGGGATCGTGCTCCGGCTCGGGATGGGGTGCCACGCCCTTCGGACGGAAGCGCAGAAAGCCGGACTCCAGCCCGACGGCGGCCCGCCACTCCACCCCCTCCAGCTCGGCGAGCGTGAAGTCCCGGGCGCCCGCCTGCTTCTTGGCCTCGCTGGTGTACCATCGCCAGTCGATGTGGACCCGGTCGCCGTCGAAGGTCGCTGTCCCGTCCACCCCGGTGGCCAGCAGCGGCACGGCGGGCCCGGGCAGCAGGTAGCGGTCGGCCGGCCCGTCCGGCACCTGCCCGATCGCCAGTGCCTGCCGCACCTCGTCGGCGAAGTACTCCGCGACGCCGGAGCGCCCGGGGTCCACGGCCACCTGGTACGGGTTGGCGTCAGCCGGCAGCCCGCCGCCGGTGACGTACAGCAGGGGGTCCGCGCCGTCCCGCAGGCGCAGCCGCAGCCGGCCTCCCTTGCGGGCCGGTTCGTAGGCGATGCCGGCCAGGGCCGCCAGTGGTACGGACACCTCGCCGAGGTCCTGCCGCAGCCGGTGCACCCCGCGCTCCCGGCCGGGGACGATCCGTACGACGTCGCCGTCGAAGACCCATGTGCCGTCGCGCACCATCAGTTCCGCCATGCGGCGCATCCTACGGAACCGTACGGAGGCCGCCCCGCCCCGGCACCGCTCACCACCGGAGCGCAACCGGTCCGGCACCGGCACCAGCGCCGATCCCGGTGGGGCACCGACGCCGATCCCGGTCCCGGTGCCGGCCTCAGTCCCGGTGCCGGCTTCGGCCCCGGTGCCGTGATTGTCCCGGGGCGTCCGTTGCGGGCGCAGTCCTCATCCGTTTGTCATGCATGCGACGTGTACGGGTCGGCCCGGCGCCGCCCGCCGCCACTGCAATCGCCCACGACAGGGCGACAACACCAGCCAGTGGAGGGCCGGATGACCCACAGAGGTCGGCACGCACAGGACGCACCCCATGACCAGCAGCTCCGGGCCGCCGCCGCACACCTGGGCCGCCGCCGCTTCCTGACCGTCACCGGCGCCGCGGCCACCCTCGCCTTCGCCACCAACCTGCCGGGCACCGGCACCGCGTACGCCGCCGAGGCCGACCCCAGGAAGATCGTCCGCAACCCCTTCACGCTCGGAGTCGCCTCCGGCGATCCGCTGCCCGGCTCCGTCGTCCTGTGGACCCGGCTGGCCCCGAGCCCGTACGAGCCGGGCAACGGCATGCCGGACGCACCGGTCGCCGTCCGCTGGGAGATCGCCCACGACGAGCGCTTCCGGCGGCTCGCGGGGCGCGGAGTGGCCCGTGCGCACCCGGAGTTCAACCACAGCGTGCATGTCGAGGCCACCGGCCTGGCCCCCGGACGCGCGTACCACTACCGCTTCCGGGCCGGTGACTGGACCAGCCCCGTCGGCCGTACCCGCACCGCGCCCGCGCCCGGCGCCCGGCCCGCCGGGATGAAGCTGGCGGCCGTCTCCTGCCAGGCGTACCACGACGGGTATTTCACCGCCTACCGGCACCTGGCGCAGGAGGACGTCGATGTCGTCTTCCACCTCGGCGACTATCTGTACGAGTACCCGGTGAACTCCGCCGGCGGCGCCCGGAAGTACACCGACCGCGTACTGCCCGGCCACTTCAACCGGGAGACCGTCACGCTGGAGGACTACCGGCTGCGCTACGCGCTCTACAAGTCCGACCCCGACCTGCGGGCCGCGCACGCCGCCCACCCCTTCGTCGTCACCTGGGACGACCACGAGGTCGAGAACAACTACGCGGGTGACATCAGCGAGGACGGCCTGCCGCCCGCCGAGTTCCTGGTCCGCAGGGCCGCCGCCTACCGCGCGTACTGGGAGAACCAGCCGCTGCGCCGCCCGCAGCGCCCGCACGGGCCGAACCTGCGGCTCCACCGGCGCATCCACTACGGGCGGCTGGCGCAGTTCGACATCCTGGACACCCGGCAGTACCGCTCCGACCAGGCGTACGGCGACGGCTGGCACGCGCCGGGACCGGAGTCGGACAACCCGGCGCGCACGATGACCGGCGCCGCACAGGAGCGCTGGCTGATCGAGGGCTGGCGCGGCTCGCGGGCGCTGTGGAACGTCCTGCCGCAGCAGGTCACCTTCGCACAGCGGCGGGACTCCACCGGGCCCGGGTACCAGGTCAGCATGGATGCCTGGGACGGCTATCCGGCCTCCCGCGCACGGGTCCTGGCGGGCGCGCGGGCCGCCGGGGCGGACAACCTCGTCGTCCTCACCGGGGATGTGCACGTCCATTACGCCATGGACATCAAGCGGGACTTCAGGGAGGAGAAGTCGGCCGTCGCAGGCGTCGAGTTCGTCACCACCTCGATCGCCAGCGGCAAGGACGGGGCCGACCGGCCGGCCAACTGGGGCAAGCTCATGGCGGCCAACCCGCACATGAAGTTCTACAACGGGCGCCGCGGCTATGTGACCGTCACGCTCGACCGGGAGAAGGCCCGTGCCGACTACCGGACCGTTCCCTTCGTCACCCGGCCCGGCGCGCCGGTCACCACCGCCGCCTCGTTCGTCACCGAGGCCGGCGCCCCGGGACTGAAACCCGCGTGAGGGCATGACGGTGCGGGGCATGACGGTGCGGGGCAAGGCTGTGCAGGACATGGCTGTGCAGGACATGGCTGTGCGGGGCAAGACGATGTGATGGGCGCGAATAACTCCGTGATGCGGGTGGTGCTCACGTGACAACATGGTGTCGCCATCAATGAAACATGGAGACACTCATGACGGACCCCGGCTCCCGCCCGGCCGAGCCCCAGGACAGCCCTCCGATAGTTGAGCGGGAGGCGGCAGCCGCGCCCTCGCCCCCCGCGCCCTCACCCTCCGCGCCCGCCGCCCGCCGTACGAGCCTCCTGGTCACCTTCGCCCTCGGCGGCCTGAGCGCGGTACCGCCGCTCTCCATGGACATGTACCTCCCGGCCCTGCCGGAGGTCACCACCGCGCTGCACAGCCCGGCCGCCACCGTCCAGCTCACCCTGACCACCTGCCTGGCGGGCATGGCGCTGGGTCAGATGATCGTCGGCCCGATGAGCGACAAGTGGGGGCGCCGCCGCCCGCTGCTCGCCGGCATGGTGATCTATGTGCTGGCCACCGCCCTGTGCGCACTGGCCCCCAACGCCGAACTCCTCATCGCCTGCCGTCTCGCGCAGGGCCTGGCGGGCGCCGCCGGCATCGTCATCGCGCGGGCGGTGGTCCGCGACCTGTACGACGGCGTGGCGATGGCCCGCTTCTTCTCCACCCTCATGCTCATCTCCGGCGTCGCGCCCGTCGTGGCACCGCTGATCGGCGGTCAGATCCTCCAGGTCACCGACTGGCGCGGCGTCTTCGTCGTCCTGACCGTGGTCGGGGTGCTGCTCACCCTCCTGGTCTGGCGCACGCTGGAGGAGACCCTGCCGCCCGGGCGACGGCAGTCCGGCGGGCTGGGCGGGACCCTGCGCACCATGCGCGACCTGCTCGCCGACCGTGCCTTCGCCGGCTATCTGCTCGTCGGTGCCTTCGCCTTCGCCGCGCTCTTCGCGTACATCGCCGCCTCGCCCTTCGTGATGCAGGAGATCTACGGGGCCTCACCGCAGGTCTTCAGCCTGCTCTTCGGCATCAACTCGGTCGGGCTGGTGGTCGTCGGGCAGATCAACGGCAAGGTGCTGGTGGGCCGGGTGAGCCTGGACCGGGTGCTGGGCATCGGGCTGGTGGTCATCACGGTTGCGGCGGTGGCCCTGCTGCTGATGGCCTCGGGCGTCTTCGGCACGGTCGGGCTGGTGCCCATGGCGGCCGGGCTGTTCGTCCTGATGGCCGCGATGGGCCTGGTCATGCCCAGTACGAACACCCTGGCACTGCTGCGTACGCCGCACGCGGCCGGGTCCGCCTCGGCGCTCCTGGGTACCTCCACCTTCCTGTTGGGCTCGGTCGCCTCCCCGCTCGTGGGCATCGCGGGCGAGGACACCGCCGTGCCGATGGCGCTGGTGCAGCTCGCGTGCGGCGTGTTGGCGCTGGTGTGCTTCCTGGGGATGTGCCGTCCGTGGCAGCGTGGCGAGTCCGCCATGGACGAGCAGGCCACGGACGAGCGGATCACGGACGAGCCGGCCCCGGTCGAGCCCGCCACGGACGGGCCGGCCGCGGACAAGCAGCCCGCGGGACAACAGGCCACGGAGAGGACCAGGAGCTGAACCCCCCGGAGCACGCCGCCACCGTCCCGCCCGCACCCGTGCTGCGCGACGGCACTCCGGCCGAGGCCGGGCTGGATCCGCTCTGGACCGACCGGCTCGTACGGGGCGTACGCGAACTGCCCGAGGGGCGGGACCCCTGGTGCGCGGGCGTGGTCGTCCTGGCCGGGCGGGGCCCGGTGGTGGCGGTCCAGGAGGCGGCGGGCCGGGCGGTGCGCTACGAGAGGTACGACCCGGGCGCCGGGCGCGGGGTGGAGCTGCCGCCCAAGGAACAGGAGCCCACGCGGGTCGGCACCGTCTTCGACCTGGCCTCGCTGACCAAGCTGTGCACCGCCGTCGCCGCCCTCCAGCAGGCCGAGCGGGGGACGCTCGGGCTGGACTCCGAGGTCGCCGGGTGGCTGCCGGCCGTCGCCCCGGGGATCACGGTCCGCCACCTGCTCACCCACACCTCCGGCCTCCGCCCCGAGCTGCCCTTCTACGCACACCCCGGCCGCCGGAACCAGCTCGCGCTGCTGTGGCGGGAGACGGCGGCCCCCCAGGTGCCGCCCGGCGGCCCGTACCTCTACTCCGACCTCAACCTCATCGTCCTGCAACTGGTGCTGGAGAAGATCACCGGGCGGCGGCTGGACCGTCTCGTCCGCGAGGGGATCACCGGCCCGCTGGGCATGGACCATACGGCGTACGGGCCGCTGGCCCCGGCCGGGGTGGCCGCGACCGAGGACCAGCGGCGGCCCTGGGCGAAGGCGGACCGCGGCCCGCTGCGCGGCGAGGTGCACGACGAGAACGCCTGGGCGCTGGGCGGCGTCGCCGGGCACGCCGGGCTGTTCTCCACGGCCCGGGACCTGGCGGTGCTGTGCCGGGCGCTGCTCAACGGCGGCACGTACGGCACGGCGCGCATCCTCGGGCCGCGGTCGGTGGCGGCGCTGCTGGACCCGCCGGGCCT